>SAAO01000030.1 GCA_009929375.1 Bacteroidia bacterium
GCTCGAATTTAAAATACAAATTGTTGACTTGATAAAAGCTATGTTTTACCAAATCAACAATAATATAATACGAAAATGGGCTTTTTAAGGCTCGACTATGTAAAACCCGGAGCAACAGGAACAGGAGCTTCGTGGAACGATGCCCTTGGCAATATTCAGGAAGCCATAACTGCTGCAAAAGCCGACCCTGCAGCCCGTAAGGACGTTTGGGTAGCTACTGGCGAATTCGAAATCACCTCAGCTATTTCCCTGCTCGACAGTATAAACGTTTATGGAAGTTTTGCAGGAACTGAGAGCGCAGTTTCCGAACGTGCCAAAGTGGCCGGAGGAAAAGCCTGGGAATTTGCAAATCCAACCACACTGAAAGGTAACAACTCCCGACTGATTCAGGTTGCAGCTGCGTTAGACATTCCAACCACTTTCGACGGTTTTATTCTGACTGATGGAAATGGAAAAGGAACAGTGACAGATGGTAGCGGTGGTGCTGCCCTTATTCGTCCAAACCTGATTATGCAAAACTGTATTGTACAAAACAGTACAAGTGCTGCAGCCGGAGGCGGCATAATGATGAACACCGGAGGAACTTTACGTAATTGTCTTATCAGAAATAATGTGCAAACTACAGGAAATAACGGTGGTGGAGGTGTTTTCTGTAACACAAGCACCAACGGATTCCTGGGTTACATCGAAAACTGCGACATTACAGGCAACAGTTCTACTGTACGTGGTGCCGGTATCGGCATACAGGGATCAACCAATACTTATATCTCAAATTGCCGTATTTACAACAATGTATCTGTTGACGGAACCACATTGAAACCCGGAGCCGGAATTTACGCAAACAGTGCAGCTAACCAGATAATCAACAATCTGATTTACAACAACAGTGGTGAAAATGCAGTTTATTACAATGGCGGAAATCTTTACAACAATATTATTGTAAAAAATATTGGTGGACTTTACGGAGCAGGTAATACTATTAAAATGATCAACAATGTTGTATGGGCCTGCTATAAAGATGCTACACTGGCAACTGCCACAAGCATTACCGGTGCTGCTAACTCAAACTCAATAGTTCATAACAATGCTACTTACAATCCGCTTCCAACAGATAAAAGCTGGAATCTGGCTGACAATGTATTGTTATCGTCCAATATTTCGAATGGCGATGTAACCGATCCTGCCGCCGGAACACTCGGCAGCGGACCTAAATTCACAAAAGTTTCTTCATTTATCGGAGCATCCACTGCTGCCGAACATCTTCTGAACCTCGACAGTGTTAACTGGAGCCTCAACGGCGCTTCGCCACTTGTAAATATCGGAAAAACTGTAGAAGCAGTGACCAGCGATTTTGCAGGACTTCCACGTCCACAAGGATATCCACAGGCCGAAGCAAAATATGATATCGGTGCATACGAATTACCATATTATATTGTGGTTGCAGGCGAAGGCGATACAGGCAACGGTTTTATTTATTCAGCTTTGGGCGAAATTTTGGCCAAAGATTACACTTATGGTTATGCAAAAGGCAGTAAACTCGAACTCTTCTTCGAACCTAAATCAGGTTACGAAATGGAAAGAGCCTTTTATACTGTTTCAAACGATGGCGGACTGACATTTACCGGAAACGAAGTGGATTTCAAAAACGACATAGACAAGGACGGTTTCTGGAGTATGGCTGTACACAATTCTTTCAAAGTGAACATTGTATGGCGTTCACTCACCTCAGTAAAATCGCTTAGCGATGCAGGTATTAATTGTTTTGGCAAAGAGGGTGGAATTCAAATCAATGGCATTCCTTCTGCACAGGAAATAAGCATTTACAATGCCTCGGGTATGAAAGTAAAAACCATTACTACAAATAACTCTGATGCTTTTGTATCGCTCACTCAGGGCATTTATCTTGTAAAAATGAACGAAGGAGTACAAAAAGTATTTGTAAAATAATATCAAAGTAAAGAAGGCAGTATCAAAAGTATACTTGAGCAATTTCAAAGCTGCAAATTATAATAACTTTTTGTTTTGCCCCTAATTACTCCCTTTGGTCGTGACCTTTGGTTCCCCTAAAGGGGACTTAGTTTGTGCAACGTAATATCTTTATTTGCACAATGTCAAAGCCCCCTTTAGGGGGTTGGGGGCAGTTGAATGAATCGATTTGTAAGTTTTTGTTTTATTCTCTTTGCTTTTGATACAACCTTCTTCACTAACCTTAATTATTTGTGTAAATTTATCCAATACACTCAATAAAACACCAATGAAAAATAAACTTCAAAAAGCAGTTTTAATGTTTCTGACAATCATGCTGTCGGCATTCAGCATGGCTCAGAACAACATTACTATCACCGGAACCGTATTCGACGAAACAGGCGAAAGTCTTCCGGGGGTAAACATTATCATCAAAGGTCAGGACAAGGGAACCATTACCGATTTCGATGGTAAATTTGGTATAACAGTGGCCAACACCAATGCTATTCTGGTTTTCTCGTATCTGGGTTACGAAACTCAGGAGCGCAAGGTAGAACGTAACAAACCCATGGTCATTACCCTGAAAGAAGAATCGAAAGCCCTTAACGAAGTAATGGTAATTGGCTATCAGGATGTAAAAAAGAAAGACCTTACCGGTTCGGTGGCCAAAGCCAACCTCGACGACATGATGAAAGCTCCTGTGGCCAGTTTCGACCAGGCTCTGGCCGGACGAATTGCAGGTGTGAATGTTAGCTCCGGTGAAGGAACACCCGGTGGAACAATGAACATTGTAATCCGTGGTAACAACTCACTTACTCAGGAAAACTCACCCCTTTATGTAATCGATGGTTTTCCGGTGGAAGATCCTACAGTGGGAAGTTCAATCAACCCCAACGATATTGAGTCTATTGATATTTTGAAAGATGCATCGGCCACAGCCATATACGGAGCCCGTGGTGCCAACGGTGTTATCATTATTTCCACTAAAAAAGGGAAAATCGGAGAACCGGTATTCACTTACGACGGTTCGTATGGTGTACAACGCATTACCCGTGCCATTCCAATGATGGATGCTTACGAATTTGTTCGCATGCAATCCGAAATCTATACTCCCGCCGACATGACCGGAAACCTGGGCTATTTCAAAACCCTGGACAACAAAACATACACACTCGACGATTATCGCAATGTACAACAATTTAACTGGCAGGATTTAATTTTCCGCGATGCCGCACAACAAAACCACAGTCTGTCGTTTTCGGGTGGTACTGCCGGAAACCGCTACAACGCCTCACTGTCGTACTACGATCAGGACGGTGTGGTGATAGCTTCAAACTACAACCGTATTCAGGGACGTCTCGGAACCAATATCCGTCGTAACAAACTGAACATAAACCTTACCACAAACTACTCAAGAGCTATACAAACAGGTAGTTCTCCTTCGCAATCGTCGTTCAGCGGTATGAACAACCTCTTCTACAGCGTTTGGGGTTACCGCCCTGTCACTCAGCCGGGCATCGACCTGAACACACTGCTCGACAATACTACTGACGAAGGCGTGGATCAGACCAACGACTATCGTTTCAACCCGATTTTGTCACTTAACAACGAATACCGTAAAAACTTTACCACATACACTCAGTACAATGGGTTTGCCGAGTACGAAATTATGAAAGGTCTGAAACTGAAAGTATCAGGTGGTTACACTTACGACAATCGTCGCAGCGAAACTTTCAACAATTCGAAGACCCGTTATGGCTCACCTATTTCGAGCGACAAGGTGAATGCCACACTCACCACTGCCGAACGTCGCACATGGCTGAACGAAAACATTCTGACTTATCAGACCAATTTCAATAAAAAACATTACCTGAACAGCATGATAGGTTTAACCATGCAGGAATCCACATCCGATTTCTACAGCATGAAAACCATCAATATCCCTTACGAAACGCTTGGAATGGCAGGAATGGGTCAGGGAACACCTAATCGCATTATTTCAACCATTTCGGAATGGAGTATGCTTTCGTATCTGGCCAGAATCAATTACAATTATCAATCGAAATATTACGCCACAGCTTCTTTCCGTGCCGACGGTTCGTCGAAATTCGGAAAAGAAAACCGTTTCGGATATTTCCCATCAGCTTCGCTGGCATGGAATTTTACCGAAGAGGAATTTATGAAACCTGCTACCCGTTTTCTCAATTCAGGTAAGCTGCGTGCAAGCTGGGGTGTCACCGGTAACAACCGCGTGGGCGAATACGACACTTATGCGCTTTTCGAAGCATTGCAGGCAGCCTCAGGCAACTATTCGAAACCCGAAGATGTGACGCACGGTGTGTATCCGTTCAACAATACCATTACTTCGGTAGGTGTGGTACCCACCAGCCTTTCGAACCCGAACCTGAAATGGGAAACCACCGGTCAGACCAACCTCGGATTTGATCTCGGATTTTTCAAGGACAGAATCAGTGTGACTTTCGACTGGTACAATAAAATTACTTCGGATTTGCTTCTTCAGGCTACTCTTGTACCTTCGGCAGGTTACGGAAGTGTAATGAAAAACATTGGAAAAGTTCAGAATCAGGGTATTGAACTTACACTCAACACTGTAAATTTCCAGACTAAAAAATTCAAATGGACTTCGAACTTCAATATTGCCCTGAACCGGAACAAAGTACTGGAACTGGCCGAAAATCAGTTGGCTATGCTTAGCAATGGTTATTTCGATCAGAGTTTCACTGCGCCCAACTACATTGCCAAAGTGGGTTATCCAATTGGTATGATGTATGGTTACCTCTTCGAAGGAACTTACAAGGTGGACGAATTTGATTTTGACGGAGCCAACTATACGCTCAAACCCGGTATTGCACGTTTTACTTCTGAGAACAACACACAGCCCGGTTTCCCTAAATATACCGATATCAACAAGGATGGTGTGATCGACTCGAACGACCAGACTTTCATTGGACGCGGTGAAGCTCTGCACATTGGTGGTTTTACCAATAATTTCGAATACGCTGGTTTCGACCTCAGCATTTTCTTCCAATGGTCGTATGGTTCCGACATTCTGAATGCCAACCGTCTGATGTTCGAAAGCGGATACAACAAACGCAAGGATCTGAACCAGTTTGCTTCGTTTGCCGATCGCTGGACATTCGATAATCAGGACAGCAACATTCCACGCATCAGCACTTCATCGTCGAACGGATTGTTCTCGAGTCGCATTATCGAAGATGGATCGTATCTGCGTCTGAAAACACTTTCGCTGGGCTATACTTTCAGTCCGAAATTATTGAAAAAGATCAAAATCAACACTGCCAGAGTGTATGTATCGGGTCAAAACCTGTTTACTCTGACAAATTACAGTGGTTACGATCCCGAAGTTTCTATCCGTAACACAGCGCTTACACCAAATCTTGATTTCTCGGCTTATCCACGTGCTGCGTCAGTCAATGCCGGTCTGAATATTAGTTTTTAATCTGTAAAAATCAATTACTCAAAATGAAAGCATTTAAAATATTTATCCTTAGTTTCGCCCTGATCGGGTTGGCTTCCTGTTCCGATTTTCTGGAAAAGGAACCGCATACACTGACAGCTGAAACCTTTTTCAACAATGCGAACGAGCTAGAAGCATTCCTTACCGGAGTGTACAGCCCCATTATGCAGGAACATTTTTACGGAAACAACTATCCACTGTATAATGCCGGAGGCGACGACCTGACTTTCTTTCAGCGTTCGAGTGCCACAAGCAGTATTCTTTGCGCCAATGCCAACAGCAGCAATACTTACATCAGCACTTACTGGCGAATTTTGTACGAAGGCGTGAGTCGTGCCAATATTTTACTGGCCAATGTGGATAAAAATCCGGAGATAGCACAAAGCGTGCGCGACCGTGTGCGTGCCGAAGCACTTTTTCTGCGTTCGTTCTACTATTTCAACCTTGTACAGGGTTGGGGTGATGTACCTTTGCGACTCGAACCTACTGTAAAAGTTACCGGACTCGACGCCGCCCGTACCGACAAACAGGTTATTTACAATCAGATTATCAGTGACATTGAAGCTGCGATCCCAAATTTACTGACAGCTACCGATATCAGTTATACCGGTCGTGCTACACAGTCGGCTGCCAAAGGTATTCTGGCACGTATTTATCTGTTCCGTGCGGGTGAACATTTCCGCGATAACCAGCCTGCCGGACCTGAAGTACAGGGATATTTTGCCGAAGCAAAACGCTGGGCACTCGAAGTAAAAGAAAGCATGCTTCACGGACTTGTAACTCCTTACAGCCGCGTGTTTATGGATCTGGCTCAGGACAAATACAACAGCACCGGAGTGCGCGAAAGCATCTGGGAAGCTGAAGAAGCCGGCAATCGTGGAACGGTAGAACAGGCTGCCGGTCGTATCGGAAACACTATCGGATTCGGAAGCAGCAATGATTTTTCTTCCACCGAAGGCATCAAAGAACTGATGGGACTCGCCAATCCTGGTTACAGCTACAAATTTGCTTATGCATCGCTGAAACTTTACGAAATGTACGAAGCCGAAGGCGATACTGCCCGTGGCGACTGGAACATTGCCAACTATGAATACACTTTTGCTTCAGCAGCACCGAAACAGGTTACCGGAAGAAAGTATTATTTCGGAAAACTCCGCCCCGGTACTGTAGCACCTGATGGATATACCTTCATTGAAGAAACTGCAAGTGTGAGCAACCGCACCAAAACACGTTGCGCAGCAAAATATCGTCGCGAACATGAAGTAGTTGGACCAAAGAACAAAAACTACACTCCGATCAACTTCCCGATTCTGCGTTACAGCGACATTCTGCTTATGATTGCCGAGGCCGACAACGAACTTACCGCTGTTCCTTCCGACCTGGCTTACGAATGTATCGATGCAGTGCGTGTGCGTGCAGGCATTACCCCTCTGACCGGCGCAGGACTTACCAAAGAACAATTCCGTGATTTTATCAAAAAAGAACGCGCCATGGAGTTTGCCTTCGAGGCACTTCGTCGCTGGGATTTGATTCGCTGGGGTGATTTCACCGTGACCATGCGTAACATGCAGGCAGTAGTGGAACAGGATGGTTGGTCATCGGGTCTGAAATATGCTGCAGCTTATTACAATGTATCGGACGCTTACAATTATTTCCCTATTCCTGACACCGAAATGTCGGTAAACAAACTTATTACTGTAAACAATCCGGGTTGGTAATTCTATAAACATAAAAAACACAGAGATATGAAAATCAAATATATTTTCCTGATATCCATTTTTGCAGGACTATTTACCGCCTGTCAGGATGCACTCGAACAACCACTGAAATTCGATGTAACTGTGGAGCCGGCTGCCGGAGTAACTATTACCGACAGTGTCATCACTGCTGCAAAAGGAACTACGGTGAAATTTAATTTCGCCGGAGAACCCGACTTCATTTCATTTGCATACGAAAGATTTGTGCCAACCAATGCAACTTTGAGTTTTTCGACTCAGGCTGCGTGGGGAACACATATTGAAAACACACTAAAAGTGTATATCTCGGAAAGCTTTCAGGGCTTGTTGCTCAACGACTTTGGAAAAGACTCCACAGCAATAAGTACACACTCATGGATAGATGTAACTGCAACATCGAATCTGCCAACAGTGGCCAATACAAAACAAAAAGCTGAAATTTCTGTCAATGATTATCGTGGTAAAACACTCACCATCGCTTTTCGTTACAAAACCGATTTTGTAGCCGACTGGCAACCTACATGGATTGTATCCGACCTGCAAATTGACAATACGCTGACCACCGACAATTCGAAAGTATCGACTTATCTGGCAGCTACCATGGGCTTTTCGCCTTTCGATATGCTGAACAAAACGGCAGCTTACAACAGCGAATCGCTTGCCGGAGTTTGGTATATCAACAATCCGGCTGCTATGGAAATAAAACGTACAGCACGCGACAATGCACTCAATCACGACTGGCTGATATCCAAACCTATTGAAATTCCATTGGGACAAACTGAAAATTCGGCAGTCACTTCGGTGAAAAACATTAGTAACAGAGTGGAAAACTACTCCTATACTTTCAGTAAAGTGGGTGAGTATATTGTAAAGTTCAACGCTGCAAATCAAAACTATTTACACAGCGAATCGACGGAAAGAACAATTAAAGTAAGAATTACAGAATAAATCATTATGCGCCAGATCCTCATTTTCATATTTACTGCAATAAGTTTTGCTGCCGGAGCTCAGAATTTCAGCTTCGACAACGGAGCCATCGCGCCCTTCAGCGCCACAAACGCACAACTCAATATTGTGCAGGCTCCTTACAAGGATGGAAATGCAGCTATGGAATGGAAATGGACAAACGCATCGGTTTTGAAAGTAGATTATGCGGTAACTCACAAAAACTTCCGCGATGGTGTTATCTTTTGGGTTTACAACGAAAATCCGACGAACAACCCGCTGAAAGCCGAATACCGTGATGCAAACAACACTGTGCAATATGCTTTCGAATTTGGTCTGAACTTCAAAGGCTGGCGTATTTGCCGTATTGGCAGCAAATATATGACCGGACCGAAACAACAAAGTGCTGGTTTGAAACTGCATTTGGTTAGTCCGGCCGGTGTTTCGCAGGGACGATTATTTATCGATCGTTTCTCGTTTGTAGCCGATGTAAATTACCAGAATGCTCCTGACGCGCAACAACCCAACAACACCGAAGCGGCTTATCTGATTCACTGGAATTCGCTCTGGAAATGGGAAAGTACACTGGGTTACACGCAGGCTCTGCCGGCAAATTTATCGGCAGCACAAACCGAAGCACTCAGCAAAACCGAACAGGCCATTGCTTCGCTCCTGCCCGTTTCGGCTAACAGTTCGCTGATCAACAATGCTAAAAATCTGTTTACAAATACCGGAATAAAAGCTGCCGGAAATTTCCTTACAGGATCACCGTTAGTTGTAAAACCCGACAAAAAAACAGGCGATATTACATTTGCCGATTTGGGAACCATGATGCTTGGATTTGCAGAGGATGCGGTTTTCAATCAGAACAATACATCGAAAAACAACTTCCTGTTGTTATGGGATTTTGCACCCGATCAGGGTTTTGCTTTTGGCAGCGCAATGGGCAACAATCACCATTACGGTTACGAAACACGCGATATTTTCCGAGCCGCTTTTCTGATGCGTAACGAACTGAAAACGGCAGGAAAACTAACGAATGTAGCTGCTGCGCTCGGTTTCTGGAGCGGTCTCGCCGAATCGAGAGCCGACTACGACATCTCGCGCGATGGTGTGGTGGATTGTTGGAATACTTTGTTGTTCGAACGTTTAATCTCTGCCATGCTTATTCCGGCCGAAAACGAACGTTATCGCGCGGTGGAATCGCTTGTTCGCTGGACAGAAATGTCAATGGCCTGTACACCGGGAAATATGGGTGGCTTTAAACCCGAAGGATCTGTGTTTCATCATGCCGGACATTACCCTGCTTATGCCATTGGCGGACTCGATGGTTTGGGAAAATTTATGGCTGCCATACAGCCCGGAGGTTTTAAAATAAACACTGAAGCACGCCGTAATATGGCTAATGCACTGTTTGCCATGTCGCGTTACACCAATTTCCGCGACTGGACCATTGGCCTTGCCGGACGTCATCCGCATGCCGGAGCCATGAGTCAGGATGTTGTCAATGCATTTGCTTATCTGGCGCTTATGGGAGGTATTGAAAATCCGACAGACAGTTACGACAAAAAACTGGCTGCTGAATATTTGTGCCTCGAAACTGAAAATACAACTCTGAAAAGTCGTTTCAGCGGATTGGCTGCAAATGATTTTACGCAGGGATTTTTTGTAATGAATCACGCTGCGCTAGGAATTCATCGATTTGGGAATTCTTTGGTTACCATAAAAGGTTATAATTCGGACGTGTGGGGATCGGAAATTTACACTGCCGACAACCGCTACGGTCGTTATCAGAGTTATGGTGCTGTGGAAATACTAAACGGAGGTTCACCCGTATCGCGTTCCGAAAGCCGTTTCAGCGAAAATGGCTGGGACTGGAACCGACTGCCGGGCACCACAACCATTCATCTGCCACTTAACCTGCTCGAAAGCCCGGTAAGCGGCACTTTGATGGCCCGGTCGGAAGAAGATTTTGCCGGAGCCTCTTCCCTACTCGGACAATATGGTATTTTCGGAATGAAACTGAAAGAGAAAAACGATATCAACAACACCAATTTTACTCCTGAATTTACAGCGCGTAAATCAGTTTTCACTTTCGGAAAACGTATTATCTGCATTGGTACAGACATTAATAATAACAATGCTGATTTCGTGACGGAAACTACTCTTTTTCAGAATTCGATTAAAAACAGTACCGAAAAAATTTCGGTAAACGGCACATTTACCAACATCAACGATTACAGTTTCGATTCCGGAATTGCCTCCGCTCCTACCGTATTGAGTGATTTATCAGGTAATTTCTATCGTATTTCGGAACGTAACAGAGTGCTTATCAGTGGAGGCGAACAGGTTTCGGCACACAATAAAACCAAAGCCGAAACACGTGGCAACTTTGTAACTGCCCGCATCGATCACGGTCAGGCGCCCATTGATGCGCATTACGAGTATATGATAATGCTCAAACCATCGCCTGCTGAGCAGCGCAACTGGAGTTCAAAACCTGAATATCAGATAATCAGGGCAGATAAAACCGCGCACATTGTGTTCGATGAAATAAGCAAAACAACTGCCATTGTAAGCTTTGAACTCACACGCCCCGACGAAGGATTTATCAAAAGTATTTCGGAAGAAACATTGCTAATGTACAACGAAACCGACAATGGAACTATTGCCATGAGTGTTTGCGATCCGTCGTTGCATTTACCCGAAAAAACAAAAAACAGCGAAAGTACCATGCTTGCAGGAGCAGTAGTGCAGAAACAAATTTTGATTGAAGGTGCAAAAGAATTAGTCAATCCGATCGAAGCTGTGGAAATAAGTTATCAGAATCGAAATACACTTCTGACAGTAAATTGTCAGTTGGGAATTCCGGTGGAATTTGTGCTGAAAAACACTGTTTCAAACACTGAAAATACAACTGAAAATAAACTGAAAATTTCAAAAAACGATAATTCGCTGACCATTCACGGGCAAACCAACGCTGCAACACTGTTCGACCATATCGGACGCATTGTGGAAAATCAAAACCACAGTTCATTGGAAAAAACCTTTTACGCTGATAAAAACCGAATCTATTTTCTTTGGGCACAACTGTCCGATAATTCTGTATTTACAAGAAAACTAATGCTTTGAAACAATGAAGACCAAATTCTACATATTATTCCTATTATCAGCGCTTCTTGCGATAAACATTCAGGCTCAGACATTTGCTTTCGAAGAAAGTACAGTGCCTGCCGGCTGGACCGTGCAACAAAACGGCACACTTGCACTGAGCACCGAACATTACAAGGAAGGCCTGCAAAGTCTTTGTTGGGAAACTACCGGAACAGCAACGCTAACAGTTAGCTTCACAAGTTTTATTGCGTCGACAGGTAACTCGGCATTTTTGCAGATTTACACGCCCGAAATTACCAACGATACGCTGGTAGTGGACTTTTTGTACCTGAATGTACCCAAACGAACTGCACGCTTTCTGCTGAATTATAAGGGCTGGCGTGAGTTTAACCGCGCTTATACCGAGTACGCTTCCAATGTTTCATCAACCATTAGCGCAGTGCGTTTTACACTGAAACCCACTTCGGCCACAGCCCGCAAAATTTATTTCGACAATGTAAAATTCAACCAAACCACACAGGCAAACCGTATTCCGGGCAGTCAGTGGATACTTGACAAACAATATTTTACAAGCAATAATACACAACTGAATTTATTTGCCAATACACCTGACATTGCGCTGACAACGCCCACAAGTACCGAACTTGCCGATTTGCAAACGTTACGGAACTTATTGAATCGTACACCTGCTGCGGGTACTGCCACTAATCTGACTGCTGCCAGAATTTTTGTAAATTCGCTTGGTATTACACGAAATGCTGACGGCACTGTAAAAGGCAAAATTCTCGACATGTCACCAACTGCCTTAACCACATCGACTGTAACCGATTACATTTCCAAACTGGAAGTATTGGCAGCTGCAGGATTGAACGATGCTGCCACGCTGGAAATATTCAGCAAACTCCTCGATCATCTTACCGATCAGGGCTTTGCCGAAGGACTAAACTATATCATTTCCACAACCGATTACAATAACGCACGAAGTATTCCGGCCAAACTGCTGAATATTCTTCCGGCCTGTACCGATATACAAAAAAATGAAGTATTGAAACTTGCTCGATGGATTTCGTATTACGGTTTGATGCACGAATCACAAAGCACTTATTTGCAAGCGCTGAATTCGGACGTCATTTACCTGTATCTGCCTCATATTGCAGCCATCGCATTATTTCAAACAGACGACGCTGTGGCTGTGCGCGAAATGAAAACCTTCAAACGTTTCCTCGATCGCAACACAGAATATGTGCCCGGAGGTGGCGATATTCTGAAACCCGACGGAACTGGTTTCCACCACAATACGCATTACAACAACTACATGTACTCCTATCAGACCTGGATGGACTATATCTGGTACATGAAGGGCACTTCGTTCCGCATTTCGGCTGATTCGTACCTACGTTTCCGAAAATCTATTTTATCTATTTACACAATGGCCACTTTGGATACAGGAAACACGCGCCATTATGCCAATACACTTTCCGGACGAAATCCTTTTGGTTCGGGCATTCAGGTATATTTTTCAAAAGATTTATTTGAGAAACTGATTCTTGTGGGAGGCGATTGTTTGGGAAAAGATATGGACGAAGAACTTGCAGGTGCTTACAATTATTTTTTTGAATCGACCAAATACAGCGTTCCAACAAAGTCGTACGAAGGTTTCCATCAATTCAATTACAGTCCGCTCGGCATTTATCGCCGTGCAAACTGGGTGGCTACCATGCGCGCACCAACCACAAAATTCTGGGGTGCCGAAATTTACAGCAATGCCAACCGTTTCGGACGATATCAAAGTCATGGAACTCTCGAAATAACTTACAAGGGTTCGGTAGCGCAAAGTGGCTATCCCGGCAATGGCACAGGAGGCGGTTGGGACTGGAATGTGGTTCCGGGCACGACTACTGTACATTACACATCGTGGCAGGAAATGATGCCGAACAAAAACCTGACCGACCGTTTCGATCAGTTTACGAAAACAAAGAATTTCTCGGGAGCGCTTTCGTGGGGAGAATACGGAGTTTTTGCCACTGATTTCGATCAGATCGACACATGGGGAAGTCAGCGCTTTACAGCTACAAATCTGGTTTTCCGCAAATCGATGTATGCTTTCGACAATATGATTATCAGTCTCGGTAGCGGCATTGGTTCGTCGGGCACTTACGATGCGTCTATGATTACCGCCACCAATCTTTTTCAGCAACTGACCTCATCAGCCAGTGGGAAACTGCTGCTCAATGGCACTGAAATAACCATGCCACACAGTTCGACAGTAGCTTCGTCGCAGGATAACTGGCTGCTCAGTCCGCAGGGAACAGGATATTTTATTCCACAGGGAAATGATGCGATTGAACTCAGGTTTGGCGCACAGAAATCGCCTGTGGAAACCGGAGCTGATTATGCATCGCCCGCAACCACTGCCAATGCTGCGAAGGCTTACATTAATCATGGTATAAAACCAAGCGGCAAAAGCTACTCGTTTGTGGCAATTCCTGGAACAAATGCCACAGAAATGCAAACACTATCGGCACAAATGGCTAATGGAGGCGGAAGCATTTATCAGATCCACAGTCAAAGTGGAAATCTGCATGCGCTGACTTACAAGCCCAAAAACATTACAGCATATACATTTTACGGGGCTTCATTCAATCAGACTTTTGGCATTGTAAAATCGTCGACAGCCGAACATCTGCTGATGCACAGACCCGATGCACAAACGGGACGACAGTATTTTGCTGCTTCGAATCCGAACCTGAAACCTGTGACTGATGCCACTTACGGTTGGAAATCATCCAACAGTCAGACCACACTTACGCTTCATGGCGAATGGCTGCCTGTGGAAGCGGTACCGGGCGTGCAGTTTCATGCTCCGGCCAATGGCGAAACACAAATCACACTGACTTTCAGCGAAGGCGAAGCCATTTATTTTACATTAAAACGACCCGATGATACGGCTGTTGAGAAAACAGAAAAGAGTGATCTTTTTAAAATTACAAATCTCAAAAATCAACTTATTATTAGTCCAAAATCTGATTTGAATGAAGATACTGAAGTTCGTATTTACTCCACTTCAGGGCAATTGATTTATCAGAAAAAAATGCTGAATTTCGACAACTCTCTGACCGTTGACCTGAGTAGTTTCCCGAATGGAATTTACTATTGCCGAATGACAGCAAAAAACATCAATTATACTTTTAAATGGATTCACTCAAAATAAAAAATTTAAACAAAATATAAAATAACAACTTCTCTGTAAACCTGTTCTTTCGATAGTACTCATTCCCCCTTTAGGGGATTAGGGGGCAGGCATCGGGGGTCAAATTATAACTTTATGAAAACAAATTTATTGACCATTGGGTTGGGGCTCTTGCTTCTTAGCGCTTGTAATAGTGCCTCTAAAAATCAGCAAACTGATTTAATTGCCGATAATGTCGCTTTTGCCGAAAAACAAATCGGACATCAGGTAAAACTGATTGAAGAAAGTGGAAAAATTCTGAATCCGCGCACCATAAAAAACGATAAAATTCAATATGTCCCCATCGATGACTGGACAAGTGGATTTTTCCCGGGCAGTATGTGGTATATGTACGAACTCACAGGCGATGAAAAATGGAAAAATCTGGGTGTAAAATATACTGAAGACCTCGACTCGGTTAAATATCTTACCTGGCATCACGATGTGGGCTTTATGGTTAATACAAGCTATGGCAATGCATACAAAGTAACTAAAAACGAAGCTTACAAAGATGTGATGGTGCAGGCAGCTAAATCGCTGGCTACACGTTTCCGCCCAACTCCGGGCGTGATTCAGTCGTGGGATGAAGACCGTGGCTGGCAGGGAACACGCGGTTGGATGTGTCCGGTAATTATTGATAACATGATGAACCTGGAACTTTTCTTCGAAGTAACCCGTTTGACCGGCGATTCGTCATTCTACAAAATGGCTGTCAGTCATGCCGATGTCACACTCGAAAATCATTTCCGCGACGACTACAGCTGTTATCATGTGATTGACTACGATAAAATCAAAGGCGGTGTACGTCACAAACACACTGCACAGGGTTATGCACACGAATCGGCTTGGGCACGTGGTCAGGCCTGGGCGTTGTACGGATTTGCAGTTTGCTACCGCGAAACAAAAGATCCGCGCTATCTTGAACTGACTGATAAAATCTACAACTATCTTTTCACGCATAAAAACATGCCTGAAGATTTGGTTCCTTACTGGGATTTTGATGCGCCAAACATCCCCAACGAGCCACGTGATGCTTCGGCTGCAGCTGTTATCGCATCGGCTTTGTACGAACTGAGCACTTTCGGAAAACCCGAATACAAGGAAACTGCCGACAAAATTGTAGCTTCACTTTCGTCGCCAGCATATCGCGCTATTCTGGGAACCAACGGCAACTTCCTGCTGATGCACTCGGTGGGTAGTATTCCTCACGGACACGAAATTGATGTGCCACTAAACTATGCCGACTATTATTTTCTGGAAGCTCTCCTGAGAAAAAAGGAACTTGAAAAACCCTGAGTTTAATTTACGATTTACAATTGGTTCTCAAATCGTAGCACAATTCTCCATTTAATTGAAATTCAAACCTTTCCCGGTTTTTAAAGTCCCCCTTTAGGGGGATTTAGGGGGCTTATAAACTATTCAATGCATCTTCGTTTCCACATATTCATGCTTTTTGCTGGCACTCTTACCTGCTTTGGCCTTTTTGGTCAGGCAAAAGAGTTTACACATCCGACAATTTTGTCGTTTGAGACAGGCGTTTTTCCCGCTGCCACCAGCGGAAAATCAGAACTCAACACTTCGGGTGATCATTTCAAACACGGACAAAAAAGTCTGCAATGGAAATGGAGCGAAACAGATGCAGCGCTGAATTTTGTACAGAGTATTCCTTATGCGGCTCAAAATCCGCACGGCGACAATTCGGTAGCCACTTTCGTATTTTGGCTTTACTCGGCGAAACAATTACCAGACGCAAAACTGGTTTTTGAGTTTCTGAAAGACGATAAAGTATGCTCTTCTTTTGAATATGGACTGAATTTCAAAGGCTGGAGTGGAGCGTGGGTAGCTTTCGACCGCGATATGCAGGGAAAACCGCAGCCAGGAATGAACGAACTGCGCATCACAGTGAAAGGTGCAGCTCAGGGCGAACTATTTTTCGACCATCTGATGTTATCGTCCTTTCAGGATGTTCGGCATCACACAGCAGGCCTCGAAGCTCCTTTTATCAATGCCAATACCGACAGCCACTGGCTTACACTACTGAATTCATGGAATAAAAAGTTTGATCTGAGTATTAAAAAGGAAATCTCAGCCGAAGATATGGCCAGTCTGCAAACAATTGAAAAACGTTTTGTGGAAACGCTTACCGAAAATAAAAAAGCAATATCTGTAAAAGCGCTGACTGCATCGTTCAACCAATACCGTATCCGTAAAAACCGCGACGGTTCAATTCGCGGAATACCTGTATTTTTCGAGCGTTGGGGCGAAACTTACGAACGTTTGGGTGCACAGCGTTACAATCTGCTTTTCGACAATCCTTCAGGTTTAAGCGAATTCAATGAATTGCTCTTTAATCTGGCAAATACTTACCATCAATCGGCCAGCGAAAGTGAAAAACAAACGCTTGCAGGCATGTATCTCTTATTGATTCGTCATTCACTCGATCAGGGTTTCAGAGCCGGAAGTGCCGTGGGAACGCTGCATCATTTGGGTTACAGCATGCGTAATTTTTATGCTTCGGGAGTGCTAATGCGCAGCGAATTACAAAAAGCAGGTTTAGCCGGCGATATGCAGCAGGCCATGGAATGGTTTGCCGGCACAGGTGAAATAAAAACAGCTCCGCTTGTGGCCGGAATGGATGTGGATGCTTTCAACACAAGCCTTTCGGGAAGGTTGGCAAGTATTCTCATGCTCAACGATTCGCCTGAAAAAGTCCGCTACATGAATGCTTTTGTGCGCTGGGTAAATAACGGTCTGATGATTTCTGATGGCACACAGGGCACTTTCAAAATCGATGGATCAATGCATCATCACCGTCACAATTATCCTGCTTATGCGGTGGGAGGTCTCGATGGCGCCGTAAATGCTGCCTGGATTTTACACAACACGGGATTTGCGCTTTCGCAGGAAGGTCGTGAAAACCTAAAAAATTCCTTGTTAGCGATGCGTTTCTACAGCAATTTGCTCACATGGCCGTTATCGCTTTCAGGACGTCACCCTGACGGACTCGGACACATCGACCCTCTGCATTTTGCACGACTGGCAATGGCTGGAAGTACTGACGGAAAAAAGCCTTTCGACGCAGAGCTTGCTTCGGCTTATCTTCGCCTGGTTGGCAATCAGCCGACAAATTACACTCGCATTTTTCAAAAATCAGGAATCAAAGCAGAAAAAGCTCCCGAGGGAAATCAAACATTTCCATATTCCTGTCTGAATGTTCAACGCCGCGACAACTGGCTGGTAAGCGCTATGGGTCACAGTCGCTATTTGTGGGCCACCGAATCGTATGTAGGCGCAAATCATTACGGACGGTATCTGAATCACGGACATTTGCAAATTATGGCAAGCGGTCAGCCTGTTTCTAATTTCTCTTCCGGTTTTAATCAAAAAGGCTGGGATTGGAACCATTTTCCGGGCACTACAGCCACTTATCTGCCTTTAAAGGATTTGAAAGCCGACATCAAAAACCTCGACGAAAACTCAGGTTACGAGGAAATGCTGCTCTCAGATGAAACTTTTGCAGGTGGAATTTCTATTCGCAACCACAATGGTGCCTTTGCCATGAAGTTGCATGAGCACGACAAATACAACGGCTCGCTTCGGGCACGAAAATCGTTTTTCTTCTTCGATAACCGCATTGTGGCTTTGGGAAGTAATATCCGTTCGGTTTTACCTGATAAAGAAGTGCACACTACACTGTTTCAGGTTTACCAGTCTGAAGCTGTAAAAGTGCCTTTGGCCAACAACAATCCCGTAACATCGATGCCTTTTTCTGAAACGTTTAAAGGAAAAATGAACCATCTTTCGGATGGTTTGAATAATCATTTCTTCGTTCGTGAAGGCGAAGTGGTTTTGCAGAAAAAAGTGCAGGAATCATTTCACGAGGAAACCGATGCTCCAACCCGTAATCCGTTTGCATCTGCTTGGATCAATCACGGAGCAAAAGCAAAAACAGATCATTACGAATATCTGATTCTTGTTCAGCCCGATAACAAAACTGTCGAAACCACGCTCAAAAATCTGAAATCGGTCAAAAAATCGCCTTACGAAGTACTTCAGAAAGACTCAATGGCGCACATTGTACATGACAAACTCAGCAATACCACAGCGTTTGCATTTTTCGAAGCCGGGGAATTTAAAAATAAAAACCTGTTTGTTTCGGTAAATGTGCCGGCATTGTTTATGATGGAAAAAATCTCTGAAAACCAGATAAACATCAGCTTAGCCGATCCGGATTTGCGTTTTTACGAAGGAGCTGCCGACGAAGCGTATGATGCTTCGGGTAAACGTATCGAACGCAGCGTATATTCGCGTCAGTGGATCAATAATCCTTCGGGAAAATCGGAAATAGAGCTGGTACTTTCGGGCGAATGGAAAACAGAAGGAAATTCTGAAAATATTCAGGTGAAAAGTGTTGCCAACGGTAAAACCACTTTCAGGGTTAGCTGTCAGCACGGGCTTTCGCGTGAAACTTCGCTTGTGAAAATCCGTTGATATTTTTCACTTTTCGGTGCAATTGCGACACATTTCAAACTGCTTCCGGTTAGTGTAAACCGCTTTTCTGAAATCTGTCGCTTTTTTATTTTGCCATAAAGTCATAAAATCAGCATCAGTCATCGAGCCGTACGCAAATTCACTTCCTTTATCAAAGCAACAGGGCAATACAGAACCTTTTACATTAAGCACAGCACCACTTATCACACGCCGGCAGCGGTTTCTAACCGGATTTTTTAAGACATAACTACCATCGTCCAGTTTACGGTAACGAGAGTAAGCCGGCAGACTTGTATGCAGCGGATTCGGCTTTTCAAAGTCGTAAATCTGTGCTGTTTTCAGCGCCAGACCATCAGCCCCGGAAATTTTGGCAAGCCTTTTCACTTCCGGAATCTGGTGTTCATTGGTCCCGAAAACAATAAACTGCATTTCCACAAAAGGAGTTTGTCTGCCCAGTTTTTTCTTCCATTCCTGCACAAACCTGATCCCATCCAAAGCCCGCTCAAGTTTTCCTCCCCTGCGGTATTGCTCATACACTTCCTGTGTGGTACCATCCACCGACACAATCAGTTTATCGAGACCGGATTCAACCAGTTTGCGCGCATTTTCCGAATTCAAAAGCATGCCATTAGTCGATGTGGAAGTATAAATGCCCGATTCGTGAGCATAACGGATATATTCGTGCAGTCGTGGATTTAAAAGTGGCTCACCCTGAAAGTAAAAAATCACCTGAATCAATGACTTTTTAAGTTCGCTAAGGGTATCAAAAACCACTTGATCCTCAATCAGAGTTCCCTTATTTCTGGCAGCCATTCCGACAGGACATTGCGGGCATCGAAGCTGACAAAAATCGGCCGGTTCAACCGAAATAAAAACAGGCTTCATAGCTGTAAAAAATTGCCCTTTGCCAAAACAATAATTAACAAAACTAAGTATCCGATTCAGAATTTTTAGTGGCGTGAGATAGCGTATTGATATCAGGTAGTGCTTTAACTTTGAAAAACTCATATTTTATAATTACAAAATGTAACTTGCTTTCCCACATTGTCAGTGAAAACAAATAAATTAGCGAAATTTTGGAAAAAATGTGAAAAACGAATCACAAAGTAAATCAAATTCAATTGAAAGATTGTATATTTGTAGCCAAATACACGCTAAATTAAATTAAAATCAATTTATAACAAAAACACAATTTTATGAAGAAGCAATTATTTTTCGCGGTTTCGCTTGTGCTTGCGTTAGTTTTAAGTTCTTGTAACAAAGACCTTAAACCTCTCGACCCAAGTCTATTTACCTGCACTCCAAATCCCCTCGAACTGAAGGGTGGTAAAGTTGATGCTACCATTACAGGAACTTTCCCTGTGAAGTATTTCTCAAGAAATGCTACAGTAACAGTAACCCCTGTGTTGAAATTCAACGGTCAGGAAGTAAAAGGAACTCCCTCGGTTTTCCAGGGCGAAAAAGTAACCGGTAACGATCAGACTATCGCTTACAAAGCCGGTGGTTCATACACCATCAAAACTTCTTTCAACTATGTACCTGAAATGGCTAAATCAGAACTTTATCTTGATTTCAGCGTAGCTACAAAGAAAAAAACATACACTTTACCACAGGTAAAAGTAGCCGATGGTGTGATTGCAACAGCTGCTCTCGCTTCTACAAACTTCGGTACAGGTGCTGCTAACGGTCCGGTTATCGTTGCTGACAAATTCCAGCGCGTAATTCAGGAAATGCAGGAAGCTGACATTCTCTTCCTTATCCAGCAATCGCAACTCCGCAACAGCGAAACAAAATCTTCGGATATTGTAGAACTGACTAAAAAAATCAAAGAAGCTAAAGAAGCTGCCAACAAAGAAGTTTCAGGACTTGAAATTGCAGGTTATGCATCTCCTGATGGAGCTCTTGATATAAACACGAATCTTGCTGAAAAACGTCAGAAAGTTACTTCTGATTTTATCAACAAAGAAATCAAAAAACTGAAAACTACTGTTACAGTTGATTCTAAATTCACAGCTGAAGACTGGGATGGTTTCCAGAAATTAATGGAAAACTCTAACATTCAGGACAAACAGGTTATCCTCCGTGTGCTTTCAATGTACACCGATCCTGAACAACGCGAACGTGAAATCAAAAACCTTTCGGTTGCTTTCAAATCAATCGCTGACGAAATTCTTCCACAACTGCGTCGTTCACGTCTTAAACTGACAGTTGACGTAACCGGAAAATCGGATGCTGAAATCGCTAAACTGGCTAAAGAAGATGCTGCCAAACTTTCTGTAGAAGAACTTCTTTACGCTGCTACTCTGACCAGCGACCTCAACGAAAAAGCTGCTCTTTATAACAAAGCAACTGATTTGTATCCTAACGATCTTCGTGGATGGAACAATCTTGGCGTAGTAAAATATCAGCAGGGAAATATCGACGATGCTGCACGTTTATTCAACAAAGCACTCGAAGTAGAACCTAAATGTGTAAATGCAAGCTATAACGCAGGTCTTTGCGCTCTTGCAAAAGGCGACCTTGCCAAAGCTGAAGAATTCTTCGGAAAAGCAGCCGGTACAAAAGGTAACCTGAGCAATGCTCTTGGTACTGTATATATCCTGAAAGGTGACTATGCAAAAGCTAAAACAGCTTTCGGTTCAACCGCTACCAACAATGCTGCATTGTTGCAGATTCTCGATGGCAACTACAACGGAGCACGCAACACACTTGCTGCTGTAGCTGAACCAGATGCTCTGACTGCTTACCTTGGCGCTGTCGTAGGTGCACGCACCAACAACCGCGACGCTGTATTCAGCAACCTGAAAACTGCTGTTAGCAAAGAATCAGCATACAAAGCTAAAGCTGCAAGCGATCTTGAATTTGCTAAATTCTTCACTGATGAAACTTTCATTTCTATCGTGAAATAATTTTTCAGAAATACATTCTAAACAACCGGAGTTCATTTTTGAGCTCCGGTTTTTTTATGCCATAATGACAGCAAAAATTAAATCCACAGCATTTTTCGGACACGGTACGGAATTTGTCTGTTATTTGACTCTAAATTTAAAAAACATTAAGTCAGCAGTCATACATATCAGCTTTTAAAGACGGGTAAATAACTGTATATTTGCATTTAAAATAAAAACATCAGAAACATCACAGAATGATCGAAAACGAACAAATAGTTAGTAAAATTGTTGAAGGAATACAGGAAAGAAAAGGAAAAGAGATTGTAGTTGTAAACCTCACGAAACTAAAAGAAGCTCCCTGCAGCTATTTTGTCATTTGCGAAGGCGACTCAAGCACACATGTGTCTGCAATAGCAAATTCGATATTAGAATGGGTACGCGATAAAATAAACGTAAAGCCCTATGCCAGCGACGGCTTCGAGAACTCCGAATGGATAGCAATAGATTACGGACAAATTATTGTACACGTATTCCAGCGCCACACAAGAGCTTTTTACGATATCGAACATCTCTGGGCCGATGCCGACCTGAAACGAATCGAAAACATACTTTAAACAAAGAAAACAAGCCATTCAATTTAAAAATGGAAAACAAAAAACCTGACAACACCGGCAAACCTGCTGGAAAAAGTCCAAAGTTCAACATCTCGTGGATTTACGGTTTAATTATAGCCGTACTCATTGGATCGTATTTTTTCAACGATAATACACCTGTGAAAGAGGTGCCTTATTCAACTTTTGAAGAATATGTAAAAGGAGGAATAGTTGAACGAATAAGCGTATATTCAGCTAAAAACTACCTCGAAGCACGGGTAGACAGCAATTCAATAAAAAAGGTCTTCGGATCAAAGGCTGATGTTTACAAAAAAGAACGTAAAATCAGTGTACAGATTCCTTCGGTTGACGAATTTTCAAAATTCATCAACAAAGCAAAGGAGGACAATCTTTACAAGGGAATTGTGGATTACAAAATAAACCGTGATTACCTCGAAATGTTCCTTTACAGCATATTGCCATTCCTGCTGCTGATTCTGTTCTTTGTGTTTATGAACAGAAGAATGTCAGGACAAATGGGAGGCGGCGGAGGCGGCATTTTCAATGTCGGAAAATCGAAAGCACAGCTTTTTGACAAAGGAAACACCGTCAACAAAGTTACATTCAAAGATGTGGCCGGACTTGCTGGCGCCAAACAGGAAATTGAAGAAATTGTAGCCTTCCTCAAAAATCCGACAAAATACACCGAACTTGGAGGTAAAATTCCAAAAGGCGCATTGCTTGTAGGCCCTCCGGGAACAGGTAAAACTCTTCTTGCCAAGGCTGTAGCCGGTGAAGCAGATGTACCTTTCTTCTCCATGTCGGGTTCCGACTTTGTGGAAATGTTTGTGGGTGTGGGAGCTTCGCGTGTGCGTGACCTTTTCCGTCAGGCAAAAGAAAAAGCACCCTGTATCATTTTTATCGATGAGATTGATGCTGTAGGTCGTGCCCGTGGTAAAAATCCAAACATGGGAAGCAACGATGAACGCGAAAATACGCTCAACCAATTGCTGACCGAAATGGACGGCTTTGGTTCCAACAGCGGTGTGATTATCCTGGCGGCCACCAATCGTGCCGACATTCTCGACAAAGCTCTGCTTCGTGCCGGACGTTTCGACCGTCAGATTCATGTGGATTTGCCGGATGTGCACGAACGTAAACAAATTTTCAATGTGCATTTACGCCCGATCAAGATAAACGAAACTGTGGACGTAAACTTCCTTGCCAAACAAACTCCGGGTTTTTCGGGTGCCGATATTGCCAACGTATGTAATGAAGCTGCCCTGATAGCTGCCCGCAAAAACAAATCGTTTGTGGAAAAACAGGATTTTCTGGATGCTGTTGACCGTATTATCGGCGGACTCGAAAAGAAAAACAAAATTACCACTGTAGCCGAGAAAAAATCGATTGCATATCACGAAGCAGGCCATGCCACTATCAGCTGGATGCTCGAACATGCCAATCCACTGGTGAAGGTAACCATTGTACCGCGTGGAGAAGCACTTGGTGCTGCATGGTATCTGCCCGAAGAACGTCAGCTTACAAACAAAGATCACCTTCTCGACGAAATGTGCGCTACTCTGGGAGGTCGTGCAGCCGAAGAGGTTTTCCTGAATCAGACTTCCACCGGAGCTATCAACGACCTTGAACGCGTTACAAAACGCGCTTATGCCATGGTAGCCTACTTCGGTATGAGCGAAAAAATGCCAAACATGAGCTATTATGATTCGTCAGGAAATTCCGATTATGGATTTACAAAACCATACAGTGAAAAAACTGCTGAACTTATTGATAGCGAAGCCAAAGGAATTGTGGCAGATGAATATGAAAGAGCTAAAAAGATTTTGCGCGATAACGCCGAAGGTCACAACAAACTGGCCGAATTGCTGATTGAGCGCGAAGTGATTTTTGCTGAAGATCTCGAAACTATTTTCGGAAAACGCCCATGGACATCACGTCAGGATGAGCTGATAGCTCAAAATGCGGAGACAGAAGAAAAGACAAATGATCAGGCAACTACAGAAGAAAAAAGCAGTTCAGAGATCAGTGCTGAAAAATCTGCAGAGAAAAAACGTGAAGTTGAATTCTGACGCTTATGTCTGAAAATTCTAAAAATAAAATACTCAATTCAATTGCAGCGGTTCGCACACAGCGGGCAGCTGCAATTGCTGTGAATAGCTATCCTGACAGCGAGCTTTATCGCCCCGTAGAGCCAGATGCTGTGAGCTGTTTCAAAACTGAACTCGAAAGCATCAGCGGGAGTTGCATACTCTGTAAAAACGAAGAAGATTTTAGTCGGAAAATAAAAGAATTGCTTACTGAAAAGCACATTGAAAAGCTTTTCTGCCGTGACGGATCGATTGCTGAGTTGCTTTCAAAACACCACATAAGCACAACATCTGACAAAAACGATTTCGAACCCATGGAGGCAGGCATTACAGGTTGCGAATTTTTAATTGCACGTACAGGTAGTGTGTTGGTTAGTTCAGCAAGCCTGTCGGGAAGACAAATGCATGCATTTCCGCCTGTACACTTCATCATGGCCTATCAATCCCAACTGGTTGATTATCCGGAAAATGCATTAAAAGCCATTCAACAGAAATACGGTACAAAACTCCCATCGGCCATTACCACCATTACCGGCCCGAGCCGTACAGCCGACATTGAAAAAACACTTGTACTCGGAGCACACGGCCCAAAAGAGTTGATAGTGCTGTTGATTGAAAGCTGAACTTTCATTATCTTTGTAATGGTTCAGAAAAAACACAAATCATTCTGAATGTCTGAATACTGTAAAAATACAATTTAACACTCAACAGAAATGACAAGAAACGGTTTTATTATACTTACTGTAGTAGCTACAGGTCTGTTTGTTTCCTGCAAGCCCATATATAAATGCGGTGAACCCAAACCGGAAAAGAAACTTTTTCTCCCCAAAAATATAATCACTGTCATCAACGAAAGAGATTCGCTCTGCAACACACTTTCGGTACGCGAAGTGGAAATTCTTGATTTAAAAGATGTAGTTGAAACACAGAAAACGAACATCAGCAAGCTCCAGACAGAGAAATCGGATCTGACGACTCAATACAACGACCTGATGAATGAAAAACTTTCGCAGGCCGAACAAATGAATACTGCATTACGACTGAAATCTGAAACCCTGGCCGAAAAAGAAAGACTTTTAAGCGAAAGAGAAATCGTACTTCAGGATTTACAAAGCAAAATTGCACGTCAGGACTCGGTAACCAGGCGACTCAACGACATTATACGTGGTGCACTTCTTGGTTTTAAATCCGATGAGCTTTCGGTGGAAGTAAAAAACGGCAAAGTGTACGTCTCAATGTCCGACAAACTGCTTTTCAAATCAGCCAGTGCAGCCATTGAAACAAAGGGTCAGGAAGCCATAAAAGTACTCGCCGATGTATTGAACAAAAACAACGATATCGACATTCTGATCGAAGGACACACCGATAATTTACCCATTCGTACAGCTCAGTATCGCGACAACTGGGATCTGAGTGTAGCGCGCGCCACTTCCATTGTGCGTATTTTGGTCGACGAGTATAAAATTGATCCCAAAAGACTTACAGCATCAGGCAAAGGCGAATTCGCCCCACGTGCCAACAACAGCACTCCCGAAGGACGTGCTGCAAATCGTCGCACAGAGATTATTCTGTCTCCGAAGCTCGACATAATTATGAACTTACTGAAATAATGTGCTAAACAGGAAATCATATGAATAACTTCATCCAACGAACCCTGAGCGGTGCTTTTTTTGTGGCTCTTATTATTGGTTCGATACTGCTGAGTAAGTTTTCTTTCGCGCTGGTCTTCTCGGTAATAGCAGCATGGGCAGTACAGGAGTTTCACAAACTCACCAATCATCAGTCCGGCGTACAACTAAGTCCGTGGTATGGCATAGTGGGTGCAGTTATTTTGTATGTGACCTCCTTTCTTCATGCAGCTGATATTTTACGTTATCCTATCTTTTCATTTTACGGCTTTTATGTTGTTTTGGTTCTGATTTCAGAACTTTACAAAAAGAAGGAAAACCCTATACAAAACTGGGCTTATTTCGTATTGGGACAGGTTTTCGTAGCCCTTCCGTTTTCACTGCTTAACTTTATTGCCTTTATTGATCAGGACATTTACAAACCACTGATTTTACTTGCTGTTTTTGTAACTATCTGGGTGAACGATACCGGTGCTTACCTTTTTGGAATTACATTTGGCAAACACAGACTATTCGAACGTATCTCACCCAAAAAATCGTGGGAAGGATTCTTTGGTGGTGCGCTGGCGGCTTTAGCTTCCGGTTATGTGTTTTCGCTTTTTATCCCCGAAATTTCATTGATCCAGTGGTTGATTTTCTCTGAAATAATCGTAATCTTCGGCACATTCGGCGATCTGATTGAATCATTGCTTAAACGCACATTACAGGTCAAAGATTCGGGCAACGCCATTCCCGGTCACGGCGGACTTCTCGATCGTTTCGACAGCATGTTACTGGCAGCTCCAGTGATTTTCATCTATCTGAGCTTCCTTTTTACCTGATTTTGCTTCCCGTTTTTCAAAACAAATTTATATCCGTCGATTCAACGATGCTGTGTTCCAGCACAATGATTTCCGAAAGAAATATATCGCGAAAACATTGTCAGTGATTTCAGCGCAGGACCTGTTTATTCTAAAAAAAATGATTATTTTTATAGTCATTAATCGAATAAATAAATTACCATATCATGAATACCGAATTTGACGATATACGTTGTTACTACAACAATGAAGTGCATCCTGCATTGACCCGTTTGAGCGAAGAAAAGCAATTTATGAAAGTGCTGAGCACCATTTATCCGCTTTTACCCAAAGATGTGATTCGCCAGCGTTTACTTTCATTTAAAAGCACTATCGAGTTTCAGAAAGAGCTCATCTATCCGTTTCTGCAATATATCGAAGCCAATCTTACCAAAGGAATTGAATTGCAGTTACCGGAGAATTTCGATACCACAAAGTCGTATCTCTACATTTCGAACCATCGTGATATTATTCTCGACTCAGCGCTGTTGTGCGCAAAGTTGATTGAAAAGGGTATGGACACCGTAGAAATTGCTATCGGCGACAACCTGCTCGTTTTCCCATGGATTGAGGAGCTTGTGAGAGTAAACAAAAGTTTCATTGTGAAACGTGGTTTAAGTCCTCGTCAGATTCTGGAAAGTTCTAAAAAACTCTCTTCGTACATCAGACTCACTATCAACGAAAAGCAACAATCAATCTGGATTGCACAACGCGAAGGCCGAGCAAAAGACTCAAATGACCGCACTCAGGAAAGTCTGTTGAAAATGATGAACATGAGTGGGAATGGGTCAATAGCTGAAAATCTTGCAGAGCTCAACATTTGTCCGCTCAGCATATCTTACGAATACGATCCGTGCGATTACCTGAAAGCCAGGGAATTTCAACAAAAGCGCGACAATCCTGCACACAAAAAATCGCCACAGGATGATCTGATCAACATGCAAACAGGCGTAATGGGCTTCAAAGGACGTGTCGTTTATCGTGCAGCCGGAAATATCAGCAGCGATATTCTGAAAATCGGAGCTGAATCAAATGATAAATCGGAAGTTTATCGTCGTACAGCCGAACTTATCGACAAACATATTCATGCTGATTATGAAATATATAATGTAAATAAGATAGCACATGACCTGTTAACTGGGGAAAACCGGTTTGCAAAAGATTATGATTTACTGGAAAAACTTGATTTCGAGAAATATCTTGAAAAGCAGATTATGAAAATTGATCTGAACGACAAAGACGAGAATTTTTTGAGACGGAAAATGCTTGAAATGTATGCAAACCCCTTAATCAATCATCTGAAAGCAGCAGAATAAACAGCTTAGTATAATATCTCATAAAAAAAGCAGCAGGGCGTTCTACATCACGTAGAATGCCCTGCTTAGCATTAAAACCAACAAATATAATGTAGAGATTTATAAACAGCTAATAAGAATAATCAAAACTGAAACTACAGCAATTACCTTGAATACTGCAAGTTCTATTTTAATGGCTTGTGGCATAATATTATTTTTTTATAGTTAATGTATTGAAATGATGTTCTGATACAAAGATACATTTCAAAATCAAAAAAAATCAGCACAAAATGCTTGTAGTAATTTTTATGATAAGCATTTCTTAAAAAAACACATATTTAACTGTATATCAAAACAAAAGGCTTAAAAAGGCACACGAAAAATTTTAAAACGAGGAATTTAAACTCAGACAGACGCCCACAGAGAAATGCATAAACGCTAAACAACCATATATGGTGCAGATTGCCAGACACCTCAAATTAAATTTATTTCACACTAAGCAAATGTCAACCACTTATATTTAATATTATTTAACCTAAAATGCAGTTAATAACCTTCACTCACAACAAGAATATGTATTTTATACTACAATCAAAAAACGCATATTACTACAATTCATTACACAAATAAGACCTGATTTATGTGTAATATAAATCAGGTCTTTTTGCAACTAATTATTTAGTACTGCTAATCAGATAAAATTGCAGATTCTATTTCCAGTGAATATTTTTAGCTTTTGAACCCATTCGTCCAAAAGTCATTATAAACAGCTGTATAAGAGGAAGGAAAATATCAAATAACGGAAGAGTCAGCACAAACCTGCGCTGTCCGAAATGTTTGGCTGAAGGATTAATTACACAGTATTGCACTGTCAAACGTATAATAAACAGCAATAAGGCTGCAGCCTGTGTAATGAGGTTACCAAAAATGAGCGTGAGAATAAACGTGAGGTAAAAAAGTCCGCGAAAAACCGGTTCTACAGTAAGACGAAACTTGCTCGAAGGATTATAAAACGACGATACTGATAAATGACGCTCTTTCTGATAATACCAATCGCGAAAGCGTTTCTTAGGCTCCGACCAGGTCACACTGTCCGAAGCAACTTCCACACGCGTATTAAAACCATTAGCGGCATGATTCACCATCAAATCATCGTCACCCGAGCGCAAATGCAATGTCGAAGCGAATCCTTTCTGACGATAAAACACATCCTTGCGATATGCCATGTTTCGTCCCACACCCATATAAGGTTTGTGTGCCAAAGCAAAACCCATATACTGAAGTGCGCTGAAAAGTGTATCGTAAGATATCAGTCGATTGAGAAAGCCTTTTTTCTGAAAATAAGCACCATAACCCAATACAAATTCAGTGCCGGGGTTAAAATTACGAGCCATTCGTGAGATCCAGGTTTTGTCCTCAGGCATACAATCGGCATCGGTAAAAAGCAACCAGTCATATTTTGCAGCCTTCACACCAAGTGTCAGCGCCAGTTTTTTGGTACTCAGATTGGTAGCACCGGCAGGCACAAATGTGGTTCGTAAGTGTGGATAATCCTTTCTGAAATTATTAAGCAACATCTCGGTTTCTTCACCTGATCCATCGTTCACCACAATTACCTCATATTCGGGATAATCCTGATTAAGCACATACGGAAGATATTCCCGCAAATTATCGAGTTCGTCTTTTGCACAAATAATGACAGAAACCGGAAACTTCTGTACCTCAAAATTAATTCTGTTTTTCGCAGTTTGTTTTTTCAAACGCAATACTGCACGAAGATAATGGAAATAAAAATACAGTTGGTAAGCAAAGAAAACAGCAAATGCCGACAATAATATCAACTCTGTCTGAGTAAACTCAAATCCGTAAACTACCATTTTAATATTCTATATTTCAGGCGGGTAACCTATTCAACAAGGGTTTGATTTTCAAAGCAACAAAGTTAGCATTTATTTTTCTTACTATTGTAAAAATAACATTTAGTTTATCAACATTTTCAACAGTTTTCTGCTATTTGAGCTACAAATTCATTTAAAATGGGTTCAAAAAAATTTACTATCGGTTTTCCACATCATCCATAAGTGCAGTAAAAGAATAACTGCGCCCATCGAAAAGTCCTTTGTCGCTGAGTTTTAATTTTGGAATTACCAGCAACGACATAAAGGCCAGCGTCATAAACGGAGCTTTAAGCGTGGAGCCCAAACGTTTGGCCATAGCATCCACTTCTTCGTAAAGGCGAGCCGTTTCCTCTCCGTTTTTCACCGAAATAAGTCCGGCCACAGGCAAAGGAAGCATTTTCATTTCATCGCTATTACAGGCAAGCACACCACCTTTACTGTCGATCAAACAATTAATTGCACGTACAATTTCCTCATCGCTTGCTCCTACTGCTACAATATTATGACTGTCGTGCGAGACTGTGGAAGCCATTGCACCTGCTTTAAGTCCGATATTGCGAATAAAACCAACAGCCGGTTTCGACGGTCGGTAACGATTATACACCACAAGTTTCAATACATCCTGCTGTACATCCGACACCACATTGCCTTCCACTGTACGCGGTGCAACTCTGTGACTGTGTGTAAAAAGCTGACCATCGTCAACCACTATTACTTTCAGCGAATTTCCTTCAGGAGCCACATGGATATCAGCCACAGTTATTTTTTCGGCCTGAAAATTATTAATCACAGTTTCACCCTCAACGACATTGAAAAGCGCATTCCCATCTGCCACTACTTTTCGGCCCGCTATATACACTTCGTTTATTCTGAAATCCTTCAAATCGTCCACAATCACAAAATCGGCTTCATCGCCCGTCTGCAAAAGACCAACATTTAAACCGTAATGCTTCACGGGATTGTACGAACACACGCGCAGCACATCCACAGGATTATAACCGGCAGCCACAGCCCTTCGGGCAAGTGTATTGATATGACCATTTTTCAGTAAATCGTCAGGGTGCTTGTCGTCCGAACAAAACATAATATGATCAGTATACTTATCCATCAACGGCAGCAAATCATCAAAATTCTTGGCTGCACTTCCTTCTCTGATCTGAATTTTCATTCCAAGAGCCAGTTTCGCTTCGGCTTCTGCTATCGTCATACATTCGTGATCGGTACTTATTCCGGCTGCAGCATAAGCCTTCAATCCATCGCCAGTCAACTCAGGCGCATGTCCGTCAATTGGTTTGCGATATTTTTGCGCAGCCGAGAGTTTGGCATAAACTTCAGTATTATGCTCAATCACTCCCGGATAATTCATCATTTCGGCCAAAAAGTAAATGTCATCTCGCGCCAGTAAAGCATCAACTTCGACTGCACCCAACACCGCACCAGCTGAATCAAATTCCGTAGCAGGCACACACGATGGTGCTCCGAAATAAAATTTCATGGGCGACTGTTTTCCATTCTTTATCATGAAATCAATACCCTCCACTCCACATACGTTTGCAATTTCATGTGGATCGCAGACACAGGCGACAGTGCCATGCACCACACTCTGACGGGCAAATTCGGTCGGTAACAACATCGAACTTTCGATATGAATATGCGCATCTACAAAACCAGGAATAAGATACACATTCGGAGCCTCTGTGATATATTCCACCGATGTTATTTTAGTTCCTGAAACTGTGATTGTGGCAGGACGAATAGTTCGTGCCACCACATCGACCAACTGTCCTGATATTTTTAATTCTTCCATAAAGCAAACGATTAATGTAAATAGTCTGAAAAGCAAATGTAGTTTATTTATTATCAAACAACAATATTACAAAATACACTATTGCGAAATTTCAATCAGATATACATATTTAAACGGCAAAAAAGAAACCGGATAGAAATAAAACATTCTATCCGGTCAGCATTAGTTATATACAAACATCAAAATTTCAACGTCACCGAAGCGAGGAAATTGATTCCGGCCTGCGGAAAATATCTTTTTTCGTTTACTCTTTGTCCATCCAGATAGTAAGAATACCATGTGTAGGCATTTGACTCATATTTTTCGTTGAGCAAGTTATTCAACATCAACTGAAAATCGATGCCACGCATTTTTTTGACTGGCAAAGCGTATTTAAAACTCAGATTATTTACAAAATATGCATCAATGGCTCTGTCGTCGTTCGAAGTATTGTCGAAAAATTGCTTACCCACAAAAGAAGAATAGAGTCCGATTTCGAAACGATTAAAATTAAAAACAAATGCGCTGTTTGCCACCACATTGGGCGAGTATGCAATATCCGTTGTACCGAGCGTATCGTTTTTAGACCCAATCCAGTTCCAGTTGGCATCGTACATATCCACATCCTGCTCAATAAAGTTCAGAATTTTGTTCTGACTCAGCGTTAAATTGCCATCCCATTTCAACCAGTTTAATGGCTTTACACCCACAGTCAATTCAACACCTGTTCTGTAACTATCAGCGACATTCGTCGTAAGTGGTTCCCCTATTTCGCTTATTTTTCCGGTCAGAATAAGCTGATCCTTATAATCCATGAAAAACAGATTTGCTCCGACAGCCACTTTAGCAGACTGATAACGATAGCCTGCCTCTAAATCGAACAATCTTTCGGCACGGGGTTCAGCCTCATTTTTAGCACGCTCGGTATAATTATTCCTATTCGGCTCGCGATTTGACACTGAATATGAAGCATATACCGAATTATTTTTATCGGGCATATAGGTCAATCCGAATTTCGGATTAAAGAAATGATATTCATGCGTTTGTGTAATATCACGCATCACATCGTTATCTGCATCATATTTATCATCAGTTCCCGCCATTTGGTAATGTATGTAACGATATTGCAAATCGATCGAAGCAAACAAGCCTTTAAAAGTTTCAGCATTCAGTTTTGCATACACATTTGCATCATCTTTCACACCGCTGCTACGGTACCAATCCTTACTCATATCCAAACCATTAGCATTACGAACCCATATTACTTTTCCATAATGATCGCCATCGTAACGGTTTACAGCTCCACCAACCGAAAAATTCATCCAACTATTATCATAATTCAAACTGTAAGTGAGGCCATAAAAATAATTATCAAGCCATTTTTGACGAACCAAATCAGCTTCTTCGAGCGTATCCGTTCCGTGAATTGCAGGTTTCAAACCATACTCAGCATATTCACGATCCTGTTTATACTCTTCGTAAAAACCCTTTCCTCTGGTAAGGTGGGCAGTCATATTCATATTCAAATGTGAATTAAGCGTTTGCAGCCAATGTAGTTGATAATGAGTTTGCGCATAATTGTCAGTCTGATTATCATAATAACGCGTATTTCCGTCATTATCGCTGTATTCGCCCAAATCATTATAAGTACGGTTTGTTTTCATAATTTCAGAATCTACGCCATACCAGGCCTGATAGGTTTTCTCATTACCACCAAAAGTCAGAAATTTCAGAGTGGATTTCTCGCCGTAATATCCTGCAGAGAAATAATATGATTTCATATCCACCCGGGCACGGTCGATATATCCATCGGATGTAACATTCGACAATCGCGCATCGAAAGCGAACTTATTATTTATCAGACCAGTACCGGCTTTCAGCATATTTTTGTTGGTACTGAACGATCCGTAGGTACTGCTGATTTCGGCATATGGTTTTGTATTCAGGCCTTCTGTTTCCATATTAATACTGGCTCCGAAAGCGGCTGCACCGTTTGTAGAGGTTCCCACACCACGCTGCACCTGCATCGACGAAAGCGAAGACGCAAAATCGGGCATATTCACAAAGAATGTTCCGTGCGACTCGGCATCATTCAAAGGAACACCGTTTACCGTAATATTAGTTCGGTTGGCATCAGTTCCACGAATACGGAATCCGGTATAACCAATACCTGTCCCTGCATCCGAAGTTGCCACAAAACCCGGAGTAAGTGCAAGTAGATACGGAATGTCCTGCCCCAGATTACGTCCCTGCAAATCTTCCATTTTTACATCGGTGTAAGCCACAGCCGAACGTTCATTGGCACGAACTGAGGTAACTGTTACTTCAGCAATTTCGTAGGATGCGCGTTTCAACACAATTTCAAGATCGACATTTGTTCCGGCTTCGAGTGTTTCGGTAACATAACCCACATACGAAACCTCAATTTGATAAGCAGCACGGGCAAGCCCCGTAATCACAAACTTTCCATTCCGATCAGTGGTCTCACCTTTCGATTCGGATTTCACAAACACTGTGGCTCCCTGAAGCGGATTACCACTTTCGTCAGTCACTTTTCCTTTTACTGTACGTTGCGAAAACGACAGTACTGTTGACATAAGCACAAAGGCTACAATAAAGATTTGTCTCATAACAAATTGATTAAGTGCCGGATAAACGGCACAGATTAATTAATAAATTTGATTTTGAGAGCCAAAAAAAATACGGATGATTTGTCTTTTTCCCTTCCCGGAATTACCCGCGCAGGTTCAAAGGGTATGATCTCAGCCCGAAATATTTAGGCACCCCATTTAATAACACAGTCATCGAAGAAACCGACGAACTGCATTTGTATGAATGTAATGAATAAACGTACGATAATCGAAATAGTTCGATACCGAAAGTTTATTTCAAAAAAAAGAAAGAAAAACAGCCCTGGAAGCGAGCCGAATTCCTTTCGGGGGACAAAGATAGAGAAAAGAATTGGTTTGAACAAAAACGTATTTCTAGAAAAACTAATTTATGCAAATCCAAAAACCTTCTTATCTGTCTTTTTGTTTGTATTTTTGCAAATATAAAAAACAGGACACACATCAGATGAAACTCATTATCAAAACAATCAGCATTTGTGCTTTACTTATCATCGGTTTCAATTCAGTTACAGCTCAAACAAACTACAAACCAATTATTTACAACGCATATATCAATGGCGACATGAGCAAATGGGCTCAGATAATAGCAACCATCGAAAAACAAAACCCTCAATCAACCGACGCAAAACTTGAACTGATCAGCTATTACTATGGCTATACCGCATTTTTGATTGGAACAAAAAATTACGAAACTGCTGCAAAATATCTCGAACGTGGCGACAAACATATCGATGAAATACTAAAAACGTCACCTAAAAATGCGACTGCACATGCATTTAAAGGCTCATTTATCGGATTCAGGATCGGGCTTAGCAAGTTTAAAGCCATTGCTCTGGGTGCGGAAAGCAACCGCCACGTAAAACTGGCACTCGAAATCGACCCTCAAAACATTCAGGGAACTGTCGATCTGGCCAATTCCTTATACCATACCCCGAAACTATTTGGCGGAGATAAAAAAGAAGCTCTGAAGTTATTTCGCAAAGCCATGTTGCTCGTCGAAAAATCAGGACACACACACAACAACTGGTTTTACCTGAACATCCTCACACTTACTGCACAAACTTACGAAAGCCTCGAACAGTACCAGCAGTCGAAAGCGCAATACGAAAAAATTCTGCGATTCGAACCCGATTATAAATGGGTAAAAAATGAACTGTATCCTGCCCTTCTCAAAAAAATGAAGTAATCCATTCATTTTAAGAACAATAATACAGCTTTGTTTTATTTATTGATAATTTAAGGCTCCACAAAACATTAAATTACTTTAAAATTTTTCGACTATTTATATCGCGTACGATATTTTATTTAATTTTGTATCGCAAACGACATAAATCAGATTTGACAATTCAAAAAAAACAACTAATAAAAAGATTAAGACAGATGACACAAAATTTTTATGATTTCAAAGCCAAGAGCTTACAGGGAAAAGAAAAAAGCATGGATGAATACAAAGGGAAAGTAGTATTGGTGGTAAACACAGCCAGCAAATGCGGACTTACACCACAATACGAAGGGCTTGAAAAACTTTATCGTGAATACAAAGACAAGGGTTTGGTGATTCTCGGCTTTCCATGCAATCAGTTTGCAGGTCAGGAACCAGGCGGCGAAAAAGAAATATCTGAAGGCTGTCTGATCAACTACGGAGTTTCTTTCCCAATGTTTTCGAAAATCGACGTGAATGGCCCCAGTGCCGATCCGATTTACAAATATCTGAAAAGCGAACTTCCCGGATTTCCCGGCAACGAGATAAAATGGAACTTTGGTAAGTTCATGCTCGACCGCAACGGAAAACCTTATAAACGTTTTTCACCATTTACCAAACCAGAAAAACTCAGGAAAGACATAGAAAAACTTTTGTCGGCACAGTAAGTCTTAACAAAACGGAACAAATCAAACCATTTGTCTCCGTTTTTGTTATTTTTGCAGCATTATAACTAATCACAATGAATTACGATCAATTAAAACTCGAAAATCAGCTTTGTTTCCCATTTTACGCGGTATCGCGACTGATTATCAGGGCATATCAGGAAGATCTTGATGCGCTTGGTATCACTTATCCGCAATACCTAGTAATGATGGTGCTTTGGGAAAACAATGAGCAAACAGTAAACGAAATAGCCGAAAAACTAATTTTGAATACGAACACGGTCACTCCGCTGCTCAAACGTATGGAAGCGATGCATCTGATCACACGTACACCGTCGAAGACTGACCAGCGAAAAGTAATGGTCGGACTTACCGAAAGTGGAAAATCCATGCGTGAACAAGCAGCCGAAATACCATTCAGACTAATGAACCGACTCAGCAACGAAATATCACCGGTACAAATGAATGAGGCCGCAATGCTGAAAAATAAATTATACGAATTAATTCACCTGCTCGAAAAAGCAGAAAAAAAGTAATAAAACATGAAAAAAATAATCTTTCTGATCGCAATCACACTCGGAGCTTTGACAAGCGCACTGGCTCAAAAAGCAGAAAATGTTTACAGTTTTGAGGTTAAGACTATAAAAGGCGATTCTCAAACTCTCGACAAGTATAAAAATAAAGTTGTTCTGATAGTAAACACTGCCAGCAAATGCGGATTAACACCTCAGTACGAAGGACTTGAAGCACTTTATCAGAAATATAAAGATCGGGGCCTTGTAATTCTGGGATTTCCGTGCAACCAGTTCATGGGCCAGGAACCGGGCTCAGCTGAAGAAATCGAAAAGTTCTGCAGCACAAAATACAATGTCACTTTTCCTCTTTTCGAAAAAATCGATGTAAATGGAGACGATGCACACAACCTGTACAAGTATCTGAAAGAAACCCTGCCCTTAGAAGGGAAAAATGATATTCGTTGGAATTTCGAAAAATTTTTAATCAATAAAGACGGAAAACCAATCAAAAGATTTGCTCCGCGCACTAAACCGGCCGATCTGGGAGCCGAAATTCAGGAACTTTTAAAATAAAGAAACCACAGGCATATCTTCTAATTTAAAAGTAATTACACGCAGTAAAAACAGAGAAATCGCAGCAATTAACATTAGATAAAACATAAGTATTAAGCCCCTGAAGGGCTGTAAAGCACAATAGCAGTTTTTTTATAAAAAAACTGCTATTTTTATTTGTTTTAACACAAAACAATTCGTATTTTTACCCGCGTGAATCACAAGGCGGATCACTACCGCCCGTTACTAATCTTAAATAATAATTATTATGAGAAAATTGAAAATCATTTTCGCATTAATGCCTCTACTCGCTTTTGCAGCTTGTTCGGGAGGCGGTGGTCCCGAAGTGGTGGCCGAAAAATTTATGAAAGCAGTTTACACTGCCGATTTTGAAGGCGCAAAACAATATTGCACCGATGAGACCAAACAAACTATTGACTTTATTGCAGCTTTTGCAGCAGAAAAAAAGGACGAAATGAAGAAAGCCGATGTTACCATCGAGCAAAAAAGTGTAGTCGTAGCCGAAGACGGCAATTCTGCTGAAGTAGTACTTATTGTTCATGGCAGCCTCGACCTTGACAAAGGCGAAGTAGTTGAAGCAAAAGAAGAAAAAATACAGGTTGTAAAAGTTGATGACAAGTGGCTGGTAGATTACAAACTAAAGTAAAGCATTTTTTAAGTATATCATTTCTGTTGTATTTCGTAATGGCGTGTAAGCCTGTTCGGGATACAACAGATTTGTTTTATTACCATACCGACTCTATTCAGCCGGGCGATATTATCCTGCGAAAAAGCTACGGACTCATCAGCGACATCATTACCTCACAATTAAAAGACACAGTAAATATTTCACATTGCGGAATTCTTGACAAAAACGAAAAAGGAGAATTTTATGTGATACATACGTTATCGAAAATGGTTTCGGACTTCGACGGCATGCAAAGTTGTAGTATCGACGAATTCATAAACGACAGCAGAGCGGAAACTGTAAAAGTCGTTCGCTTTAGAAACAGGAAAAATAAACTAATTGCCGACTACGCACAACACTACCTGAAAGAAAAAATACCTTTTGATGAAGATTTTGATAAAAATGACACAACCGCATTTTATTGTTCCGAACTCCCCATACACATTATCAAAAACACATTTGGAACCGATATCAGTTTTGATGCGCAGAAACCAAAGTTTTCGCTGTTTCTGAATCCGCAGTTTTTCAGCATTGTATCGTTTATGCAAAAAAAATCACCTGACAGCATTGCCGACAGGTGACCTTTATCAATCATAAAAAAAACACAGAATTATTTCGCATTGATATAATTCACAATCCACTCCCCTACTTCGGAAGTAGAAAAGGCTTTTCCGGCACTTGCAATATCTTCGGTCACCACATTGGCGTCCATACTTGCAGCTACCGCTTCACGAATCAACGCTCCTTCGTCCATCATATTAAATGCATATTCGAACATTAGCGCAGCCGACAGAATTGTAGCCAACGGGTTGGCAATATTTTTGCCGGCAGCCTGTGGATACGAGCCATGAATTGGTTCAAACACCGAAGTATGAATTCCCACAGAAGCAGATGGCAACATACCGAGCGAACCGGTAATTACAGAAGCTTCGTCGGTGAGGATGTCGCCGAAAAGGTTTTCAGTAACCAACACATCGAAACTTTTTGGCCACTGAATAATACGCATAGCTGCATTATCCACAAACATGTATTCGGTTTCGATATCGGGATACTGAGGCGCAATTTCCTGTGTAATCTGACGCCACAGACGCGAAGTTGCAATTACATTGGCCTTATCCACCATGGTCACTTTTTTGCGACGTTGTCCGGCATATTTGTAAGCCAAATGCATAATGCGTTCCACCTCTTCGCGTGTGTACACACAGGTATCGTAAGCAGTATTTCCATCTTCGCTGCGTCCCTGGGGACGTCCGAAATACATACCTCCGGTAAGTTCGCGAATACACATAAAATCAGCACCATCAACCAGGTCGGCACGAAGCGGCGATTTATGTATCAGCGATGGAAAAGTGGTTACAGGACGAATATTGGCATAAAGTCCGAGTTCTTTGCGCATTTTAAGCAAGCCCTGTTCCGGACGAACTTTTGCATTGGGATTGTTGTCATATTTCGGATCACCGATAGCGCCAAAAAGCACTGCATCCGATTTCATACACAAATCGTGTGTGGCCTGCGGATATGGCTCACCCACAGCATCGATGGCACAAGCACCCACAATGGCATGCTCGTAAGTAAGTTCGTGACCAAACTTTGCACAAATGGCTTTGGTTACATTCAAAGCCTGCTCGGTAATTTCGGGACCAATTCCGTCACCGGGAAGCACTGCGATATTCAATTTACTCATTTGGAATTTATATCTTTAAAAATTATTATTACTGTTTTTCCGGAATCCGTTGTCTTTACTCTTTCATCTTTGTTCTTTATTCTACTCTCAGGGCAACTGATTATAATTAATCACCGGAATACTTCCCGTTTCTAGAATATTGAGCATTTTGATCGTTGCTTTGATCGCAGCCACAGTCTGGTCGCCATCAAGCCCGCGCGTCTTAAACGTTTTATCATCAAATTTCCAGGTAATGATGGTCTGCACAATGGCATCAGTCTGTCCGCCCGGAGGAATAACCACTTCGTAATTAAGAAGTTCAGGAGTTGGTTTATTCAGCTTTTTGTAGATTTTATACATTGCTTTCGATACTGCATTGTACTGTCCATCGCCAGAAGCTGTTTGTTCGTAAACCTCATCATTAATGCGCATTTTTACTGTAGCTACCGGTCGCAGGCCATAAGTAAGCGAAAGCGAATAGTTCAGAATCTGAATATTCTGCTCCATCTGCTCATTGTTCAGTACGTCTGACACGATATAAGGCAATTCTTCTATCGACACCAATTCCTTGTTATCTCCAAGTTCAATCACGCGTTGAGTGACTTTTTGCATCATAACATCATCGAGTTCGATGCCAAGCTGCTGAAGATTTTTGAGAATATTAGCCTTTCCTGACGTTTTTCCAAGCGCATACTGACGTTTACGACCAAAGCGTTCAGGTAATAAATCATTAAAATAAAGATTCTTCTTATTATCGCCATCAGCATGCACACCAGCCACTTGCGTAAACACATTATCGCCAATCACAGGTTTATTTGCCGGAATACGAATACCTGAATAAGTTTCGACCACCTTACTCACCGAATTTACTTTTTCCTCCACGAGTTGCGTTTGCACTTTGGCATGATCGTGCAATACGGCCAACACACTTGTTAGAGGTGCATTTCCTGCACGTTCGCCAAGCCCATTGACAGTCACGTGAATACCCTGCACACCAGCCTTCACTGCTTCGAACACATTGGCTACAGCCAAGTCATAATCGTTGTGCGCGTGAAAATCGAAATGAAGATTCGGATAACGGGTAATCATTTTCCCGCAAAAACTGCGTGTTTCGTCCGGATTGAGCACACCCAATGTATCGGGTAACATAAATCGTTTGATATTATCGTGCTGAAGCGCATCCACAATTGTGTACACATAGTCTTCGGACTCGCGCATACCGTTCGACCAGTCTTCGAGATATACATTTACCGAAATACCCATTTCCTTTGCATGAGCAAGGACATTCCGGATATCAGCAATGTGTGCTTCAGGTGTTTTTTTAAGCTGATAGGTACAATGTTTAAGAGAACCCTTGCAAAGCAAATTGATTACTTCGCAACCAGCTTCCTGAATCCATTTGAGCGAAGTAGTGCCATCGACAAAACCAAGCACCTCCACTTTGTGAATATGCCCGTTTTTACGCGCCCAGTTTGCCACGTGTTTCACGGAAGCATATTCGCCATCCGACACACGTGCCGATGCTATTTCGATGCGATCGACGCAAAGTTCTTCGAGCAACATACGCGCAATACTGAGTTTCTCCTGCATGGCAAAAGCCACACCCGAAGTCTGCTCACCATCACGCAGCGTAGTGTCCATTATTTCTATCATAACTCAATGTGCCAATTCGTCAATGTGCCAATATGCCAATAATTGGCACACCAGCACATTGGCATATTATTTAATTTTTTGTTCGTAAGCCTCAATCATATCTCTTTTGCTCAGCAAATAGTCGATATCGTCGAGACCGTTGAGCAAACATTCTTTTTTATATGCATTAATCTCAAAGTTCTCCGACTTTCCCGAAGCATTGTTAGTTACAGTCTGATTTAGCAAATCGACAGTAAGCGTCACTTTTGAATCGGCATTCACCGCACTAAAAACTTCGGAAAGAAACTCTGCAGACACAACGACAGGAAGCACACCATTGTTCAAAGCATTATTCTGAAAGATGTCGGCAAAAAAGCTCGACACTACCACTTTGAAACCATAACCGGCAATAGCCCAGGCAGCATGCTCGCGACTCGAACCCGATCCGAAATTTTTTCCGGCTACAAGAATTGAACCCGAATAAAGCGAATTATTAAGCACAAAATCAGCTTTGGGGCTACCATCCTTGTTGTAGCGCCAGTCGGCGAAAAGGTTATCGCCAAAACCATTTTTATCAGTCGCTTTCAGAAAGCGCGCAGGAATAATCTGGTCAGTATCCACATTCTCTATCGGAAGCGGAACTATTGTTGAAGTCAACGTTAAAAACTTTTCCATATCTTTTGAATTTAGCACACAGACAACACAGAATAACTGAATTACACTGATTTTATGAGGTGCTATTAATTAATTCTTTTCTATCATTAGTATAAATAACTCTTTTAAGCTCAGCCCTTTTACCAAAATTAAGCAACAATCCCACTTCGAGATCACATGCTTTCAGATAGTTCACAAGCTGATATTCATGCTCTTTGCAAATACTTTCTACAGCCTTTAACTCAAGAATAACTTTTCCCTCTACAATTATATCTGCATAAAAGACTCCCACAACTTTTTGCTTGTAATACACATTAATAGCTTTTTCAGTTTCACATTTAAGACCCAGGTCTTTCATTTCTATATATAAAGCATTTTTATATACCTTTTCTAAAAAGCCAAAACCAAGTTTATAATGAACCTGATAAAATGCATGCAGTATTTCGTCGGTTAACTCTTTATGTAACATAACTCTGAGCTGTGATATTCCGTATTCTCTGTATACTCCGTGTGCCTGCTAAGCTCTCGGATCTGTGATGCGACCGGTGATGGCAGCAGCAGCAGCTACGAGAGGGCTGGCCAGAATAGTACGCGCTCCGGGTCCCTGACGCCCTTCGAAATTTCGGTTCGAAGTAGAAACGGCATATTTGCCGGCAGGCACTTTGTCGTCGTTCATAGCCAGACAAGCCGAGCAACCCGGCTGACGCATTTTGAAACCAGCCTCTGTCAGAATATCGAGCAAACCTTCTTCGCGAATTTGCTGTTCCACTTTCCAACTACCGGGCACAAGCCATGCAGTTACATTGTCGGCTTTCTTTTTACCTTTTACATAGTTGGCAAAAATGCGGAAATCCTCGATACGACCATTGGTACAACTACCAAGAAACACAAAGTCGATCTGTTTTCCTTCGAGTTTTTCGCCCGCCTGAAAACCCATATAATTCAATGATTTTTCGAATGAAATGCGTCCTGCTTCATCAATCTGATCGAGTGTAGGAATTGATTCTGTAATACCCATACCCATACCCGGATTTGTTCCGTAAGTAATCATAGGCTGAATATCGGCCGCATCGAACACAAGTTCTTTGTCGAATTTTGCACCTTCATCTGTTTTAAGGATTTTCCAGTATGCTAATTTCTGCTCCCACTCTTCGCCTTTAGGAGCAAATTCACGACCATTTACATACGCAAAAGTCGTTTCATCGGGAGCAATCATACCACCACGGGCACCCATTTCAATCGAAAGATTACATACGGTCATGCGTTCTTCCATACTCATATTGCGTATAGCTTCACCGGCATATTCCACAAAATAACCGGTAGCACCACCAGTAGTCAGTTTCGAAATCATATAAAGTGCCAAATCCTTTGCTGTTACACCTTTTCCAAGTTTACCATTAAATGTAATACGCATGGTTTTGGGGCGTGTCTGCAGAATACACTGGGTAGCAAGTACCATTTCCACTTCACTGGTTCCGATACCAAAGGCAATAGCACCAAAAGCACCGTGTGTTGAAGTATGACTGTCGCCACAAACAATGGTCATTCCCGGTTGTGTAAAGCCGTTTTCAGGGCCAATAATATGCACCACGCCGTTTTTTTCGTGTCCGAGCGGATAGAAAAGCGGCATATTGAATTCGGAAGCATTGCGTGCAAAAGTATCGAGCTGATTGCGCGAAATGGGATCTTTTACAGGTTGATCCTGATCAATTGTAGGCGTATTGTGGTCGGCCGTCATTGTGGTTTTATCAGGACGGAAAACCTTCAGTCCGCGGGCACGTAATCCGTTAAAGGCCTGAGGACTTGTCACCTCGTGGCAAAAATGACGATCAATATACAATTGTGTGGGTCCGTTTTCGACTGACGAAACCACATGAGCATCCCATATTTTATCGAAAAGGGTAGCTGGTCCTGCAGAAGAGGAAGTTTGATTGTTGCTTGACATATATTTTATATGTTTTGGAATTTGATTTTAATTTAAAAGTTATTCTTCATAAAAATCAGCTCATTATTCCCATTTGGGTAAACTGATTTACTTTACAAACTGATTTATTGCATTGATATAAGCTTCGACCGAAGCAGCCACAATATCGGTATTGGCACCGAATCCGTAGTAAACAATGCCAGCATGCTCCACCTGCATATGCACTTTACCCAAATCATCACTACCTTTGCTGATAGCCTGAATGGTAAATTCCTGCAGAGTCATAGTGCGGTTTATAATTTTTTTCAGCGCTTTGATAGCAGCATCTACCGGACCATTACCCGACGAAGCAGCTTCGAATTTTTCGCCGGCAATAAGCAATCCGATGCTTGCCACTGAACGAACTCCCACGCCCGAAGTAACCTGAAGGTAGTCGAGTTTGATTCTTTGTTTTTCGGAGCGTTCCTTGCCTGCAAGCACCAATACATCGTCGTCGTTGATATCTTTTTTCTTGTCGGCTAATTTAAGAAATTCTTCGTAAATTTTATCCAGTTGTTCACCTTCCACTTCCACACCAAGTACGGAAAGACGATGTTTCAGGGCAGCACGGCCACTGCGGGCAGTAAGCACAATAGAATTTTTATCGATTCCCACATCAGTAGGATCCATAATTTCGTAGCTTTCGCGGTTTTTGAGCACTCCATCCTGATGAATTCCAGACGAATGCGCAAAAGCATTACGTCCAACCACAGCTTTGTTTGGCTGCACAGGCATATTCATTAAGCTGGAAACCATTCGGCTGGTTGAATATATTTTCTGAGTATTGATGTTGGTATCAATTTCCAGATTTTTGTGGCATTTCAGAATCATGGCAATTTCTTCGAGTGAAGTATTTCCGGCACGTTCACCAATACCATTTATGGTCACCTCTACCTGACGGGCACCATTAAGCACACCAGCCATTGTATTGGCTGTAGCCATACCAAGGTCGTTATGACAATGCGTAGAAAGTACTGCATTGTGTACTCCGTTTACATTTTCGAGCAGAAATTTAATTTTTTCGCCATACTGATGCGGCAGACAATAACCTGTGGTATCGGGTATATTCACCACTGTAGCGCCGGCTTTGATCACAGCTTCCACCACACGTGCGAGGTATACATTATCGGTACGACCGGCATCTTCACAGTAAAACTCCACATCCTCCACATACTTTTTGGCATATTTTACAGCAGCCACAGCACGTTCGAGAATTTCATCCTGTGTAGAATTAAATTTGTATTTGATATGAAAATCGGAAGTTCCGATACCGGTATGAATACGTTTGCTTTTGGCATATTGAAGAGCTTCGGCGGCGACTTCGATATCCTTTTGCACCCCACGTGTAAGCGCACAAATGGTTGGCCAGGTCACCGCTTTCGAGATTTCCACCACCGATTTAAAATCGCCCGGACTCGACACAGGAAAACCTGCTTCGATCACATCCACACCAAGTTCCTCAAGGGCTCTGGCTACCTGAATCTTTTCTACTGTATTCAACTGGCAACCCGGCACCTGTTCACCATCGCGCAATGTTGTGTCAAAAATAAAAAGTCTGTCCATATTCTTTCGATTTACAATTTAATCATTTACAATATACTATTGGTTACATAGATTCTTTTCTCTGAATCAACCAACAAGCAATTCGTATTTTATCATTCCATCTTCCCATCATAGCTTGTGCACTCCGCAAAAGAGAGTTGCAGTAACGGGAGTTGTAGTGAACTAAAAAGCCTTTCGCACCGTAGTGAGAAAGGCTTTATATATTACATACAATTAATTACATACCAAACTCACTTCGTCTTGTTTTGCAAGAGAATAATAATACCGAGTAGAATAATATGTAGAAAACTGCGATTCATTGCTCATTTTTTAATTCTGTGCAAAGATACTGCTATTTTTTATTTATGCAATACAAAATGAAATATTTTTGAGCATTTTTGTTTCAATTCAAAATATATTCATCATAACAAACAAAACTTTATCACTTTGGTTCAAACCGGCTACATATAAAAAAGGGAAGTCTCTTATCGAGAATTCCCCTTCAAAACAACATCTAAGTTGTGACTATGCTCCTATAAGCGCCTCGTAATCGGCAGCAGAAAGCAATCCATCGAGCTGAGCAGCGTCAGCCACAGAAAGTTTCACCATCCACCCTTTACCGTAAGGATCTTCGTTTACAAGCTCAGGGGCATCTTCAAGCGCAGTATTGAACTCCAGAACCTCACCATCTACAGGAAGGAAAAGCTCAGAAACAGTTTTTACAGCCTCAACTGTACCAAATACTTCGCCGGCAGCCAGGTTTTCGCCCACAGTTTCTACTTCGACAAATACAATTTCACCAAGTTCGCTTTGAGCATAGTCGGTAATGCCTACATAGGCCACATCACCTTCCACACGTACCCATTCATGTTCTTTGGTGTACTTCAGATTAGCAGGAATACTCATAATATCAAATTTTAAAAGTTTGTGTTGTTAGTGTTATATTTTAATTTTAGCAATTACAGGATAATGATCAGAAGCTCCGTTCTTAATAATTTCACAGTCGAGCACGCCAAATTCCGGAGAACAAAATATATGATCGATACGAAAACGGAAAATTGACTCGTTGTAAGTATGGCCGGGGCCAAAACCCGATTCAGCGTAAGCGTCCTTCATCTTACCTTTAATTTTTGAATAAGCATATGACAAAGGTAAATCGTTGAAATCGCCACACACAACTGTTTCGTAAGGCGAACGTCGCACCATAGCAGCAACCGAATCGGCCTGCTGAGCCCGAACACGATAAGCAGCACCCAGTTTACGTGAAAGGTGCAAGGTTGTGCCCGAAAGATTTTCGGTATTGAAATTATCCTTAAGTTCAATAGGCATCAGTTTATCCTGATGTGTGAGCCGGTTCGATTCAAGATGCACATTTACAAAACGCACTGTATCTCCATCGACTACAATATCAGAAAACTGGCAAAGATTATAGTCGGAATCGAAATGTACAGTATCTCTTTTTACAATCGGGAATTTAGAGAAAGTAGCTATACCTACCAGACTCCAGTTACTACGATATTTGTAAGTAATATGTTTATAGGGATAATCGCGAAACACTTTCCGGATATCACTTTCAGTCAGATATTTTTTTTCGGGACTAACGGAAAACTCCTGCAGACAAACCACATCGGCATCCTGTGCCCGTATTAAACGAATTACCTTATTGGGATTTTCATCCGTATCTTTTACAAGCATGCCGGTCAGCATTACATTGTAAGTCATTACAGTAATATGTTTTTCGTCCAAAGCAGTTTCGGATTTTCCAAAATGCGTGGGAATTGCCAGTGCTATTTCGGGTGCAGCATAAATCAGAGCAGCAAGCGAAATAAGAAAATGCCACTTTTTTGCCAGGGCCCAAAACAGGATAAACCCGATATTAAACAGTACAATTATAGGAAAAATAAGGGTGGTATAAGCAGGCAGCAGAATTTTCTCCGGGCTCACTTTAGTAGCCAACAGAGCTATAAACAACAAAAGCACAACTACCACATTGGCAATCAGCGCTATGCTTTTTACTAGAATTCTTCCGAACATGCTTTATTTAAGGGGTTCTGCGATAACCGACACCATTAATTTTTACTTTGATCGAACAAACGTTTTTTCTCTTCGGCAGTAAGGCTTTCGTATCCGGAAGTTTTAATTTTATCCAGAATACGATCAATTTCTTCCATGCGACGTGCTTTGTTTACATTGTATTCCGCATCGGTCATTTTACGTCCGGTCTGCGCGCCACCTTTCTTTATCTTCATTTTTCGCGGCTTAAACATGCCCAACATCCAGTCGATAAACCGGTTCAATCCACGGGTAATATCCTTCCCGCTTCGCAAAGATACAACAAAAATATAACCCACCAAAGCTCCGCCAAGGTGTGCAATTTCGCCTCCCGCATTTTCCGAAGTTATGCCGAAAAAGCTGGCCAAAACCACAAATAACGCTATGTATTTTAGCTTTATTGCGCCCAGAAACATTAAGCGCATTTCCATGTCGGGTGCACGAAATGCCACAGCCAGAATGATTGCCATAATTGACCCTGAAGCACCCAGAAGCAGACTGAAAGCTACATTGGGAGCAAACAACGGGAAAATATTATAGGCGAGCACATAAAACAGAGCACCGCCAAAACCTCCCAGCAAATACAGAGCTACCAGCTGTTTGTCGTTGAAATACATCTGAAAAAGTTTTCCGAACCAATACAAAGCAAACATATTGAAGAGGATGTGGAAAAATTTCTCATGAAGAAACATGTACGAAAGAATGGTCCACGGGCGATTCAAAAGCCCGTATAAATCCGCAGGTACAGCCAACCATGTGAGGATAGAATCAGCCGACACATTGAAAAGACGAAAACTGATCAGGACAATCTGAACCAGCACAAAAACTGCCACATTCAGAAATATCAAACGGGTGAGTGCATCACCCTGACGATAAAGCTGTTTTATTTTTTCGACAAAATCCATTTTTTGAATACTATAAAAACGATTATGAATTTCAAACTATAATAAAAACCGGGATATGAAACTTAAAAAACAGTCCGCTTTTTGCGCCAGATAAGAATCAGAATAGCACCAAAAAGCATACCTCCGAGGTGCGCAAAGTGAGCTATATTGTCGCCGGAGAAATTGGCCACACCCAAAAACAGTTCAACCACACCGTACAGCAATACAAAGATACGGGCTTTTATAGGAACAGGAATAAACAACATCATCAAACGCGCTTCGGGGAAAAGCCAGCCAAAAGCAAGCAAAAGTCCGAAAACCGATCCTGAAGCACCTACAGTCAGCGGAAGATTAAGCTGACTGGCTTTATGCAATAATATAGAGCCTGCTTCTTCAGGATGAGCCAACACAGCATCGTTCATTGCAGTAACAAATGGCTGAAATTCAATAGTCCAGAAAAGCTGCTGAACGATACCTGCGCCCACACCGGTTACCAGATAATACAATAAAAATTTGCGGGGACCCCAAACCGACTCCAGAGCCGAGCCAAACATAAAGAGTGCAAACATATTGAAAAACATATGATTGAATCCTCCATGCATAAACATATAAGTCACAAGCTGAGCCGGATTAAATTTTTCGGCTGCCCAATAATGCATTCCCAAAATATCTTCGATGGAAAAGTCGATTCCCCAACGCATTAGAAAACCGGGTGCAACAAGCGTGAGCAGCCACATAATGATATTTATGGCAAGCAAATTTTTGACCACAGGAGTCAGGTTATCAAGAAAGCTATTCATATTTACGATTAATGTTATTGTAAAGATTTTACACAATAAAATCAGCCCGGACCAACAGTAGAAAACCCGGACTACAGGATTTATATGCTTAAAAACAAATATACATTTTTATCGAGCACCTCACCAGAGAAGGTTCCTGAATAAAAATGCAACACAAAAGTAATGATTTTATCCCCTGTAAATATGTTTTCTAACATATTTTTTGAAATTGAACGAAAAAATGATGATTTTTTCTACTTTATTGTTTGTTATTTATTTTCAAACAGTTACATTTGCAGGGTCAAAATGTATGTTTATTGTTTTAAATCAAAAAAAATCAGAAATTCTTATGAACAAAGCAGAATTAATCAATGCTATTGCCGCAGAATCAGGTCTTAGTAAAGCAGATGCTAAAAAAGCGTTAGACGCCACAGTTAAAGCCGTATCGGAAACTCTTGTTGCCGGTGACAAAGTTAGTCTTGTAGGTTTTGGAACATTCTCAGTATCAGAACGCGCAGCCCGTCAGGGAATCAACCCTGCTACCAAACAAACAATTACAATCGGCGCTAAAAAGGTTGCTAAATTCAAACCGGGTGCTGAACTTAATGCTTCTATCAACTAAGCAAAAGCATTGTATTGAAACGAAAAAAGGAATATCAGATTTGATATTCCTTTTTTCGTTTTTGGACTAATGTATAATTTGTCTACAGAAAAATAGCTTCACGAATTGACTTTGCAACTTCAGCACCTTTTATATTTTCGACAATACGGAGCGCAAACTCAATAGCCACACCGGCCGCTTTGGCAGTAAATACATTGCCGGACTGAACCACCTTTTGCTCCGAAAGCGAAGCTCCTTTCAAAGCGTTTTCGAACCCGGGATAACAAATTGCTTCTTTTCCATTCAGCATATTCAAATTTCCAAGAATGGAGGGTGCTGCGCAAATGGCTGCCAGATTTCCACCCTGCGAATACTTTTCAACAATCAACTTACGCAATCCCTCATGATTACCAAGATTCGTGGTTCCGGGCATTCCTCCGGGTAAAAACAAGAAATCATCAGTAGCAAAACCTGCATCTTCGAACAAAACATCAGTCAGTACTGGTATTGCATGAGCTCCGGCAACTACTTTATTGCCTGTAACCGATACAGTGATCACCTCAATAGCAGCACGGCGAAAAATATCTATCGGCGCAACAGCTTCAATTTCCTCGAAACCTTCGGCAAGAAAAACACATATTTTCATGGCGTAGTGTATTATTTTTTTACTTAAATCTGATTACCTCAGACGGAAATTATAGGTAATAGTACCTGCAGCCACTCCGTTACCGGAAGTAAATTTCGTAGCTTTGGCAGCAGAAATAGCTGCATTACGCAATTCTGTACTCGAAATATTGGTAGGAGACCCTACCGAAGCACTTGTTACATTTCCGTTAGCATCCACACGAATGTTCACAGTAATTCTGCCTTCCTCGTTACTGTTATAACTTGGCTGCACCAATCGACCACTCAGCGAACGACCACTCAACGACCACGAGTTTCCACCCGACGAACCTGAGCCTAATGGATTTCCCTGAGTTGTATTTCCGGTGGTTGTTCCGCTTCCTGACCCTCCTGTATTGGAGCCCATACCTCCCATCAAAGCATTGGCTTTATCAATAGCTTCCTGCTCTTTACGTTTTCTTTCGGCTTCGATACGCGCCTGTTCCCGACGCTCTCTTTCGGCTGCTTCACGTGCTTCGCGATCCTTTTTCTTTTGTTCGGCTATGGCCAGCGAGTTATTATCCTGCGTCATCAAATTTTCTTTTACAGGTTTTGTTGTGGAAGTAGGAGGAGGCGATGTTTCCACCGGTTTTGTCGCAGCCTGCACTTCCTGTACCGGACCGCCACCATCGACAGCATCCCCGAAACTGACCATGATACCCTCATCGTCCTGTGGCTGTTGAGAAGTGGGAATAACCACCAACCAGAGCAACAGAAACAGCAGGATACATGAAATCACAGATCCGGTTATACCATATATATCAGCTTTATTCACGTTGAATTTTATTTTTCTGGTGATTTTGTTGCAATTACTAATTTCAGTTTATGCTGATTGGCAATATCCAGTACCTTCACAACCTGTTTGTACGGAATATTCTGATCGGCATGCAATGCGATAAATGTAGAAGTGTCCTGTGCCACTATTCCTGTAATGTAGGAATCGAGCATTTCTTCGGCCACTGCTACTGCCTGTTCGCCACCTTTCGATATGTAATAAAGGCCATTCTCGTCGATCGAGACCCTGGCTACCACAGGTTTCGAAGATGTTTTGGCTCCGCTCTGAGGTAAATTTATCTTTATATCACTTGGCGAGGACATAGTAGATGATATGACAAAAAATATCAATAAAAGAAAAATGATATCTGTCATTGACGACATCGCAAACGATGCCTCAACTTTATTTCGTCTTTTTAAAGCCATTTTAGTTGATTTATTAGTTCATTAAATGTTGGGTGAACCTTTTAAGATACAAATAATAAGTCTGAAATGGTAAAAATGTAATCTCCTAACTGAATCTTACTGCTTACCGCTTACTGCTTATCTCTTTTTAAGCTGGTTCATTCAACAGATCGAGAAATTCCATTGTTCTCGATTCGAGGGTTCGAACCACTGAATCGATGCGCGACACAAGGTAATTATAAAAGAAATAGGCAAGAATACCTACAACAAGTCCACCCACAGTAGTTACCATGGCCTGATACATACCTACCGACAAGTCGCCTAACTGAATTGAACCTCCTGATTTCTGAGCCATATCGAAGAAAACCGAAACCATCCCGGTCACAGTCCCAAGAAATCCGAGCATTGGAGCACCCCCCGAAACCGAAGCCATGATGACAAGTCCTTTCTCAAGTTTGGCGATTTCGAGGTTACCTACGTTTTCGATAGCCACCAACACATCGCTCATTGGACGACCCAAACGGCTGATTCCTTTTTCAACCATTCTCGAAGTAGGAGTATTGGTTTCCTGACAAAGTTTTTTAGCCGCATCAATTTTACCATCGTAAATATAATCCTTAATACGGTTCATAAATGTATTATCCTCTTTCGAAGCCTGTTTTAGCGTTACCATTCGTTCGATAAACAAATACATGGCAAGTGCAAACATTATAACCAGCACATACATAATGGGACCTCCATACTGAAACATTTCCCAAAGGTTCATCTCTGCAGCAGGAGCTGCTGTGGTGGCATTCAAAGCTGTTGAATCTGTCAGTGTGCCTGTGGCAGCTTGTAGAATAAGCATTAAATTCATAATTTATTAGTTGTAAATTGTTATACGATTTTTCAGATGATTTCAGTCCTTTCAAAAACTGTGCCTCACCTTACATTAACTGTTCTTTGTATTGTTTTATTGTATTTTCAAGTCCGAAATATAATGCATCAGCAATCAGGGCATGGCCAATCGACACTTCGTCGATCCATGGAATCATTGTATGGAGATATTTTAGATTCTCAAGACTCAGGTCGTGGCCCGCATTCAGCCCTAAACCAAGCTGTTTTGCCACGCGAGCAGCCTCCACAAACGGAGCCACAGCTTTTTCACGGTCGATCGGATATCCGGTTGCATAAGGTTCGGTATAAAGTTCCACGCGGTCAGCACCGGCTTTGGCTGCAAACTCCACCATACGCGGATCGGCATCCACAAAAATCGAAACACGAATTCCGGCTTCCTTAAAACGGGCAGTTACTTCGGTTAGGAAATCAATATTATGCACGGTATTCCAACCGGCATTCGAAGTTATGGCATCGTGCGCATCGGGCACAAGTGTCACCTGATGTGGTTTTACCGATAAAACCAGTTTAATAAATTCAGGATTAGGATTTCCTTCAATATTAAATTCAGTTTTCAGAATGGGTTTTAAATCCAGTACATCCTTGTAGCGAATATGACGTTCATCGGGACGCGGATGCACTGTAATTCCTTCCGCTCCGAAGGATTCGCAGTCCAAAGCAACTTTACACACATCGGGCACATTGCCGCCTCTTGCATTGCGTATTGTGGCTACCTTATTGATATTTACACTTAATTTTGTCATAACAATCGTAAATTACAGCACAGGCTCTATCAGTTCAATAGCATCCCGGCCTATATGAGATCAAAAAAAATACTGAATTATTCGTTTGTGAGTTTCATCTACATTTTGTTCCTTTGTATTCTGTATTGAAACGAACATTCATTTTCAGGTACAAAAATAATTTAAAAAATTGAACCTGCTATGATACAGTTCCGAACTTTCAATATTTTTGAATTTAACAGCTCCGGATTATCGCCGTAATAAAACTGTATTACCAACTGCCACACAACATTCTGAAAATGAGAATAGCTATTTTTGCCAACATTCACCGGTCTGTGATTCTTTCACACATACAGCTGATATTCAAATTTTTTGAACAGACCGACTCTGTATTTATTCTCGAAGAAGCGCTTTACAAATATATCAGAGAAAACGCCGACTGCTGCCCTGAACGCACTGAAATCATAAAAAATAATTCGTTCAATGCGGATATTGCGTTAAGTATAGGAGGAGATGGCACTTTTCTGAATACAGCTGCCTGCGTAGGACAAAAAGACATTCCTGTGTTGGGCATCAACACGGGTCGTCTGGGTTTTCTGGCGGATGTAGCCACTGAAAACATTATTCCTGCGCTCGAAGCTCTGATAAAGGGCGATTATTACACGGAGGAACGTTCGTTGTTGCAGGTTGAAACATCTGATGGTGCTGTTGCGATTGAAAATCCGTATGCGCTGAACGAAATTTCCGTGCTGAAGCAGGACAGTTCATCGATGATAAGCATCAACACACATTTAAATTCCGAAGCAATACATACTTATCAAGCCGATGGTTTACTTATCTCCACTCCTACCGGTTCTACAGCATATTCGCTGAGTGTTGGTGGTCCGATTGTGGCTCCTCAGGCACGGAATTTTCTGCTGTCACCAGTGGCATCGCACAGTCTGAATGTAAGGCCACTGATTGTGCCCGATGACTGGACAATCGATCTGGAAGTACACAGTCGCAGTCATTGTTATCAGCTCTCGGTCGATGGGCGTTCGGTGATTCTCGACGAAAACATCAAACTCCGTATCAGAAAAGCTCCTTACAGCATTAAAGTTGTAAAAGTAATGAACCAGACTTTTTTTACAACTTTGAAGAATAAACTTATGTGGGGAATGGATAAAAGAAATAATGATTATCCGTTATTTCGCCTAATTTGATTATTTTTGTAAAAACAAATCAGAAAAGGCATGAATTTACTAAATTTTGTAGAACAATATCCAGACGA
>SAAO01000081.1 GCA_009929375.1 Bacteroidia bacterium
TCTGTGTTCGTGCTGCTTAATAATGCGTCAATGTCGATTTTTGTTTGTTTTGTAGCCATGCTAACACTTTCCTCTCTATTCCCTTGATATTTCATCTCTGTCGATGAGGTTTATACAGATGATTTCAACTGTACTAATTCACAGCTGTTACATGAATAATTTACCACGCATCCGAAATATATGCAAGGCAAAAGGACAGTTTTCACTTTTTGTGCACAGAATATCGATTGCTACCTAATTGTAAGCGTTTAGCAAAAGAGTTTTGTTCACTGTTTAACGAGCATACTTATCACCTTAATGTCTTTTTGTTGAATCATTATTATTACGTATTTTTGCAGATTGTCGCAATCAACGCAAGACATCTGTATCATTTTAATTCTGAAACTGTTTTTAAAAAATATGCGAATCATTGATGGAATGGGCTTTCAAAAGTATAACAGTCTTTTTATTATAACTACCTCTTTTTGGATAACCATTTTCTGCAGCTTTTCATAACCAGTTTGTTATTATTTCACGGATTATACCCCGCCGTTCCATTCATTCACGAAATCACAATCTCACCATTATGAAAATATGATTAAAATCGAGGTTCATTCCTCTCAAAAACAAAGAAAAAAGGCCATTTCAATTAAGAAATGACCTTTTTTGTAAAAATTTATGCTGAATTTTTTTAAACCAACCCTTGATAAATCATAGCATCCGCAACTTGCACAAACGCCGCGATGTTGGCACCTGCCAAATAGTTGCCCGGTATGCCATATTCTTCAGCTGTTTTTTCAGCTGTCTTAAAGATGTTTGCCATAATTTCCTGCAGCTTGCCGTCGACTTCTTCGAACGTCCAATGGCTGTGGGCACTGTTCTGTGCCATTTCCAGCGCGGAAGTCGCAACTCCGCCTGCATTGGCTGCTTTAGCCGGCCCATAAAAAACATTATTCTCCGCATAGACTTCCACAGCTTCCAATGTGCTCGGCATGTTCGCGCCTTCGCTGACACAATAAACGCCTGCTTTGACTAATCTTTCAGCTTGGTCTTTGTCGATTTCATTTTGCGTTGCGCTAGGCAAGGCAATATCATAGTTCAGATCAAAGTCCCAGACACTGCCATCTTTATATACAGCTGTCGCTTTTTCAGCAGCATAAGCAGTCAATCTTTCACGACGAACTTCTTTGATATCCTGAAGCAAAGCGACATCGATTCCGGATTCATCATAGATATATCCATTGGAATCAGAACAGGCCACTACTGTACCGCCAAATTCGTGAACTTTTTCGATAGCGTAGATGGCAACATTCCCGCTTCCGGATACCACCACTTTTTGGCCGGCAAACGATTTTCCGTTCGCTTTCAGCATTTCTTGTGTGTAGTAGACCAAACCATATCCTGTCGCTTCTGTACGCGCCAGGCTTCCGTTCATAACGACCGGTTTGCCGGTCAGAACACCTGTTTCAGCGCCATTCAAACGTTTGTATTGGCCATACATGTAACCAATTTCGCGTCCGCCGACACCGATATCCCCAGCAGGGACGTCCAACGTCGGACCGATGTGTCTTTGCAACTCAGTCATAAATGATTGGCAGAATCGCATCACTTCAGCATCGGACTTACCTTTCGGATCGAAATCGGATCCGCCTTTACCGCCGCCGATCGGCAATCCAGTCAGGCTGTTTTTGAAGATTTGTTCGAAACCTAAAAATTTCAGGATGCTTTCGTTGACGGTCGGGTGAAAACGCAAACCGCCTTTGTATGGTCCGATTGCTGAATTGAATTGGACCCGGAAACCTTTACTGACTTGGACATCCCCTTTGTCATCCATCCAAGGAACACGGAAGGAAACGATGCGTTCAGGTTCTACCATTCTTTCCAGAATGTTCCATTTTATGTAGTGCGGGTTCTTTTCCAAAGCTGGTTCGATCGTGTCGAACAACTCTCTTACCGCCTGTAAGAATTCTTTTTGATGCGGGCCTCTATCTTCAACCTTTTTATAGACTTTTTCAATATAATCTTTAGCAGCTGTCATAAAAATCATCTCTTCTTTCGCTATAGAGTTAAAAAAACCTCACACCATTGTGTAATCATTTTTTCATTTTTCTATTTTACACATACCCATTCTATATTACAAGAGAAAAGATGAGTCTAGCTTTTTTTTTTCGAAACGTGTACTATGTAACGTGAAGTGTTTTGCAGTTTGCAAGTCCAATCATTTCAATATAAAAACCAGTAAAAGGAGGAATGCATGCATGATAACGATGGATAACATCATCCGTGAAGGTCATCCTACATTGCGCAGGTCAGCCGACCCGGTCACTTTTCCGTTATCTGCAGAAGATCGAAGTATCGCTGCAGAAATGATGGAGTTCCTTTCGAACAGTCAGGATGAAAAAATTGCCGAGCAACTCAACTTGCGCGCAGGCGTTGGTTTGGCAGCACCACAAATCGACGTATCCAAACGCATCGTTGCTTTGCTGATACCAGGGGAATACGAAGATGATCCTCCGGAATTGGCTAAAATTATGTTCAACCCTAAAATC
>SAAO01000031.1 GCA_009929375.1 Bacteroidia bacterium
AGAAGGTGAGAGGTGAGAAGGTGAGAGAGTGACAAGTAAGTAGTCGGTAGTAATTAGTCGAAAGTCAAAAGATAAGTAGTAATTAGAAAGTATTATTGATTGAAGATAAACAGGTTTTGTATGGTAGCCAGAAAGAAGCTTATTGGGTGGTTGATTAATGCTGAGAGTTTGTGGTTAGCGATGCGTGAGGGATTGCAGCGGAAATGCCGGCGTGTAGCTTTATTAGTAAATAATCAGTTTCATACCGGCATTGTAGTGGAAAGCCCGACCCAAAGGGGCACGCCCGAATTTAAGTTCGAGAGTTTTAAAGTTTCAAAGTTTCAGCGTTCCAGAGTCGGGGATTAGATTCAGAATTGTTTATTGGATGGCTAATTTGTGTTTAGAAATTATGTTTCCGTCATTTGAAATCACTTTAAGAACGTAGATTCCCCCTGAAAGCTCACCGCATTGAATTTTGGCTGTATTTCCATTGAATGGTTTGCTGATAATTGTTTGTCCGCTCATGTTTGTGATCTCAATAATGGAATTTTCAGATATAGGTTTTGAAAATTCTATATAGAAATGATCTCCTGCCGGCTGCGGATAGATTTTTACAATTTCCTCTGCTTGAGATTTGGGTAGTGAACTGTAACAATTGGTTGTTTTTACATTGATCTTATTTGAAGTCATGCCGTCCGATTCGAAGCAGGCACTTTGAGTGATATTCATTATATCGACAGTCTGTGGAGTTCCGTTTTTGCTGAAAATGACATTCACTGTTTTAACGCCTGCATTGAATGTGTAGCTATACCAGTCTGCAGTTTGAGCCTGCATTTGTGGGCCGGGCCATGTGCTGAAAATATTTCCTCCACTATTCCATGCCCAAATATTTACCGCTGCTGAGCCCCATTCCTGCGGCTTTTTGAACGAAACAGTGATTGGAGTGATGTTCGGATCGACTACATTAAATGAAGCCGTGTAAGTGGCATCACTTTCGTTATTCTGATTGTCGGCAATGACGAAGTTGAAATATGCGTTTGTGGTAGCTGCCTGGTAGACAAGTTTTGTCGGGTCTGTGTATTTTTCATTAATTACTGCCGGAACTGAATTATAAAGTAACTGACCGTTTTCGGGTAACTTTATTATACTAATATATCCAAACTGGTTATTGAGAGGACTCTTAAATCCCAAATCGACCATGCTGAATGTGTAACTATCGTTCTGATTGATGGTTTTGTTGATATTTTGCGCTGTAGGATTGTTTGTAGCAGCAGTTTCAATAGTAATTTTATAATCGTTTCCTCCGTTGTTATCCCAGTTGCTTTCGTGTTTTATTACGAAATTGAGTTCGCTTACAGCCTGCGCAGGGTTGTTGAACGGGCCAAGTACGACCTGCCAAACGCCATCGTAGTTTGTGAAAGGTGTCTGAACGGCTCCACCGGTTGCAACCACAGTACCTGAAGGCTGATAAGCAGCATTTGGCAAAGTCCAGTTATTCACAGCCCAATGAAGGCGGGAAGCTGCAGTTGCATTTTTACAGCTAATGATGATATTTTCGTTTGTTTTCGGTTTTTCAGGTGTCCAGCTGACATCGGGGTTAGTGCTTCCGCCGTTGCTTCCATCACCGCTTTCGATATATACATGCTGAATAGGACTTCTGAATATATTTCCTTTCATGTCTATAGCTTCCACATAATAGTCAACAAGTGTGTCTTTCAGTCCTGTTATTTCAGCATAACACAAATCAGCCTTCGCCATGGGTTGAATAAAGAAATTCAGCTCAGAATCATCAGTTGGATCGGCTTTCATTGGTCGGCGTGTCATTTCTATTTCGCTCCACTGACTTACTTCGCTGCCTCCAGTGTAAGTGTCGTTTTCATTACTTTCTACAGGATTTACGCCATCTTTATCGGTTCGGTATTTCAGTTTTACAGACGATAGTCCGTTCACGTCGTACGCATAAGTCCACACATGAAAATCGGATGAATAATTTACTTTCTTGTAGCCTGTGGTTGGTCCGAAGCCAGTCGATCCCGGATTGTAAGGAAAGCGTTGAGGAATAAACACAGAAGGAGCTGTGTTGTCGGTTCCGGGGTTTGCCTGAATCACTTTCAGAGCATAATCTATGGCTATATTGCCGGTAAGCGATGGTTTCACTTCCATGTCTTCGGCTTTCCCGTAATACATAAAACCTGAATTTAACCCGCCAAAATAAAAATGCCATGCTTTTTCGGCATTTGTGGCAGCACTACCACCATCGGCTATATATTGTATTCTCAAATTATTTCCTTCGAGATCTTCGGCCATGTTCACATAGTTTTCGGTAGTTGTAATTACTGCCCAGTTTCTTGCATCTTCTGTCCAACCTTCAGGGTCAAACCGATAATTTGTTTTGCTGTAAAGTGGCCATAACCAATTGATAAATTGTGGATGACCCCAATCGCTTTCAGCATTTACCCATGCTCCATCTTCCACTCGAACAATATCGGAAGAGGGCACCGGATTGTCATTCAGAAACTGTTGAATGGTTGTAGGCATATATCCCGCACTGGTAGCCGCATGACTAAAACTTGTGACAGCTTCGTTGTAATATGAACTTCCACCTCCCCAGGCATTATCTCCGTCGTGTGCCAAAAGCACAATGCTTGGATGTGTTTCATTACTGAAAGGGGCTATTCTTGATGCAATGTCGCTAGTGTTGGCTCCGCTGTAACCATCCACATAGCTTATATAATTACACATTGGAATCACATCGATTTTGTATGCTGTGCCGGTTGCTGGGTCGATATACTGAGCTTTGTGTGCCTGATAGCAATATGGAGCCGCAAGACGACTTCCCCGTCCATCGATGGTCGCATCAAACCAGTTCAGACCTTTCGTATTTACAAGGTCTGCACGATTAGGAGCATCTACATTTCCATTAATATTGTACGGGTGTTCATAGTCGGAAAGAGTTCGTGCAAGATGGCTGTTTGCAATGACCGACCACTCGATATTGCAGGTGACCAGTGCCTTGATAATACGTTCAGAAAATGCACATTCGGCGGGCCAGTAACCTTTGGATACAAATCCATAGTATTTGTTGGCTACATATTGATGAGCTTTAATCTGCTTGATGAGCGTGCGTTCGCTGACGAGTGGCGATAAAGCATGATCGTAAGTAAAACCAACCACATCCAGACGCGGAAAACCATCAGTTGTTTTCCAAGATATGGCTTCTTTGTATGGATTCATCCACGAAGCAGAGTATCCCCATTGATTTTTCGCTCCCAACGATTGCAGATTTTCCATTAATCCTGCTGAAATACTAAGCTGTGCGCCAGCATTGGGCAGGTTGCGAATACTATTCACTGCGTTACGTGGTGACGATTGATATGCCTGAACGCGATCGGGTTTCGAAAAAATTTCTTCGAGATTATTGGTGGGATGTGAAACGGTACTACCCGGATAACGGTTTTGTCCGCTCACTTTGAGTCGGTGCGATTCTTCGGCAAATTGCTTAGTGTCGGCCTTGTCTTTACTTTTGTCGGCCCAGTAAACAGGCTGATCCATGTGCCATAAATAGCTTGTATGAACCTTTTGAGCATTGACGCTGATACTAAATGTAGTCAGGAAAAGAGTGCTCAGCACTATTGATACTGATTTGCGGATTGAATTCATAGGACCAGAGGATAAAGTTATATCCGCAAATATAAAGCAATAGTGATTTATTGTGTTTGCGATATTCCGAAGAATAGCTTTAAACTTCTGCAAACGTTTGTTTTACAGCGTTAAGCAATTGTAGAAAATAAAAATAGAGAGGTTTTATCCTCTCTGTCGTTCAAGTAAAATCATCATCATTAGTCCGAGAACAATACGCTCTTCTTCGCCTGCCTCGAACGAACTGAGTTTATCCACTGTGAATTTTCGTCCCCAGAATGAAGGTTGCTTGGTTAGCCTGACTACTTCAGTGCCGTTTGGGCGGGTTACGATGTATGCCGGATGAAAAAGATATCCTGAAAGCACACCGAGTAATGGAATTTCGCCCAACATATTGTCGAATACTTTTGCCCATGGATTTTCTTCACGAATAATCAAGTCGGATTGTTGCTTTTCGTCGAATATTTCGTAATGAGCTTTCCAGAGTGAAGCCCAGCCTTTGCGTACAATACGTCCGACTTCATAGCCCATTCGATTGGTAAAAGTGTAAGTAGAGTTAAAGTCGAGCCAGCGATTAGCGCGAATCGTGTAATTCAGTTCGGAACGGTTTTCATTGCTGAATACCTGAACTTCTTCGAGCAGACGAAGCATTTTCTGACGAACGTATGCTACCGTGTTACCATTGGCATCAGTTGCCACAAAGTCATTACTCAGAGTGGTTACTTTAAATGTGAGTTGCAGAGGAAATTGCATTGAATTCATAGTATTTTTAATTAGCAGATTATCTGTTTGGTGGTTTATCTAACCCTTAGTTTCTGACCCACACGTAGAGTTTTGTTCTGTTTGATGCCATTTAGTCGGCAAATAGCATTTATGCTTGTACCATGACGGGCTGCAATTTTGCCAAGATTGTCGCCACTGCGGACGGTGTAGTATTTGGCTGCCTGCTGGGTTTTAACTGCACGCTGGTAGTAGAATGATTTCTTTTTGGTAATAAGGTAAATGTTGTTGTGAGGTATTCCTGAATGAAAATTTACAATACTTGCAGGATCGATGGCATTGCCCAGATAACGTATTTCGTAATGCAGGTGAGGACCGGTTGACCGGCCTGTGTTACCTCCAAGAGCAATAACTTCTCCGGCTTTTACTACCTGATCGAGAGAAACTAAAACCTGCGAAAGATGTGCATACACAGTTTCCAGACCATTGTCGTGACGAACTACCACGTAATGTCCGTATCCACGAGCCTCGTAATCGATAATACGGATTTTTCCATCGAAACTATTCCGTACCGAATCGCCAATATTCAGTTTCAGGTCGGTTCCGTAATGATAGCGATAACGGCGTGGTCCGAAATTGGAGGTGATAATACCAGGCACAGGAACCTTGTAGCCTGCACAGTCCACATAAACAGAGTCGGGCAAGCTATCAATCGGAATTTTATAGGGATTAAGTCGGTCAGCAGTCCAGATATTGTTGTAAATGTCGTCAGCAGGGTGGTTTTCCATAAGGTCGTCAGACCGGTCATTCAACATTTCGCGGTAAATATTCACAGAGTCCTTTTTTGGGACGAATAACTGTGATGACTTTTGTGCAGTCAGTTGGGAAATAATTATTGTAAGAAATATGATTGAAAGTACTCTTTTGGGAGAAAACTGCATTTGATCTGAAATTTTTTAGCTTTATAAAAAATAATGGCTGTACATTAGTTTGTTTTGTAATGAGCAGCCTGAGTAAACCGGGCTTTTAAATTCCCGGTAAATAAAAGACTCTGAAAAGTGCGTCAGAGTTCGTCGTTGGCATAAAGAAATCCGAGATTATTTTGTTTGAAATCAAAAATCTCGTCTTCTTTGAAAAAACGTTTCAGTTCTGTAGCGGCATTTTCGACTGTGTCGGAAGTATGCACGATATTTTCCTGAACGCTCATGCTGAAATCGCCACGGATTGTACCCTGTACGGCCTCACGACCATTGGTTTTGCCTGCCATTTGGTGTACAATATGTACTGCGTCAATTCCTTTCAGGCAACACACAATCACAGGGGTAATCATCATTCCGTCCTTAATACGTTTAAAAAAAGGTTTCTGGGCTAAATGAGCATAGTGTTCAGTCAGAATTTCATCTGTTAGCTGAATCATTTTTATTCCGCACAACTGAAGTCCTTTGCGTTCGAAACGTGTAATAACTTCGCCGATAAGTTCGCGCTGGATAGCTCCGGGTTTAATGATAACCAGTGTTTTTTCCATGATTTTTTCTGTAAAGTATTGCAAAAGGAAAAACTATCGTCCAAAAATAAGAAAATGTAACAAAATGTCAAAGCATGTTCTCAATTTTTAACTTATTATGCCCCAATTTATATTATTTGTTTTCAATTTTCTCAATTGTGATTTCAGAATATAATTTTCAGGCTTGTCAAGCGTGGGATCATCTTCCAGAATTTCCATGGCTGTGCGACGTGCAATTTCGAGCATTTTTCCATCCTGAGCGAGGTTGGCTATTTTAAGTTCGAAAGGTAAACCGCTTTGTTGAGTACCTTCAAGATCGCCGGGACCACGTAACTGGAGGTCGGCTTCCGAAATTTCAAAACCATCGTTTGTGCGCACCATAATTTCCATGCGTTTTCGGGTGTCGGAAGCCAGTTTGTAACCTGTTAAAAGTATACAGTATGATTGCTCTGCACCACGTCCTACACGACCGCGAAGCTGATGTAACTGCGAAAGTCCGAATCGCTCAGCATTTTCAATAATCATAACCGAAGCATTTGGCACATTCACACCAACTTCAATTACGGTTGTGGCGACCATTATTTGTGTTTGTCCCGAAGCAAACTGCTGCATCTGATAATCTTTTTCGGCAGCTTTCAGTTTACCATGTACTTTGCTTACTTTGTAATCAGGAAAAGTCTCGCGAATATAGTTATAGCCATTTTCGAGGTCGAGCAAATCCATTTTTTCCGACTCCTGAATAAGTGGATATACAATGTAAATTTGCCGTCCTGCATTAATTTGTTTGGCCATAAACTGATTCAGCGACTGACGTTTACTCTGGTAATAATGAAAAGTCTGAATGGGCTTACGGCCCGGAGGGAGTTCGTCGATGACCGAAACACTCAGATCGCCATAAAGTGTCATAGCCAGCGTGCGTGGAATAGGAGTGGCTGTCATCACAAGAATGTGTGGTGGATGTTCGTTCTTTTTCCAGAGTTTCGAGCGTTGTTCCACACCAAAGCGATGCTGCTCGTCAATAACCACAAAGCCCAGATTAGCAAACTGCACAGTATCTTCAATAAGTGCATGAGTGCCAATAAGAATGTGCATTTCGCCTGAACGTAGCTGTGCATGAAGTTCTTCGCGTACTTTCGGGCGTGTTGATCCGGTAAGCAAAGCGACTGACACATTCATGTCACCCAGAAAGTTTTTTATGGTTTCGAAATGCTGATTTGCCAGAATTTCGGTAGGTGCCATTAACGCAGCCTGATAACCATTGTCGATGGCTATAAGCATGGCCATTAACGCCACTAAGGTTTTTCCACTCCCCACATCGCCTTGCAAAAGTCGGTTCATTTGTTTGCCGGTTCCCACATCGGTGCGTATTTCGCGCAAAACGCGTTTTTGAGCTCCTGTAAGTTCAAAAGGCAGATAGTTTTTATAAAAGGTGTTGAATGTTTTTCCTACTTTTTCAAAAATAAATCCTCTGAAGTTCTGTTCGCGCCATTTCGACTGACGAAGTATGCTGAGCTGAATGTAAAAAAGCTCTTCGAATTTGAGTCTTTGCCGTGCTTTGTTCAATGCGTGCGCATTTTTGGGATAATGCACATTGATGAGCGATTCGGTGAGATTCATCAAAGCGTATCGGCCCAACAGATATGCGGGCAATGTTTCGGGTATCCCATTTTTCAGAGTCTGAAGCAAAGGATGAATGATTTTCTGAATTGCCCGCGAATTCAGATATCCCGACTTCATTTTTTCGGTTGTATTGTAAAATGGCTGAAGCCCGGCGAGTCCATCAATTGATTGTTGAGTGCCCGGTTCAATTTCTGGATGCACAATGTTATATTTTCCGTTGAAAGGAGCAGGCTTCCCGAAAACCACGTAATTCACGCCGGTTTTATATTTTTCAAGTATGAATTTTATTCCTTTGAACCATACAAGTTCGATAGTATCTTTTCCGTCGGTAAAAATGGCCGAAAGACGCATGTTTTTACCTTCGCCGATTTTGTCGAACTTCAGAATCTGCCCTTTAACCTGTATGTAGGGCATATTCCCATTTATTTCGTGTAAGTAATAAAACCGGCTACGGTCCACATATTTGTACGGAAAATGACGCAGCAAATCTTCCACCGAGCGAATACCAAGCTCGGTAGCAAAGAGAGTGGCTTTTTTGGGGCCAACTCCGGGAAGATATTTTATGTCCTGCATCGATAAATCCATCAGAAATATGTTTTTTAGCTGAATAATACGATCGGGTTACCTGGATTTCAGAATTGCTTCGGCCAGCAGCATGTCGATTTGTGTGGTAATTTTAATATTTTCTCTGTTGCCAGCAACCAACGATACTTTATGACCAAAAGCTTCCACAACTGACGCATCGTCGGTAAAAGTTTCGGAAAAATCCTGATCGTATGCTTCGATTATCAAACCGGCTTCGAATACCTGTGGCGTTTGTACCATTTTATACAGTGATCGGTCAACTGCAACATTCCCATTTTCCGTAATTTTCCGCAAACTGTCGACCGCATCAACTACAGGAATGGCTGCACCGGAAATTTCGGCTTCTGCAAAACAATCGGTTATAGTTTCGTGGCTTACAAGTGGTCGTACGCCATCGTGAATTGCTATATAATCGGGTGACGAAACGACTTTAAGGCCGTTTTTTACCGATTGAAAACGTGTAGCGCCACCTTCGGCAATTTTGTGCGGAGCACTAAAGGCATGCTTTTTGCAAAGAGCGTTCCAATACTCAATTTGCGAGGACGGCAAAACGAGAATCAGCTCCATTTCGGGGTCGAAGTTTCTGAAAGTATCCAGTGTATGCATTAAAACCGGTTTTCCGTTTAATTCAAGAAACTGTTTTGGAATGTTGGTTTGCATGCGTTCGCCTTTTCCTCCGGCAACAATAATCGTCGATTTGCGAGTGTTTGTCATTTGTTTGTGGTTTGGATAACAAAGATAAACATTTAGAAATGAAAAATAAAAAAATAAGAATTATAAATGTAATGATCAGTTTGTTAGTGTTTTAATTGTTTGTGTGAAAAGCGTATCCGTGAATCAGACTGCAGATATAAATTTCAAATTATCAACAAAAAGAGCAAAAACTTGCTTCATCCGCATAACATTTTGTAACTTTGCATATAAAAATTACTGTCTATGAAACAATTTCTTGTATTATTTATCCTGTTTTTAGGTGTTGTGTACAGCAATGCACAGGAACAACGTCATTCCACAAAAAAGAATATATTTGAAAATCTGGCGAATCCCGATTCGGTAAGCGGAGCTGTAGCAGTTGTTACTCAGGATAAAAAAATTGAGAACATAATGCTAAATCCTCAGTCGAACTCAACTACTGTGACCGGAGGCTATCGTGTACAGGTGTTTTCGAGTAATACGCAGCGAACAGCCAAAAGTCAGGCATATAAAATTGAAAAAGAGCTTCGCGAAGTATTTCCCGAACATATGATTTACGTAACCTATTCTGCTCCTTTCTGGAAGGTGCGTATTGGCGATTTTAGTTCACAGAAGGATGCACAGGAATTGCGCTCCGAGATAATTAAAACATTCCCATCGCTGCGTAGTGAAACCTACACCGTGCGCGATCATGTAAATCTTTAAGCAGCACGCACTACAAACCAGTAAACAAACCAGTAAATAATGGATTTTAATATCAATCAGCCAGTTCCGTTCGACCAGAGAAAAACCGATAATATTGCAACGCATTATCAAGAAATTATTAAACTTCTGGGCGAAAATCCTGAACGCGAAGGGCTGTTGAAAACTCCCGAGCGTGTGTCAAAGGCCATGCAGTTTTTGATGAATGGCTACGATCAGGATCCGGAAGAAATTCTTCGCGCTGCCATGTTTACGGAAGATTACCGGCAAATGGTGATTGTTAAGGATATTGATTTCTACTCTATGTGCGAGCATCATATGCTGCCTTTTTTTGGCAAAGCGCACATTGCTTATATTCCCAACCACAAAATCACAGGTTTGAGCAAAATAGCACGCGTAGTAGAGGTCTTTGCCCGTCGCATGCAGGTACAGGAACGCATGACTACCCAGATTAAAGAGTGCATACAGAAAACGCTCGAACCAATGGGCGTAATTGTGGTGATTGAAGCGCAGCACCTGTGTATGCAAATGCGTGGTGTGCAAAAGCAAAACTCCATTACCACCACATCCGACTTTACCGGCGTGTTTCAACAAGCCAAAACCCGCGAGGAATTTCTGAATCTGATAAACAGGAAGTAATTCTGTCTATTTGTTGCTAACCTTGCTTGCTAATGCCATTAAAGTATAAGGTAAATACAGCGTAAAGTACGATAAATCGTAAGTGCTGTCTGTGAAAAATGAGCCTGAAATTCCTCTGGTCATTATCAGACTCAATTGTGAACCAGCCATAAAAATAAACATAAAGCTAGCAGCATACTCAAAATATTCGTCTGTGTTTTTCCATTTCAGAGCAAAAATTATTCCTGCTACTATCATTATTATCAGAAACACAGGATTTCCTACACTTGTTTGTGACATAAACGGATTACGTGTGAAAAATACGTATGTACCATCTATTGTCCATAAAACAAACGGCATAAAAACGGCAAGAACAAATGCCAGTATAGACAGCGGAAACAGAATCTTCTTCAGCCAGTTGGTTTGTATATATTGTGCAAACAGGAAGAGAGCTACAGGAAGAACTGCCGATAACCGCGTAGATGCAATTATTCCACACAATATTATCGTTAGCCAAAAGTTTTTATCTACACTATAGCCTTTTTTTGTATACCAAAGAATAAAAGTCAGCACGAGAAATCCGTTGCTTAACGAATCGCTACGGACAGCTACTTCCCACCAGTATGCAGGTGATAAAATAAGCAAAATCAAAAAGAAGAAAGCTTTTCTATATGAATTGAAGTAAATCTTTACAGTTACAAATGTAATTATCAAAAAGAAAATCAACCCGATACCTACATCTCCAAGCAAATAAAACGGGATATTAATCACATGCCAGAGCGGGAATGGTGAAGGAAAATTGGTTTCGCTAACATGAGTATGAATACCATAGGGGTATTCTCCATTAAATAATCCTTCGAGAAAGAAACTTACTGCCGACCACCTGTCAACTCTTACGGTGTACGGATCAATATACAAAAGCCCTACAGCAATAAGAATTAAAGTAATTGACAGTAAAACAAACGATGAGTATTTAAATAATTTCTCAGATACTTTTGGTGACCATTTAAAATACAAATAAACGAATCCCAGAATGCCTGAAATATAAAGAACTGTAATCAGAGGAACAGAAATTTCTGTCCGTGTTAAGTATTTGAATATAAACAGAATATTGACAAATAAATAAAGTATTAGTTGCCATTGGGTTCTAAATGCTGTAAAAATTTTTCTCATTTATGTTCGTTTTGCAGGTATTCGATAGCTCTTTCAAGGTTTGGCGTTTTACACTCATAGAATCGGTAAAATGCTATTTTACTGTGAATTCCAAATACTTTTCGTTTGATGTCTTTAAAAAAATAGTGCGCAATCTCTTCAATTTCAGCTGCAGAGTTTATATGCTCATGTCGCATAAGTACTTCGTAATTTAAACCATACAGTAAACGAAACTCAATACCAGTAGTAAGCATATAACCAAGTTTCCACAGGAAAGTACCTTCGTTTGGTATGGCAAAGCGCAGACAGCCATCGTTTTTAAGTAGTAAAGCTGATTTTGCGACTACATGTGGTAAATTCTCAATATGCTCAAAAGTGGCTACTGAAGTGATTCTGTCGTAACGTAATGACAAATCAATTTCATCAATGTCCCTGTAGGAGTTTTGAATTTTGGAGAAATGCACCGAGCCTTCATATAATTTTGTGAATGGCTCTACAATATCATATGGGTCAGATATTTCATAATCGAGCTGATTGAGAGTGCCCGCTCCTATTTCAAGTGTATGTTTTTTGTGATTCTGTTGCACATCTTCTGCTACTTTTTTATGCATCCAGGCTTCCATTTTTTTCGAAACAGATGTGGCTGATGTGTTTCCCTCCCTATTCTTTTTGTAATGATCAGCATAGATTTGTATAAATTCCTCCGGTAGCTCGGGGCGTTTTTTAGGAAATGCATCAAAGTTCATGTTCTTGTTTTTTTTAGCCCATAATCAGATAAATGGAAACCGCTCCAAGTAGAATACCTATTATTTGTTTTGTTTGAAGGGTTTCGTTAAATAGCCATACACCCATAAAAATTACAAATAATACAATAGCGGTAGAAAGTGTTGGGGCAATTTTACTTAATGGAAAGTACTTGTAAATATAGGTTTGAAAAATAAATGCAATTGCATATGAAATTGCACTAAATCCAATGAAGATGAGCCACTTCCTGCTCATTGAAGCAGATAAAGATGCATATTTTAATAACACCTGAGCTGTAACAGCAAAAATTACACCCATGAAAACTAAAAAATATTTCATTTAGCCTGAGTTAAATTAGAGGTTTTATCAATAATATAAATGGGACGTTTTTTCTGTTCATCAAAAAGAAAGCCTATGTATTCGCCAATAATGCCCAGAATAAAAAACTGAATGCTGAACATTACTCCCAGGAATACAATAATGGTAGTGTATCCTGATACCGGTTGGTCGATAAATTTCATGATAATGCTGTATATGGCTACAAATAAACTGAACAGCCCGGAAAGTAATCCCATAAAAATTCCAACTTTAAGAGGAAGTTTTGATAGTGTGGCAATGGCTGTTACCGAAAGCGATACGAGTTTATGAAACGAGTATTTGCTTTTTCCTGCTTTTCGGTTCTCAATTTCAAATTCAATTGTGGCTTTTTTGAACCCGATTATTTGGATAAAACCACGCAGGAATCGAACGCGTTCCCTGTAATCTTTTCTCAGAATTTCGGCAACTCTGGCTGAAATCAGAAAAAAATCTGATGCATTTACAGTCAGATTGTGTTGAGAAATCAGGTTAAGTGTTTTGTAAAATATTTTTGCTGTTTGTTTGTTGTTCGATTGTTTGCTTACCATGTTAATGATGTCGACATCGCCCTGCAGAAAGCGATTCAACATCTGTGGAATTAATCGTGGTGGATGTTGGAGATCACTGTCCATGCAAATGATCGCATCTCCAGTAGCATAGTCAACACCTGCAATCATAGCAGCTTCGTGTCCGAAGTTTGTCGAAAAATGTATTGCTTTTACTTTATTGTTTATAGCCAGCAAATCAATTATCTCTCCTGAGCGATCTGTACTTCCATCGTTGACAAATATCAGTTCGTATTCCGAATGGTTATTCTCCAAATTCTTAAGGATTTCAGCATAGAAATCCTTAAGAATTAATTCTTCGTTAAATACGGAGATAACAACAGATAGTTTCATTCGCTATTAATTTATAACCATAATTTTAGTAACAGCACTTTGGGTGCCGTCGCTGTTTGCACATATAACAAGGTAAATGCCGGTATTTACTTTACGTCCGCGCACATCTTTGCCATCCCATGTTGCAATACCACCATTCGAAACAGTTTCAGAAATCAGATTCCCGTTCAAATCAGTAATTTTTACCTGAGTGTCAGCAACTAATCCTGTTATTGTAATAATTCCGTTATAATTTTCACGAACCGGATTCGGATATGCATGAACGTTGCTGAATGTTTCTGTGGCATCAACAGCATCACTTTGATAAGATATCAATCCTTTGCCTGTCCCGATATACACTTCTCCACTGACAGGGTTTATGGAAATTGATAAAATGTCGTTTGATAACAAAGGACTATTTTCTGTTGTGAAGTGGTGTATGGTTTTTTGTCCGTTTTCTGACATCAGGAAAACACCTGAAGTTTCTGTTCCCAACCATTTACGATTAGCACCATCAATAGCAATAGCTTTAATTTTTTCGTCTTTAAGCAGATAGTCTGCCAGTTCAGTTCCATCATTTCTTGGAATTTTCACCCTTGTACAGGTATACCCTTCATCAAAAACTTTTGAGGTGTTATAAAAAAGCAGCGGTCCCTGTTCGGTGCCGGCCCAGATAACTCCGTCTTTATCCTGTGCTAAACAAAGAATATTTGCCGGGGTGATGGTATTTCCTTCTTCGTCAGCATCTCTGAAATTCGAAAAGAATTTCGATTTGTCATCAGAATTGTCTGTGATTGTCCCATTGTCGTCATACACGAAAATTCCCGGTTTGTATCTGACTGAGGCAATCCACTTTTGATTCTGATTCAGATTCGATATTAAGAAATCGCCCATAGTCGGATTAGTTGCTCCTGTGAATCTCAATTGATGCCAGCTTCCTGTTGCATCAAGAATTTTTATTGCATTTCCTGCTCCTGAATTTACGAAAAATAAATTACCATTTTTGTCAAATACTGCGCCATCTAGACGTATGTAATTGAAGGGGTTGCCATCTACTACTGTTTCAATAGTACTGTTTAGATGATTATACCATTTGTGAAATTCATTATTTCTGAATTCGTATAGTCCTGTTCCATAGGATGTAACAAAAAAATGACCATTGTCAGACGGATCTACAGCTACGTTCATGAAATCTTTAACACGCTTACCTGTCACAGGTTCAATGTCTTTTCCAAGTATATTTGTCCATTGGGCATTCTCAAAAATCATTAATGTGCCTTCTCTGTTGTCCTCAGATGACCAGCGACCACCTGCTGTTACGAATAACTTGTTGCCACTGAATGTCATATCAAAAGGCCTGTTCAGGGCAGGACCTTTGGGTTTATATTGGGTTATTTTATCTTTATTATTCTCATCAAAGGTAAGTAATCCGAAATCCCCTGCAGCAAGCCATGTAATGTCACGTTCTTCATCGTATTCTGAATCATGAACAGAGCCGATACCTTCAACTTTTACTTTGTTAAATTGAGTGTCCGATAAGTAAAGCTGGTTATTGTCGCGGTCAACAACAAACATTTTATCATCGGAGATGTTCATATTGCTAATGTTCAAATCGTGAAAAAGTGCAGTCCATACATTGTTGTCAAAATAATAGAGTTTATTCTCTCTTTGAATAATAATTTTTCCTGCAAAGCTAACCAGCGCTTTCAGGTCGCCTGTACCGGGTAGATTATCCACAGTTTGCCAGTATTGATAGTTTGAGATGTTCGGACTATTGAGTACTGCTTTGTATAATTTATCTTTGCTAATAGCATATATGTGGTCCTGAAAGATTGTTGTGGCAATAATTTTTAATTCAGTACCATTTGGCCCGATAAAGTAGGTGTCGGCTATTTCGCGCTTTGTCATGTTGACCACCATTATACCAAAATCGCAGGCCAGATATGCCTTATCACCATGAAAACGAATCTGATTTACGCTTTTGCTGGCGCTCATTTGTTTCATATACAGGTCAGGAATATTGATAATTCCACCTTCGGTCATAACATCAATATTGCCATTATTGTAAGTAATCAGCAGCTGATTATTTATCCTGTCATTTTCAATGCGTGAAATGTTAGCATCGCTCAGCCCGCTAAGTTTGCTGTAAAACTCCATACTGAGATCTTCTTTATCAATAGAAAAGAGCGCACCCTCGCTTACAGCAAAGATTTTATTTTCTGATTGTGCAATCTGAGTTACCTGATTGTAGGCTAAATGTGTACGCCATTTACCCATTGCGAGCTGGGCATCGACACTAAGAAAAGTTCCTGTGAGATAAAGTAATATGATGATAAGTTTTAATGCTCTCATATTCAAGTAAGCTGATTTCGGAGTGAGTTTTTCTTAAATTATTTGTATAGAATAAATAACTGAAATTTAGCGGTTTTATTTTATATTCGTTCAAAAACAGTGTGAGTTATTCGGCTAAATCGTCTTTCAGAAACTGTACAAGTTTTTCTACTGCAAGTGCTCTGTGGCTTATTCTATTTTTCAGTTCTGCTCCCAATTCGGCAAAGGATTTATCATAACCATCGGGTATGAAAACCGGGTCGTAGCCAAAACCAGCATTCCCGGATGGCACTGTGGCTATATTTCCGTGAATCATTCCTTCAAAATATAGCTCGCGTTGAGCATCTTTCAGAACAATTACAGTTCTGAACTGTGCTTTTCTGTTCTCAACTCCATCGAGTTTTTTAAGAAGCTTTTGCATATTTTTTTGAGCGTCATGAGGTTCACCGCCATAGCGTGCAGAATATACACCCGGTTCGCCATTGAGGGCTTCGACTTCGAGGCCTGTATCGTCGGCGATGCAGGTTAAGCCGAACTTTTCGAATACATAAGCAGCTTTAATCAGCGCGTTTCCTTCAAGTGTGTCTGCGGTTTCGGGTATGTCGTCGTAGCAGCCCAGTTCGTTTAGGCTTATAATTTCAATTTTATTTTCAAGTACAGCTCTGACTTCTTCAAGTTTGTGAGCATTATTTGTGGCAAAGACTAATTTTCTCATTCAGATATTTTTTACTTGTGTGCAAAGATAATGAATTTCGCAAAATAGATAGAACTCATTGTTTTGATTATTGCCTTTGATGTGAATGAATCTATTGCTGTGTCTGAAAAACTTACATAACTTCTCATTCAAATCCCCTTTTTGATGGTAAATTTGTATGTTTTCGACTTGAAATGTGTAAAATTGCTCCTATTTTAGTTTAAATATTTACATATTGATTTGTTTTGGCTATTTTTGCATCAATAATTATTGCAAATACAATGTTGGAAAAAGAAAGAATAAGTTTTGGCAGTAAAATTGGGGTCATAGCTGCGGCAGCAGGCTCAGCTGTAGGTTTGGGGAATATCTGGCGATTTCCGTATGAACTTGGTCAATACGGTGGAGGTGCTTTTCTGGTAATTTATCTGCTGTGTGTGGTTTTGTTGGGTATGCCGGTCATGATGTCCGAATTTGTGATCGGACGAATGGGACAGGCTAATACTGCAGGCTCGTTTCGGAAACTTGCGCCGGGTAAAAAATGGTGGCTGGTAGGTTTGATGGGTGTAATTACATCGTTTCTGATTCTCGGTTTTTATGTGGTTGTTGCTGGTTGGACACTCGAGTATATTGTGCAGGCTGTTGGTAATCAGTTTAGTGCAAAAGATACAGCAACACTTTCGCAAGTTTTTACCGATTTTAGTACAGATACTACAAGGCCATTGCTTTGGATGGCGCTTTTTACGCTTTTTACCGCTTCAATTGTATATCTTGGGGTTAAGGATGGAATTGAAAAAAGTTCAAAATTCATGATGCCAATGCTTTTTCTGATTATAATAGCATTGGGAATCAGAGCAGTTACATTGCCGGGCGGAATTGATGGCTTAAGGTTTCTTTTTCAGCCGGATTTTACAAAAATAAATTCTTCGGTTATTCTGAGTGCTATGGGGCAGGCCTTCTTTTCTCTTAGCCTTGGGATGGGTTGTATGATTACATATGGATCATATATAAGTAAAAAAAACAATCTGCAACATACTGTGGTTGAAGTAACATTGCTCGATACTTTGGTGGCAGTATTGGCTGCTGTGGCTATTTTTCCAGCAGTTTTTTCTTTGGGTATTGATCCGGCTCAGGGGCCTGAACTGGTATTTATAACGCTGCCAAATGTATTTGCTCACATGCCCGGTGGATACGTTTGGGCAATTTTGTTCTTCATTTTACTTGCTGTGGCTGCGCTCACTTCCACTATTTCGTTGCTTGAAGTAATTGTAGCTTATCTGGTTGAGGAGTTTGGCTTCAGAAGGCATCGGGTAATCGTTTATGTGTCGTTAGGAATTATATTTCTGGGGGTACTCTCGTCCTTATCGCTTGGAGTCTGGAGTGATGTGAAAATCTTTGGAATGGGATTTTTCAACCTGTTCGACAATGTGACTTCAAAGGTTTTGATGCCATTGGGAGGATTGCTAATCTCTGTTTTTGTGGGTTGGAAGCTTGATAATAAAGAGATTCTCAACGAAATGAGTAATGCAGGGACATTGAAAGTAGGCTATTTCAAACTATATTTATTTCTCGTAAGGTACCTTGCTCCGGTTGCAATTACTTTGATTATTATTAATCAGTTAGGTCTGGGTAAGTTGCTGGGTTTTGAGTGAAATAGAAAAAGCCGGATTTTCAGAATGAAAATCCGGCTTTTTTATAACTCAGTTTATTTCTTTTCCTTAAGTAAGTCGCGTATCTCTGTCAAAAGCAACTCTTCTTTCGAAGGTGCAGGAGGAGCTGCAGGAGCGGGTGCTTCTTCCTTTTTTCTGTTCAGCCTGTTCATCCCTTTGATAAACATGAAGATTGCAAATGCCACAATGATAAAGTCGAATGTTACCTGAAGGAAATTTCCATAATTCAGAGTAACAGCAGCTTTTTCAACGCCATCGATTATTTCGGCAGCTTTCATTTCCCATTTCAGATCGGTGAAATTAACGCCACCTACCAATAAACCTATCGGAGGCATAATCACATCGGCCACAAGTGAAGCTACAATTTTTCCGAATGCTCCACCAATAATCACACCGACAGCCAGGTCGATTACATTGCCACGCATGGCAAAATCCTTAAATTCTTTCAGTAAACTCATATCTTTTAAGTTTTAAATAAATGTAATTTATTCCTATCAGCTACAAAGATATTTTTTGTTTTTTAAATAATACTACATTTACCTAAATAAATGTGTGTTTCAATGTTCTTTTGCGCCGTTTTAATGTTGTCTCATTAAAATGATTGCATATCTACCAACCGTTTGTAGTATCCGTTCAGAGCAATAAGTTCTTCGTGTCTTCCTCTTTCCACAATCCGCCCTTCGTGCAACACACAAATCTCATCAGCTTTTTTAATAGTCGATAATCTGTGAGCAACAACCAGAGTAGTTCGGTTTTGCATAAGATTTTCGAGAGCTTCCTGCACGAGTTTTTCCGACTCGGTGTCGAGTGCAGAGGTGGCTTCGTCGAGAATAAGTATGGGTGGATTTTTCAAAATAGCACGGGCAATACTGATGCGCTGACGCTGTCCGCCCGAAAGTTTACTTCCGCGATCGCCAATATTTGTTTGGTAACCATCTTCGGTGGCAATAATAAAATCGTGTGCATTGGCAATTTTAGCCGCTTCAGTCACCTGCTCCTGTGTGGCGTTTTCAACTCCGAAAGCAATGTTATTAAAGAAAGTATCATTAAATAAAATTGCCTCCTGATTTACATTTCCCAACTGAGTGCGCAGGTCGTGAGTGCGCAGTTGCCGTAAATCCACGCTATCTATCAGAATTTGTCCTTCTTCCGGATCATAATATCTTGGAAGTAAATCAACCAGGGTCGATTTTCCTGAACCTGACTGGCCCACGAGTGCCACAGTTTTTCCCTGCGGAATCTTCAGTTCAATATTGCGCAATACCCATTCGCTCTGATAACGGAAGCTGACATTCCGGAATTCAATTTCTTTATGGAAAGCTTTCATGGCTACCGGACTTTCGGGTTCGGTAATCGTTGTTTCACTTTGCAGAATTTTATCGACACGCTCGAGTGAAGCTAAACCTTTTTGCACACTGTAAGTGGCTTTCGATAAGTCTTTTGCAGGAGCAATGATGCTGTAAAAAATCACCAGATAATAAATAAATTCGGCTGCACCAATACTACTGTTGTTTCCTACAATCAGCATTCCGCCAAACCAAAGCAGAACGGCTATTACCATTGTGCCAATCAGCTCGCTTACCGGATGCGCCAGATTGTAGCGTCTGTGCATGCGGGTAAAAGTCTGACGGATTTTCTCGTTGAGATCCGAAAAACGCGCACTGACTTTGTGTTCTGCATTAAAAGCTTTTACGATTCGCAAACCGCCCAGAGTTTCTTCGATTTGTGAAAGAATTTCTCCTGTTTGTTCCTGACCTTTTCTCGAAGAGCTTTTGAGCGAACGGCCAATACGACCTATCAACCAACCACTGAATGGTAGCAAAAGCAGAACGAAAATGGTCAGTTGCCAGCTCATGGCAAACATTACGCCCAGATAAATGATAATCATAATCGGATTTTTGAATATCATTTCGAGCGAACTCATTATCGAGGCTTCAATTTCGGTCACATCGCTCATCATGCGCGACATGATATCGCCTTTTCTTTCTTCAGTGAAAAATCCAATAGGCAAACTCAGGATTTTTTGATAAAGCTGATTGCGTAAATCGCGTACCACTCCTGTGCGGATTGGGATGATGAAATAAGCCCCCAGAAACGCTGAACCTACTTTGAATGCAGTCATTACCACCAGGAAAAGTCCGAGATAAAGTAGGGCAAGATTGGGCCCTACATTCAGAATCAATTGCTCAATACTGTAAAACAAATTGTTTTTTGCAGCTTCCACAATATGTTGAAATCCATCACCCCAGTTCCATGCCATGTAGCTTGTCTCAGCACTGTCGAGCCCGAAAAGTATTTGTAATACAGGAATAATGGCTGCAAACGAGAATAGGCTAAATACGGTAGCAAGTAAATTGAAAAGTAAGCTGAGTACCACATATTTTTTGTATGGGGGAACAAATCTTTTAATCAGAGTGATAAATTTAAACATAATGCAGAGCAAATTGATGTTGTGAGATGTATCTGTAATTTTGATTACAGTCCGGTGTAATTTCTTGGTGTAATTCTGCGAAGTTCTTCTTTTACTGTTTCGTCCACATTCAGTGTTTCAATAAAGTCACGAATCGAAGCTTCGGTAATTCCCTGATTGGTACGTGTAAGCGATTTCAGCGCTTCGTAAGGCGAAGGATAAGCTTCGCGGCGAAGTATTGTTTGAATACCTTCGGCAACCACAGCCCATGTATTGTCAAGATCGCGGTAAATAGCGGTTTCGTTCAACAGCAGTTTATCCAACCCTTTCAGTATACTTTGTGTGGCAATCATGGTGTGTGCAAATGGCACTCCGATGTTGCGAAGCACTGTGCTGTCGGTAAGGTCGCGTTGCAGGCGTGAAATTGGTAGTTTGGCTGATAAGAATTCGAAAATTGCATTCGCCATTCCGAGGTTTCCTTCTGCGTTTTCAAAATCAATCGGATTCACTTTGTGTGGCATGGCCGATGATCCCACTTCCCCCGCTTTAATTTTCTGTTTGAAATATTCCATTGATACATAGGTCCACACATCGCGGCATAAATCTATCAGAATATTGTTGATGCGTTTCATTGCATCGAGTTGAGCAGCCAAATGGTCATAGTTCGAAATTTGTGTGGTCCACTGTTCGCGCTCAAGACCGAGTTTTTCTGCTACAAATTTGTTTCCGAAAGCTTTCCAGTCAATAGCAGGATAGGCTACCTTGTGAGCGTTGTAGTTACCGGTGGCTCCGCCAAACTTTGCTGCAACAGGAGTTTGTTTCAGAAGTATAAGTTGTTGATTGATACGGTTTACAAAAACCATTATTTCTTTTCCCAAACGTGTGGGTGAAGCGGGTTGTCCATGCGTTTTGGCAAGCATCGACACATCGCGCCATTCATCGGCCAAATGTGTAAGCACCTGAACCAGTTTTTCAATTTCAGGATAATATACATTATTCAATGCGTCCTTTACCGAAAGTGGAACCGAAGTGTTGTTTACGTCCTGAGAAGTCAGTCCGAAATGAATAAACTCTTTAAGGGCATCGAGGCGAAGGGCATCGAATTTTTCTTTCAGAAAATATTCAACTGCTTTTACATCGTGGTTGGTCACTTTTTCAATGTCCTTAATGCGTTGTGCATCAGCTTCCGAAAAGTTCTGGTAAATGCTTCTTAGTTTTGGAAATGAATCAGTTGGGACAGACTCGAGCTGTTTAAGAGGTATTTCGCAAAGCGCAATAAAATACTCCACTTCTACCTGAACACGGTAACGGATAAGTGCAAATTCAGAAAAATAAAGGGCGTAATCCTGCGATTTGCTACGATAACGACCATCGATGGGCGAAATGGCGGAAAGCAATGATAGGTTCATATGTTTGATATTGATTTTTATTTACAAGGTAGTTTTTTCCGGAGTATGAAAACAATGTGTTACGGCTTGGGGCTCCGGTGCTTATATCTGTTTTTACGAAGCTGCAAAGTTAATCAATTCTGTGTGAAATAAAAAGTTTGTTGGCAGGCTTGCACTGATAAAAGTTTTTCTATATTTTTGTTTACTTTTCCCGTTTCGGTTTTGCAAAAATCCGTTCGTTCAAAGTGCATGCATTATATAGTTTTTGAAACTGAAAAACAATGAGATATATTAAAATCCACAAAGAAGGAAGACTTATATTATTGTCTCTTCTCTTTATCCTTTTTGTACTTAACCTGTTTATTTATCTTCGTTTCCCACATTTAGCACTGGCGATTACCACGAGTGTATCAGCCGCAGTTTTGTGTTTTTTTGCGTATTTCTTTCGTAATCCCACACGTGTTGTCGAAATTGATGATCCCGGATTAGTGATTGCGCCTGCCGATGGAACAATTGTGGTTGTTGAACCTACCGAAGAGTTAGAATATTTCGGAGATAAACGAATTCAGGTTTCTATTTTTATGTCGGTTTTCAATGTGCACGCCAACTGGTATCCCGTTGCTGGAACTGTGCTGAAAGCTGTACATCACGATGGTCGTCATATCGGTGCCTATCTGCCAAAATCAAGTCACGAAAATGAACGCTCCACAGTTGTAATAAAAACACATGCAGGCACCGAAATTCTGCTTCGTCAGATTGCCGGAGCTTTGGCGCGTCGTATTGTTACCTATGCACATGCCGGAAAACCATGTCATCTGAACGAACATCTTGGTTTTATAAAATTTGGTTCGAGGGTGGATTTGTTTCTTCCAATGGATACCGAGATTTTTGTGAAAACAGGAGATAAAACTACCGGGAATGAAACAATTATTGCACGACTGAATGAGTAACGAAATTTCAATATCGGAAGCTCAGAAAATGGTTGACGACTGGATTCGGCAGTATGGAGTCCGTTATTTCAGCGAACTTACGAATATGACCATTCTGACTGAGGAAGTGGGTGAGCTGGCGCGGATTATGGCTCGCACTTATGGCGATCAGTCGTTTAAAAAGTCGGATGAAAAATATAACCTGGCCGACGAAATGGCCGATGTGCTATGGGTTTTGGTGTGTCTGGCCAATCAAACCGGAGTAAATCTCACCGAGGCGTTTCAGAAAAACATGGAGAAAAAAACAAACCGTGATAATAAAAGACATTTAGAGAATAATAAACTTTGATCTTTTCCGGGTCAATAGTTTCTTTTTAATATAATTAGTTATGAGTAAATTCGATGATTTATTCAAGTTGTATAACTGCAACCTGAACGATGTAGAAGTAAAGAATAACATCGACCGGATTCTGGCCGATAATTTCGAAAGTAATAATAATGTGGAGGTTTACAAGCAGTGTCTGAGCCAGATCGACCTCACTTCGCTCAATGGTACTGATACCAATGCGCAAATCATAGCTATGTGCGAAAAAGTAAATGGTTTTAAAGCTGCATATCCGCATTTGCCAAATGTGGGGGCTATCTGTGTTTATCCTTCGATGGTGCCTGTTGTAAAGGAAAATCTCAAAGAAGATATAGGTATTGCCTCTGTAGCTGCCGGTTTTCCTTCATCAATGACTTTTATTGAAGTGAAAGTGGCTGAAACTGCAATGGCTGTGGCCGAAGGTGCTACCGAAATTGATGTGGTGATTTCTATCGGTAAATTTCTTGAAGGAAATTTCGAAGAAATGTATGAGGAACTGACTGAACTGAAAGCTGCTTGTCGTAACGCACATTTGAAGGTGATTATTGAATCAGGTGCTTTGCAATCGGTTTCAAATATCAAAAAAGCATCGTTGATTGCAATGGCTGCAGGTGCCGATTTTATCAAAACATCAACTGGTAAAATTCCTGTGGCTGCAACACTCGAAGCTACTTATGTAATGTGTTCTGCAATTAAGGAATGGTACGAAAAAACCGGAGTGAAAGTGGCTTACAAACCTGCAGGTGGTATTGTGTCTACCGAAGATGCTGTGAAACATTATACTATCGTAAAGGCATTGCTGGGAGAAGAATGGTTGAATAACAAGATGTTCCGTTTTGGAGCCAGTCGTCTGGCTAATAATCTGCTCACATCTATCGAAGGTCGCGAAGTGGTTTACTTCTAACTCTTTCGTATTTATTATACAAAAACGGGTCGCAATTCAATTGCGACCCGTTTTTTTTTTATTATTGTTGAAATGCTTTAGTAACCCAGAATTTTCAGCATTGATTTGTAACTTTGTTCTTTTGCGAAAAGTTTGGTAAAGTATTCACCATCTTCATCTTTGTCGATAATCACTAGTTTTGGTGCAGGAATCAGACAGTGCTGAATGCCACCAAAACCACTCAGTGATTCCTGATAAGCTCCCGTGTGGAAGAATCCGATATATTGTTCGCGTTCTTCCTGCATTTTAGGAAGGAAAATTGCATTCGAGTGAACTTCAGCGTTATAAAAATCTTCGCTGTCGCAGGTAAGGCCGCCTAAGTTTACGCGTTCGTATTCCGAATCCCAGTTGTTTATGGCAAGGAATACAAATCGCTGATTGATTGCCCATGTGTCAGGCAATGTAGTCATAAACGAACTGTCAATCATATTCCAAAGCTCACGATCGTTTTGTTTTTTCTGGTTTACAATAGAATAAAGCATTGCTCCGCTTTCGCCTACTGTATATGAGCCAAATTCGGTAAAAATGTGCGGTTCAGCTACTCCGTTCAGATCGCAGATGTTTTTTACCTGTGCTACAATTTCTTCGGCCATGTATTCATAATCGTAAGCCATGTCAAGGTGAGTCTGAATCGGGAATCCGCCACCTATGTTCAGACTATCGAGTTCGGGACATTTCTTTTTCAGTTCGCAATACAGGTTGACTGCTTTGTTTAGTTCGTTCCAGTAGTAAGCTGTGTCTTTTACTCCCGTATTAATAAAGAAGTGTAACATTTTTAGTTCCACCTGATCGTTTTCGGCAATATTATTCATGTAATATGGAATAATATCATTGTATCTGATGCCAAGTCGTGAGGTGTAAAAGTCGAATTTAGGTTCTTCTTCAGCTGCAATACGGATGCCCACCTTAAACTTCATATCGAAGTCTTTCAAAAGCAGGTCAAGCTCAAACTTATTATCGAGAATTGGAATTACGTTTGTAAATCCCTGTCTCATAAGGTTCTGTATGTTTTCTACATACTGAGGACGTTTAAATCCGTTACATATTACGTAGGTGTCCGGCTTCATAAGTCCCTGTTCGAACAGCGATTCCATGATATTTATATCGAAAGCCGAAGATGTTTCAAGATGAACTCCCTGCTTGAGAACTTCTTCCATAACAAACGAGAAATGAGAGCTTTTGGTGCAATAGCAGTAATTATAATCGCCATTATAATCAACCTTGGCCATAGCCACATTAAACATACGGCGGGCTTTCTGAATATTCTGTCCGATTTTTGGCAGATATGCTATTCGAAGAGGAGTGCCATATTGTTTGATGATGTCCATGAGTGGAACTCCAAACCATTCCAGATCATTTTCAATTACGTTGAATTCTTCGTTTGGAAATTCAAAGCTTTGTTCGATCAGATCTCTGTACTTGTTTTTCATTGCTGTTGTTTTGTTTTCGGAAAGTAAATTGTTTGGATTCGTTTTAAATTTTAAATCTAAATAACTTAGATTTGATTTTTCTGTTGAAAAAAGTGCGCAAAAATAGAAATAAAATATGATAATATGCTGATTTTGATGTCTTATTTTACATTCATACTAATATTTTGTTTGTGCCTGATTGTGCTGGCTTAGTGTCTTTTGTGGTTAAGTTATTTGAAATTAGCTATTTGTGTTTTTGTTTAATATCTCTGATGTGATTCGTATTCTTATAGTGTGTGGTTTTGTGTTGTCGAAATTTATCTTTGATAAGTTTTGTGTTTTTTGTCAAAGTAAGTAAGTTGGATGTCTTTTTGAAATGAAAGAGAGGAGTTCAATGTCGTATTGAACTCCTCTCTTGTGCTTGATGAACGGAAGGTAATGTTCTGATTGCTTTTTATTTAATAAGTACTCTTGTTGATTGGATGTGTTGTTCTGAACTGTTTCGAACAATGTAAACACCAGGGTTTAATTCTGTTTATAAACAAAGTATCCTGTTGTTGTTAAATGCAGGTTGTTTTTTTAATGTAAATGTGATCATAAAGTGAAACTGCTTAGCAGTGTTAGCTTTTAGGAAAACCAATGCGAATAAGTGAGATTTTTTATTCGTAAATCAATAAGCTGAATATGATCAGCTTTTTCTGGCAGCTGCAAACTCGGCACATTGAATGAGCGCATTTTTTACATCACCATCCGGGAAGCTTGCAAGTTCGGTAATTGCGCGGTTTTTGAAGTCATTCATTAGTTTCGATGCATATTCGAGACCGCCGTTTTCTTTTGCGAAATTCATAATTAACTCCACATGTTCGTCGGTAAAGTCTTTGCTGTCGATAATTGCAAGACATTTTTCCTTCATTTCGCCCGAAGTGTTTTTTAATGCATAAATCAGAGGAAGTGTAACTTTGCCGTCTCTGAGGTCGTTTGCGGTGGGTTTTCCAATTTCAATATTGGAATAGTAATCGAAAATATCATCTTTTATCTGGAAGCAAATTCCCAGATATTCGCCAAAATTACGAAGTTTTCGCACATTGCTTTCCGATGCTCCGGCGGCGAAAGCGCCTACCACTGTGCATGTAGCAAAAAGCAAAGCTGTTTTTTTGCGGATAACCTTAAAATAATCCTCTTCGGTGATTTTGGTTTGTTGTGTGTTGGTTAGCTGAAGCAATTCACCATCCGAAAGTTCCATTCCAATGGTAGAAACGGCAAACAAAATATCGAGACTTCTGGTACGTGTAGCACTGATCAGCGCATTCGAAAGCATATAATCGCCCGATAGCACAGCTACTTTATTTGACCAACGGGCATTCACCGACCTGCGGCCGCGACGCTCCATTGTATCATCAACCACATCGTCGTGAATAAGACTGGCATTGTGCAATAATTCCAGCGAGAGTGCACCGTTGTAAGTTGCATCAGTGACATTTCCCAAAAGTTTCGATGAGAGAATAGTCAGAATCGGGCGCAATTGTTTGCCGCTTCCCTGCAAAACGTAATCATTTATGCTCGAAAGCAGAGGGTTGTCGGAACGTAGGGATTCTGCAAATATTGATTTAAATATTTGCATTTCATTTGCGATTGGTTTTCTGATTTCGTCAATTAAACTCATGAAGTTTGAGAGAATGTCGTTCGGGTTGCAAAAGTAATCAATTTTACAATTTCCGATACTTTTTGGTTGATTATTATAAGTAATTTTTGTTAAAACACTATTAAGGCCTGATATGTTTAAACGATTCAGTTTAAAACTATTTAAAATACCGTTTTTTTGTCATAAAATATGATGTTAGCCTCTGCTTTCAGATATATCGAACTTTAAAACTCATACCGGGTCATATTTGTTCAAAAATTGTTGTTTGCCTGTAATTCTTTATCTTTGCTACTTCTAAATATCCGAAGAATGAAAAAACTTTTCCTTATCGATGCTTACGCAATTATTTACAGGGCGTATTATGCATTTATACGTGCACCGCGTATTAACTCAAAAGGTCTCAATACATCCGCTATTTATGGTTTTGTAAACACACTTGAAGATGTGTTGAAGCGCGAAAAACCCACACATATTGCAGTGGCTTTTGATCCTTCGGGACCCACATTTCGTCACGAAGCATACGAGCAATACAAAGCACAGCGTGAATCGACTCCAGAAGACATTAAACTGGCTGTTCCATATATTAAAAAAATTATTCAGGCTTACAATATTCCCATTCTTGAAGTGCCCGGGTACGAAGCTGATGACGTAATCGGAACAGTGTCGAAAATGGCCGAAAATGCAGGTTTTGAAGTCTTTATGCTTACCCCCGATAAAGATTACGGACAGTTGGTTTCCGATCATGTTTTTATGTACAGGCTAAAACATACCGGTGGCTTTGAAGTCATGGGTCCGAAAGAAATCCGCGAAAAATATGATCTGGACAGTCACGATCAGGTAATTGATTTGCTTGGTCTTATGGGCGATTCATCTGATAATATTCCGGGTTGTCCGGGTGTGGGTGAGAAAACAGCTGTTAAGTTACTGAAAGAATTCGGAAGCATTGATACGCTGCTCACACGTACAGCTGAATTGAAAGGTGCGCTCAAAACAAAAGTTGAGGAAAATAAAGATCAGATTATATTTTCGAGATTTCTGGCTACTATCAAAACAGATGTGCCTGTTGAGTTTGATGAAAAAGGTCTTGAACTCGAAGAACCGAACGAAGATGCGCTAAAAGAACTCTTCGATGAGCTTGAGTTCAGAACAATGACCCGTAATAAGTTCGGAGCGAAACCTTTTACGTCATTACCTCCCGATGAGGCAAATACTTATGTGAGTTTTTCGCCGGCAAAAGCACCTGCCGGACAAATGTCGCTTTTCGATACACCCGATGAGCCTGAAAAGAAACAGACTGCTCCTGCGAGAGCTGCAAAGCAATTTACTGAACCCGAACCAGTGGATGCGAATGAGTTACTGACTCTGAAAAATGTCGCTCATAGTTACATGCTTGTCGAAACCAAAGTACAGCGTGCTGATTTGATTTCGAAGCTTTTTATGCAAAAATCGGTTTGCTTCGACACTGAAACAACAGGTGTCGATCCGTTTCTGGCCGATATGGTGGGTATGTCGTTTTGTTTTGTCAAAGGTGAAGCTTACTATGTGACCTTGCCTACCGACAGGTCTGAGGTTGAGGCTGTTTTGCGCGAATTTAAAGCATTTTTTCAGGCTGCACACATTGAAAAAATCGGACAGAACATAAAATTTGATATGCTGATGCTGTGGGCTTATGGCATTGAACTGAAAGGAAATCTTTTCGACACGATGATTGCGCATTATTTGTTGCAACCTGAATTGCGTCATGGTATGGATTATCTTGCAGAAATTTATTTGCGTTATCGGACCATTCATTATGAAGAACTTGTGGGCGGAAAGGGCAAAAATCAGCTGGATATTCGTTTTGTAGACATTGATTTACTGAAAGATTATGCCGCTGAAGATGCGGATATTACCTTCCAACTGAAACAAATTCTGGCTGAAGAGTTGAAGGATAATGGACTCGAAAAGCTTTTCTATGACATAGAAATGCCGCTGATGAAAGTGCTTGCTACTATCGAGCGAAATGGTGTTCGCATTGATACAGAGGCTTTGAAACTCAGTTCGGAAATTCTGACTGCCGAAGCTATCAAAATTGAAGAAGAAATTCACGAAATGGCAGGATACAGTTTTAATGTGGCATCGCCGGCTCAGGTTGGTGAAGTTCTTTTCGAGCGTCTTAAACTCGATGAAAAAGCAAAAAAAACCAAAACAGGACAATATTCAACTTCAGAAGATATTCTGGAAAAAATCCGATCGAAACATCCTATCGTTGGAAAAATTCTGGATTATCGTGGCCTGAAAAAACTGCTTAGTACTTATATCGATGCGCTTCCGCAACTGGTGAATCCTAAAACAGGTAAGGTGCATACATCTTTTAATCAGACTGTGGCTGCTACCGGGCGACTCAGTTCTACAAATCCGAACCTTCAGAATATTCCCATTCGCGATGCACAGGGAAAGGAAATCCGTAGAGCATTTATTCCCGATGAAGGTTGCGTGTTCTTCAGTGCTGACTATTCTCAAATCGAATTGCGCATAATGGCGCATCTCAGTGGCGACCGCAATATGCTCGAAGCTTTCAATAGCGGACACGATATTCACACTGCTACAGCCGCAAAAATCAATAAAATTTCACTAGAAGAGGTAACTTCGGATATGCGCCGTAAAGCCAAAACTGCTAATTTCGGAATTATTTACGGGATTTCAGTGTTCGGACTTGCTGAGCGGCTCGCCATTCCACGTGGTGAAGCTAAAGAGTTGATTGATGGCTATTTTGCTACTTATCCTGATGTGAAAAAATATATGGACGATGCCATACTGCTTGCACGTGAAAATGGTTATGTGGAAACAATTTTCGGACGCAAAAGATATCTGGCTGACATAAATTCGCAAAACAGCGTGGTTCGTGGATATGCCGAAAGAAATGCGATCAATGCTCCTATTCAGGGTTCAGCTGCCGATATTATCAAAATTGCAATGGTAAAAATTCAGAAACGTCTCGAACAGGAGAACCTGAAAACGCAAATGATTCTGCAGGTGCATGATGAGTTGAACTTTTCGGTGCCAAATGATGAAATTGAACAAACACGCAAGCTGGTGATTGATGAGATGCAAAATGCAATTACCCTCAAAGTACCTCTGATTGCTGATTGTGGAGTAGGTGCCAATTGGCTCGAAGCACATTAAGTCAGAGTTTTAGATAGTAGGGCGATGCAATTGCAGTAAATTCAGGACTGTAATTGTGTCGCTCGCCATTTTCGATACAGAGTTCCGAATTTTGTGTTTCGCATTCTACCGGAGTAAGTTCAATCAATAGCCGGTGTGCTGGTTTTTCGGGTCGCGGTTGCACTTTTACCACTCTTTTGCAATACAGCCCTTTCGAATTTGCATATTCAATGCATTTCGTACCTTCCTCAACAGGTAAAATAATGGATAATCGTCCGTTGTCACTCAACAATTTTATTGCATTGTCAATGAGTTCTTCATGGGTAAGCGTGTCTGTGTGTCGTGCAGTGTTGCGTTTTTCCTCCGGAGCTTTCAGTGAATTTATGAAGAAAGGAGGATTCGAAACAATCAGATCAAATTTTGTTTCAGCGTTTCCGGCAAAATGCTGTAAGGTTGTCTGAACGGTATGAATTCTGCTTTTCCAAAGAGAATTCTCAATATTTTCCGTTGCCTGAATCACAGCGTCTGCAACGATGTCGATAGCAGTAATTGCAGCTTCCGAACGTTGTGCAAGCATTAGTGCAATAAGTCCGCTTCCGGTACCCACATCCAAAATACTTTCTGAATTATTCGCATCGGCCCATGCGCCAAGTAATACGCCATCAATGCCCACTTTCATGGCACATTTATCGTGATAAACAGTAAACTGTTTGAATTTGAAGTATGGATTTGGCATGGTTTTTTATCGTCTGCCTGAATTTGAACTTCCGCTTCTGCCGGGCTGCGAACCTGATGATTGTCCGCCTGATCTCTCGGAGCTGCGGTTATTGTCGCTTCCGCGTGAAGAAGAGGGCGTATATGAATCAGTGCGTCTTCCCGGTGAGGAAGATGGTGTTGTTGTTTGTCTCGAAGGAGGATTGTAGGGCGTGGTGCTCCTTACACCGGAATTTCTTTCGGTTGCCGGAGTAGTTGTTCTCCGGTTTTCATCGTTCGTGCTGCGCTGACCAGGCTGAACTCTTTGCTCGCCTGTATTTGGCCGCTGACGTACAGCTCCGTTCTCATTGTTTGGCTGTCTGACACGCGGTCCGGTACGATAGGTTGGTTGCGAATTCTGATCGCGGTAAGAGTTGTTGTTCGCGGGTGTTGTACGCCTGATGGCCGGATTGGGTGTCGAACGCTCGTATTGTTTATTCTGAAGTTCGTTGTATTGGGCGGGTTTTAAAACTTTTCGAAGATCCTGTTCCTTGTTTTTGACGCGTTGCAATGCTTCGGTTCGCGAATTCGAAACCTGACGTTCGCGGGCATATTTCAGATTTATTTCGTGTACCTGTTGTACCTGTTCGGGCGTGAGATTTAGTTCCTGCTGCATTTTTTCGGTCTGACGGGCAGCTTCCTGCTCAGGAGTACGTTCGGGTGTGTTTGTATTTTCCTGTCCGGCAACGAATCCGCAGCCAAAAAGGATGTAAAATGCAAGTAATATAATTTTTAAAAATTTCATTCGAATAAAAATGCTTCCTAATGCATCGGCTACAGCAACAATCATTATGCCAGAAATGGTTTTCTGAGGTTTAAATATACCTGCAAGTTGCAAATATACAGAATTTTGTGTTAGTTTTCAAACCCTTGTCATCTGTCAGCTACACAATGCTTTTCAATAGCAGATGAAAAACCGGAATTTAAAGTAAAAAATTTTTACCTTTGTGTTCGTCTTATCATTCGTTTATTTTTTTTGAAACCTGAAAAAACAGAAAAGATATGTCGCGTTATACCCGAAAAAAGAAAGAAGAAATTGGACTTTCGCCCTATGCGTTGATTTTTCGCGGGCAGAAGAAATCTGAAAGTGTGTCCATTACTGCAATGGACTTTGACCTTGATGAGGTGCGCGAATTCAGCATCGAAAAGCCTGAGCAGATTTCGGCTTTGCTCAGTAAGGGTAATTTAAGCTGGCTAAACATTGATGGACTACACGACGAAAGAAAAATTGAAGAAATAGGAGCGTTGGCCGGCATTCCGTTTAATATTTTGTCGGATATACTGAATCCATCCATTCGGCCTAAAGTACAGGAGTTCGACAACGGGATTTTTATAACCCTGAAAATGTTACAATTCAGAGAGGATAGCCGTGAAATTGTGGTTGAAAACCTTTGTCTTATTCTAACTCAGGGATGTCTTATTTCGTTTCAGGAACAAAAAGGCGATGTGTTTAATCCTGTTCGTGATCGAATCAGGAAGCATAAAAATAAAATCAGAACATCAGGTATTGATTATCTGGCTTTTGCATTACTCGATGTAGTGGTCGATAATTATATCTACATTATTGGTCTTTTGGGTGAAGATATTGAAAACCTGGAAGATAAGATGACTGATGAACCGAAAAAAGAACTTTTGGAAGAGATTAATAATTACAAGAAAGAACTGAATCTTTTGCGTAAAAATATTAAGCCTGCGCGTGAAATGATTCTGAGTCTGGTGAAGCTTGAATCGGAAATTCTTCAGGACGAAAACCGTTTCCATTTCAAAGAATTGCAGGATAATATTACCGAAGCCGGAGAATTGTCGGATAGTTATCGCGAAATTCTGTACGATCAGCTTAACATTTACCACACCATTATGAGCACCCGCCTGAACGATATCATGCGGACGCTGACCATTTTTTCCGTTATGTTTATCCCGCTAACCTTTATCGTAGGGGTTTATGGTACCAATTTCGATAATCTGCCCGAGCTGCACTGGCAAAATGGCTATTTCATAATGTGGGCGGTAATGGTGATTGTGGCATTTGTAATGTTTTTGTTTTTCAGAAATAAAAAGTGGTTTTGAAAACGAGCGTCTCATTTGCATTTTCGAAAGCGAATCTATCACAGAATAGTATTTTTCGATAAACAAAACAGCATTGAGCTTGTTATGAATTGATAAAGATAAAAAGTAATGAAGAAAAATAATATAGAAAACCAGATTCTGGTCATTTTCGGGTCGAATGGCGACCTTGCCAAAAGAAAGCTGCTTCCTGCTGTTTTTCAGCTCTATGTGGAAAACCTGCTGCCTGAGCGTTTTGTGGTGCTTGGTGCGGGAAGTCAGGAAAAGGATGAGCAGGCTTACCGTAACGATGTGCGTGAAACTTTAAGCATTTTCGCGAAACGTTCGTTGACTGAACATGCCGCTAAACTCGATGATTTCCTTGAAAAAGTGTATTATAAAAAAGTGCACAACCAGACAGAAGAGGATTTTGGTCAGTTGAAAGAATATATCGATGGTTTGTCGGAAAGGCTTGAGATTAAGCAGAATATTGTATATTATTTTTCTATTCCGCCTTTTCTTTACGAAGTGGTAGCGGCTCATCTTGTAAAATTCGGGCTTAATCAGGAGGAAAACGGCTGGAAACGTATCATTGTGGAGAAACCATTTGGTTATAGTTACGATACAGCCATTGATCTGGATAAAAAACTGCATAATGGATTCAACGAGGATCAGATTTATCGTATCGACCATTATCTGGGCAAGGAAACAGTTCAGAATATTATGGTAACCCGTTTTTCGAACGGATTTTTTGAGCCGATCTGGAATCGTAAATATATTGACAGAATTGAAATCACAGCTTCCGAAAAAATTGGCGTAGGTAGCCGTGGAGGTTACTACGATACTTCAGGAGCTATGCGCGATATGATTCAGAATCACCTGCTTCAGGTACTTGCAGTGGTGGCCATGGAGCCACCGGCTGTGTTCGATTCAGATTCCATTCGTAACGAAACAGTAAAAGTGCTTCAGGCATTGCGTCCGATAAAAGGCAGCGAAGTGAAGGATTATGTCGTTCGTGGTCAATACATTTCGGGTCAGGTTGGCGAGGAAGTGCAAAAAGGTTACCGACAGGAAACCGGTGTGGCGCCAAACTCCAAAACTGAGACTTTTGTGGCTTTAAAAGTGTTTATCGACAACTGGCGCTGGGGTGAAGTTCCTTTTTATATCCGTACCGGAAAGCAGTTGCCCGAGCGTGTGACCGAAGTGGTTATTCACCTGAAACCCGCTCCTCATCAGTTGTTTAAACAGCTTTGTCTGACTGAGCCAAACAATATGATTATTCTTCGCATTCACCCCGATGCAGGTGTGGCTATCGATTTTGGAATGAAAATTCCGGGAGCAGGATTCAAAGTGCAAAATGTGAATATGGCTTTCCATTATTCTGATTTGGCTGATAAGAAAATTGCCGAAGCTTACGAAAGACTTATTCTTGATTGTATGATAGGAGACTCCACGCTTTATGCCCGTGCCGACGCTGTGAAAGCAAGCTGGAAATTTGTGGATCCGATTTTGCAGGCCTGGCAGAATAATTCTGAAATCCCGCTTTACTTCTATGAAGCAGGTACCTGGGGACCGAACGAATCAAATGCCCTGTTTGGCGATAAATATGTAAAATGGCGTCAGCCTTTCGAAAAATTTAAAACTGAGTAAAATATGTCATATCAAATAAATACTTACGATTCTCCTGAAAGTACTGCCCGCGCAGTGGCTAACCTGATAGTTTCAATTGCTGTCGAAAAAGCAGGTCAGAATCAGTTTCTTCATATAGCAGTTTCAGGAGGAAGTACTCCGAAACTGCTTTTCACTTTGTTGGCCGAAGAGTACGAACATGCTGTGCTCTGGAAAAACGTGAAGCTTTTCTGGGTCGACGAACGCTGTGTGCCGCCTGTACATGCCGAAAGTAATTATGGCATGACTTACGACGCTATGTTGCGCAAACCGCTTATCCCTGCCGAAAATGTATTCCGGATGAAGGGTGAAGATTTTCCTGCAGATGAAGCTGCCCGTTACGAAAAGGTGCTCAGAGAACAGCTTCCTGCGCAAAATGCTTATCCTGTATTTGACCTTATCCTGCTCGGAATGGGTGATGATGGACATACAGCCTCCATTTTTCCAAACCAAATGGATTTACTTGATGTGGAGCCTGCTGTGGATGTGGCCACACATCCGCAAAGCGGACAAAAACGCATTACACTGACCGGAAATACGATTAAGAATGCACAGAAAGTGGCTTTTCTGATTACCGGAAAGAGCAAAGCTGAAGTTCTGAAGCAAATAATTTCGAGACAGGAAGTTGCTGCTCGATATCCGGCTTCCCATGTGTGGGCCGTTGATGGAACTGCTCTTTTTTATCTTGATAATGAAGCCGCAGCTCTTTTGTAATCAGTGTTTTTTCTCTCTCTCCAAAAACTAATTTTAAACAATTGATTTATAATGCATTTTAAAGCAGCAGTTTTCGATTTCAACGGAACACTGGTGTGGGATTCGCCACATCACAACCGTGCATTCGATATTTTTCTCGAAAAGCATGGTATAGCGCTAACCGACGAAGAGAAAACCACAAGAATTTACGGCAAGACAAACCCCGACATTATGCGGGGGATTTTTGAACGTCCGCTTAGCGATCAGGAAATTGAAGATTTCAGTATCGAAAAGGAATTGATATATCAGCAAATGATTGTCGACGAGTTGCATTTTGCTGAGGGTGCCGAAGAGCTTTTTGCTTTTTTGAAAGCTAATTCGGTGCCGTTTACAATAGCTACTTCGGCCGATAACTTTAATCTTGATTTTTATTTTCGTGAAATGAAGCTCGATCGCTGGTTCGACAGGTCAAAAATAGCTTACAACGATGGGACTGTAAACGGAAAACCTGCACCCGATATTTTTCTCAGGGCAGCTGAATTGCTCCGTATTCCGATTGAAGATATTGTGATTTTTGAAGATTCAAAGGCAGGAATTAAGGCTGCAGAAAATGCCGGAGCGGGCAAAATTTATGTGGTCGATTCTATCGGAGATGAAAACCTTAGAAACTTTGGGCACGATATGATTACACATTTCAATCAAACCGACAGGAGCCTTTTTGTTTGATTTTTTATTTTGTAACTTTGCATTATCACAAATATATTTAAACATGAAACCGACGTGTTTAAAATAATCATTAAGCACACAAAGTAATGATTATTTTAAATATCAAAGGTTCCATCTGACAATTAAAAAATAATTATAAACAGATGAAAACACTTGAACCCCAATTGTTGTGGAATTACTTTCACGACATTACCCAAATACCACGTCCTTCGAAAAAAGAAGAAAAGGTGATTGCTTATCTCAAAAACTTTGCTCAGCAGCAAAATCTTGGTTTCAAAACCGACGAAGCCGGTAATGTACTTATTCTTAAACCTGCTTCAGCTGGTTACGAAAATGCAAAAACCGTGATTTTGCAGGCACATATGGACATGGTTTGCGAAAAAAACAATGAAGTAGAGTTTAATTTCGATACGGACGCTATTCAGTATTTTATCGATGGCGATTTTGTGCGCGCTAAAGGTACTACGCTCGGAGGCGACAATGGTATCGGAATGGCAATGATGCTTGCTGTGCTTGCTTCAACCGATCTGAAACATCCTGCTATCGAATGTCTTTTTACTGTTGATGAAGAAACCGGACTGACAGGAGCTTTTGCGCTTGGAAACGATTTTATGACCGGGAAAGTGTTGATAAATCTCGATTCGGAAGACGATGGCGTGATTTTTATTGGTTGTGCGGGCGGAATTGACACCACAGCCACTTTGCCTTATGAAGAAGAAAAAGCTCCCGAAGGTTATTTTGCTTTTACAGTAGCTGTAAAAGGTCTGAAAGGCGGACATTCAGGCGATGATATCAATAAGGGTCTTGGCAATGCAAATAAAATTCTGAATCGTTATTTATGGACTGTCAACAAAGAAACTGACCTGCGAATCAGTAAGATTGATGGTGGAAATCTGCGAAATGCAATTCCGCGTGAAGCTTCGGCAACTGTTTGTGTGCCATGGTCCGAAAAAGAACGTGTACGTGTGTTACTTAACTATTATATTTCCGATGTGGAAAAGGAAATCGGAGATACAGAGCCCGGTTTTAGCATGACACTCGAATCGGAAAAATTACCCGCCACTGTCATCGATAAAAAAGCTTCCGATGCACTTCTGAATGCGCTTTATGCTTGTCCGCATGGCGTAAAGGATATGAGTCGCGATATGCCCGGGCTCGTGGAAACTTCCACAAATCTGGCATCGATTAAAATGAAGGAAAAAGGTCAGATTCTGATTACAACCAGTCAGCGTAGTTCTGTGGAATCATCGAAATACGACATTGCGAATCAGGTGGAATCTGTGCTTTTGCTGGCAGGCGCTTCGGTCACACATGGCGATGGTTATCCGGGCTGGAAACCTAATGTGAAATCGGAAATTCTGAAAATTGCAGAGCAAAGCTACAGCGAACTTTTCAATGAAAAAGCCTCAGTGCGGGCTATTCACGCAGGGCTTGAGTGCGGATTATTCCTCGAAAAATATCCGTATCTGGATATGATTTCCATAGGGCCGCAAATGTATGGTGTGCACTCGCCCGACGAAAGACTCAGCATTAGTTCTACCCAAAAATGCTGGAAATGGTTGGTTAGTATTTTAGAGAAAAGCCATTGAACATAAACAAAAAATCCTGTCGCAATAATGTAACAGGATTTTTTTTATTTACGATGCCATCGTGCGGCAACGCTGAATGAAAAAGCTTTGAACTCGAATTAAAAACAGACATTTTCGGAATGTAATATCAGGATTTTTTAATCCGCTAAGCTGCAAATGTACATTTGGAAAATACTCATAAACTTGTGGTAGCTTTAAAACAAATCGGTATCATATCGGAACACAGTTCCTTATAGTATATTCCGACGGGTTTACAAAACCCGTCGAACGTGTGCGAAGCTTAGTGCTTTAAAATAGCATACCACTCTTCACGGATATGCCACCCTTCACGGATATGTTCTTTAAACGAGCAAATAATGGCGCTCGTTCGACGGGATTCGCAATTACTCCCTGTGGTCGTGACCTCTGGTTCCCGAGGAACGTATGCGAAGCTTAGTGCTTTAGGTAGCATATGCAGTTGGTCAGGGGAAATAGTTGTGTTCTTTGAGTATTTTTGGTTTCAAGTAATTGACAGGATGATTGTATAAAAAATGTCAAAAAATGATGCTAATGATCACGTAACGTGAAATAATTAAAAAATATATATAATTTTGTATCTCCTTTCGCTCAGATTCGAATAATTATCTGTTGACTTTCCTCTAATCCCTGAGCAATCATTTTAATTAGTTAGTAGTTTAATACAACATATTCAACCTCCTAATTTATTTACAAATGAAACGAATACATTTATTAATGATTGCTGTCGGTGTCCGTAGCAAGCTTCTGTTTCTCTTTGTATTATTCATTACTCAAAACATTTTTAGTTTAACGTACAATGTCACCGTACCTACAGGCACGAAAGCTTGCTACTTTGCCGGTGAAATCATTGGTTGGAGCCATCAGGCAATGACTAAAGTGGACGAAACCCACTACACAATTTCGTTTGCAAATGCTAACCCTACACAGCCATATAAGTATTGCTCAGGGCCGGATTGGGGTTACGAAGAGCTTGATGCTGCAGGTGTGCCTATAGCTAACCGAACCTACAATGTTGCCGATGTGGTTATCAAGTGGCGAGCTGTTTACGAACCGGGAGCTGTAGTAACTCAAATTGCCAATACGTTGAAAGTATCTTCCGGAACCGTTGTACGATATTCGTTTAACAGCACTTTTATTGGAGCAAGAACGGTAGATGTTTGGTTGCCTGCAGGATATTCGGCATCGAAAAAATACGCCGTACTCTATATGCACGACGGACAAATGTTATTTGATGCGACATCCACCTGGAATGGTCAGGAATGGAAAGTGGACGAAACCCTGGCGCAATTAATGAGTTCAGGCGAAATAAAGGATGTAGTAGTGGTAGGAATCTGGAACAGCAGCAACCGTTATGCCGAGTATTATCCCGAAAAATCGATGGATTATCTGCCTGCCAATATCAAAACGGCTAAATCCGCCGAAATGAATAACGATCCGAAAGCAGATGAATACCTGAAATTTATTGTTGATGAAGTAAAACCGTTTGTCGATAAAACTTATTCAGTAAATACAGATGCCTCGAACACCTGTGTTGCAGGCTCAAGTATGGGCGGATTGATTTCGTGGTATGCCATGTGTGAATATCCGGCTGTTTTTGGCTCGGCCATTTGCATGTCGACTCACTGGGGAGTTTTGAACACCGATGATGCTTCCATTCCGGATTCGTTCCGGAAATACCTGCTCAGTAAACTGCCGTCACCAACCACACATGCAATTTATTTCGATCACGGAACGATTGGGTTAGATGCCAATTATCCGCAGAATCAGGCTTTGGCTGATACTATCGTGCGGTTTAAAGGTTATACTACAACAAACTGGAAAACGCAGGTATTTACCGGCGACGACCACAACGAAACCTGCTGGGCAAACCGATTCAGTATTCCGGTAAAATTCATTATTCCGAAGAATATTATTAATAAATCTCTGATTCTGAATACCGATCAATTAAACGGCAAAGGAATTTTATACAACACAACTGTGCCGGTTTCCTGGACTTCGTCTTCGGTACAAAATATCAAAATTGAATACTCGGTGAACAATGGTACGAACTGGAATCTGATAGCAGCTTCGGTTCCGGCAAGTCAACTGACGTACAACTGGACAACACCCTCTTACACAACCACCACTGCATTAATTCGTATTTCAGATGCGTCGGATAATTCATTAAGTTCGGTAAGCAGTGTTTTTACCATAGCGCCGGCAATAACCAACATTAGCTTTTCGGTGGATGCCAGTGTGCTTATATCGGAGAATAAATTCAATCCGGCAACTGACAAACTCTATATTCGCGGATCGTTCAACAATTACGAATTAACCCATCGGTTGAAAGCCGGCAACAACAACATTTATTCGCTAACGATTCCGCTGGCTTCGAACATATACATCGACTACAAGTATTTCAGTACAGCTGTCAACGCTGATAACACGGGTTGGGAAAACAATTTCCCCGCGAGCTACAATGGCAACCGGCACATAAGCTTTGGCACCAATCACCTGACACTCGCAACTGTGTACTACAACGATGTAGATATGAATCTGAGCAAAACATCCGATCATTTTACGGTGATTTATAATGTGCAGGATCAGAATGCGATTGACTATTTTCTGCAACGCATGGAAATATTGCATAAAATCGTTTCGGAAGCTCTTCAGGTTACTCCTACCGAAAAGACCACCATTTATCTGTACAAAGATCTGGCACATTTGCATTTGGCACAGGGCTATCCCGAAAATTCCGATTGGTCGACAGGTTCGGCTTACGGAAAAAATCTGCTGATTATGCTTTCGCCAGCTAAAATGGGAATGAATGATGCGCTCGGACTTTGTGCTCATGAATATACGCATTGCCTGAATGCCACCAAAACGAAAGTCACACTACCAGCATGGCTCAACGAAGGCGTGGCTTGCTATTTCGGCAGAAACTTTTCCACCAAAGACTGGATTAAATCGGTGATGGACGTCAAAGGCAAACCCGATATTGCCACCGTGTTCGACACCGATATGGGTTATGCATATTCGTCGATTGTGGCCTATTACATTATCAAAACCAAAGGAATGGCTGCTATGGCTAAATTCGTTGAAAATATGAATTATGCTGATATTGGTTATGCAAATCTGGCAGCATTACAAACGGCATGGCATGCGTTTCTGGACACATATCTGAATACGCAAACCTCTGTAAACGTAAAATTTTCGGTAAACATGGCCGATATGATTGCATCGAAATTCTTCATTCCGGGCGCCGATAAAGTGTATGTAAAAGGAGATGAGTATGGTCTCGGCACAAAAGAAATGACGCTTGAATCAGGAACAATTTATTCGGTAACAATACCTGTGAATACCTACTCGCTGAACGAGTATAAATTTTATACCAATTCAGCAACTGCGCCAAACAACGGATTGGAACTCAACACCGACGAAACAGTGTCGGGTTACCGTTTACTGGATATCACCAACAGTGCAGTAACGCTGAGTGCTGTTACTTTCAACTCATCGGCAATGGCAGCCATCCAGGGAGTGGATATGGCGAAAATTTATAACAAAATTGAAGTATTGAGATACCACGGGAAAATATGGAACAATCCGGCATTCAGTGCATTCAAATACTCATTCAAATTATTATCTGCAACCGAATATCAAAGTCAGAAACCAACCGATGCTTTTGCTTTCGATGCCGGATTTGTAGCTACCGATGGAACCATCAATATAAGCGAGCCAACTACCACAGAACAAAAAGCGGTTTTTGCAAATACCACACAAGTGGCGGTTTATTATCTGTGTCAGTCGTATATGTATTATTTTTATCAAACACGCAATTTGCCTTTGTTGTTTAAAGTAGGTTTTCCTGTTTTCGAAGCCGGAATTCTTCCGAATGATGCCACTATCAAAACGGCCGTTAATGCTTATGGTGGCAGCTTCTCGTCGTTCGATGTATTGAATAACAGAACAACTTTTATCACCAATAATGGATTGGCTGTTGCCGGAGCTTTTGCCGAGTTTATGAGCATTTTCAAAAACTGGGGTTACCCCAATATTACCACCATCAATGCTTCAGGCTTCGATGTGATGAACGGCTGGTGGAATGTGGATAATCTGGCAGGGCTACTCGCCGATTTCAATCGTTATACTTACAGCAGATTCCTGCAACCTGACGAAAGTTTACGGGTGAAACTATTTCTTGAAACCAATCATTTTAAATTCTACACCCGTCCGGTGGATGGCGCATTGAATTTTCCGTATTTTTCGGAAGTAACGGAACCTGCGTATGTGGAATACAGTAATAATTTTGGAGTAAAACATGGCGAAAAATTAAGCTACTTCACGCTACCTGCCTGTGTCGATGGCGAACTGGAAGGATCGGGTTGTAATGGTCAACCACCTGTACGAATTACCGGGGGAACCGCTTGGTCGTCGGGAATGCATTCTACCTGCGCGTTCTCAGCGGATCAATTGTCAATGTTTTATCACATGAACCGCCACGAACTGGCACATGCTTTTCAGGGAATTTTACCTCAGGGAACTGTTACCGCATGGTTAAACGAAGGTTTTCCTCAGTTTTGCGCTGCCGGCCCGCTAACCGAAACATCGCTCAATGAAATGCGCCAGAACGGTATTGACTGTATGGCCAACGCCATCAAGTATTTTGGTCACCGGCCAACATACGAGGAAACACGCATTTATCCATCGCCCGATTATGGGTACTATACTCTGGGGCAAATTTTTATCGACTATCAGTACCGGAAAGGTGGATATCCACTGGTCAAAGCCATACAGGTAAATGATCTGGTAGCATATCAATCGTTAGGTTATACATCAGCACAAGCTTTTCTCGACGATTTTTATTTCGACTTTGATGTGCGGGTACAACAGTTGCCAATTGCCACTTTAATAAATCCTTTAGCAGATAAAGACGAAACTAATTCAACGGTAAATATAAGCTGGACACCACTAAAAGCTGACATAAAACTCAATGTATCGGTATCCGTTGACGATGCAAAAACATGGACGGAAGTAGTGACCCGAACCACAGGCACATCGTGTGTATGGAATTCAGGAAGTCTGTCGACCCGTTTTTATATCAAAATATCAGCTCCTGATAATTTGGATGTCTCAACTACTTACGGACCGTTCATAAAGACAGACTTGACGAAAATCAATATCATTTCGCCCACCTTAAATAATTATGTGATTAGTGGCGACAGCACTGCAATTAAATGGGCATCAACCGGAATTCAAAATATCAAAATTGATTACTCACTTAACAATGGTGCTAACTGGACAACAATTACGAATAATACTTCGACAGCTGCCAATATATATAATTGGATTGTTCCTACTGAAATTTCCGGAAGTTGCAAACTGCGTTTAACCGATATAACAAACAATGCAAATTACAGCCAGGGCGATGCATTTACCATTGTAAAACCAAACGAAGTGGGCGGACCATATTTGTACGACAAAAATACGTTGTTGCTCTTGCACTTCGACAATGACCTGAATAATCGCAGCAAGGCAGCACCAAATGCGGTGGGCGATATACTTAATCTGACAAGCGAAGCATCGACCATTTCAAATCTTGGCTTGAGTTATAAAAACAGTTCATCACTTTCTGTACCGCATCATGCCAATCTGAATCTTACCGGTGACTGGACCATCGAAGCCTGGGTAAAACTAACCGCCTACAATGCCAACAGTAATATGTATATTTTCTGGAAACCAGGTGATACAGATGCGTATTTGTCAAATTATTCACTCGAAGTGAATCCGTGGTGGGGAAATGTATTTTATGGATATTATTTCTCTGAATTGAAAAATAGAATTGGAATTACAGGAAGTAGTCCTACACTTAACGAATGGTATCATATTGCTTTTATGAGAGATACTAAAAAGAAGCAAATCAAGGTTGTTGTACGCGATAAAAACAGAATACAGATTTCGGAAACATCAGCAACTTATACTGACGGAATGACACTTTTAAATACAAAAGATTTATTATTAGGTACAGGACTTAGTGGATATATAGATGAGGTACGTATAAGTAATATTGTAAGAACATTTATAAAAACGGATATTGATAATCCGCATACCAATCGGAAAGCTGAAATTTATCCAAATCCGGCGTCAGGTTCATTTGTGCTTCGTTCACTTTCCGGTAATTGTCACATCAATATCATGTCGGTGAATGGCAAAGTACTGTTGAGTAAAAATACAGAAGGTTCTGTCACCGAAGCAATCGATATTTCTAATTATGAGAAAGGAATTTATATTGTGCAGCTTATTCAGGAAAACAGAACATTTACAACGAAATTGATAATTAAATAACACTACTGACCGACTAAATATCTGAGATTCTTCTCCGCCGCGGCGGAGAGGAATCTAATAAGCTAAAAAATCTAATTCAAACTATCTTTTATCGGTCAGTAGTGATTAAATAAAACAAAGTATTTTTGAACGATGCTGTCTCAAAAGTGTTCTGCTTTCTTTTGAGACAGCCTCAGTTTCTCAAAAACCTACTATATCCACACAAAATGCTTTGCAGCGGCTTTTTTGCTGTATTTTGTGCGTTGTTGTCTGTAGATTAAAAAGTTACTCCCGTGTCAGTAGTTGGCTTCAGAGTATCGTTCTCACGGATATGTCCATTGAAATAAGTCAAAAATCCCGTCGAACGTATGCGAAGCCCGGTGCTTTAAAATAGCATATCCAGTTGGTAGGGCATAAACAAAAAATCCTGTCGCAAAATTGTGACAGGATTTTTTTATGTGATAAAACGGATTTCTCAGAAGCATTTGTCAATGATGTCTTCGCTTACCCCTTCGGCCCGGAGTTTGTTTTTTATGCTTTCGATTCGTTCTTCTTTTTCAAGTTTTTCGAATAATAAATTCGTAAGCTGACGTACGCCCTCTTTGAATCGTTCTTTTCCTGCGCGACTGTTATAATCCACATCGCAGAAAAGTGAACGTTTCCTGTGTAAAATCAAATAATAAATACCCGAGATCATTACTGCTGATATCACATTGATGTCCAGGCTTGAATCCCTGAATTTGTGTTCAAGAAGCCTGATGAGTGGTTCGTTGATCGACTCACGAAGCTGTGCAGTACGGCGGGTCGTGGGGTTGTCGTCCGACAGCTCCCAGATAAGTAGCTGCTGCATACCTTTGTTTTTAAGCAGCGACTGTATGAGCGTTTGCAAAATCCAGTGAAGGCTTTCCTCTTCTTTCAGGTCGGTTGGCATGCTTGCCAGAATAGTACCGAGCCAGTAGTCGTACTTGCGGGTATACACATCGAAAAGTTCTTCGAGATTTGCAAACCTGCGATAAAAAACAGCAGGTTCTATTTTTGCTTTGTTGGCTACAGCAGTAAGTGTAAGATTCCGGTAACCTACTTCCTCAATCAGTGAATCAACAGCCTGCATCACATCACGTTCGATGGCTGCTTTGGTTCTTCTGTATCTCTTTTTCTTTTCAAGTTCCTCAGCCATAAAATATTTCTGTTTGAAAAAATTGTTTTGCTATGCAAAGATATTATTTTTTCGCAAATACGATAAGGGGGTTAATTAATTAGTTTGAAAAATGATTTTTATATTTATTTCCTTATACTTCAATCTGAAAACGAGCTTTAAGGCTAAACGTTGTCTCAGCTAAAGGTTTAAAATCCAAAAATCTGTCAAATATAGTTGGCATGTAAAACAAAAACAACAAACAGACTGTTATCTGCGTACATTAGCACTTCAGAATGGCATGAAGAAGTGCAATTTTTTCGTATTTTTGCAAATTATTTCAATCTTCCTTTTTTAAGGGAATGAGAGTTGATATTCAGAACTAAAAACAATTATGGCAGAAGATATATTACACGAAGTCACCCAAAGCGAATATAAATACGGATTTACCACCGAAATTGAAACCGACATTATACCTGTCGGACTAGATGAAGATGTGGTTCGTCTTATTTCGGCCAAGAAAAATGAGCCGGAATGGATGCTTGAGTACCGACTCAATGCATATCGCAAATGGAAAGAAATGAAAATGCCCGAATGGGCGCATCTACAGATACCTAAAATTGATTATCAGGCTATTTCTTACTATGCAGCTCCGCGCAAAAACTCACCCAAAAGCCTCGACGAGGTCGACCCCGAATTGCTGAACACATTCAACAAACTCGGTATTCCGCTCGAGGAGCAAATGGCGCTTTCGGGCATTGCTGTGGATGCGGTAATGGACAGTGTTTCGGTGAAAACGACATTTAAGGAAACACTTGCTGAAAAGGGAATTATTTTCTGTTCGTTCAGCGAAGCGGTAGAACATCATCCTGATCTGATTCAGAAATATATGTCGTCGGTTGTACCGGTGACCGATAACTTTTTTGCAGCACTTAACTCGGCTGTGTTCAGCGATGGATCGTTTGTGTACATTCCCAAAGGCGTTCGTTGCCCGATGGAGCTTTCTACATATTTCCGAATCAATGCAGTGAACACAGGTCAGTTCGAACGTACGCTTATTGTGGCCGACGAAGATAGCTATGTGTCTTATCTCGAAGGTTGTACAGCTCCAAGTCGCGATGAAAATCAGTTGCACGCCGCCATTGTGGAAATTGTGGTTATGAAAAATGCCGAGGTTAAATATTCAACTGTACAAAACTGGTATCCCGGCGACAAAAATGGTAGCGGAGGGGTTTACAACTTTGTAACCAAGCGCGGTATTTGCAAAGGCGATAACTCAAAACTGTCGTGGACGCAGGTCGAAACCGGTTCGGCCATTACCTGGAAATATCCGAGCTGTATACTTCAGGGCGACAATTCCTCGGCTGAATTTTACTCGGTAGCGGTTACCAACCATCATCAACAGGCCGATACAGGTACAAAAATGATTCACCTGGGTCGTAACACACGCAGTCACATCTTATCGAAAGGTATTTCGGCCGGTGTAAGTAATAATAGTTATCGCGGATTGGTACGTGTAGGTGCAAAAGCCGAAAATGCCCGTAACTTCTCGCAGTGCGACAGTTTGTTGCTTGGCGATAAATGTGGAGCTCATACTTTTCCATACATGGAAGTAAATAACGAAACAGCCATTGTGGAACATGAAGCCACGACTTCAAAAATCAGCGAAGATCAGATTTTCTATTGTAATCAGCGTGGTATTTCGACTGAAGATGCTGTTGGACTCATTGTGAACGGCTATGCCAAGGAGGTAATAAATAAGCTTCCGATGGAATTTGCCGTTGAAGCACAAAAATTATTGCAAATAACTCTGGAAGGAAGTGTGGGATAGAATTTGACACATAGAACTCATAGTTTCATATACTAAATGCAAAGACTTAGAACACATAGTTTAAAACGATAAATCGTTTTTAAAGTAACAACTTTATGATCACACAAAAACACATTAATCTACTTACAAAAGAAATAATTGGTTGTGCAATCGAAGTTCATAAAGAATTTGGTCCGGGCATGTTAGAAAAAACTTAAGAGAAAGCGCTGATAATGTTATTATCCGAAAAAGGATTGAAAGTGCAAAGTCAGGTGGAAGTTCCTGTTTTGTTTAAAGGAAAAATAATTGAAAATGCATTCAGACTGGACTTATTAGTAGAAAATTTAATTATTGTAGAACTAAAAGCAGTTGAAAATATACTTCCGGTACATGAAGCCCAATTGCTTACATATCTGAAATTGACAAAGAAGCCAAAAGGAATTTTAATAAACTTTTATAGTACAAATATATTTTACAATGGACAAAAGACTTTCATAACAGATGAATACTCAAGACTACCCAAAGAGTAAAATGACAAAGTCATTTTAAGCTATGTGTTCTTGATCTTATATTTTCTTGAAGAAAGCTATTGTGAACTATGTGATAAAACAACATTATGTTACAAATTAAAAACTTACATGCCAATATTGATGGCAAAGAAATATTGAAAGGACTGAATCTTGAGGTTCGTCCGGGCGAAATACACGCTATAATGGGTCCAAACGGAGCCGGAAAATCAACACTTGCTTCGGTACTTACAGGTAATCCTGCTTTTGAAGTCACTGATGGTGAAGTCATTTTCAACGAAAAGGATTTGCTTGAACTTGCACCCGAAGAACGTGCAAACGAAGGAATTTTCCTCAGTTTCCAGTATCCGGTGGAAATTCCCGGCGTAAGCATGGTGAATTTTATGCGTACTGCCATCAACGAGCAGCGCAAATACCGTGGTCAGGATCCGATTTCGGCAACCGACTTTCTGCGTTTGATGCGCGAAAAAAAGGAACTTGTGGAAATGGACAATAAACTGACAAACCGTTCGGTAAACGAAGGTTTTTCGGGTGGTGAGAAAAAACGTAACGAGATTTTCCAAATGGCTATGCTCGATCCGAAACTCAGTATTCTCGACGAAACTGATTCGGGCCTTGATATCGATGCACTTCGTATCGTGGCCAATGGCGTAAACAAACTCAAACGTGCTGACAATGCCACAATTGTGATTACTCACTATCAGCGTTTGCTCGATTATATTGTTCCCGATTTCGTGCATGTGCTTTATGATGGCCGCATTGTAAAAACAGGAGATAAGAATCTGGCACTTGAACTCGAAGAAAAAGGTTACGACTGGATTAAGCAGGAAGTGGACGTTAAATAAGTGCCAATAAATCAATGTGCCAATGTGCCAATTGAAAAAATATGGAAAAACAATATATCAATTTATATAAACAGTATCACGAAACCATCAAAAAACATTCGTCGGCAGTGATGAATGCGGGTCGTGATGCGTCCTTTGAGCTTTTCGAGCAGTTGGGATTTCCCACTACGAAACTCGAAAAGTACAAATATACCGACCTCTCAGATGCGCTTTCGTACGATTATGGTTTGAATATCAACAGACTGAACATACCCGTGAATCCTTATCAGGTTTTTAAATGCGACGTTCCGGGTATTCATTCTTATCTGTATTTTGTGCTGAATGACGGATTTTATCCTATCACAGACAAACGTAACGAGGATTTACCCGAAAATGTAATTATTTGCTCGCTTCGCGAAGCTTCGGAAAAATATCCTGCATTGGTTGAAAAGTATTACGGAAAACTCACCGCCGGACAGAAAGATGGTCTTGTGGCTTTTAACGGTGCTTTTGCTCAGGATGGTTTCTTTATGTATGTGCCTGAAAATGTGCAATTAGATCGTCCTGTGCAGTTAATCAACATTATGCGTTCGGATGTGGATTTTATGGCCAACAGTCATAATCTGATTATTCTGGAGAAAAATGCAAAAGCGCAATTGCTGGTATGCGACCATACAATGGACGATGTGCGTTTTGTAACAAATCGCGTGACAGAGGTTTTTGTGGACGAATATGCTACCTACGAACATTATAAACTCGAAAATACGCATAATAAAACCACCAATCTGTCTACTTTGCTCGTCGATCAGAAAGCATCGTCGAATGTGCTTGGAAACATAATGACTCTGCACAACGGAGTGACGCGAAATACCATTGAGATTGGTATTAATGGCGAACATTGCGAAACAACGCTTTGTGGAATGGTGGTAGGCGATAAAAATCAGCAGGTGGATAATTACAGCTCAATTTTGCATAACAAACCCAACTGCCACAGTACCGAGCTTTTCAAATATATACTCGACGATGTGTCGAAAGGTGGATTTACCGGACGACTTTATGTGGCTCGTGATGCACAGAAGACTCAGGCTTATCAGACAAACAAAAATATTCTGCTGAACCGTACTGCAAAAATGCGCACCAAGCCACAACTCGAAATTTATGCCGACGATGTAAAATGCTCGCACGGAGCCACCATTGGTCAGCTCGACGAATCGGCCATGTTCTACATGCGTCAGCGTGGAATTCCCGAAAAAGAAGCACGCCTGTTACTGATGTTTGCATTTACAGCCGATGTGATTGATTATATTCGTATCGATGCTTTGCAGGACAGAATGAAAATGCTGGTTGAGAAGCGTTTGCGTGGTGAGCTTTCGAAATGTGAAGGCTGCGTGATTTGTCAGTAAACTTTTAGAACGAAAATTTACAACCCCATATTAAATGAGGATTTTCAGAAAGTAAATGAGCTTTTTGATGGTCCTCATTTTTTTGAAAAAAAGATTTGAAAATGAATTTTTCAGCAGATTTTATTCGTCGTAAACTTAGTGGCGAATTGCCCGGTCTGTCGTCGCATCTGAAACTGGCGCCCGACAGTCGTGCCGGTGAAATAGCCTCGTACATGAAGAGCCAAAAGCAGGCAAAGAAAAGCGCCGTGATGATTCTGCTTTTTCATGAAAACGAAAAACTCAAAGTTGTTTTTATTCGTCGTGGCATGTATGTAGGCATTCATGCCGGGCAAATTGCATTTCCGGGAGGTCGGTTCGAAGACTCGGATGTTACAGTGGAAAATACTGCTTTTCGCGAAATTGAAGAGGAAATTGGTGTGACACGTGATAAGATTGAATTGCTCGGTCGGCTTACCGATATTTATGTGCCACCCAGCAACTTCCTGATTAGTATTTTTGTGGGTTATTTACCTGAAAGGCCACAATATAAGCCTGATGAGCGTGAAGTGGCAGAAGTTCTGGAGCTTGATTTTGAAAATTTTCTGGTGGAAAATGTCATTTCCGAAAAGGATTTTCAGGTTCCGTCCACAACCGAATCTGTTCGCGCACTTTATTACAAACTGCCTAATGCTGACCTTTGGGGAGCAAGCGCGATGGTAATGACCGAACTGATTGATGTGTTGAATGCCGAATAAGATATCAACTCGGCCCCCCCAACCCCCTCAAGGGGGAGTTTTGGTGCGTAACTCAAGTTTAATTTGTACTTACAAATTTCATTTAAATACTTTTTTAACGGTAAATTTAAATACAGAAATTGATGTGGTGGATAGTAACAAAATTATATAGTATTTTTGTAAAAAATAGCTTCTAATGAGTGAGAAAATACGTTTAAACAAATTTATCAGCGATAGCGGAGTGTGCTCGCGCCGCGAAGCCGACAAGTACATCGAAACCGGACATGTAACTATCAATGGGCGTCGGGCAAAAATAGGCGATATGGTTTCTCCGGATTTCGATAAGGTCTTGCTGAGTGGAAACCTTGTGGAAGCACGCGATGCCGAAAGTTTTGTGCTGATGGCTTTCAACAAACCTGTGGGCTTAGTGAGTACAACCGAAATTGGCGCAAAAGATTCCGTAGTAAGTTACATCGGTTTTCACGAACGTATTTTTCCCATCGGACGACTCGATAAAGATTCGCAGGGGCTTCTGTTTCTGACCAATAACGGAGATATTGTAAATAAAATTCTGCGTGCAGGCAATCAGCACGAAAAAGAATATGTGGTGACGGTTGACAAGCCTGTTACCGAAGAATTTATTCAACGAATGAGCAATGGCGTTCCAATTCTGGGCGAGGTCACCAAAAAGTGTAAAGTCTCAAAGGAAACAACTAATATATTCCGTATTACCCTGATTCAGGGACTTAATCGTCAGATTCGTCGCATGTGCGAATACTTTGGATACGAAGTTGTGAAGCTTGAGAGAGTTCGCATTATGAATGTGACGATTAAAGGTTTGCCTGTGGGTGAATGGCGCTTACTGGAGGAAAAAGAAATCGCACAGATTATGGAAGCGATTGCAGATTCTTCGTCCGATCAGGTGAAAACTGCTCCGGCAAAAATATCAAAACAAGCCATAGCACAGGTTAATAAGCCTTCGGGAACAACCTTCGACAAGGCTGCCAGAACGACTACGAAGTCAAACAAGAAAGCAGAAAAGCAACCTCATGTTAATCCCAAATCGCGAGAGTTGCGCGATAAACAATCGGGTTCGGGAGCAAAAAGTAAATCGCATGGCGGAAACCGCAATGCTTCTTCACGAAACAAAGGACGCAGGTAAAATTCTTACCTGCGTCCTTTGTTTATAAATTACCTACCGGAGTAATTACTGTTTGTTGTAGTATTTCATTGCTTCGGGCAATACTTCTTTCATTTTGGCAATGCGGTTTGCGTCAGTTGGGTGAGTGCTCATAAATTCGAGTACCGATCCCGAACCATCACCGGCCATACGTTGCCAGAATGCAACTGCTTCGTTTGGATCGTATCCTGCCATAGCCATAAAAATCAGTCCAAGGCGATCAGCTTCGTACTCGTGTTTGCGCGAATACGGAAGAATTACACCGACCTGAGCACCAAGTCCGTACAAAATATTAATGGTCTGGCGTGTGGTAGCCGAACGGTTGGCTAAAAGCATGTCGGCAAGACCTGCACCAAACGAAGCGACCATTTGCTGACTCAGACGTTCGTTGCTGTGTTTGGCAACTGCGTGCGCAATTTCATGTCCCATAACCACAGCCATTCCGGCTTCGGTTTGTGTCATTGGGAGAATTCCTTCGTAGAAAACCACTTTTCCACCAGGCATACAAAATGCGTTGACAGTGGTGTCCTGCACCAAACGAAATTCCCATGCGTAATTTGCTGTGTCGGCAGCCAGTCCGTGATTTTTCATGTAATTAAAAACAGCTCCCGCAATGTTGTTGCCAACTTTACTTACCAGTGTTGAATTCTGTAAGTCTTTTGACGCAGGTACTGAGTCGATAAACTGCTTGTAGGCTGTGGCACTCATACTTAATACTTCTGCATCCGAAACAAGCAAAAGTTGGCGACGGCCTGTAATCATCACACTTGAGCATGCGCCCAGTATCAATGTGACTAAAATGAATAATGTAATTCGTTTCATATTGTTTTGTTTTAGTTTTTTTGTGCGAATCAAAATCTATGCTGAAATATTGAATCTCAAAACAAAATTTCATTTTTCAGATACCTGAATCTCTGTTTTTAGAATTGAGCTTATATAGGTTAGATAATTACGATAGATATTTTTCTTAAACGCGAAGAACGCAAAGTTTTTAAGACGCAAAGAAAAACTTTTAAGTTTTTGTCTTTGCGTACTTTGCGTATTTTGATGAAATATTTATAGGTATTTATTACTTCGCGTTCTTTGCGTTTAATTGTATTTTTAAAATTATTATTCTAACTTAACGTGAGTTCGATATAAGAAAATGGTTAGAAAGTTAGCATAGTTCAGAGATAATTACTATATTTATAGTGTTGAAATACAAATAAATAACTAAAAT
>SAAO01000082.1 GCA_009929375.1 Bacteroidia bacterium
TCATCAGTCATACAGATAAATAACAAACCAGCTACCTCAACACTAACCTTTTCTTTGGACCTGATGACTCTCCGGCTCGATTCAAATAAAATTGAAGCGCAGCTGGAGAGCTTTCATATAGGTCCGCGAGATAAGCAGCTGTTCCGTACGCTGGTGAAAAGGCGGAAGCAGACAGCACCTGTTTCCCTGTATGGCACTCATGTAGTTGATATTTACAATTTGATATTGATTAATCTGGACGAACGACTGCGAATACTTCAGAATCGTCTCCGCTTTGGTTGTACGCTTCAACAGCAGGCAGCGTCCGTCACTCTGCATGATTCCCCACGACTTCTTATTTTTCTGGTATTCGAAGAACCCGATCTCCTCCAGACGCATGAGTTTGAACCCAGTAACCGTCGACACCATAAAAACCATGCCCGGTGGTTGTAATAACGAAATCGACTCCCTGAAATTCAGCGTCCTGTCTTCCTTCTCAAAAAAACAAAGCACCCTGTTCAGTACAAGTCCCAACTCTTCTTCATCGTAAGGCTTCAGCAAATAATCAAAAGCCGATTTACGTATTGCATCCAACATATACTTCGGGTGGGAGGTGTAAAAAATAACCTGCATCGGCCACGATACATATTCATTCAGCATGGTCAGCATATCCACACCCTGCATATCCGGCAGTTCAATGTCCAGGAATAAAAGATCCGGACGATGTTTCAGAATACATCGTTTCCCCTCTTCGCCTGTCCGGGCTGTTTCTACTACACTGAACTCCGGAAAAGCCTTCAATGAATTCTTCAGGCGGCTGATTCCCACCTCTTCATCATCCACCACTATTACATTTAAAGCCGACTTCATATTGCTATTCTATTTTATAATTAGCGGGAATGAAAATACAAACCTCCGTGCCACAAACCTCTTTACGGTTATCCACGGTTACAATCAGCTTTTCCTTGTTCATTCCGTTCAGCACATCGGCTGTCTGGTATAACATCTTCAGGCCCGTACCTGTATTATATAAATTTTGTCCATGTGCCGGATAATATCCTAATCCATTGTCGCTCACGCATACCCTGGTACCCCCGGTCTGTCTGCTCACGCAAATACGCAATCTTTTCTCCCCCTCTTTCAGCGAAAGACCGTGCTTGATGGCATTCTCCACCAGTATCTGTATAAACATAGCCGGCAACAATACCTTTTCGGCGTCAACCGACTCATCCAACATCCATTCAACTTCAAAATCGGGCCCCAACCTTTTTCGTTCCACATCCAGGTAATAGCGTACAAAATCGAGCTCTTCTTTCAGCGTAACCCCTAGTTTCTCGTTCAACTGCAGACTAAACCGCAGCAACTTTACCAATTCCTGCAGTTCGCGGTACTGTTCCGCATCGTTCGCATGGGAAATGGCCCGGTTCAGCTCGTTGAAAATAAAATGGGGAGTAATGCGGTTGCGGATGTTTTGAAGCCGAAGTACCGATATGCGCAATTGTTGCTCTTCCTGCACAATGGCATGTTGGCGGTTCCGTATTTTTCCGAAAACCACCAGGGTGATAAAAATCAAAAGTGAAGCAATGCACAGACTGATCACCGTAAGCTGGTATCGTCGGGCATCCCTCGCATTGTGTCTCGCCTGTTCTATATTCACTTCAGCAAGCTTGTTGAAAACCAGCATCAGTTTCCTATTCTGAATCTGTTCCCCCAAGGGTAAGTCCGGATCTGTCATCATCGCTGCTGCTTCACTAAGCTCTTTCAGCGAAGCCTCGGCATCCTTCATTTCATCCTTCGCATCAAACGAACAACCTAAAGAAATAAGATAGGCAATAAAGAGAACAAATAAAATACCGATCAGGTAATTAACTATTTTCATCTCAGTCAGAATGATAAAAGTTAGGTTCACTGCAAATATAAATAAAACAACTTCATCTCCAATCGGTTGCATTTTAAAAAAAAGAAATCAGTTTCGCCTTGTCCGTTTTTACAAGTATCAGAAAATTCATAGCTCGGACAATCTTAGTTCGTCAATCAATACATATACATACCGACCGTTCACCAGCCGCGATATCTTGTTCAGCACCTTAGCCGGTGCGTCCGTAGCAAATTCCAACATCAATGCACCGATTGTGCCGCCATCCTCTTTCACCGGAGTAATTTTTGTTTTCAACGAATAAAGCTCAGCATCCGAAATTCCCAAAAAAGCAGCAAGCCTTTCTGCCGAAACACCCTCCAGTTGATTATAACCACTCTTTCCCTGATTTTTCATAGAATTGACATATTAAGGGCCTATTATCAGCTGAAGTGTAAAAATAGCAATTCGAAAAGTAATAAACTATGTTATTTGGTGCGGAATATAGCCGGATAAACCTTCATTTTGCAAGATAGACCTGGTTTTAACAAAACTGAACAATCTGCATAGAATACTGTTCTTTATCAGATATAAATCCGACTGTATTTTTTAATG
>SAAO01000032.1 GCA_009929375.1 Bacteroidia bacterium
TTAAATCCACAGATTACACGGATTAACACAGATTTTATTGCTATCGCAATATTTTGTTTAACTACGAATTTTACGAATTAAACGAATTAGTATTATCAAATATCAATTATACATTATGAACTATTAAGTTACTTTTATCCACAGATTACACGGATTAACACAGATTTTATTGCTATCGCAATATTTTTTGTTTAACTACGAATTTTACGAATTACACATATTACACGAAATAGTATTGCAATTATCAATTATCAATTATCAATTATCAACTGTCAACTGTCAACTGTCAACTCTGAACTATCAATTGTCCATTGTCGCCTACATCATTGCAAAACTTCCAATCAGATAAGGCATTGCACCGATCATAAACCCTGCTGCAATTTTAAAACTATCTGATTTATAGAAAGCGAATACCAGAATCAAATCGGGCATAATTCCTAACAAAAGTAGTTTGCCTAATAATGCACCGGGATATAACTGCCGGAGAATATCCCAAACGCCAATGTCGATAGGGTAAAAACGTTCAAGGTATACCCATATAAACAAAGCCGGAATAATCAGACCCGGAAGAAGTCCGTACAGAAAATGATTGTATTTTTTTTGATTTAATGGCATATAATACGGATGACAAAGATTGAACTGATTTACATAGATTTTATATTGCTGTCGCAATGGCTTTATCCACAGATTACACAAATTTTCACAGATTATTATTGCTTCACAAGGGGGGGGCCCCAAGCCCCTAAAGGGGTTGTATATTACTTTCGTCTCCTAAATCTAAAAACACATCAAAAAAATATATATTATCTTGCACACCACTCTTTAAGCCCCTTTAGGGGTTTGGGGCAGGAAAAATACAGATGATATAATAGTACGCAAATTTTCACAGATACTATTGCTGTCGCAATATTTTTTTGTTTAACTACGAATTAGACTAATTACACGAACAGTCCTAATTACCAATCACTATCAACTGTGCTTTGTCAATTAAAAATCTATCCACAGATTACACGGATTAACACAGATTTTATTATTGCTACAATATTTATTTAACTACAAGTTGCACAAATTATCTGTGAAAATCTGTGGATTTAATAAATTGATAGTTGGTAATCAACTGTCAATTATCAACTGTGCATTGTCAATTCGTATCCAGTTTCCAGTTTTTTACAACTTCAAGCTGTTCGTAGGCTGTCAGGTCGATTTTTGATGGTACCACAGAGATATATCCGTTGGCGAGTGCCCATTCGTCGGTATCTTCGGCTTCGGGTTCGTGATTGTCGAAATAGCCTGTAAGCCAGTAATAAGCTCTTCCGTGCGGATCGGTGCGTTTGGCAAATTCTTTGGTCCAGTTGCCACGACACTGACGTGCAACACGCACTCCTTTGATTTCGCCCGCAGGTGCATTTACATTGAGGCAAACCCCGTATGGAAGTCCGTTGAGCAGGGTTTCGCGGGTGATTTGCAGAATATATTCTTCGAACTGACTGAAGTCGGCATTCAGCGAATGATCGCATATCGAAAATCCGATAGACGGAATGCCATTGTCGCAACCTTCGAGCACGGCACCCATTGTGCCGGAGTAAATAATATTTATAGCTGCATTTGAGCCGTGATTGATACCTGATACAAGTAAGTCGGGTTTACGGTCGAGTACATCGTTGAGTGCCAGCTTTACGCAATCGGTAGGCGTTCCTGTGCAGGCATATCGCACCAGTCCTTCGCGCTCTTCGAGTTTGCGGAAACGAACCGGATGTGTGACTGTGATGGCATTCGATTGTCCCGAACGTGCGCCATCCGGAGCCATTACCACCACGTCACCAATCTGCAACATTAGTTTTGTGAGTATTTCAATTCCCGGCGCTGTATCGCCATCGTCGTTGGTTATAAGAATGAGAGGCTTGTTCATGAAAGATATTTTTTTGTTTCGTGTTCAGAGTTTCAATTTGAAAATTACGGATTTCGGAAGTGATTATAAATATATCACTTGTATAATAGTTTTAATTATTTATTCAAATACTTAGTGAGAAAAATACATTTTTAAGATTTAACGCAAAGAACGCAAAGAAGATATCCTCTTACAAATTTTTATTAATGTTCCGCAAAGAGCGCAAAGAGAAAAACTTATCAGTTTTTCTTTGCGTCTTTCCAACTTCGCGTTCTTTGCGTTTAAATGTAAACACTTCACTTGGTTTTCTAACTTAAATAACCTTTATTGATCATTGTTCTTTGTTTCAATGTTTCAAAGATTTTTTTGTAAAAAACAAAAATATCAGCGACACTAACACAAAGTATGCTATGTCGCGGGAGTCGATTACACCACGACTAATGGATTTATAGTGGGCATTGATTCCCAATGCTTCGAAGGCCTGTATGGTGCTTCCTGATTTGAAAAATCCGGCTGCCAGATCGAATCCGTAAAGCATGAAAAATGAAATTACAACCGCAATTACAAAAGCCACAATCTGATTCGACGACAGCGAAGAAGCGAAGGTTCCAATGGCTACATATACGGCCGATAAAAATACCAGTCCGAGAAATGATCCCCAGAATGCTCCGGAATCCACATTGCCGAGTGGTTCGGCCATATAATATACGCTGAAATAATACAAGGCGGTAGGCAGCAGCGAAAGTAATACAAGCGTCCAACCGGCCAGATATTTTCCGGCTACAATATTCCATTTGCTAATGGGCTTGCTTACCAGAAGTTCCCATGTGCCGCTTTGCTTTTCTTCGGCGAAAAGTCGCATGGTGACTGCCGGGCACAGAAAAAGAAAAAGCCACGGAGCTATGTAAAAAAGCCCGTCCACATTGGCATAGCCAGCATCGGGGATATTGAATTGACCGGGTAATACCCATAGAAACAGTCCTGTCAGTATCAGAAAAATGCTGATGACAATATATCCGGTGGCATTACTGAAAAAACTGCGGAGTTCTTTGCTATATATAGAAAACATCTTTTTTAGTTATGAGTTATGAGCATTGAGATATGAGTCTGATTTGTGAAATCATTTTTGTTTATCTTTGCGCTGTCAAAGGTAACTAAAAATAATAACGATTAAAAGTGCTGTTATGAAAAAAATGGCTGTCAGTTGTTTGATTTTGTTTCTCTTAACGAATATGCAGGCACAAACCAACAAAAATTATAGTGTGAAGGCTGAGTATTTGTTCGGAAGCATAATGCAGCATACCCGTCATCTCGAAAGGTTGGTGAAAGGACCTGTTATGGGTGCCGAAGTGGCTCTCGAATGGCAGACTATGGGTGAACAGAACTGGCATCAGTATTTTGCTTTTCCTTCGATAGGTTTAGGTGTGGTCGGGCTCGATCTGGGTAATCCCGAAATGCTCGGTCAGCTGGCTGCTGTGTATCCTTATCTGAATTTCAGATTGTACGATGGACGAAATTTCCGGGTCAATCTGAAAGGTGGTGCAGGCATGAGTTTTCTGAACAAAACCTTTAATAATACTGCCACCAACCTGAACGACCTGAATACCGGAAATGCGGCCATTGGCTCTGTTGTGAATGTATATTTTGCAGGTGGAGGAAGTCTGGAGTATAAACTGGGCGATGGTTTTTCGGCTATGGCGGGTTTTCAGTGGAATCATGCCTCGAACGGTAGTTTTTATCAGCCTAATTCGGGTATTAACATGCTGAATACTTCGCTGGGAGTGATTTATAAACCTGAATTTTCGCGCAGTTTTGTGCCACGCCGTAGCGAAATTCCTCCGCTTGATAAAAAATGGGGTGCCGAAATAGTGCTGGCAGGTGGTGCCCGCGAACTTTATTATCGCGACGATAAAATGTTCCCCACAGGTTCGGTAGCGCTGAATGTGAATTATCAGACCGGAAATCATGTGCGACTCGGACTCGGTGTGGATGGTTTTTACGACGGGGTTTATAATGGGGACACACACTTTAAACGCACCTATTTACTAACCGATGAACTCAAAAATAAATTCAGGGTGGGAGTCAGCCTGCAACCCGAACTGGTGTTCGGACGTATTCAGGCAGGTATTCATTTGGGATTGTATGTGTATAATCCTTTGAAAAATCTTGAGCCTTATGAGGATGCAAAAAACGGTCTGCTAAGCAAACCGTTGATTTATAAATATAATATCGAAGAGGAAGATGGCTGGTTTTATACCCGCGCTTCGTTTAAATATGCTCTTACCAAACACTGGTTTTTGTCGCTTGGACTGAAAACGCATATGCAAAAGGCCGAATTTATTGAATGGGGAACAGGTTTCAGACTCTGAGGTTTTCAGAACATAACACCCACCGAAAATTCCATAGCTGCCGGGAAAATGCTGATCGGCTCGTTGTAACCATGATCGTACAGAGGATTTGTCGGACTTACATACTCGATGCCATTTGAGAAGCTTGAAAGAGATTGCTTGTAATTCATTTCGGCAAAAATGCTGAATTTACGAAGTATCTGACGTTCGATGCCCACACCTGCAAAAAATCCAACCGCACTTGTGGATGTTAGCGGGATAATGTCCAACGCAGGAATTTTTGTGTTGGGAAGCGACGATTTATGTTTTTCGCTGGCCGTAATGATAAATGAAGTATTCACTCCACCCTGCAGATAATAGCTTGTTTTATCGACTAAAGGAGTCGAAAGGCGCAGTCCCAGAGGTACTTCCACAGCACTGTAATTTACGCGGTAATTGTCTTTTGTGAGCGGATTATTCAGCGACAGACTGTCGTACAGATATCCGCCTGTAAGATGATAGTTTACACCTGTTACCACCGAAAGCAGTGAGTTGATTTCGTAATGAGCCACAATACCTCCGCCAATTTTAAGTGTGGCACCGTCGGCAATGGCATCGTTGTGTTTCACGCCCACCCACGAAATGTTCGGACTCACTTTCAACCCGAAAGTAAACTGATCAAGATTGATTTTGGGTAATGTGGTCTGAGGGTAAGATGGATAGCCTGAGTATTGCGAAAAAAGTTGTGTGCTGAACAACAGTATAATTGCGGGAATAATGAATTTACGCATATTTTTCTGAACTTAAAGTTGATATTTGGTTTTGCAAATTTAATTGTTTTTTTTCAGAGTTCGTATTTAATAACGAAAGAAACTTCGCTGTTAGTATTTTGCAATGTTAGTTTTGTGTTTCGCGTTTCGTGTTCTGTGTTTCGCGTTTCGGGTTAAAGAGTTGATTTGAAAATTTGAAATTTGAGATTTGAAAATTACGGATTTCAGAAATAATTCTCATCTAATCACGCGTCTGCCTCTCTCCCCATCACCTTCTCTCCAAGTCGCCCCGTTTCCGTGTCCCTGTGTTTAAAAGTCTTTTGTCTTTGTTCTTTGTGATAAAAATTTGCATACGTTTTTTAGTTAATTAACTCTATATTCCCATAAATTCAATATCTTTGCATAGTTTTATCTTATCTAAAGCCCTGTTTGGATGTTTGTACCGAAAAGACAAATTATTTACATACTTGCCATTCTTACTTTCCTCTCGTCGTGTATTACTTCCGAAAAGGTAAATTACATGCAAAAGCCGGGTTTTAATATCCCTGCATATAAGGATAGTACAGGTTTTGGAGATTACCGCCTCCGTGCCGGTGATCGTCTTTATGTGAAGGTATATTCCACCGACGATAAAACAAATGCACTGTTCAACGGTTCTACAGGCAATACGCAAATGATGATGTCGGGTGCAGGAGGTGCTTCCGATCTTTATACTTATCTGGTAACCGAAGAGGGTGTGATCAACTTCCCCATGATTGGTGATATACCCATGGCAGGAAAAACTGTGCGCGAGGCCACAAGTGCGCTTGAAAAAGCCATCGAACCTTTGTTTCGCTTTAGTACTGTGGAGATGCGTGTTGTAAACCGCAATTTCAGTGTGATCGGGGGAGGTAAATCGGGTTATTACACAATGCCCCGTGAGAAAATCAATATCTTTCAGGCGTTGGCTATGGCCGGAGATGTGGGTATGTATGGCGATCGTAGCCGGATACGCATTTTGCGCGAAACCGATAACGGAACTATTATTAAATCGTTCGACGTGAGAAGCGCTGATATCATTCATTCTGAGTATTTTTACATTGAGCCTAACGATGTGATTTATATTCAGACACTCAACGAGCAGTTTTTCAGTATAACCAATCTGCCTTCGTTGTTTTCCACGGTTATTTCCACTTTCTCGTTCGGAGTGCTGATTTACGATACTATCAAAAGAATTAATCCTGACAATACGCCTGCCGAATGAGAAATATAAAATTATATATCATGCTTGCGGTAGCTGTAATGTTCAGTTCGTGCTACAACTACAAAACCATAGGGCTTTTGCAGGAGAAAAATGCATCTCTGCCGGTTTATCCCAAAGAAGCTTACGAAGATTATCGTCTCCAGATAAATGATGAAATAATTTACCGCTTGATGACATCGGACGAAACAATTTCGAAACTGATTTCGTCGGGTACATCGTCAATGTCGTCGCAGAATATGATATCGTACCGCATTTATCCTGATGGTACTGTGGATTTACCATTTCTGAAAAGTATTCCTGTAGCCGGACTTACACTGGAGCAGGCTTCGCGCGTGGTAGAGGCAAAGTTCAGGGAAATAATTCCCGATGCTGCGGTTAAACTCAGTATTGCCAATAAAACATTTACCGTAATTGGTGAGGCCGGAACGGGAGTTTATCAGGTAACGCGAGAGAAAATGACTATTTATCAGGCTTTATCGCTTTCGGGAAATTTGAATAACTCGGGCGATTTTAAAAATGTACGCATTATTCGTGAAACCGAAAAGGGTACTGAAGTGTTACAATTTGATATCCGTCCGGTAAGTCTTATCGAATCAGAATATTATTACGTTTATCCCAACGACATTATTTATGTGCAGCGGGCGAAATCAAGTTTTTATAAAGTAAATAACTGGAGTAGTTTTATGGGACTGATTTCCACATCACTTTCGTTGTTATTTACTGTGCTTTATTACGGGAAACTATAATTGATAAATCCTGTAAAGAATTAAATTTTACATTCACAATATATGGAACCAAACAATACAGACAGACCGCAATTCAGTGAAGAAGAGGAGTCGGGTTTTGACATAATGGAGTGGGTGTTGCATTTTTTGCATCACTGGTATCTGTTTGTGATTGGAATCATCATTTCACTGGGTCTTGCCTATTTGCAGAACCGTAAGTGGTTGCCTTCGTACAAGTCGGCAGGCACGATGATTATTGAGGAATACCGAACCTCGAGCAGTACGCAGGCTCTTATGCAGGGTTTTGGTGTGCAGGCAGGCTATAAAAATGTGAATAACCAGGTGATTATGCTTGGTTCGAACGACCTTATATCGAAAGTGGTGGATAGTCTTCCACAGCTGACGGTGGATTATATTTCAAAAGGAAATTTTAAAGTCAGGAATCTTTACTCCACTTCGCCCATATTAATTCAGCACGATTATATTGCTCCCGAAGCATACAATTTGCTGTTTAAAATAAAACTCAGTCCCGATGGAAGTTATGTGATTACGGTGGATGAGAATAAACAGTTTGCAAATCTGACACTCAGAGGCCGTATAGGCGAACCTTTGCAACACAACCTTTTCTTTATTACTGTTTTCAGTAATTACGGATACACAGGTAAAAACGAATTGTATTTCCGCTTCCGCGATAAAAACTCGCTTATTGGTGATTTTGCCTCCCGAATTCAGTTTAATTATGTAGCTGAAGGTTCATCGGTGCTCGAAATTTCGCTGGCAAGTCAGGTGCCTGATCGTGATGTGGATTTTATCAACAAACTTGCTGAAACATTTCTGGCGGATAACCTTGAGCGTAAAAATGATGCTGCCAATAAAACCATTAAGTTTATCGACAGTCAGTTAAGCAATGTGCGTAAATCGCTTGCTTCGTCCGAAGATGAGATGACCAGCTTCCGTCAGCGTAATCAGATTGTGGATGTGTCGAGTCATTCGGGTGAGTTAATGGGAAAAGCTTCGCAGTATGATAACGAAATTCAGGCCCTTCGGCTTCGTGAGACTTATCTCGATTATCTGACAAACTATCTGAAAACCAATCTTGAAGATGGTTCGGTGGTAGCTCCTTCTAGTCTCGGACTCAATGAGCCTATGTTGATGGCGTTGGTGCAGCAAATCAACGATCTGAATTTGAAACGTTCGGAACTCAGTCCTAAAAACGTGTACTATGCCAAGTACAGCAACGACATTGAAAATGTAAAGAAAGCTATTGCCGAGGTAACCAAAAGCATGAGGGCAGCTCTCGAAATTGAAAAGAAAGATGTAAATACCAGATATAATAAGGTTAAAACAGAAATAGAATTATTGCCTGAAAAAGAACTTGAAATGATCTCGATTGAGCGTCGTTACAAGATGGATGATAATTACTACACATTCTTCCTTCAGAAACGTGCTGAAGCTGAAATTCTGAAATCGTCGAATACTCATGATAATAATATTCTGGATAAGGCGAGGGTAATTACCGTGACTAACGGCGGTACAAAATCGAAAACGACCATGACATTCCTGCTGTTTGGAATTCTGGTGCCTGCTTTGATTGTGGTTCTCAAGCAATTGCTCAATAATACGGTTCGCTCGGGTAAAGATGTGGAAAAAAATTCTCCTTTCCAGCTTATCGGTATGGTACGGCATACACAGAGCACCGATCCATTGCTGGTTATGAAAAATCCGCGTTCCGCATTTACCGAAATGTTCCGTGTCGTTCGTACCCGCATCGAATTTATTGTTCAGCGTAAAAAGGATATAGTGATTATGATTACTTCGGGTGAATCGGGTGACGGTAAAACTTATTTCTGTGTGAATCTGGCGGGAGTATATGCGATGGCAAGTCCGAAAACACTTCTGGTGGATATGGATATACGTAAACCAAGTATTCTGAAACGCTTTAATATTAATCAGGCCGAGGGGGTTACCAATTACCTGATCGGACAATCGGAACTCGATGAACTAATTCTGAAGCTTCCCGGTGTCGATTTCGACATTTTACCTGCGGGAACAGTTCCACCGAATTCAGGTGAGCTTATCCGTTCGGAAAAACTGGTGGAAATGTTTAAGGAACTTCGTACGCGTTATGATTATATAATTGTGGATACCAGTCCTATCGGTGTGGTGGCTGATGCATATTCATTGGCATTCCAGTCGGATATCAATCTTTATATTGTACGTAACGACAAAACAAATAAAACGTTCTTTAAAAAGATTACCACACAACTGAAACTCGATAAGATTCCGGTTATGTATACCATTATCAATGATGTGTCTGTTGAGGAAAACCGTTATTCGAAATATTATTCGAAGAAATATACTTACGGATACGGTTATGGATATGGTTACGGATACACTGGTGGCGGTTCGCGCAAACGAAAGGAAGAGGCCGATAAGTACTTCCAGTATTATCAGGACGACAGGGATCTGTAAATACTAAGCGTTTTCAATTTGAAAAACAGCAGTGTAAGAAATATATAATTAAGTGATACGAAACGTATTTTCCTTTGGGAAAAAGTGTTTCGTATCGTTTTGTGAAATTCAGTTTTTAAAAACACAGAAACTAATTCCGGAAAACCGGACGAAATCTGATCTCAGAGAAATAATAAATTACAATGAAAAAAGTAGCTTTAATTACCGGTATTACCGGACAGGATGGTGCTTATCTGGCCGAACTATTATTGAAAAAAGGTTATACTGTGCATGGTTTGAAACGTCGCTCATCGCTTTTCAACACCGACCGTATCGATCATCTTTATCAGGATCCGCATGTGGACAATCGCAATCTGATTCTTCATTACGGCGACATGACCGACTCGATGAATCTGACCCGTATTATTCAGGAAACACAACCCGACGAAATATACAATCTGGCAGCCATGAGCCATGTGAAAGTAAGTTTCGATACACCGGAATATACTGCCAATGCCGACGGAATTGGTACTCTGCGTATTCTCGAAGCTGTACGTTTGCTTGGTCTCATACAGAAAACACGTATTTATCAGGCTTCCACATCCGAACTGTACGGATTGGTACAGGAAGTGCCTCAAAAGGAAACAACGCCATTTTATCCGCGTTCGCCTTATGCTGTAGCCAAAATGTATGCTTACTGGATTACAGTGAATTACCGCGAAGCTTATCAAATGCATGCAAGCAACGGTATTTTGTTTAATCACGAATCACCTTTGCGTGGCGAAACTTTTGTGACGCGTAAAATTACACGTGCAGCAGCCCGCATAGCCATGGGCATGCAGGATAAACTGTTTCTGGGAAATCTGTCATCGCAACGCGACTGGGGGCATGCCAAGGATTATGTGCGTGCCATGTATCTGATTTTACAGCAGGATGCGCCCGACGATTATGTAATAGCCACCGGAATTACCACCGAAGTTCGTGAATTTGTACGTTTGGCTTTTGCTGAAATAGGTATCAGTATCGAATTTAAAGGCGAAGGTGTCAACGAAAAAGGCTATATCGCCGCAATTGATGAGGTTCGTTTTACTGAATATGTGGGTGCTGAATTCCTCGAAGGAATTAAAAAAGTAACTGAGCCTGTGGTCGAAGTCGATCCGGCTTATTTCCGTCCCACTGAAGTGGAACTGCTGATTGGCGATGCTACCAAATCGCGTACAAAACTTAACTGGACTCCGGAATATGATCTTGCAGGTTTGGTGGAAGACATGATGGTGTCGGACATCAAAGTAATGAAGAAAGAAACCTATCTGAAAGAAGGTGGTTTCCGCATTCTGAATTATTTTGAATAATAGCTGTATTTATGGATAAAAATGCAAAAATATACATAGCCGGACATAACGGAATGGTAGGTTCGGCTATCAAACGAAATCTCGAAAATCGCGGTTATCACAATTTTGTGACACGTTCGTCAGCAGAACTGAACCTGTTGGATGCTGTGGCTGTGCGCGATTTTTTCGAAAAAGAAAAACCTGAATATGTGGTGCTTGCTGCAGCAAAAGTGGGTGGAATTGTGGCTAACAATACTTACCGTGCGCAGTTCATCTACGAAAACCTGATGATTCAGAATCATGTGATCCATCAGAGTTATTTAAGTGGTGTAAAAAAACTGCTTTTCCTCGGCTCGTCATGTATTTATCCCCGCATGGCTCCACAGCCTATCAAAGAGGAATATCTGCTTACAGGTTTACTCGAGGAAACAAATGAGCCTTACGCCATTGCAAAAATTGCAGGTATCAAAATGTGTGAAGCTTATCATGCGCAATATGGTGCGAACTTTATTTCCATAATGCCCACAAATCTTTATGGACAAAACGACAATTATGATCTCGAAAAATCGCATGTATTGCCGGCTCTGATTCGTAAAATGCTTCTTGGAAAGTATCTGAAAAATAATGACTGGACAGCCATTCGGAACGATTTCGAAAAACTACCGGTCGAAGGTGTGAATGGTAGTTTTGGCAACGAAGTGATTCTGAAAGTACTTACAAAATACGGTATTACCCAGAATGGAGACAATGTGTCTGTCACTCTTTGGGGCACAGGCTCGCCTATGCGCGAGTTTCTGCATGTGGACGATATGGCTGATGCCAGTGTCTTTCTTCTGCTGAATTACGATGCACCCGACACTACACCTTCGCATATCAATGCTGGTTGTGGCGAAGATATTACCATTCGCGACTTAGCAATGATGGTGAAGCAAATCACAGCATTCGATGGTGAAATTGTTTGGGACGAAACAAAACCCGACGGGACACCACGTAAACTGCTCGATGTGTCTCGTTTAGCCGAAATGGGCTGGAAACCATCAGTTGCGCTTTCAGAAGGTATTAAACGTGTCGTTCAGAATTATCTGAATCGTTGATTTTTCTGAAAACCGACAAATAAGAATATTTGATCTTATTTGTTATATTACAAAAAATGAAATTCATATGTTCTGATAAAATTGAACATATATTATCGGTAATAAATTGTTTTACTAACATACTCAGCTCCCCTTTAGGAGTTGGAGCTAAATAAAAGTAAATGAAAATAGCTGTTGTAGGTACAGGATATGTAGGTTTGGTTTCGGGAACCTGTTTTGCTGAAATGGGTGTGGATGTAACCTGCGTGGATATTGATGTTCAGAAGATTGAGAATCTGAAAAAAGGAATTATTCCTATCTGGGAACCCGGACTTGAGGATATGGTGCTTCGCAATGTAAATGCGGGGCGTTTGCATTTTACGACTTCGGTGGAAGAAGTACTCGATGATGTGCAGGTGGTTTTCAGCGCAGTAGGAACGCCTCCTGGAGACGATGGCAGCGCCGATTTAAAGTTTGTGATGGAAGTAGCCCGCACTGTGGGACGCAAAATGAATAATTATGTGCTGCTGGTAACCAAAAGTACGGTGCCTGTGGGTACAGCCAAACTGGTGCGGAAAGCAATTCAGGAAGAACTTGACAAAAGGGGGCTGCAAATTGACTTCGATGTAGCTTCGAACCCTGAATTTCTGAAAGAAGGTGACGCCATTAAGGACTTTATGAGTCCCGATCGCGTAGTGGTGGGAGTGGAGAGTGAACGTGCCCGCGAAGTGATGACCAAGCTTTACCGTCCGTTTTTGCTGAATAATTTCCGTGTTATTTTCATGGATATTCCTTCGGCTGAAATGACCAAATATGCTGCTAATGCCATGCTGGCCACCCGTATCAGTTTTATGAACGACATCGCCAATCTTTGCGAAGTGCTCGGAGCCGATGTGAATATGGTGCGCAAAGGGATTGGAACCGATCAGCGTATCGGAAATAAATTCCTGTATCCCGGTTGCGGTTATGGAGGATCGTGTTTCCCGAAAGATGTAAAAGCGCTCATTTATACAGCCGAACAAAACGGATATGAAATGAAGGTATTAAAAGCTGTTGAAGATGTGAATGATACACAGAAACATATACTTTTCCGCAAGCTAAATCGCTATTTCAACAACGATTTTCAGGGAAAAACGATAGCTGTTTGGGGACTTTCGTTCAAGCCCAATACCGATGATATGCGCGAAGCTCCATCGCTCGTGTTGATTGAAAAAATTCTGAAAGCCGGTGCGAAAGTTCGCGTATTCGATCCTGTGGCAATGGAGGAAGCCCGAAAATCAGTTGAACGTCAGAAAATGGACCTGAGCGAAAATATTTATTATTCGCGCGATATTTACGATGCTGTTCTCGATGCCGATGCATTGTTGGTTGTGACCGAATGGAAGGAATTCCGTTTGCCAACCTGGGGCGTAGTGAAAAAAAGTATGCGTGGTAATCTTGTGCTCGACGGTCGCAATATTTACGAAAAAACAGACCTCCTGGAAATGGGATTGGTTTACGAAGGAATCGGAATCTGATTAAGAACAAAGAACTTTTAAACACGGAGACGCGGAGACACAGAAAAAAGAGAAATTAACGATAAATTACATGTGCTTGATTTATTGAGAATTATTTCGTAAGTCAAAACTCTGAAACTCTGAAACTTTGAAACTTTGAAACCCGAAACGCGAAACCCGAAACCCGAAACGCGAAACCCGAAACACGAAACGCGAAACACTAAACCCGAAACCCGAAATTAAGTGAACATGAGCAAGGAAAAAATTGAACAACTTCGAAAAGAACTCGATCAGCACAACTACGATTACTATGTGCTGTCGTCGCCAACCATTTCGGATGTGGAGTTTGATGCTAAGCTCAGGGAATTACAGGCACTCGAGGCCTTACATCCTGAGTTTTTCGATCCGGCTTCGCCTACGCAGAGAGTGGGAAGCGATATTTCGGATGGCTTTACGCAGGTGGCGCATGTGTATCCTATGCTTTCGCTCGGCAATACTTATTCCGAAGGCGAAGTGACAGAGTTTTACGAGCGCGTTCGAAAAGCTCTGAATGAAGATTTTGAACTGGTTTGCGAACTGAAATACGATGGAACTTCTATTTCGCTGACTTATGAAAATGGTTTGCTGCTGCGGGCAGTCACCCGTGGAGATGGAGAAAAAGGAGATGATGTAACGGCTAATGTAAAGACTATTCGAAGCATCCCGTTGCGTTTGCGTGGTCAGTTTCCCGCACTTTTTGAAATTCGTGGCGAAATTCTGATGCCCTGGGCAGTATTCGATGACCTGAACCGGGAACGAGAGGCGCAGGAAGAACAACTTTTTGCAAATCCGCGTAATGCCGCCTCGGGAACTCTGAAACTTCAGAATCCTGCCATTGTGGCTTCACGTAAACTTGATGCGTATTTATATTATATGCTCGGTGAGCAATTACCTACCGGCACTCACTCAGGAAATCTGAATGCAGCCCGCGAATGGGGATTTAAGATTTCTGATGCCACAAAAGTTTGTAAAACACTGAACGAAGTTTTCGGTTTTATCCGTTACTGGGATACTGAGCGGAAAAATCTCCCTGTGGCTACCGATGGAATTGTCATCAAAGTCAATTCGCTGAATCAGCAAAAAAATCTCGGATACACGGCCAAATCTCCCCGCTGGGCTATTGCCTACAAGTTTCAGGCCGAGCAGGCGCTCACTCGACTTAACTCTGTTTCGTATCAGGTGGGACGTACGGGTGCTGTCACTCCTGTGGCCAATCTCGATCCTGTGCAACTTTCGGGAACCACAGTGAAACGGGCCTCATTGCACAATGCAGATATTATCGAATCGCTGGATTTGCATATCGGTGATATGGTTTTTGTGGAAAAAGGTGGCGAAATTATTCCTAAAATTACTGCAGTTGACCTTTCGGCCCGTGTGTTAATTGGCGACAAGGTGAAATTTTTAAAGAATTGTCCTGAATGTGGTGCTACACTTGTTCGTATCGAGGGTGAAGCTGCGCATTATTGCCCCAATGATGAAGCCTGTCCACCACAGATAAAGGGAAAAATGGAGCATTTTGTGAGTCGTAAAGCCATGAACATCGACGGTCTTGGCAGCGAAACCATTGCTTTGCTCTACGAAAACAACTTACTACAAAACATAGCCGACATTTATGAACTGAAAGTGCCTGATCTGGCAAGACTCGAAAGACTCGGAAATAAATCGGCTCAAAATATAAAGACTTCGGTTGAAAAATCGAAGGAAGTGCCTTTTGAACGTGTGATTTTTGCGCTCGGTATTCGTTTTGTAGGCGAAACGGTAGCTAAAAAACTGGCTTTTGCATTCAAAAATATTGAAGCACTTGAAAATGCTACTTTTGAGGAACTTGTGGCGGTGGACGAAATAGGCGAACGTATTGCCAAAAGTGTTCAGGCTTATTTTAGCGACAAAAATCATGTGGAACTGCTGACCAGATTAAAGGCAAGCGGTTTGCAAATGAGTGTGACAGAAGATAAAATGAAGCCTGCCGGTGACAGTCTGAGTGGCCTGTCGGTGGTGATCAGCGGAACTTTCCTGTATCATTCGCGCGATGAGTACAAAGCTATGATTGAGCAGCACGGAGGTAAAAATGTGGGTAGCGTGTCGGCTAAAACCTCATTTATTCTGGCAGGAGCCAATATGGGGCCCGAAAAACTGAAAAAAGCTGAATCGCTGGGCGTTCGTATACTCAACGAAGAGGAATTTTTAGCTATGATTAAGCCCGAAGAAATTAAAGAGAGTGAAGTTGAGCATCAGACTGAGGAACAGACTTTGAGAGTGGGTGATGATGAGGCTTTGAGACTGGGTGATGGGGAGAAAATAAAAGATGGAGAAGGAGATTCAGCCGGATTTACAGGTACCTTGTTTTGATATCAGCGATTATTTATACAAAAGTTTTGATTTACTTCTAAATTATCGAGAGTAATTATTGATATGTTTTTCACCACATAGTCCACAGTAGTTTTGAAAATAAGGAGAAAGACTAAGCACACATAGGATTATCCCGAAAATCGGGATAATTTCAGAGACGTAAAAGTATCGTCAGATACTTTTTGCTGTGTGAACTAAGTCTTTATCTTCCGTTATAGCTATGTGAACTATTGTGTTTGAAAATCTTTTATTAAATACTATTCATTATATATGACCAAAAATTAAAAGAAAGATGTTCGAAAAACTAATACGATATTTCTTTAATAAAAGAGTAAAAAAACATCTGGCTGAAGATACCCGCGAACGTCGTTTTGTGAATTACAACAACGCACGGAGTATTATTCTGCTTTTTGAGAGTGATTACACCGAAAAAAATCACGAAATAAGAAGGATAATTCAATCAATTCAGGCAGATGGTAAAAGGGTAATGGCCTGGGGTTTTATCAATAAAAAAGAAACCACGACGGCTATCCTTCCTGATTTCAGGGTTTTGCATCACAAAAATGCCGATTTTTTAGGAAAACCACTACAGAGTTTTATACAGGAACTCGAAAATCAGGAGTTTGATCTTTTGCTCGACCTTACAGTGAATGAACATATCCCGCTGTCGTATGTCGGACTTTATGCTAAAGCAGCCTGCAAAGCCGGTGTTCGTAAAAATGAGCATAATATCTATGATTTTATGATTGAATTACCGGAACAAACAGTATCTGAAGATCAGGAACCCGAAGAGTATAACGCCACTTATGTTTACAATCAGATAATTTTTTACCTGAAAAGTATACAAACAAGAGATTAAAAGCGTATTTTTGCAGCAAATTTGTATTTTATTGACCAATGATTAATAATAAACTGACAGGAATGGGTGTAGCACTGATTACGCCCTTTAAAACGGATGAGTCGATTGATTTTGATGCTTTGGCACGTATAGTGGAGCATCAGATTAAGAACGGTACTGATTATCTGGTGGTTTGTGGTACTACTGCCGAAACTCCCACGCTGACCGAAAAAGAAAAAGATGAAGTCACCCGCTTTGTTGTCAATGTAAATGCCGGTAGGTTGCCCATTGTACTTGGTGTAGGTGGTAACAACACGAAAGCTGTGGTCGAAAAACTGCAAACTTATGATTTTAGCGGAATTGACGCTATCTTGTCGGTAACGCCATATTACAATAAACCTTCTCAGGAAGGTCTCTATCAGCACTATGCTGCCATTGCCAAAGCTTCGCCACTGCCTGTGGTACTTTATAATGTGCCCGGAAGAACAGGTGTGAATATGCTGGCCGATACCACTTTGCGTCTGGCCAACGAGTTTCCTAATATCTGCGCTGTAAAGGAAGCATCGGGCAATTTCTCGCAAATCGACGATATTATCAAAAACAAGCCTGCTGAATTTATGGTAATCTCCGGTGACGATGGAATTACATTCCCGCTGATTACTTTGGGAGCAGTGGGTGTTATTTCGGTGATTGGCAATGCTTTCCCCCGTGAGTTCAGTCGCATGGTACGTTTAGCGCTTCAGGGTGACTACGAAAGTGCACGTCAGATTCACCACCGTTTCACCGAACTGATTGAACTCCTGTTTGTGGAAGGAAATCCTGCCGGTGTAAAAAGTATGCTTGCTGTGATGGGCTTTATCGAAAATAAACTCCGCTTGCCGCTGGTTCCGAATACTATCAAAACTTACGAAAAAATTCGACTGGTTCTCAATCAGCTAAACTGATATTTCGCGGGCGGTAGCAAGACTTTTATTTTCTGAATATCTGATCAGATTATTCAAATTTTAAAAACACATTGATTATGAATGCAACCCGCAAACCATCTGTCAAAAAGGTATTGCTGTATCTGCTGCTCGTTGTGGTAGTCGGTGCAGCTGTTTTTTTATTACTTCCTCAGAATTATTATGTTCACAGGGCGCTTATCTATCAGTTGCCCAAAATTCATCATTATCAGATTTTCGAAAATAGAGAGGTGAAAGCCAACGATCCCAAACCATGGGAAATGGCTGAAAATGTGCATGAAAATCTGATTGCTGCACAGTTTGTCGAAGATTTTGCCCGATACGAATCTGTGGCTTTCCTGGTCATTAAAAACAATCGCATAATTTCCGAACAGTATTGGGACGATTATGGTCCGCAGAGTCTCAGCAACTCATTCTCAATGTCGAAAAGCATTGTGTCGTTGCTGGTGGGTTGTGCTATCAGCGATGGCTTTATCGAAAGTGTGGATCAGCCTGTGAGCGACTTTCTGCCTGCATGGACTTCGTTCGATGGAAAAACGCTTACAATCAAAGATTTGCTTACTATGAGCGCAGGTGTAAAGTGGGACGAATCGCATAGTTCGCTTTTCTCCAAAACTACCGAAGCTTATTATGGAAAGGAGTTGTGGAAACTCACTCAGACCGAAGTTCTGGAAGCTCGTCCTGGCGAACATTTCAATTATCAGAGTGGTGTGACACAGATTCTGGCCTTTCTGCTTCAGAAAGCAACAGGAAAGAGTGTGTCGGAATATGCTTCTGAAAAAATATGGACGCCTATCAATGCTGAAGAGGATGCCCTCTGGTCGCTCGACAAAAAGGATGGTATGGAAAAAGCATATTGCTGTTTCAATACCAATGCCCGCGATTTTGCGCGCCTCGGTCAGTTGGTACTTAATAATGGCAAATGGAATGGCCGGCAGGTGGTGGATTCTGCTTATATCCGCGAAGCCGTGACACCTGCTTCGTGGCTTAAGTTTACCCGAAAACTGAAACCCGGTGAAACTGTGACTCCTGATCCTGTTCCGAACCAGATTTATGGTTATCAGTTTTGGATTGTGAATTACAAAGGGCTTACGATACCTTATATGCGTGGTATTCTGGGACAGTACATTTTTGTGATTCCTGAACTCGATGCTGTGATTGTACGTCTCGGTCGCCTGCGCGACAAGGAATATGTTGTAGAGCAGAGTTATACCAAAGACATGGAAGTGTGGCTCGATGCAGGACTCGAAATTCTCAACAGAAACTAACCGTCGTTAGATACTGGACCAAAAAGGAATTTGTCCCAATGTGGATAAATTCCTTTTTTTTGTGGAAAAATTTGGTTTTTTCATGCACAGTAGTTCAATGTGTTTTTCAACAACAGAATAAAGTTGTACTTTTGCGCAAAATTTATCCGTGTACGCACACGGTATTTTTCAACCTTAAATTAAAGAGTTGTTTTTCAGATTGAAATTACAACTTGTCAAAATGCTTCATCCGATGTAAAACCGGATATTTTACAGTTTTCTCAGACCAACTGAACAGACTGATATTTGTTGAAAAAATCACTTTTTTCGACATGTGCTTTGAGACTATTATTAGCCTCCGGTACCTTTATTTTGATTTTTCAGGAAGATTATTCCGAAACTTATACATAATTATAATTCTTTTAAAACTCAGAAATTTCTTATGGAAAGATTAAACCGTTCTTCAGCCGGTATCACAAACACTTATCCGGAACGCATTATTCAGTTTGGCGAAGGAAATTTTCTTCGTGCATTTATCGATTGGATGGTGTATAATATGAATCAGAAAGCAGATTTTAATTCGTCGGTAGTAGTGGTGCAACCTTTGCCAAACGGAATGATTGACATGCTGAACGAACAGGATGGACTTTATCACGTAAATCTTCAGGGACTCGACAATGGAAATACCGTGAACAGTATTGAACTTATCGATGTGATAAGCCGTTCGCTGAATCCTTATTCTCAGTTTGAGGAATATCTGAAACTGGCAGAGCAACCCGAAATGCGTTTTGTGGTGTCGAATACTACCGAAGCGGGAATTGCTTTTGATCCGACCTGCAAACTGACCGATGCACCTGCATGTTCGTATCCCGGCAAACTTACGCAGCTTTTGTATCATCGTTTCAAAACTTTCGATGGTGCTGTCGATAAAGGATTGATTATTTTTCCCTGCGAGCTTATTTTCCACAATGGTACTGAACTGAAGAAAACCATTCGTCAGTATATTGAGTTGTGGCAGTTGGGCGAGGATTTTTCTAACTGGTTCGAAAATGCCTGCGGGGTTTATTCTACTTTGGTTGACCGTATTGTACCGGGTTATCCGCGCGAAACCATTTCGGAAATTCTGGAAAAAATTCAGATTGACGATAAACTGGTGGTGCAGGCTGAAATATTCCATTTGCTGGTAATTGAAGCACCCGAATCGGTTGCAGCAGAATTTCCTGCCCATAAAGCCGGACTCAATGTGCTTTTTGTGCCTGACGAAAAACCATATCACGAACGAAAAGTTACTTTGCTCAATGGCCCGCACACTGTGTTGGCACCTGTCGCTTATCTTTCGGGACTAGATATTGTACGCGAATGTCTGACCGATGAAGTGATTTCAAAATTCCTCCATCAGGTTATGTTCAACGAACTGATTGAAACGCTCGACTTGCCAAAAGAGGAGTTGAATAAATTTGCAAACGATGTGCTCGACCGCTTCAACAATCCTTTTGTGAAACACTATGTGACCAGCATTATGCTGAACTCGTTTCCGAAATTCAAAACGCGCGATTTACCCGGGTTGAAAATTTATCTCGAACGAAAAGGCAAACTTCCTGTTGGACTTGTGCTCGGACTGGCGGCTATCATTACTTATTACAAGGGAGGAAAACGTGGCGATACAGAAATTGTTCCTAACGATGACAAAGCTATTCTCGATCTTCTGACTGAACTTTGGGCTACGAACAACATTCAGAAAGTGGCCGAAGGAGTGCTTGCGGCTGAATTTATCTGGGGCGAAAATCTCAATAATATCGCCGGACTTACCGATACAATTGTGTTGTATCTGAATATGATTCAGGAAAATGGAATGAAGAAGTCTGTAGAACTATTGATTGAACAAAAGGCGTAACTATATTTACAATTTTAGGATTTACAATTTAGGATTTGTGAGTTAGCTAATTCAATTCAACAAATCCGAAAACTTGAAACTCTGAAACTGTGAAACTCAATATTATAAACTACAAACTACGAATTACACAAATTACACGAATAAAAAACTCAGCGAATCCCGGTCAGGTATGTGTAATCTGTGTGCAACTCAAAACTCTGAAACCTGAAACTTTGAAACTCTGAACGCGAAACCCGAAACACAAAATAACATGAACATACTAAAAATAAATCCTGCCGATAATGTGGCTGTGGCGCTCGAAGCAATGACTTCGGGAACTGTGCTGACAGTGGATGGCACTGAAATTACCCTGAATGCCGATATTCCAATGGGGCATAAAATTGCCCTGACCGATATTGCCGAAAAGGAAAATGTAGTAAAATACGGTTATCCAATCGGTCATGCACGTGTGGCAATTCGTCGTGGCGATTGGGTGAACGAAACAACGATCAAAACTAATCTCGAAGGTTTGCTCGATTATGAGTACAATCCGCAACAGGTGGAACTCGATATTCCCGACCGTCATCTGACTTTCAAAGGCTATCGTCGGGCAAACGCTGAAGTGGGAGTGAGGAACGAAATATGGTTGATTCCGACGGTTGGTTGTGTGAATGGAACTATCAACTCTCTGGCTGAAAAAATGCGTGCTGAAACCGGTTTGAAAGGTGTGGATGCGGTTGTGGCTTATCCGCACAATTATGGCTGCTCGCAACTTGGCGACGATCATGAAAATACCCGCAAAATTCTGCGTGACATGGTGCTTCATCCAAACGCCGGAGGTGTGTTGGTTGTGGGACTTGGCTGTGAAAACAATCAGGTAAAGGCGTTTCGTGAAATGCTCGGCGATTTCGACGAGAGTCGTATAAAGTTTATGGAAACGCAAAAAGTGGACGACGAATACGAAGAAGGAATGACTTTGCTGCGTGAAATTTACGAAGTGGTATCGAAAGACGAACGAGTGGATGTACCATTGTCGGAACTGAAAATTGGTTTGAAATGTGGTGGCTCTGATGGTTTATCAGGAATCACTGCCAATCCTTTACTTGGCGTTTTTTCCGACTTTCTGATTGCACAGGGCGGAAGTACAGTCCTCACCGAAGTACCCGAAATGTTTGGCGCCGAAACCATTTTGATGAATCGCTGCGTGAACCGTAATATGTTCGACAAAACAGTGTTTCTCATAAACGATTTTAAGGACTATTTTATGCGCAACAATCAGCCTGTGTACGAAAATCCTTCGCCGGGAAACAAAGCCGGAGGAATTTCAACACTGGAGGAAAAATCGTTGGGTTGTACACAAAAATGTGGTAAAGCACTTGTAAAAGATGTGCTTCAGTATGGCGAACGCATAAGCACCAAAGGGCTGAATCTGCTCAGCGCACCCGGAAACGATCTTGTAGCTGCTACCGCGCTTGGTGCAAGTGGCTGTCATATGGTTCTTTTTACAACCGGAAGAGGAACTCCGTTTGGTAGTTTTGTGCCAACTATGAAAATATCAACCAACACAGCACTCTTTAACCGAAAAGGCAGCTGGATTGACTTCAACGCCGGAACTATTGTGGAACACGAAACCATCGAAGAGGTGAACGAGCGCTTTATTAATTACCTTATAGATGTGGCCAGTGGAGAATTAGTGAACAATGAAAAGAAGAATTATCGGGAAATTGCAATTTTCAAAACAGGAGTAACTTTATAACCTGAAAAAATTAATGAAAAACGGGCTTCTCCTGCGGGAAAAGTCCGTTTTTGTTCTATATTTGCAAATAATCAGACAATTACAACAGCTGACATCTTACTTTAATACTATAGTTAAAACGAAAAACAGGAATGAGGAAGTTATTTTGGGTTTTCATGGTTTTGTGCTTTGCATTTCCGGCAGTTTCTGCTCAGGAAAATGTCACTTTTCAACATTATTCGGTCGAAAATGGTTTGTCGCAAAATACCGTTATGGCCATTATGCAGGATCGTAAAGGCTTTATGTGGTTTGGAACCTGGGATGGACTGAATAAGTTCGACGGGTACGAATTTACGATTTATAAGTCGCATGCCGGCGATCATAGTAACATTGCCACGAACCGTATTGATTATATTCACGAGGACAAGTTTGGTTATATCTGGTTTCAGACTTACGACGGAAAAATTCATCGTTTCGATACGGGAACAGAGCAGTTCTACAGCTTACCTTATTCCACCAATCGCTTCAATTACAGTGTGGAACGTGACAAACGTTTTATTGAAACTTCTAGCGGCGAACTCTGGATTGCAACCAACGATATTGGAGCCGTCAGAGTAGTGACAGACCCTTCCACAGGCCTTATCCGGACTTTTGAATACTCGAGTATTTCGAATAATCAGATTCAGAGTAATCATGTGAATTTTGTTTTCGAGGATAAACAGAAAAATATATGGTTAGGTACTCAAAAAGGCTTATACAGCGTTAATCCTGCAAATAATCAGATAAAAAGTTATTTTCCGGGTAAAGAAGAAGATACCGAAAGTTCGTTTTTAGCTGTGCATCAAACAGCCGACAGAATATGGTTCGGCGATCATCGGGGCATTTTGTGGAGTTTTTCGGGTCGTACAAATAAATTTGAGAAAATTCAGCTTGCGGCTGGTACACGAATTACTGATATTGCGAGTGTAGGAAATTCCCACCTGATTGTCACAACCGCGCATGCCGGATTTTTTGTGTATTCAGTGAAAAACAGAGCTTTCTCAGAATTCAAAAAAAATAATTCAGCCGCATTACTTACCAATAATTTTATTTCGGTGACAGTCGATAGCTACGGCATTGCCTGGCTCGAAACCGATCAGCCCGGAGTTTGTCGTTACCGTCTGTCGGACAATAGCGTGAAGCATTTTCGTCCCAAAACCGATGCGGTTAGCCGTATTTCGGTTTTACCCAATTTTATTGTGTACGAAGATGTCAAAAAACGACTATGGATAAATCCTCAGGGAGGAGGTTTTTCGCGTTACAACCGTCAGACCGATATGCTGGAATATTTCTATAATGAGCCCGGTGACCCGACCAGTCGTTTTTCGAATATCATTCACTCTGTATATTCCGACAATAAAGGAAATTTGTGGATGTGCACCTATAACAAAGGACTTGATAAAGTTAGTTTCTACACTCCCCAATTTCGTCTGTCGAAGCCAAACAAAGAGCTGAATACACTTACTTCTAATGAAATAAGGGCTTTCTCTCAATTGTCGAACGGAAACATTGTGATGGCAACCAAAGATGGTACCATTCGTTTTTTTGATAGCAAGTACAGAGACCTTGGAGTACTTTCATCAAACGGGAAACTGAATTCCGGTGCAAAAATTACTGATCTTGCCTATTGTATTTTTGAAGATAATCATAAGAATGTGTGGATAGGGACAAAAGGAGGTGGCTTGTTGAAGCTTATACCAAAAACAGATTCTCCTGCAGCACCGTCTTATGAAATTCAGCGCTTTCTGAATAATCCACTTGACAACAACAGCCTGTCGAATGATAATGTGTACAGCATTATTCAGGACAAATCGGGGAGGATACTTGTAGGTACTTTTGGAGGTGGACTGAATGTGGTGACCGAAGCAAACGGAAAAGTGAGTTTTCTGAATTACAAAAATAAACTTTCCACATATCCTATCAATACGTGCTCAAAAGTACGTCACCTTCTGCTTGATACTGAAAATACGCTTTGGGTAGCCACTGCAAATGGTTTGTTGCAGATTGATAATTTTATGACTCCCAAGATGAAGGAGTTTTATATCGAAAAATTGCCAAATGTGGCAAATAGTTTGAGCAATAATGATGTCCATTATCTTCACATCGATAAAAAGAAACAGTTGTGGATAGGGACGTTTGGAGGTGGTTTGAATAAACTTGAAAAAAAAGCTAGCGATAAAAGTATAGCGCTTTTTACAAATTATTCAGCCCGTAATGGTTTGTCGAATGATATTGTGTTGAGTATCAGAGAAGATAAGAATGGACATTTATGGTTAAGTTCCGAAAACAGTATTTCACGTTTCGATCCGGAAAATGTGTTTTTTCAGAATTATGACATGTTCAACGGAATTGAAAATGCACATTTTTCCGAAGCTGCCAGTTTAAAAACACGTTCGGGCGAAATTCTTTTTGGTAGCAACAAGGGATATTATATTTTTAATCCGTCGAAAATTAAACCCAGCACTGAGACGCCTCCGGTGGAATTCACGCGTTTTCAGCTTTTTAATAATAATGTGGAGATTGGAGAAAAGAATTCACCGCTGAAAAAAAGTATTGGTACAGTCGATATGATCGAGCTGACACATAAACAATCGGTTTTCAGTATTGAATATGTAGCGCTCGACTATTCGAATCCCGATAAAATTCAATATGCATTTATGCTTGAGAATTTTGAGAAGGACTGGAACTATGTACATAACCAGCGTAAAGCCACTTACACAAACCTTCCGCGCGGTACTTATTATTTTAAGGTAAAATCAACCAACAACGAAGGCGTGTGGGTTGAAAATGAAAAAGTGTTGAAAATTAAAATATTACCATCATTTTGGGAAACTTCGCTGGCATTTTTCCTGTACTTTGTGTTGTTTGTTTTGCTGCTTTATGCTGTGTATTATCTGACCAATATGTACTCGAAACTCAAAAACGAGGTTGTGATTGAACAAAAGGTAATCGATATAAAACTTAGATTTTTCACGAATATTTCGCACGAATTACGCACTCCGCTTACCCTGATACTCGGTCCCGTGGAAAATATTCTGAATACTGAACGAATAAGCGATAGTGCACGTGAGCAGTTGAAAGTTGTACAGGGTAATGCCGACCGAATGTTGCGCCTGATCAATCAGATTCTGGACTTCAGAAAAATTCAGAACAAAAAAATGCGTCTGAAAATTCAACCCACACGTTTCGACAGGCTTATAACCCAGATTTGTTCCAACTTCAGCAAGGAAGCAATGGATAAAAATATAGGTTTCAAGGTCATCAACAATGCCGGCGATGTGGTTTTGTGGGTCGATCGTGATAAAACAGATATTATTTTATATAATCTTCTTTCGAATGCATTTAAATATACACCCGAAGGAAAACGTATAGAGGTGAGAATTGAAAAAGCTCCTAACAATCAGGATATTCAGGTAAAAGTAATCGATCAGGGAATAGGAATTCCACGCGAAAAACGAAGCTTCCTTTTCGAAAGATTTACATCGGCTAATGAAATTAATTCGCTTGGTAGTCAGCGTGGTACAGGTATCGGACTGAATCTGGTAAAAGAGCTGGTGGATTTGCACAAAGGACTAATCGAAGTGGATAGTGAACCTGGTAAGGGAACTGTTTTCACCGTAACCTTCATGCACGGAAAAGAGCATTTTGGCAACGATGTGGATTTTGTGGTGGAAGATGAAACGGAAACAGCCGAAGATCAGAATGTACATAAAAGCACGCTTGAGGAGCTGGAGAACTTCGTTTCGACAAAGGAAGCGCCACTGGTACTTGTGGTGGAGGATAATGATGATATGCGTAACTTTTTGCAGAAAATTCTGCACAAAAGATACAGAGTGGAAACAGCGAACGATGGTGAAAGTGGTTGGGATATGGTTCAGAAACTCATTCCGGATTTGGTTATCAGCGACCTGATGATGCCGAATATGGATGGTTTGCAGTTGACGGAATTGATGAAAAATAACGATCATAGCAGTCATATACCTGTGATTTTGCTCACAGCCAAATCGGCTATAGAGAGTCGTCTTCAGGCCATGAAGTCGGGTGCCGACGATTATGTAACCAAGCCATTTAGTCCGGTATTGCTCGAAGCGCGTGTCGAAAATATACTCGAACAGCGCAAGCGTCTTCAGGATCGTTATCGCAGACACTTGCTTGAGCTTGAGCCTACAAAAGTTGAAATGGCCTCTCAGGACGAAATTTTCCTGGCCAAATTGCTGAATTTCATGGAGAAAAATATCGACAATAGCGAACTAACTGTGGAAGATATGGTTTCGGAAATGGCATATGGACGCACAGTGTTTTTCAATAAACTGAAGGGACTTACCGGTTTAGCACCGATTGAATTTATACGTGAACTTCGAATAAAACGAGCTGCGCAACTCCTGAAATCGGGTGAGTACAATGTGTCGCAGGTAACTTACATGGTGGGAATGAGCGATTCGCGCTATTTCAGCAAATGTTTCAAAAAAGTGTATGGCATGACTCCTTCGGAATATAAGAAAAGTCTGGAGGAATAAGTCAAAAGTGTTCCTTGATCAATAATCAGAATGCAAATTGCGCAAGTTTTCAATAAATAACTACAATTAATTATTTGTGAAAATTTGCGCAATTTGCGTTCTAAAAAATACCTTAGAATCTGTTATCAGAGCTTTTCAAAAACTTCAGCAGCAAAAAACTCCAGACTCGGATCACGGGCACCCATCAGCAGGAGCACGTCGTTTCCACTAAAGTGCGGACGTACATTTTCCATAAAATCATTTCTGCGCTCCACAAAGTAAGCGTTTTTATCCAGCGCTTTCAGGTCTTCAATAAGGTCGTTAGCCGAAATATCCTTCACTGCTGAGCCTCCGGCATAAAAAATTTCGCTCATCCATATTTCGTCCTGCGGGCGCAGTACAGCTGCAATTTCCTTTACAAAATCGGCACGTAAAAACCGGGTGGGCTTGTAACCATGCGGCTGAAACCACGCAATCACTTTCGCAGCTACAGGCTGACAGGCTGCAATTGAAGCCGCGCATTTGGCAGGATTGTGGGCGTAATCGTCAATCAGTATCACACCGTTTTTCTCGCCAATCACCTGATGCCTACGATAAATACCTTCGTATTTTTCGAGCGCCTGAGCAGCAGTTTCGATACTTACTCCAATACGGTTTACCACAGCAATGGCTGCAACGGCATTTTCCATATTGTGACGACCCACCGTATTCATCACAACCGGAATATTATTCACGTTGAAATTAATCCGGAAGCCATTCTGTAAAAAGTCAGTTCCTTTGTATCCCGTTTCAGCATCAGCCTCAACCGAAAAATCGTTTTTTATATCCCTGCTGATTTGCGAAGCAAGTTTATTCGATTGATTTGTAATAAAAATATCTTTAGTGTTGTCGCGGAATGTGCTGAAAATCTGCATTAATTCATCAATTTCCTGATGATCTTTGTCGATGTTGAGCAGTAACCCGATTTCAGGATGATATTGTACAATAGAACCATCACTTTCATCGGCCTCAATCACAAGCCATTCGCCTTTTCCCACTTTTGCATTTCCGATTTTTCCTTCGCGGATTATACTTGTAAGTCCTGCGCCACCGATAATGCTGGGTTCAAGTCCTGCATGTTGAAGAATATCGAAAATCATAGCAGAAGTGGTGCTTTTTCCCGAAGTTCCGCCCACAGCGATTGTTTTTTTGCTTTCCGAAATCAAAGCTAAAACCTGCGAGCGTTTCAGAATCGGGATATTCAGTTCGCGTGCTTTCTGAACTTCATAAACAGTGTCCTCAATAGCTGTTGAAACCACTACCAGATCAGTTTCAGTATTTATGCCACTTCCATCCTGTAAAAAACATTTGATACCTTCAGCTTCGAGTTTATAACGGGTTTCGTTCACTGTTCCGGCGGTAAAATAGCGGTCGCTGCCACTTACATTTTTACCAATTCCCTGTAAATATTGTGCAATGGCACTCATACCTGTTCCCGCCACACCTATAAAAAATATATTATTGAACTGATTGATGGTCATGTTTTATGATTTTGAGTTCTGTTTTTTTATGAATTTGAATTCAAAAGTAATCAAAATTCAGTGTTTTGGCAAAAAAAATTAATGCCGACAGACTCTGATTTTCCTCATTCCGACAGTGAACTTATTGTATTTTTTCGAAAATGAATAATATGCACATTCCCGATTGTGAAGCTTTTTATTCAGCAGTTTAAGAAAAACTATTAAAAAAGATATTGTATTATAAACAATAAACTGATAAATCATATTGTAATTAATACAGTATTCAAAGTGTTGATAATGTGTTTTATAACATGAATTTATTGTGCTTATTTGTTTTGTAAATGTTGTATTTTTGTTCCGAAAAACAAAATCTTATGTATACAATTAATGTCATTTTTATCTATGTCAAACGAAATCATATATAATCCGCATGTGTCTGTCGATTGTGTCATTTTTGGCTTCGATGGAGAAAAGTTAAAAGTTCTTCTGATTGAACGCACAATTTCCGAACAGAACACACTTTATAACGATAAAAAATTGCCAGGAAGTATTATTCTGGCCGATGAAGATCTGGATGACGCTGCTTACAGGGTTTTGAATGAGCTTACAGGCCTTAAAAACATCTATCTGAGTCAGTTTCATAGTTTTGGAAATCCACGACGTACCGAAAATCCTCGCGATGTGCTCTGGCTTGAGAAAACCATGCAACTCAAAATTGGTCGAATTGTGACTGTAGCATATGTGGCTGTGATTAAAATTGACAGAAAGTTGCAGTTTAAAAGTGATCAAACATCTGCTAATTGGTACGATCTGAATGAGGTTCGGAATATGAATCTGGCATTCGACCATACTGATATTATTAATAAGGGTTTGGAGCATATACGTCATAAATCGGAAATTGAGCCAAATCTGTTGTTCGAACTTCTGCCACGGAAATTCACGATTACGCAGCTTCAAACGCTTTACGATACCTTACATCAAACAAAATCGGATGTGCGTAATTTCAGAAAAAAGGTGGTTCAGTGGCCTTATATTGTGGCACTCGACGAGCTTGAAGAGGGAGTTCCACACAGAGCAGCAAGGCTTTATAAGTATAAGAAATGACCCCTAACCCCTAAAGGGGAACAATAATTAGTATTGAATATTATAACAATTTAGAATATAATCTATGGATCACGAAAAAAATATACTTGGCGAAGGTAATTCAGCTCCCCTTCAGGGGTTGGGGGTTTTTCTGCTCGGTTACGATTTAGGAAGCTCGTCGGTAAAGGCGAGTTTGGTGAATGCAGAAACGGGCGAATGTGTTTCGGCAGCATTTTTCCCGAAAAAAGAAATGGAAATAAAATCGGTGAAAGCCGGTTGGGCTGAGCAAAGTCCCGAAATCTGGTGGGAGAACCTAAAGGCAGCTACTAAATCTGTTTTGGAAGAATCGAAAGTGAGTGCTGCAAACATAAAAGCCATTGGTATTTCGTACCAAATGCATGGTCTTGTATTGGTTGACGAAAATCATAAAGCTGTCCGCGATGCTATTATCTGGTGTGATAGTCGTGCAGTGCCTTATGGACAAAAGGCTTTTGATGCCATTGGAGCTGAGAAATCGCTTTCGCATTTGCTAAACTCTCCCGGCAACTTTACTCTGGCAAAATTAGCCTGGGTAAAAGAAAACGAATCTGAGAATTTCATGAAAGCCCAATATTATATGCTTCCGGGTGATTATGTGGCAATGCGCATGACCGGAAAATCTGCTACTACTGCCTCCGGACTTTCGGAAGGTATCGCGTGGGATTTCAAAGCAGAGGCACCTGCAAAATTCCTTTTCGATTATTTCGGTTTCGATACAGCGCTTGTGCCTGAAATTGTTCCGACTTTCGGTCAACAGGGAAATCTTAAAGCTGATATTGCTTCCGAACTAGGTTTGGCTGCAGGAACTCCGGTCACTTATCGTGCGGGCGATCAGCCCAACAATGCACTGTCGCTGAATGTGCTGAATCCTGGTGAAGTGGCAGCCACAGCAGGAACTTCGGGTGTAGTGTATGGTGTAAATGGAAATGCACAGTACGATCCGCAAAGCCGTGTCAATTCCTTTGCTCATGTGAATCATACTTCCACAAATTCGCGGGTTGGCGTTTTATTATGTATCAATGGAACGGCCATTCTGAACACGTGGATCAAAAATAATGTGGCTCCCGAGGGGATTTCGTATGCTGAAATGAATGAGTTGGCAGCCAATATTCCGGTTGGAAGCGAAGGTCTGAGTATTATTCCTTTTGGTAATGGGGCTGAACGTGTTCTCGGAAATCAGGAGCCCGGATGCTCGGTGCATAGTATTAATTTTCTCCGTCACGGAAAAGCGCACCTGATTCGTGCAGCTCACGAAGGTATTGCATTTTCGTTTAAATATGGTATGGATATTATGAACGAAATGGGTATTGAAACAAAAACCATTCGTGCAGGGCACGCTAATTTGTTCCTGAGTCCGATTTTCCGTCAGACTTTAGCCAATATTACCGGTGCAACTATCGAACTTTACAATACCGATGGTTCCATTGGTGCAGCGCGTGGTGCAGGAATCGGAGCGGGGATTTACAAAGATGCAGCAGAAGCATTTTCTACATTGAAAAAAATTATGGTAATTACTCCAAATTCCGAAGATGTGGAAGCTACGAAAGTGGCGTATGAGTGCTGGCTTTCAAATATGTCAATAAAATAATGTGCCAATATGCCAATTAAATAATATGCCAATGAGCAAATTTAATAACGTACAAATGCTAATAATTGGCACATTGGCATATTAACTTATTGGTAAATTAAGAAAAAATTCATAAACAATTAAAATTCATAGAGTTATGTCAAAAATCTATTTTCCATCAATCGAAAAGATTAAATTCGAAGGTAAAGAAAGTAAAAATCCTTTAGCATTTCGTTATTACGATGCAAACAAGGTAGTGTATGGTAAAACCATGGCTGAATGGTTTAAGTTTTCAATGGCCTGGTGGCATACCTTGTGTGCCGAAGGTGGCGATCCATTTGGTGGTGGTACGCAAAAACATCCATGGGTAGGTGCTTCTGACGCAGCTCAGGCTGCAAAAGACAAAATGGATGCTGGTTTCGAATTCATGCAAAAAATGGGTATCGAATATTATTGTTTCCATGATATCGATTTAGTGGACGAAGGCTCATCCATTGAAGAATATGAAGCCAATCTGAAAGCAATTGTGGAATATGCCAAACAAAAACAGGCTGAAACCGGTATCAAACTTATGTGGGGAACTGCCAATGTGTTTTCTAATGCCCGTTACATGAATGGTGCCAGCACAAATCCTGATTTTGATGCTGCTGCCCGTGCAATGTTGCAAATTAAAAATTCGATCGATGCTACAATTGCATTGGGCGGACGTGGGTATGTGTTCTGGGGTGGTCGTGAAGGGTATATGAGCCTGTTGAACACCGATATGAAACGCGAAAAACAACATTTGGGACGCATGCTTCAAATGGCACGTGATTATGGACGTTCAAAAGGCTTCAAAGGTGTATTTCTGATCGAACCAAAGCCAATGGAACCAATGAAACATCAGTACGATGTGGATGCCGAAACAGTGATTGGATTTTTGAAGGAATTTGGTTTGGAGAACGATTTTAAACTGAATATAGAAGTAAACCATGCAACTCTGGCCGGTCACACTTTTGAACACGAACTGCAATGTGCAGTAGATGCCGGAATGCTGGGTGCTATTGATGCAAACCGTGGTGATGTACAAAACGGTTGGGATACTGATCAGTTCCCTGTGGATGTTTTTGAACTTACACAAGCCATGATGGTAGTGCTGAAAGGTGGCGGAATGCAGGGTGGAGGAACAAACTTTGATGCCAAAATCCGTCGTAATTCAACTGATAATGAAGATCTTTTCATTGCTCACATTGGTGCAATGGACGTAATGGCCCGTGCTTTGGAAGCTGCTGCAGCCATTTTGGAAGAATCTCCGCTTCCTGATATGCTGAAAGCCCGTTATGCTTCGTACGATTCGGGAAAAGGTAAAGAATTTGAAGAAGGAAAACTGACTTTCGAAGATGTGTACGCTTATGCAAAAGCCAATGGTGAGCCACAACAAATCAGTGGCAAACAGGAGCTTTACGAAGCGATTGTAAATATGTACATTTAATAATCAGAGATCAGAGGTAAGCAGTAAGAGGCAAGTAAATGCCAATTCTCACTCCTTACCTCTTGCTCCTTACTTCTAAAAAATGAACTCACAAAAACCAAATAATCTGTTTATAGTAGGTGTAACGCTGGTAGCTACGCTTGGAGGTTTGCTTTTTGGTTACGATACGGCCGTAATTTCGGGTGCTGTCGATCCTATAAAGGTTTTCTTCCAGCTCGATGCAGCTCATTATGGCGATGCTGCTACTTTTTATCATGGAGCTACTGTGTCGAGTGCGCTGATTGGCTGCATTATCGGCGGACTTATTTCCGGTATTTTTGCAACTCGTTTCGGACGTCGTAAATCGTTGATTATTGCTTCTGTACTATTTTTCATCTCTTCTGTAGGTTCTGCTTATCCTGAAATGATTTTCTTTTCGGAGGGAACATCCATTTCCACTCTTCTGGCTTCGTTCAATGTCTATAGAATCATTGGTGGGATAGGTGTGGGGCTGGCATCGGCAATTTGTCCTATGTATATTGCTGAAATGGCACCTGCCGAAATTCGTGGAAAGCTCGTTTCATGGAATCAGTTTGCCATAATTTTTGGTATGCTGGTGGTGTATTTTGTAAATTACTTCATCGTTTTTGGCAAAGATCCGGTATGGATCAACGAAACAGGTTGGAGACTAATGTTCCTTTCTGAATCGTTTGTGGCTGCAACCTTTGGCATACTGCTCTTCTTTGTGCCTGAAACTCCGCGTTATCTGGCGCTGAATCATAACGACGAAAAAGCTTTAAGTATTTTGACGAAAGTAAACGGACTGGATAAAGCACGTATCGTATTAGCAGAAATAAAGGAAACTGTTCAAGAAAAAGTGGAGAATGTGCTTACTTATGGTTGGAAAGTATTGATTATCGGAATTTTATTATCTGTTTTTCAACAGGCTGTAGGTATCAATGTCGTTCTTTATTATGCCCCAACCATTTTTAAAGGACTTGGTTTTGGAAACGACGCAGCTATGTGGCAAACCGTAATTATGGGTGTGGTGAATATTATATTTACGCTGGTAGCCATTTTTACTGTGGACAAATTCGGCCGGAAACCTTTGCTGATTATTGGGTCGATTGGAATGGCAGTTGGAATGTTTGCTATCGGAACTTTAGCTCATTTTCAAATAATTGGTGTAAGTACACTCATCTTTATTGTGATTTACACTGCGGCTTTTAGGATGTCGTGGGGACCGATTTGCTGGGTGTTGATTTCCGAGATTTTCCCTAACACTATTCGTGGAAAAGCAGTTGCAATTGCTGTGGCAGCACAGTGGATAGCTAATTTTGTAGTTTCGTCCACTTTTCCTACGCTCGAAGCATTCAGCATTACATTTACCTATGTTTTGTATGGTGTAATGTCGGTTTTGTCGGCTATTTTTGTTTGGAAAATGGTACCCGAAACCAAAGGTAAAACGCTTGAGGATATGAGTAAATTGTGGAAACGATAAGTTTCATAACCATAAAATAAAAACCCATGAAAAATCAATTTTATGGGTTTTTATTTTATGACTCAGAACTGTTATTCTACAGTTTCTTTATATATCAGATAATCGATAACCGAAGGCTTGTTTAACATGTCCTTTAATCTGTCGAAAGGTATAACAACTTCAGTAATACCCATATAATATGGAGCAATTTCGTACGGGTTAAATACATAATTTATACTTTCGTCGGTAATGTAGAAATTGCTGTTGGGTTTAATTGCATCCACCCAATAATCAGTATCATCCAGCGAAATAATAGTTTCAACATTAGGATCTTCGTTGCTTTGCTCCACAATTCTTGTTTTCAGAAGGCTGGTAAGCGTTTCCTCAAAACCCACTTTGAATAAGTCACTTTCTTTGATCTGCTTTCCGTTTTTCAGATCGAAATTAAAGTAATTAAGGGTTGTAAGTCCGTGTGCTCCACCCATAAATACATAGCGGTTTATACCGTACGAATAAATATTCTGGTCGTTGAGCAACGAAAATCCTTCAAGATTGTGCTCGTTGAAAAATGAATAAAACGCTGTACTGTCAAGTTGTTCGAGCAGAGGTTCGTTGGTAATTTTATATTCATTTATAAGCGATGCGGCAAAAATTTTCAGTATACTGTCGTTCCCGAATTGCAGATAGTCACTTCCAAAAAGATTTGTTATCAGAGTGTTACGTATTGAATCGAGAATAAGTTCGTTGTGATAGCACACCGGAAGTTCAACCAACAGATTTAAATGCAGTGACCCTTTAGAAGTGTCAGTTGCCAGATAATAAGTTTCGGAATGAGAGTTTTCGGTTGTCATAATGGTTTTTTGTTTACATGAAACAAAAAATATGACAGTTAAAATGCTTGTAAACAGTATTTTAGTCTTTATTTTCATGACTTGTTTTTTGAAAGTATTTCAGACTACAAAAATATAACATTTCGGGATATTAATCCTAAAATAATTGAAAAACAATTGAATTATTTTTGAAAACTGACTTTAGTATTTATATTTGCAACTCTGATTAAAAAAAATATGACAGCATTTTTACGAAATACTTTTAGTTTGTTGCTCGGCTTATACTTTCTGTTGGCCGGCACAGGCTTTAATATTGTAAACTATTGCTGTGATTCATGCGAAAGCAAAGGCATTGAATATATTGCCAAACACAGTTGTGAGGAAGTACATCATCACAAATCTGATTGTTGCGAATCTCATTCACACGCTTCGGCTGATTCTCATCATGATATTGCCTGCTCCGATATTCAGCATATGCCTGAATGTTGTCACATTTTGAGAGTCAAAGTTGAAACTCCAACTGTTGTTTCAACACCTGAGCTTATAAGTGTTACAATTTTCACCCATACTTTGTTCGCTTGCGAAAGTATTTTCATGAATTTTCAACCCGAAAGTTCTTTTCAATATCCAACTCCTCCTCCTGATATTCCGCTTCCTTCCGGACGTGATATTCTGACAGCCCAATCTGTGCTTTTGATTTGATTTTCAATGTTTAGTTTCTGTAATATTTTAGAAACTCAATACTGTATTTTTTCAAATCAAATCAAACTAAATAATGAAACAGATATTTTTATGTCTCGGTTTCCTTATTTCGGTATTTCCGGCATTTGCAAATGTGCGTGGAAAAGTAACCGATAAAAAAGGAGAGCCAATACCCGGTACCAATGTGTATTGGGTTGATACAAGTATGGGAACGGTGACGGATACCAACGGGAACTTTGAAATACCCGTTCATCCTGATTCAAAGGTGCTTGTAATTAGTAATATAGCTTTTGTGAGTGATACTTTGGTGGTAAACAACGCAAACGAAGTGCTTAAAATTCAGTTAAGTGAAGTGCTTCAGCTTTCCGAACTGTCGGTTGTGAGTAAAAACCCCGGAACGATTAAACAGCGAACTGCTGTTTTTCAGACCGAAAAAATCACGGCTGACGAGCTTTGCAAAGCGGCATGCTGTAATCTTTCCGAAAGTTTCGAAACCAATCCTTCGGTCGATGTGTCGTACAGCGATGCAGCTACAGGTGCCAAACAAATTAAAATGCTTGGCTTGTCGGGTGCTTATGTGCAAATGCTGACCGAAAATATTCCAAATCTTCGCGGTATTTCGTCGCCTTACGGACTTGGTTTTATACCCGGACCCTGGATGGAAAGTATTCAGGTTTCGAAAGGTACTTCGTCGGTCATAAATGGTTATGAGGCCGTTACCGGACAGATAAATGTGGAATACAAAAAGCCGCAAACCAGTGAAATAGTGGCTGCAAATCTTTTTGCCAGCGATGCGGGTAGGGTAGAAGCTAATCTCAATGCTTCGGCTGTTTTGTCGCCGACACTTTCGACCGGAATTTTGCTTCATGCTTCGGACGAGCTTGTTTCGCTCGACGACAATGGCGATAATTTTATGGATATGCCGATGGTAAAGCAATATAACTTTATCAATCGCTGGTATTATAAAAAGGGTGGCTTTATTTCGCAGGCTTTTATCCGTGCTTTGTCCGAAAAGCGTATGGGCGGACAGCTCGTGGGGCCATATCATATCGGAATTGAAACCGAACGTTATGAGTTTTTCCTGAAAAACGGATATGTATTCAATCAGCAAAAGGGAACAAGTGTAGGATTTATTGTGAGTGGTTCGCTTCACGATCAGCTCGCGCATTACGGACCTAAAATTTACGATGGTCGTCAGGATAATTTGTATGCAAATCTGATTTATCAGACTTCGTTTACCGATATGCATAAACTGTCAACAGGTGTAAGTTTCAACTTCGACAGATATAATGAAACACTTACCTTAAACAGTGTCAACATTTTTCCACGACGCGAGGCTGTTCCGGGAGCTTTTGCCGAGTACACTTTCAATCTGAATGATAAATTTATTGCTCTGGCTGGTTTGCGGGCCGATTATAATTCGTATTTTGGCGCTTTTGTAACGCCACGTTTGCATTTGAAATATAATGTAAGCGATCATTTGAATCTGCGTGCAAGTGCAGGTAAGGGCTATCGTTCGCCAAACGTGTTGGCTGAGAATAACTTTCTGCTGGCCAGCAATCGTACAATGCATATTGCCAACGATTTGAAAATGGAAAATGCCTGGAATTATGGTTTGAGTGCGCAAACGCTTTTTTCTGTTTTTGGAAAAGAGCTGACACTTACCGGCGAATGGTATTACACCAATTTTATCAATCAGGTGGTTGCCGATATGGATTCTGATCCACATGCTGTAACTTTCAGTAATCTGAACGGACGTTCGTATTCGTCAAGTGCGCAGATTGAAGCCAATATGGAAGTGCTGAAAGGGCTTACAATGACGTTAGCGCACCGTATTACGGATGTGAAAACCACTATTGGTGGCGAATTGCGCGAAAAAGTGCTTACCGATCGCTCAAAAAGTCTGATCACAGCTTCGTATCAAACTCCTTTGAAAAAGTGGCAGTTTGACTTTACTGCTCAGTTCAGTGGTGGTGGACGTTTGCCCGATCCGGATGTGCAGACTCCGCTATGGAAAAGTACTTACGACCCCTATACAATTATGAATGCTCAGATTACCAAATATTTCCGGACATGGTCGGTTTATCTTGGGTCTGAAAATCTGACTAGTTTTGTGCAGGAAAATCCAATTATCGATGTGGCTAATCCCGGAAGCTCCGATTTCGATGCTTCGATGGTTTGGGGACCAATGCATGGACGCAAAATATATATCGGTTTCCGTTGGGCACTTGATAGAGATTAAATCTTTAAATATTAATACTTTAAAAACAAATTTTTATGAAAACAAAAATTATTTTTATCGCCGTTTTTTCATTATTATTTATGAATGGTTTACTGGCGAAAAACCAAAAAGTGCTTTTCAGTGTAAATATGGATTGTGAAAAATGCCAGAAGAAAATTGAAAAGAATATTGCTTTCGAAAAGGGAGTAAAAGCCATTGATGTGAAACTTGATGAAAAAACAGTGGCAGTTACTTACGATGATAGCAAGACTGACGTGGCTAAACTGCAGAAAGGCTTTAAAAAAATTGGTTATGAAGCTGTTGAAGTAAAGTCGAAATGCTGCAGTGGCAAATCTGAAGCTGATTGTTGCAAATCAGGTGAAAATAAAACTACTGAATGTTCAGGCAAGTGTAAAGAAGCTAAATAAACCTTGTCATCTTCCGGCAAATTATTTTCAGATTTGTCCTGTTAAATAAAAAAGTTCCTGAAAAAGTTTTTTCAGGAACTTTTTTATTTGATTTATCCAAAACTTTATTAAATTTGCATTTGTTTTAAATGCTAACTTTAACAGATGAAATTATGTTCCGCACAGAAGTCAAAATTGAATCTTCGCCACAAAAAATTGGTTATGAAGATGCCATCCTGAGCCTGGGCTCATGTTTTTCCGAAAATATTGGTAATAAATTATCAGAGGCATATTTTAGCTCTGATGTCAATCCTTTCGGAGTGTTGTTTAATCCTGTATCCATCAAAAACAGTCTGGATACGCTTTTAAGCGAAAAAACTCTTTCCGAAACTGATCTTTTTCAACATGGATCCATTTGGAAAGCATTTACACACAGCAGTTTATTTGCCGGAACATCGAAAGAAAATGTGTTGAAAAATATCAATGAACGATTGATAAGTTCAGCTCAAAAACTGAAAAGAACCAAAGTGATACTTATTACTTTTGGTACCGCCTGGGTGTACGAATACCTGAAAACTTCTGAGGTTGTGGCTAATTGCCATAAACTACCTGCCGGCGAATTTGTTCGCAAGCGTCTTTGTGTGGACGATATTGTAAGCGATTATATTGCTCTTTTTCATAAGATTAGAACGCTTTCCCCGGATATCCATGTGATTATGACAGTAAGTCCAATTCGCCATTGGAAAGATGGTGCGCACGAGAATAATATCAGCAAATCTGTTTTATTGCTGGCCATTGAAAAACTGCAAAAACTATTTCCTTTTGTAAGTTATTTTCCCGCCTACGAAATTCAGATGGATGAATTGCGCGATTATAGATTTTACGCCAGCGATATGTGTCACCCTTCGCCCGAAGCTGTCGATTATATATGGAAACGTTTTTGTGAAACTTATTTCACACATAAAACCAATCATTTACGCCTAAAACTCGAGAATCTGAATCAGCAATTAAATCATAAACCTCTTTTTCCTGACACCATTGAGCATAGCTATTTTTTGTATCAGATTGAGAAACAGAAGACTGAACTGAAAAAGGAATATCCGTTTCTCGAAGGAAGACTTTAAAAGAAAAAAATCAACAACCTTTATCATTTCTGATTCACGGGTTGTTGATTTTTTTATTTTCAGACTTTTGCTGAATATTGTTTCTAAAACCAATATTGCATTTCCTTACAATATTTTTATTGGCAACTGTCTGTATTTTTTTAAGCCATTAGCTTTTTGTACCGGATTCGTTTCGGACCTTCGTCACCCAGTCGGGCTTTTTTGTTTTCTTCGTATTCCGAGTATGAACCTTCGAATACAAAAACTTCCGAATTTCCTTCGAATGCAATAATATGCGTACAAATACGGTCGAGGAACCAGCGGTCGTGCGAAATAACCACTGCGCAACCGGCAAAGGCTTCGAGACCTTCTTCGAGCGCGCGAAGTGTGTTTACGTCGATGTCGTTGGTTGGCTCATCGAGCAAAAGCACGTTGGCTTCGGATTTCAGTGTGAGTGCCAAATGCAGGCGGTTTCGTTCACCCCCCGAAAGTACGCCGCAAAGTTTTTCCTGATCGCCACCCGCAAAGTTGAAACGCGAAAGATATGCGCGTGAGTTGATTTCCTTACCACCTACGCGAATAAATTCGGTGCCTCCCGAAATTACCTGATATACGGTTTTATTTGGGTCGATATCAGCATGACTCTGATCTACATAACCAATTTTTACTGTTTCACCAACTTCAAAAGTGCCCTTGTCGGCTTTTTCCATTCCCATCATCATGCGGAAAAGAGTAGTTTTTCCCGCACCATTTGGCCCGATAATACCTACAATTCCATTAGGTGGAAGCATAAAGTTCAGATTTTCGAACAAAAGTTTTTCGCCGAAAGCTTTCGAAACGCCAATGGCTTCAACCACTTTGTTTCCAAGTCGTGGCCCGTTGGGAATAAAAAGTTCAAGTTTTTCCTCTTTTTCTTTCTGGTCTTCGTTCATCAATCTGTCGTAAGCTTCCAAACGTGCTTTCCCTTTTGCGTGACGCGCTTTGGGAGCCATTCGAACCCACTCCAACTCTCGCTCAAGTGTCTTACGGCGCTTGCTGGCTTGCTTTTCTTCCATAGCCATACGCGTGGTTTTTTGCTCGAGCCACGAAGAGTAATTTCCTTTCCAGGGAATTCCTTCACCGCGATCAAGTTCCAGAATCCAGCCCGCCACATTGTCGAGGAAGTAGCGGTCGTGGGTAATGGCGATTACAGTTCCGGCATATTGCTGAAGGTGATGTTCGAGCCATTCCACCGATTCGGCATCGAGGTGGTTGGTAGGCTCATCGAGCAGTAGGATATCGGGCTGGCGAAGCAGCAAACGGCACAAAGCCACACGGCGACGTTCACCTCCTGATAGATTTTTTACCAGCGCTTCTTCGGGCGGACAGCGTAATGCATCCATTGCACGCTCCAGTTTATTGTCGATATTCCACGCATCGGCATGGTCGAGCAAGTCCTGCAATTCACCCTGACGCGCAATCAGTTTGTCGAAATCGGCTTCCGGATCAGCAAACTTTTCGTTTATCTCATCGAATTCGCGAAGCAGGTCCATTACTTCCTGCACACCTTCCTGCACAATTTCTTTCACCGTTTTTTGTGGGTCGAGTTGTGGATCCTGCTCCAGATAGCCTACCGAATATCCGGGTGAAAACACAACCTGTCCGTCGAATGATTTTTCGACTCCGGCAATAATTTTCAATAATGTAGATTTACCTGAGCCATTTAAACCAATAATACCGATTTTGGCTCCGTAGAAAAACGACAGGTAAATGTTGTTCAATACTTTTTTTTGTGGAGGGAATGTTTTGCTTACACCCACCATCGAAAAAATGACTTTCTTATCGTCCGACATAAAAATTCTTTACTATATAATTGTTGTTATTTATTTCTGAAAAAATCGAATACAAAGATACAAAAGAACAAATGATTTAAAAAGAGTGCCGGATAGCTTATTTTTTCCTTTTCTTTTGCTTGTTTTCTTACCTGAATGCAAAAAAAAAAATCGTCTCCCTGAACCACGACCATTGAGAAGATTACTGTCTGTAAATTAGGAATGTTTGATCTATTCTAAAGTTACAAATTGTAATAACTTTTTGTTTTGTCACTAAATTCTTCTCTGGATGAAAGAATATGGGTAAATTGCTGGTAATTCAGGAGTGCTGCAGATTGATCTTTTTATTTTCGAACTTTTATCAATTTAATTCGAGATTTACTTCTGCAACCATCGCTGTAGTACTCTTGGCCAGCAAGAATATACCCATTTTGTGTTGGTTGAATGGAATTTAAGAAATTACTATCTTCTGAGTCAAATTTTTTGTCGTAAAGTAAGTTGCCATTTATGTCGGTTTGTAGCAGCCAGAACTTTGTGAAATTTGTATCATGTTCCCTAAATTTATTTTTCTCAGTAGCGCTATTACCTGCCATCAAAAAACCTTTAGAAGTTATCAGTAACTCAATAAACTGATCTACACCTTTTCCGCCAAATGTTTTCTCCCAAGCAATATTACCAACACTATCCAGTTTTACCAACCAACCATCCCAATTACGGTTGGTGCTGTCGTTAATATTCATGTTTACAACTCTGCTACAACCTGCAAATGCAAAGCCACCATCTTTAGTAGGCTTAAAATCTACGATTCTTTCTTTGTTGTTTTCATCGCCATACATACGCACCCATAATAATTCCCCTTTTTTATCTAATTTGTATATTCGTATATCATTATTGTAGTTCATTGATATTGTGTTTTCTGGTGTAAGCTCTGAAGCTTTTACACTGCTTGAAGTTAGCATATACCCTTTTGGTACGCTTGTTATCATTGCATTTTCAGATAGTAAGCCTGTGTTTGCATAGCAATTTTTCCATTCAATTACCCCCTTTTCACTGATTTTAACTACCCATAGTCCATTACCCGAACACAAGGGTACATTTACATCACCATCAGTGGAAAGTGTTGTGGCTGTGAAAATAAAACCTCCATCATGAGCTGCGATTAAAGAGGTTAATCTTTCTTCCTTTGAACCACCATAGGTTTTCTCCCATTCTATTTTCCCTGATGCATCTACTTTTACTAACCAGCAATCTGCCTTACCTTTGTTTCCGGAATGTATATCACCATCAACTGATCGGGTATAACCTCCCAATAAGTATCCACCATCATGGGTTGGTAGCACTTTTACAAATTCATCATAGTCTGTACCCCCGTAGGTTTTCTGCCAGATGAGTTTACCAACCGGGTTTATTTTCACTAGCCACCATTCCGTTTGTTTACTATTTTTGGCAATATCTCCACTCTCCGTATAGTGGTTTAAAAGTGTAGTTCCACCTAAAATAAATGAATTATCATGTGTAAGCTGTAAGTTTGGTCGTGTTGCGTGATTTGAGCGTGAGTAAGTTTTTGACCATTCAATCTTCTGAGCAAACAATGTAGTGCTTAAAATTAATAAGATATTTAATATTTTTGTTTTCATAATCGAGGATGTTTGAATTTTATTTAACGCTAAAATGAACGAGATTTTAAACAACAATACATTAGTGTCCATTAAAAAGGTCAGAAACTAATTATATTGTGTTGATAATCTATCAAATACAAAGTATTTTGTGTGTGTCGACTTGAAATAATTCTGTAAGTAATAAAACCCAATCTTACACATGATGCTTTGATTGAATTTCAATAACTATTTGATATTATTGTTATTGCATGTTGCATAGAAAATGAAAATCTAAATATAAAAGCTACAAATAATTTTTAGTGGACCATTGCATTTGATTTGGAAACCAATCTTACTGGTGCTAAATGTGCCGTTATGGTAATTTCGCCATCTACAGTATCGGGATACTGAATTATAAAACTGAGAGTAATTAGCACTGCGACTAATATACTTATACAGAATACGACCCATTTTACCCAATAAGTAGGCATACGATCGATAATGGCCTGAACTTCTTCGGATTTGATTTTATCTGTTTTTACAATTTCTTGTTCTGATAGTAATTCTTTTTTTATTTTCATTTTGAAAATATTGTTAATTTTAGTTGAGTGCATTTGCAAGAGTTAAGCAAGCTTTTTCATTGCTTTTTTTGTTCTATGCCTGATTCTTCACCTGTTGGTAATTGTAATATATGTTAATACAAGCAAACAATCATTTTCCGTTTTTCTTGCGGTCTATTTCATGTTGAAGTATTTCATATAATCTTTTTCTGTCATGACTAATATCATTCCACTGCTGTGGGAAATCAAAGCCTTTGCTATTTTTTATAAAAAAAACTGCATCCATTCTTTCTTTAGGATTAATTGGAACAAAATTGTTACAATTTCTCATGGGAGTACCTTCTAATCTAATATACATATTATCAGGCAAAAGTTTTGCATTGATAAAAACTGAATCTTTTCCAAAATCACAAAAATATTCTTCAAGACTATTATTTATCGGTTGTGATATTTTTTCTGTATCAAATGTTCCTGATTCAGTTAAATTGGTTATTGAGCCATTTCCTGCAATCATTCCAATTAAATAATAATTGGAATTAAATTCCTTGTCTATCATATTTCCCAAAGAAGACTCTAATCCATTTGGAAAAAACTGCCTTTTCTTGTCGAGATGTGATATGTGCCCATATATTAAGACCTTTTTGTTTTTGTTGATATTATAGAGTTCATAAATGAATTTAAATGCATCAAACATTTCTGTTTCTCTTGTTTTAGAAGTAAAGCCAGTTATTGTAGCATTTTGTTTGTCTGGTAACAGTGTGTGTAGCAATAATTCATAATTTTCTTTTCCAAATTGTTCTTTTACATTTATATTACTTCTGATAAAGTCATAAAATGTATTATTACTGCCAGGTTTGAAATTCAATAAATGAACGAGAACTGCATCGAGTAATTCTTTATTTGAAACATTGTACTTAAATAAATCATACAAAATCAACTTGTTAAATTCCACATTCCGTCTCAAGATATCTATTCCAGCCAAATGGACTTTTTCTTCTGACTCTTTATTGTATTTATGCAGCCAAACCAAAAATTCACAAATATCGTTTGGAGAAAATGTTTTATATTTTTCAACTTCATCGCGCACATTAATATCAATCTTTCCTTGAACAAAATTGTCCCATATAATAACAAGAGGAGATGGTAATTCAAACAAAATTAACTTGCATGAATTCTTTTCAATCATTCTTTTCATGATTTCAAATGTCTGATAATTTAACGAGCTACTTCCATGCAAAGTTTCTCCAATTCCTATTATATTTTTATTTTGAATATTTTTCTCCAAATTAAATATTTCTGCATTGTCAGTTATTGTATATCGTGATTTATTTCTGTTTTCATGGTCGTGATCATTGTGTGAAGCCTCAATCTTTATATCAGAAATACCTATTGAGAAATTGTCAGAGATACTTGATTGCATGAAATTGCTTGCTATTTGAACAAGCATATGACTGATATTTTTTGTTGTCGTTGTAAATCTTATTTTTTCCCAACCATAATTGTCCCTTAAGTCAATTGTGATAGTTTGGCAAATAGAGTCATGCTTATTTAGTAATGCAAATGTTACTTTCCCATTGTTCTTATAATTGCCTTTTTGAAAAAACTCAATATTTATTGAATCTGTCAAGGAAGCAAAAGTTACCCATTGTTGTAATAGTAAATCGCTATAATAATTTTTGATATAAGAATTAGCAATTTTATTGAAACTAGGATAAATTATTACAGGATTTTTTCCATAAAAAGAAATTAAACTATCGTAGTGATAATTCATGCCAATACTATATCCTATCCATGGAGAACATTCTTCCATTATTGAGTTTATAGATAAGTCATATTTTTTTATGTGTGTTAAATCTTTGCAGCATGCAGTAATTGCGACTAAATTAACTATCAATATTGAAATTTTGATTTTATGCTTCATAATTATAAGGATTAAAATAGAAAATCAGAAACTAAAATAATACTTTTATGAAACATTTTATATTAGTTTCTGATTCATATAGTTAATGTTAAAGTCCTAAGGGGTAAGATCCTATCAATGCTCCTGATGAGGCATTATATACTCTAACTGTTCCATAATCACCAATATTAGCATCGTAATCATAATAAATTGGAATATTGGTGAGATTTTTTTCCATTAAATCACTTGCAATTGACCAATTTGCATTACTCAACATATTAGCTGCTGTGCCTGAAAGAACACCAGTTGGTAGCAAGCCAATTACCTGTAATTTTATGTTATCCCAAAGACCTACATGTTGACCAGCAGCAAAATCAGACCCATTTGCGAAGATTTTACCATCACCATTAAATACAGATACTTGTGTACTTACATACCCATACCCATTCACGTATCCACCTATCCATGTACCATTATTCATCATAGTCTCCATCTCGCTATATGAATAAAAAGTTGGAGCTATCTCGTTACCCGTTACATCTCCAGATCCTCCAATTGTTCCAGTTAAATAATCATCATCGAAGCTGCCAGTGACAAATCCAGTGCCTGTATTTACATAGGTTGCATTAGTTCCATCTGGTGTTGATTCCCAAATACCTGTACCCCCGATAAATCCTTTTTGATTCTTCTCACTTAAAACCGGCATAATTTCGGACAATTCATTCAAGCTTTTTTTTGTTAGTTTTTTCATTTTCATTTTAAATTTTAACGTTAATAATAGAAATTGATTTATTTATACCTGCAGGGTATTTTTATTTTTAGAGATAATAGCAAAAAAGAATTTTGAAATTTCATTGTTGTTTATCAGTCCCATTTTCTGAAGCTTTTTTAGATGTATTACTGTAGCTTTTAATAAACCTTTTGAAGTTATCGATTGCTCAACGAAAAAGTCAATTATTTCATTTTTAATTGTATAAATACTATTTTGCATATCCATTTTTTCAGTATCTGAATATTGACTGTTAATCCTATAGCTGACTAATAATTGACTTTCAATATAAAAAACACCTGACAGTTTCGCCATTTCTGTCCATAGTTTATATTCCTCAGAATGCTCATAATTGTTAAATTCCAAACAATGTGTAAGTATAAACTCTTTTCGAATCATAGCTGTACTACGAGCCACGAAATTTTCATTTAACAACTGAAGCAATGGGTTCTCGATGATTCCATTTCCTAGTTTCGAAATCGTATTGGGCTTGATATTTTCGCCAAAAATCTGCATCCAACTACTATATACTGTAATACTCGATTCTTCTTCCATGATGCTATATTGTACCCTCAATCTGTCAATATGCATCATAGCGTTGGCATCCATTAAGGCAATGTATTTTCCTTTGGCTGCTTGCAAGCCTTTATTCAAGGACATATGCTTGTTATGTTCACTTTCTATAAGCACTATGCGTTTGTCTTTGTACAAGCGTATTATCGATAGGGTTTTATCTGTTGATCCATCATCAACTATAATGAATTCAAAATCAATAAACGATTGCTTTATTACACTAACAATAGCCTCGGCTATGTGTTTCTCGGCATTGTATGCCACCATCACAATGGATATTTTCATTTTTTTTTATTTTAAGCCTTTCAATACGTTGTTATATACACTTACGGTTCGCTCCATCATTTGTTCCAGTGTCAGTTCACTTTCGTACAGCTTACGAGCATTTGCACTCAGTTTTTTTCTTAAGGCTTTATTTTTAATCAATTTTATGATTTTGTCAGCCATCATTTCGACATCCACCGACAATCCAAATACTTTTGAAAATTTCGTATTTACTTTCAGTGCATTTACTTCATCTGTAAATAACTCGTCCAGTCCATCTACTGCTGTAGTAACTACAGGTAAACCAAACATGCACATTTCCACTGCTACATAACTGGCTTGTTCTTGAAGTGAAGCAATTAATCCTATATCGCTTTCGACATACAATTTTTTTAATTCATCATAAGGAATACGCCCTAAGAAATTTAGACTCAACTCAGAATATTCTTCTTTCAATAGTGTGCTCAATTGAGGGGGACATATCCCTGCTATGTCCAATGATATTTTGTATCCTTCGTTTTGCACCTTTCTAAGCGATTGCAATATGTATTTCAATCCCTTACTTTGCGATACTACACCAACATAAAGACAGCGAAACAGTTCTTTCGAAGTTTTAAACTTTCGTTTAGTTTTGTTGTCGTAAACATCATTTATCCCATTGGGTATAATGGTAATATGTCTTTTTTTTGTTTTTTTCACCCTACTCAAAAACTCTTTTGCACATTGTGTAACACAAATCACATGATGCGCATCGTTGTATGACTGTAACTCACAATTATTGCTTACATATTCTGGTCCTAATTGATGTTTGGTAGGCAATAAATAATATTGATGATAGAGTAATTTGAATTTTTTAATATCTCTATTAAAATGTCCTTTCCATGGCATACAATGCAAATGTGTTATCACTTTACAAGTTGTTTGTGATTTAATATACAATGCTAAGTCAATCAGGTTAAGTGTATGTAAGTGAACAATACAATTTTTTTTTCCTTCAAATAAATGCCGAGTGAGTTGATATACATGTTTGTTGTATTTTCGCATCCAAAATCGTTGCGAAATGATTTCATTTGATTGCTCTGGCAGAGGAATCGTATATTTCACGTAGTGTGAAAATTGCACTTCATCATGCATTAACCTGTTATTGTCATGTATCAATTGTATCCAATGAACCTGAATGTCTGTATAGTTTTCTAATCCTTTTATTAAAGTGTTGATATATCTGTCTACACCTGAAGTGTTTTGGGCATTAGACATATCCATTAAATAAAGATTTGTTTTATTCATATTTTGGAGTTATAAGTTAATTGTCATAAGTCTTTTTGCCAGTCTATTGACTTTTTTAAACGCATTCTTGTTTGTTGAAAAATGACTTAACACAAAGGTGCTGCCAAATTTGTACTCAGCATTAATAACCGCGCTACCCCTTCACCATACCCTGCTAAAAAAGTGTTTTTAGGTATCCTTTTTAAAATAGATTGCTCAAAATCTGATCCTTCTTTTCCAAATAGCGCCATTTCAAAAGCGTCCATAATTTTGTGGTCAACTTCATAGTTTGTTTTCAATAACTGATATAATTCAGCACATTGGTGAAGTGACAGTAATTCTAATTTGCAATTTTTTAGCCCATAGCTTCGATTATTGTTAATCACATCATTAAATTCGGAAATAGAATTATAGGAGCAAATCTTATCGAGATAATATGCTACAATTAAACTACTCGCTATTCTGCCCTGTCGATAAAGTTCGGCATAAACAGTCAATAGTGAGGGTGGAAAATCTGTGTACCGAGCATAGCTTACCAATCGTAGATAATCTTCAAAGAGTGCCATTACATCCTGCTTGTTATTTCGATAATTTATAGTTTTAAAGTCAGAAAATTGAATGGATAAATACAACTCCACAGCTTCAAAAATGGAGCGTATGGCTTCACAAAGCTTCACGTTGGGCTTCGCGCTGTTTAGATCGGATAGAAAATAAATCATTTTTATGGAGTTCAATAGCTGCAAAGACTCTGGTTTTCGTGTTGCGAGCCCATCCAATATCTTCTGAGTTTGTTCTCCAAACATTTCCTCAAAATCTGCTTCAATAAATTTTTTATCTATTAAATACCGAAAAACAAAGCCAATCCCAGACAATCCATTTTCAAAATCGATATCTGCATTTTTACTTAAAAGAGCTTCTTGTAACAATTCAAAAGCGTGTTCTTCTAACTGTTCATCCTCGGTTGCACATGCCACCTCAAATAGGCATAGCGACATGCCTGCTTTACCATTGTATAAGCCCGTGGAACTTACCGAATAGGCATTCAACAATAAAAAATCGGTAAGCTTACTTAGATATTCTATAGTTATCATTTGTTCGTAATCTTTATAAATTATTTTTAATCAATTGAAAAATAAATCTAAATCGAACTACACATTTGTCATTCTTATATCCATAATTCTTTTGCAGAAGGATTTTAATTTTATATAATTATCTCAACCAGTACATGTGTAAATTTCGAGTTGATTTATTTAACTACAACGTTGAGTTCAATTCATTTAATAAAATATTGTTCTTCTTAAACAAATTTGTTAAAATCGACTGATATAAAAAATATTCATTTATGGAAATTGGTGTGCAATTTCGTGTGAAAATATAGCCATCAAAGTTTTTTTGTAAATTTCCAAAGCTAATTTGATTAAAAAACCTCGAAAACCTATCTATCTCTCTGCTTAAAACTAAATTATCTGGAATTTGCTTTGAGGGATAATAAAAATAGACTTCATTTAATTTTAATGCCTCGTTTTCGAAACAAAACAAAGCTGGTAAACATTTCATTGATTCATCAATTAACAGACTTCTAAAATAATCACTTTCTACTTTGTATTCTCCGAGACCACCTTGAATGCTTATATTGAAATAATTGCTACCATACATTTTATCTAAGAAACATCCGAGCCTAATCTTATTATTTATTTTATTCAAACTTGCATCTTTCGACAAATGTCCGGAATGACCAAACAGCAACATCTGACCGCCCTCCTTAAGGTAAATTTTTTTGATGTTTTTTACCCATTCAAACATTAATGAATCCCTATTATTGGGGTATGTATTATCAACTACAACATACTTGATGTATTCATTTAAAAACTTTTTTAAGTATTCAATACTTGTTTCTCCAATCTTATCTTTCAGATAAATATCTTTATCAATCATTTCTGTTAATTTTGAAAAGTTATCAGTACTCATATTGTTTTTCATATATAACATTTTCAAGTACTTAAATGCTCTTTCTTTCCCAAGTGCTGTTATGAAATAATTAAATAAAAAGTACTGAGGTGGATTCGTTCCATCAAAACCAACTATATGTATTTTATCTCTTCTTTCTTTATTGACATCTCTGAGATAATCTAAGTAAATCATTTCTTGTGCAGCATCACAAAATAGCTGCTTAAAACAGGTTTGAATACTTTCTTTTAGATATTGTGAGGTATCTCCTTGAATATATAAGTCGAATAATAAACCATTATCAATGGGGAATTCTATTCCAATTACTTTTAAATTACCCTCTCTTATCAAATACTCTGTTAATTGTTTGAGAGTTTTTTTTGTATTAATTACTCCATGCGTAAATTCACCCAGTCCAATAATTCTTGAGCTTTTAAGTGCTTCAATATTGCTAAATCCACTCAGATCATTTTCATTTAGTTTAGTTATAAATTGTGGCTTTAACAAACTGAGGTCTTTGTTTTTGTTAATTTCATTGCTGTAATATTTTGACAATTCCACGCCATCCACTTTTATACTTAAGTTCTTAAAGATTACTTGTTGATCTAACTTTTTAGTGCCTTGATAATTGATATTTACCCTTACTGCCTGAGCCATTTCAACATTAATTCTTGCAATTGCATGTTGCCATTTACCATTGTTGTTTTTGATAATTGTTTTTGTATAATCTAACACATTTTTGCTTTTGTCGATAGATTGTAAGTAGATTTCAATTGAATCTGCTTCAACCATTTTAGTGTCAAGAGATAATTTTACAGATGAAGTGTTTTTGTTTTTTGGAAGTACAAGTATTTTTTTTAGTTCAAATTTCATTTCTGACATTAAATCAGCTCTTTGTCGTCGTGGAGGAATATAGCTAATGACTATTTTCTCCTTGTCAGAAACTGATACAGAAAGAGAGTCTGCTGTAAATTTGCAAAAATTTGCAGAGTAAATCCAATCCACATATTTGTTTGCTATCACTCTACTAAAGCCATAATTGTTGTCACAGTTTATTTGAGACCGTATGCTAATTGAGAACAATAATAATAGTACAACAAGGTTTTTTTTTATTATATATTTCATATTTAAGAGCTTTAAGGGTTAATAGTGGGATCTATCACTATTAACCCTAATGTCAGCATTATTTACATCAATAGTTCGTTAATCTTTATGTTAATTCTTTGATAGTGAGAAAAATAACCTTATTTTTATTTGTATAAGTCATTGGAAATCAGTATCTTTATAGATA
>SAAO01000083.1 GCA_009929375.1 Bacteroidia bacterium
AAACAACGAGAGTCAACAGCAGTTTGATTCTCGTTTTTTTTTAATTAATATTAAATACCCACTTTCTTTGGTAGTTTTTACCCAACATCAGTTCTCTTTTATCTTGCTACTTTTACAGCATAATTACAATTTTTACTTCACGCTTCTATCCATTTAATATTGCTATGTATGAAAAAAATTAATTTTCCTCACATAAAAAAAACTTTTTTACTGATTTTCCAACTAATATTAGCATTAAGTGTATATTCAAGGACCTATCAGTCAAGTTTTTCTGGAATTATATCTTATCACAACGACGAAGACCCAATTTCATTAAATAATACTGTGTTAACAAGTAATTCTGAAAGTAATATTAAACACGATTTTGCACTGAAAGGAAATACTCAATCTTTGTTGGCATCGAATAATACGAATAAAAACGATGAAATAAAGAAAGATAATATTCAAAACCCGATAAAAACAAGTGTTCGCAAAACCGACAATTGGTTACACTTAGGAAAAGGAAAAAAAGTTTCACCAATCAGAAAAAAAACAGAGGTTTATGATGTAGCAGTAATTGGAGGCGGTTTAGCAGGTATTTGTGCAGCCGTTTCGGCAGCTCGCAATGGTTCGAAAGTAGTTTTAATTCAAGACCGTTCTGTTCTTGGGGGGAATAGTTCAAGTGAGATGCATGTGCATGTGCATGGTGCTTCGTATTTACAACCCGAAAATAAACCCGAGCGAGAAACGGGAATTATTGAAGAAATACTTTTACACAATCGTTTTAATAACCCTCAAGAATCTTTCACTGTTTGGGATCATATTTTGTACGATTTTGTTACACGTGAACCGAATATAGTCTTGAAATTAAACACAATGGCAGTTGAAGCTGTCATGTCTGGGTCGAAAATTAAAGAAGCAAAATGTTGGCAGGGAATTACCGAGACAGAATTGACAATAAATGCTAAAATATTTATCGATTGTTCCGGTGATGGTTTATTGGCTGCAAGTGCAGGTGCTGAATACCGTACTGGACGTGAAGGGAAAGCAGAATTTGATGAAAAGTATGCTCCTGATAAACCCGATGGATGGCAAATGGGTGCTACTTTAATGTTAGAAACAAAAGATATGGGAAAACCTACACCTTTTGTTGCTCCGTCATTTACTATAAAGTACGATGCAGAAAATTCGCATCCCCAACGAAATTTTGCAAATTACGACAAAGGTATTTGGTGGATAGAAATAAGTAGCAACAACGATATAATTGGCGAATATGATGATATAAATAAAAAGCTAATGGGTTACACTTACGGTGTTTGGGATTATATAAAAAACTCAGGAAAATTTCCACAAGCTGCTAATCAAGCTATTCAATGGGCACAATCTATCCCCGGTCGTCGCGAATCAAGGCGGTTTATTGGTGATTTCATTTTGTCGGAGAAAGATTTGACGGAACACCGACATTTTGAAGATGCTGTGGCTTATGGAGGTTGGTCGTTGGACGAGCATAACTGGGGTGGTCTAGAAAATTTACAAGATCCACCAAGTTATTTCCATCAGTATTTTAGCAAAATTTACGAAATTCCATATCGCAGTTTGTATTCCAAAAATATCTCAAATTTACTTTTAGCTGGGCGTAATATTAGTCAAACACATATAGCTCTATCGTCAACCCGGGTAATGGGAACATGTGCTTTGGAAGGGCAGGCAGTGGGGACGGCAGCTAATCTTTGCATACAGAAAAATGTTTTGCCACGCGACATTTATAAAAACCACATCAAAGAGTTACAGGAAAATTTATTACGCGATGATGCTTTTATACCCAACCGACCCGCCAATGACGAAAAGGATGTAGCGAAACAAGCTGCTGTGATTTTTGCTTCCTCCACTATGAGTGGCGATGTTAAAAATCTGACAAATGGAATGTCGCGTGATATCGACGGCAAAATCAATCATTGGCAATCGAATGGCTTACCTGCTGAAATTCAAATGGAATGGGAAAAACCGATTGCGTTGTCGAAAGTACTTATAAAATGCGATACAAATTTGAAACGCAATATTATGATGCTCAAAAATTCGTTGAACGATGATGCACATACCAATACAGTGCCCATAGAATTGCTTAAATCGCTTGAATTAGAAGCATTTGTTGATGGAAAATGGAAAAAACTTGGTGCATTTAATAACAATGAAACTCGATTAATCAAATTTAATTTCGATCAAGTGAAAACTACCGCTTTGCGATTAAAAATGACGGAAACCTATGGAGCAAAGAATGTGAAATTATTTGAAATTAGATGTTATGAGTAATGCTAAAGTCAGTGGAACAGTTTAATAAACAATAATTTACTTCAACTACTTATACTGAACCCTAAGTTTAAAAAAACAACGAGAGTCA
>SAAO01000084.1 GCA_009929375.1 Bacteroidia bacterium
TTTATTGCTCCCAACTATGTATGGTCGAAATCTTTAGAGAAAAATATAGCAGAAGAAGGTGTGAGGTTTATACAAGGTGAAAGATTGCATACCTATAGAACGCCCATAGGTCGAAAGACAACAAAGCGCTTGCGTTATTTTGCTAAAAAAAATGACTTTGGGCAAATTGATCTGGTGCGAAATGCATTTTTCGAACCCACTGAAAATCCTGCCAAAGATTGGGTGGGTAGCTGTTTGACAGAAATAAGTTCGGCTTTTTTCTGGAAACATCCGGCAGTAATATGTGCACATAGGGTGAATTTTATGGGCGGCCTGAATGAGAAAAACAGAGATGATAATTTGCGTTTACTGAAGAAATTGCTCAACGAAATTGTAAAGCGATGGCCCGATGTGGAGTTTATGAGTTCCAATCAGTTGGGTAATCTGATACAAAGTGATAAAAAATGAATGATACTATAAATATTTTTATTTCCGGTGATTTTGCACCTATATACCGTGTGCTCGACCTTATTGAATCGGGAAAATACGAATTGATATATAATGATATACTGCCTTTTATTAAAAATGCGGATATTGCTATTACCAATCTGGAAGTACCATTGATTGAGTCAGGCACAGCTATTCAAAAGACAGGCCCTAATTTGAAAGCCCCTGTCAAAAGTGTGGAAGCTTTGAAATATGCAGGTTTTAATATGGTTACACTTGCCAATAATCATATTATGGATTACGGCTGGGATGGTCTAAAATCAACAATGACTGTATGTGAAAAACATGATATTGAGTATGTCGGTGTTGGTGAAAATTTAAATGAGGCAATAAAAATTAAATATATAAACCATCAGGGATATGTCCTGGCTTTTATTAATGCTGCTGAAAACGAATGGAGTACCACGGATGGAGACGAACCCGGTGCAAATCCGTTAAATGAGATAAATCAGTATTATCAGATAGCTGAAGCAAAGAAAAATGCCGATTTTGTAATACTTATCATGCATGGTGGCCATGAAACTTATGATTTGCCAAGTCCGCGTATAAAAAAACTATACCGCTATTTTATTGATTTGGGAGCAGATGCTGTGGTAGGTCATCATACGCATTGCTTTAGCGGACACGAGGTCTATCATGGAAAACCAATATTTTATAGTCTGGGAAATTTTGTTTTTGACAGTGAGAAATTCAGAAATAATTCAGACTGGAATAAAGGCTGTGCTGTGTTGCTCAAACTAAAAAAAAATGTAACTGATTTTGACCTGATACCTTTTTATCAATGTAATGAGAAAGCAGGTGTTAGCTTATTCAATGAAGATGATAAGATTACCTTCTTAAAAGATGCTGAAAGCAAAACGATAATTATACAGCACGATACTCTGTTAACCGAAAATTTTAAAAAGTTTGTGCACAGGCAATCTCGTATGTATCTTTCGTTTTTAGAACCAATAAAGAATAAGTATATCCTGGCTGCGATGAATAGAGGAATTTTGGCAAGACTAATTAATAGTAAGCAAAAAAGATTATTGCTTAATTTGATAAAAGCAGAAGCACACAGGGATATTTTACTAAATCTATTAAATGACAAGAAACTATGATAGCCATACACAAATCCTCAGGCTTTGCCGAACGCTGGATAGCTTATTGCGAAAAAAATAATATAGCCTATAAATTAGTAAATGCTTACGATAGTGATATAGTAAGTCAGATTAAGGACTGTGATGCTTTTATGTGGCATTTTTATCATAAAAGTTATAAGGATCAGTTGTTTGCCAAACAGTTGTTATTTTCGTTGCAGACAGCCGGTATTAGGGTGTTTCCGAATTTTAATTCCGCTTGGCATTTCGATGATAAGGTAGGACAGAAATACCTGCTTGAATCCATTGGAGCACCTTTGGTACCTTCGTATGTGTATTATAGTAAACAGGAGGCTTTAAAATGGATAGATGAAACTGATTTTCCCAAGGTGTTTAAACTCAGGGGTGGGGCAGGTGCCGAAAATGTAAAGTTAGTACACACAAAAGCAAGAGCACGTAAATTAATAAAAACGGCTTTCGGTGTCGGTTTTAATCAATACCGTGCTGTAAGTAATCTGAAAGACCGCTGGCAAAAATACCGTACAGGTAAAACTACATTTAATGATGTGCTTAAGGGTTTAGTTCGGTTTGTGTATCCTCCGCAGTTCTCAAAGATGTATCCTCCCGAAAAAGGTTATGTGTATTTTCAGGACTTTATACCCGATAATCATTTTGATATTCGTGTTGTGGTAGTGGGCGATAAGGCTTTTGCGCTGAAACGAATGACGCGAAAAGGTGACTTCAGAGCGTCTGGTAGTGGAAATAT
>SAAO01000085.1 GCA_009929375.1 Bacteroidia bacterium
GAATCGAACTGCCATCAGAGGAACCGGAATCCACCATTTTATCCATTAAACTACGGGCGCATAAAAACTAAGGCTCAACAGTTTGCTAAGCCTTAGTTTAATGATTATACGAGATCGTTACGATTTTCTGGGTCACGGAAATCTTTACGTTCAGGACGTTCTCCGCGATCAGGACGGGGACGACGTTCATCTCTTTCGCCACGTTCTGGGCGAGGACGGCGTTCTGGTTCTACGTAACCTTCAGGTTTTTCTTTCAATACTTTAGCTGATAATTTGAATTTACCAGTTTTTTGGTCGACTTCTAAAAGTTTAACATCAATTTTATCACCTTCTTTCAAACCGGTTTGTTCCATGGTGTCGAAACGTTTCCAATCGATTTCAGAAATGTGCAATAAACCTTCTTTACCAGGCATAAATTCAACGAATGCACCGTAAGCCATAATTGATTTTACTTTTGAAGGATATACTTCGCCAATTTCTGGTAACGATACGATGCCTTTGATTTTATCCATGGCACAGTCGATAGCTGCTTTATTGGTACCAGCTATTTCGATGCGGCCACCACCATCTACTTCTTCGATAGAAACGGTAGCACCTGATTCGGCTTGAATTCCTTGAATGATTTTTCCACCAGGCCCGATTACAGCACCAATCAATTCTTTTGGAATCATCATGGTAACGATGCGTGGTGCATGTTCTTTCAAGTCAACGCGAGGTGCTGGCATAGTTTCAAGTATTTTGCCCAAAATATGCATACGACCTTCGTGAGCTTGCATCAATGCTTTTTCGAGGATTTCAAAACTCAAACCATCAACCTTGATATCCATTTGTGTAGCAGTAATACCGTCTTTGGTTCCAGTTACTTTAAAGTCCATATCACCCAAGTGGTCTTCGTCACCCAAAATATCAGATAATACGGCAAAGTTTTTACCTTTATTTTCTGAAATAAGTCCCATAGCAATACCTGAAACTGGTTTTTTGATAGGCACACCAGCATCCATTAATGCTAAAGTACCAGCACAAACGGTAGCCATTGACGATGAACCGTTTGATTCCAAAATATCAGAAACAACGCGAACTACGTAAGGATAATCAGTAGGAATCATTGGTTTCAAAGCGCGGAAAGCTAAATTTCCGTGGCCAACTTCGCGACGACCAATACCGCGTGAAGCGCGAGCTTCGCCAGTAGAAAATGGAGGGAAGTTGTAGTGCAATAAGAAACGTTCGTTGCCTTGCATTAAGGCTTCGTCTACCATTTTTTCGTCACGTTTCGTACCCAAAGTAACCGAAGTTAAAGACTGGGTTTCGCCACGTGTAAAGACTGCCGATCCGTGTGGCCCAGGTAAGTAACCAACTTCGCTCCAAATAGGACGAATTTCGGTAGTCTTACGACCGTCAAGACGTTTGCCTTCATCCAAGATACTACGACGCATAGCTTCTTTTTCTACATCGTGGTAGTAACGGTTAATCATACCTTCTTTTCCTGCTAATTCTTCAGCGCTAAAAGTGGCTTTATATTCTTTTAATACAGCTTCGAAGTTTTCAGAGCGTGCATGTTTGTCGGTGTTGCAAGCGGTAGCTAAAGCGTATGCTTTTGCAAATGTTTTTTCGTGTACATCTTGACGAAGTGCTTCGTCGTTTACTTCGTGGCAATAAGTGCGTTTTACAGTTTTGCCAGCAGCTTCCATCAATTCTAATTGGGCTTGGCAATGCACTTTAATAGCTTCGTGAGCTACGCGCATAGCTTCCAATAAATCCATTTCAGAAACCTCTTTCATTTCGCCTTCCACCATCATGATGTTGTCCAAAGTGGCAGCAACCATAATGTCCATGTCGGCTTTTTCGAGTGCTTCGAATGTTGGATTGATTACAAATTTTCCGTCGATGCGAGCTACGCGTACTTCGGAAATTGGTCCGTGAAACGGAATATCTGAAACGGCAATAGCAGCAGAAGCAGCCAAACCAGCTAAGGCATCAGGCATATCTTGACCATCGGCCGAGTAGAGGGTTACATTAACAAATGTTTCAGCATGATAATCGTCTGGGAAAAGTGGGCGCAAAGCGCGGTCAACCAAACGTGATACGAGAATTTCGTAATCAGAAGCGCGGCCTTCGCGACGTGTAAATCCACCAGGGAAACGTCCGTTAGCAGCAAATTTTTCTTTATAATCCACTGAAAGTGGCATAAAGTCGGTGCCAGGAGCGGCATCTTTGGCACTACATACAGTGGCCAACAACATGGTTTTGCCCATGGTTACCATTACGGCGCCATCAGCTTGTTT
>SAAO01000086.1 GCA_009929375.1 Bacteroidia bacterium
ATGTGGTTCAATTAAAAAAACAGTCAAATATCAACCTAACAGACATATAGAATTCATAAAGAAAATTGTTTATGTGACCTATGTGCCTATGTGGTTCAAAAGATAATAAAATGTCAAAAATAAATCCTGCATTTAATAAAGAACTTGAGAAGTTTGGCTCGGTAAACTTCAACGCCTGTTACAATTGCGGAAACTGTACGGCTGTATGTTCACTGTCGACCGAAGACAATTCCTTTCCGCGCGAGATGGTGCGTCTGAGCGCACTCGGTCTCGAGGACGACATTAAGGCATCGCTTAAACCATGGGAATGCTACTACTGCGGCGAATGTTCGACACATTGTCCGCAGGAAGCCAACCCGGGCGAACTGATGATGTCGCTGCGTCGCTACCTGACATCGAAATACGACTGGACAGGCCTTTCGGGCATGCTTTACAAATCGTTGCCCGTAAGCATCATCGCCTTTGTGCTCACCTTTGTGGGTGTGTTGTTTTTCGCGAACTCGGTAAGCTTCGATCTGGAAAAAATGCTGCACTTTGGCCACCTTTTCGAAGGTATAGCCATTGGCACCATCGGTCTGCTGATACTTATGCCCAATGTGGCGCGTATGTGGTACTTTACTATTCTGAAACCCGGCATAAAAGTACCTGTATCAAAATACGCCAAAAGCATAGGCGAACTGTTTGTACATATGTTCACACAGAAACGTGCGCTTGGTTGCGACGATAATCAGTTCCGCTGGTTCGAGCACTTTATACTTGTGATTGGCTATCTGTCGCTGCTCTTTACCACTGTGGCTCTTAACTGGTTTGGCACTTCGAGCCTTTTTGTGGTGATTCTGGGCTATGTGATGAGTGCCATTGTGTTTGTGGTGACTATCGACTTTGTAAGCGGACGTATGAAAAAGAAAAAAGAAGTGAGCAAACACTCGCAGCCTTCGGATATTTTCTTTGTGGTGTGGCTGTTCTTTATGGGACTGAGCGCTTTCCTTGTTCGTCTGTTTATCGACCTCGATATTCTCGACAGCAACAAATGGATGTATATTTTCCACCTGACAGTACTGGTGCAGTGGGCGCTGATTATAGTACCTTTCGGCAAATGGACGCACTTTCTGTACCGCTCGTTTGCTATGTATTTTGCGAAACTGAAAATCTGATTTTGAAGATTATCCACAGATTACACAGATTGACACAAATTAATTTAGTCGGTGTGAGTGGGTGACATGGAGAAGGCGGAGGCGAAGGAAGATTTGTGGATTTGAAAATTTGAAAATTTGAAAATTACGGATTACGGAAATGATTCTCAATAAATCATTTGTCCAACAGTCTTTATTCTTTGTTCTTTGTTCAAAGTTTCGGGTTTCGGGTTAGGCCGATAAGCAAAACCGAATAAAAGGGATTGTTTCAAAAAGAGATTTTTGGGACAGTCCTTTTTTTTTTGTGTGTGACAAAACAATGCGTTTTTGTATAAATACTCAAAATAAATTATACCGGCTTTTTGGTCGAAGGATGAACGAATACACAACGAATACACTACTAACCCAAAATAGGGGAAAAAACAGCCGAAATCGTATATTTATGTGATTTAAGACTGCATAATTATAAGAATTTTGAACCACATAGGCACATAGTTCACATAGAAAATATAATTGTTTTATACTTTGTGTTCTATGTGCCTATGTGGTTTGTAATTTTTCTTTTGGACCAACATACAGTTCACATAGAAAAATGATGATTCAAAGTTTTTGGTACACAGCTCAGAAGATACTCCTGCAGGGTTTATCCACACCTACATTTTAATAATGGCGCAAAATGATAAAAATAAACATTTTCAGGTTAATAAATTGGAAATTTTATCTATATTTGCCGGGTGTTAAATTAAGAATTGAACGGAGGGGTGAATTTTGAAGAAAAAGGAATTGCACATATAAACTCGTTAGCGCCAAGTGTAAAAAAAAGCATATGCTCTAAAAAAAGAAGTAAAAAAAATATGGCAAATTATGATTTTTCGACATTAAATGACAAAGATTTAGAAATATTAGTATGTGACTTGTTTACACGTGAATTTAGTGTCAACTTCCAAAGTTTTAAAGCTGGAAAAGATAAAGGAATTGATTTGCGGTACTCAACTAATAATTCTGAAAATGAAATAATCGTTCAGGTTAAACATTATCTAGTCGACCCTTAAAAAGTCCATAAACATAAGATTATCAGTAAAATAAATCTTAAAAGTATTGTGTACATCTGCAAGTTTTAGTATATTTGATG
>SAAO01000087.1 GCA_009929375.1 Bacteroidia bacterium
CCTTTCCAACTATGCCCGCTAACGACCGAGGCTATGGGCTTGGGCGGGCTGCGGGCGGATTTCCTGACGCAATAGCGACAAAGGAAATGCGGGCGCAAAGACTGCCAGAAGCACATTAGCCGCCCAAAGCGCATAGGCGTGTGTTAGCGGGTCGTAGTTTTTCTGTCCGTTTAGTTTTCAGCCGTGAATTTTGCAGAAACTCTCTCAAACCGTATTTTTCAAGTCCGAAAAAGCTTTCACTCTCTCCTACCCTAAGCTCTCTCTCAAAGCTGTCACAAATTAACGGATAATTTTTAAGATTCACATTCTCAAAATGAGTATTTCAAAGCATATTTTGTGAATTTCTTTTCTCATTCACGAAAACTCTGTCAAGACGAGCAAATCAAAAGTCGAAAAAACTTTCCTGTAAACCTTTCTCCCGACAAGCCCGAAACGGGTTTTCTCTTTTTTCGGGTTGTCGAGGAGATTTTTATCTTTCTTTTCTCACTGTCTGAATGCACTTTCAGCCCGCAAAAGCGAAAAGTCAGTTGAAACAAGTAGAATATGTTTTCTCTCTCCGCAAACCACTTTCAGCCGGCTAACCAGGAAAGTCTAACAATTCCGGATTCATCAATTCGGTCTTTAGTGGTCATAGTTCCAAAGCTGAAAAAGTCAACTTTCTTCCTTCGAAAATCTGCGAGGAATTGTCCGTCCGCAAAAGTTGTCCGAAGTCGGAAGTCTGTCAAAAGTAAATTGTCTGTCTATGTGAAATAAAAAGGACAGTTCCTCAAAGATTTTTCAATACAAATCTGTCTCTTTTTTCCTTTTCAACTATGCCCGCTAACGACCGAGGCTATGGGCTTGGGCGGGTGCGGGCGAATTTCCTGTCGCAATAGCGACAAAGGAAAAGCGGGCGCTAAGACTGCAAAAAGCACATTAGCCGCCCAAAGCGCATAGGCGTGTGTTATGGCCTAGTTGTTTGGTTATCATTCGTTTTGTGTCGGAATATGTTTGTCTTTACAATACAGTTCAACTTCGGTGTCGTTGTCGAAATAGTTGTCGCAAAATTCGTCAAGTTCTTTTTCTGTCGATTTAAAATAGCGTTCTTCTGCTGTCAAAAGTTTCTCTGTCTGTTCGATAAATTTTTCGAAGTCTTTGTTGATTCTACAAAGTTTGTCGATAGTTTTAAAATCTAATTCTCGATACTTGGCAGGAAAAAGCACTTTGCTTTGATATGGATTCGCATTAAGTTCGATTATGCCAATTCCAAATGATTGATTTAGTCTTTCCATTTCTTCAGTCAAACTGTCGCTAAATTCAAAAGCAACCAAATAACCATAATTCGCCCAACTGGAATTAGAAACAGCCTGAAAATAAGCTTTCTTCAAGTCGCTGTCATTGTTTATTTCTTTCTTTAGTTCGTATGAATTCAGCTTGAAAGTGTCAATTCGGTTTATAGACTTTAAAAAGTTCTGACTTACTTTCGTCTGCAAGTTTAAGAACTTTATTCCGACCATGTCGGGGTGAGTCCAAATTTGATTGTTGTCTTTTCCGTTTGATTGTTCGTGGAAAATTGTCTTTGAGTAAATACTCGAATTTTTCAAGTAACTGCTCAACAGTTTATGTAAATCTCTTTCGTCGTAAGTTTTTTGTTTCTCAGACTTTGCAACTTTTGTTTTTGCCGTTTCAGTTGAGTTTAGGCTTGTCGAGCCAGAAAGAATGTCAACACCGATATTTTCCTCATTTTTAGTCAAGTAATACCAATAAGTTCCGTTGTCTTGTTTTATTCTTTTTACTCTTGTGTCGCCATTACGAATAAAGTCGCCTAAAACAGCAGATATTGTCGCCCCAGGTGTTCTTGCTTGCCCAAAGTCATAGTAGTTTTTCTCAATAATTTTGTTCTGAACGGCAAGGTAATTTGTTATTTCGTTAATGTCGTTCAAGCTCAATAATACTGCTTCTTTTAGTGTCATTTCTATTCGATTTTATGTTGTTCTTCGGTCTTGTCTTGTTTTTTTACAATTGGCCATAACGACCGAGGCTATGGGCTTGGGCGGCCTGCGGGCAAATTTCCTGTCGCAATAGCGACAAAGGAAATGCGGGCGCAAAGGCTGCCAGAAGCTCATCAGCCGCCCAAAGCGCATAGGCGTGTGTTAGGTGTTCGTAGTGTTTTGTTTTTCAGTCGTTTAAACTTCGGCTGATTAAAAGAGCTTTCTCTCGCAAACCGATTTTCAATTCCGTATCTAAATGCACTTTCAGCCGGCAAATGAACAAAGTCTG
>SAAO01000088.1 GCA_009929375.1 Bacteroidia bacterium
TCTTCAGCCACGCAATTATATGAACAAGCAAATAGTATAGGAACAAAAGCTTATGCCGTTATCGGCGTAATCATCTCGATTACAATCCTGATTATGCTTATCTCTGCACATAAAAAGCTGAAAGAAGGCGTCCCAACTGCAAAAACACCTTACTACCTCCATTTATTTTGGATCGTAACCGGGATTATCTACTCCTTGCTGTTCACTCCCAAAATAGAAATTCAAGGATTTACCGAATTTGCCAGCATGATTTCTATCGTAAGTATGGGTCTACAAGCGCTTGTTTCCCTACCAGCGATTTTGGCCATAATCTACCTATTTAAAGCCGAAACAGAGGCGTAAGGAATGAAGAGAGACAAGGTAAAGAATGAACACGCTAATAAAAAAGGCTTTAAAATGAAACCACTGTCCAAAAAGAAGCGCATAATCTTTAGTTCCGTATGGGGAGTGATCGCCATTTTAGCGATCAGTACGGCATTTTTTTTCAAACAAAACCAGCAGCAGGAACCTTCAGTGGCTTCCTATGACGCGGTAACGATAAAAAAAGCTGATGATTTAATTTTTAATGGATCCGTTGCGGCTCAAAATGTAGAGGAATTCTATTTTGATCAGACAAAGGGCGAGGTTTCCGACATTTTAGTAACCAATAATCAAGAAATCAGTGCAGACACGGTAGTCTTGGTTTATCAAAACGAAACCGTACAAGATCAAATAACGGAACAGCAACAAACGCTCGATAAACTAACTTTAGCGGTGAACAATGCAAAAGAAAATCTAGACAACACGTATGCAAAAAAACAAAATATTCAAAATAGTTTGAATGAAGCATTAAGTAAATTCAATAATGCCGATGCCGATTCAATGGAAGGGCAAGCCATTCGCCAAGAAGAACAAGCTAAAATGGATCAGTATAAAGAAGCTATCTCTTCCCAGGAAGAAGTCATCTCACAAGCGCAGCAGGCACTAGATTCCGCAAATTTAGATTTATCCACTTCCACTCAAAATATCGAACTTGCCAAGAATAAAATTACAACAAATGTTGCAGCAACAACTGACGGAACCGCCATTGTGGAACCAAAAGGGAAAACAAATGCGAGTGTTCCCGTTATTAAAATTTTAGGCAAAGACACAATCATAAAAGCATTAGTTTCCGAGTATGATTACAGACACTTAGCAACAGATCAAGCTGTGGAAATCCAATTGCTGAACAGTAATAAAAAAATCGCAGGTACGATCACAGAAGTCAGTATATTGCCGGAATCTACGGCTACTGAGGGGACTGCAACTGCACAATCTAATGTGGCAAATTATTCCTTCAAAGTAAAACCATCAGAAAATTTACAATATGGGTATAGTTGCCAAATTTATGTACCCGTTAATGAACTGCGTATACCCGAAAAGGCAATCCTGAACGAAGAGGATAAGCAGTATGTTTTTGTCTATTCCAAAGGAACTGTCAAAAAACACCAATCCTGTCAGAAAATAGAGACGGTGTTTTTGTTGTCACAGAGGGATTAAAAGAAAAGGATCGAATTATTTCCAATCCGTCCCAAGATTTAAAAGACGGCCAAGAAGTGATGGTGAATTAGATGATCAGTTTGGTTAATGTGAATAAATACTATAAGAACGATGAAGAAAGCCTGCATGTCCTAAAAAATATTAATCTGGCGATTGCTCCAGGTGAAATGATTGCCATTATGGGTCCATCGGGATCGGGCAAATCAACCTTAATTAATTTACTGGGATTCATCGATAAACAATTCGAAGGGCAATACTTATTTGAGGGAAAGACGTTATTGACTTCTTCCGATGAAACCCTCTCAAAAATCCGGAATCAAACTGTGGGCTTTGTGTTTCAAAATTTCAGCTTGATCGAAAATAATACTGTTTTTGAAAATGTTGAATTACCCTTGCTTTATAATGGCTATAAATTTCATCAAACAGAAGAAAAGGTGATGGCTGTTTTGAAAAAAGTTGGCCTAGCCGATAAGGCGGATAAACACCTGAAACAGTTATCAGGCGGCCAACAGCAGCGCGTGGCAATTGCCAGAGCGTTAATTAATGTCTACTGAATAATTAACAAACCTTATCGCAACAGCGTTTTTAGCTGTTTTTTGGTATAATAGATGCATGGATTCCAGAGGGAAATACCAAAAACCCGTGCACTTTTTTCAAAAATGATACAAAGAGGCGATGAAAATGTACAAAAA
>SAAO01000033.1 GCA_009929375.1 Bacteroidia bacterium
ATGGAAAAATTGTTCTCTGAAAATGAAAAACTTACAAAATACTTAAATTTCAAAAACCTACCGCAAGCGGGTTAAATGAAGCTTGCGAAAGTTGAATTAAGAATATTATCGATCATCCTGACTTTGTATATTGTGGTGCCAACAGTATTCAGATTGGTAGCGAAGAAATCAGAGGTTCGCTTGACTATCCGCTTGGAGGATTATTGCAACCAAGTACTACTTATCGTGTGAAATTTATGGTTAAAACCACATCACGTTTTAATCTTGGTATCGAACGTTTCGATGGAAACAACAAGATGCTTGTGCCATTGAATACAAACGGTCAATGGGTAGCAATTGATACTACTTTCTCTACCGGAGCTGTTTTCCCCGGAAATCCTGTTATGTATATTAATAACTGGGACGGTGATGGTGGTCAGCTTGGTGTGGCTTATATCGACAACTGGGAACTTTATGCTTCACCTGATAAAAAAATTGTAGCTACCAAAAAGGCACTTGCTTTCGACAACGTTTTCACAACTGCCGAATTCCTGGTAACAGGCAACAATCTTGATGAAGATATTACTATTACTGCTCCTGCAGGAATTACTGTATCACCGGCTACTTTACCAAGTGATGCTATGGTTTCTCCGGTTACAATTACTTTCGATGGAACTACTATCCTTGATGGCGAAATTGTACTTACCAGTGGCGATATAGTAACTTCAGTTAAAGTAAAAACAACCAGTGCTACCGATTGTTACAAACCGCTTGCCGAAGGAAATCTTGTGACTGATCCTCAAATGAACGATCTCAGCAATTATGCTGTACGCAACACTGTATCGCTTGTAAACATTATAACCGAGCCTGAAAATGTATATTGCGGTGCTCAGTCGATGAAACTGGGTAATGGAAAAAATACCGATAGTGGTTTCCTTGATTTGCCGTTGGCCGGACTGGTTTCAGCTAACATAGCTTTTAATAGGTGTAAGCGGTGAACTGGCCATGGTTTCGCGCAGTTTCTGACGGTTTTCGAGCAGACTGTGAATTTGTGCATCGAGATGTTCCACCGAAAACGGTTTCTCAATATAAGCATCCGCGCCATGTTCCAGTCCTTCGATTTTGTATTTTACATCGGTCTTGGCAGTAAGCAAAATTACAGGAATATGGCTGTAGAGAGTGTTTCGCTTTACATAGTCGCAAAATTCGATGCCATCCATTTCGGGCATCATAATATCACTAATGATAATGTCGGGTGCGAAATTCTCAAGAATTTTTACAGCCTGCTGACCGTTGAATGCCGACATGACGGAGAAATTCTCCTGAAAGTAATTCAGTAAGAACTGATTCAGTTCCTCATTATCCTCCACAATCAGAAGAGCAGGTAACTCATCGTTTTGCATTACGGTAGTTTTTTTCAGTACTTCCGGCTCGGCATTGGGCAAAAGCAAAAGCTCATCCATGGTTTCAACAGTCGGAATACTTTCGTACCCGGCTTTTTGATTGATCAAACGTACTGTGAAAACTGTATATTGATTTTCCACACTTTCCAAACTGATTTTTCCGCCATGAATTTCTACTAATAATTTTGCAAGAGCAAGTCCGAGGCCTGTTCCTGTTTTTTTAGCCTTTTTGTTCGACGATTGATAAAAAGGTTCGAAAATATGTTCATAATCAGTTTTTTGTATGCCTGTGCCATTGTCGAAAACCTGGATTTCGTAATATCCGTTTTCGCTTGTTTGCAGTCTGATTTTCACCTTGTCGCGTGCATATTTTATGGCATTCGAAAGCAAATTTGTCACAATTTTGGTAATACATTCGGCATCAGCATTTACCATAACCTGTTGTTCGTCTGAAATAAACTTCAGATCGATATTGGCAGACGATGCCGAATAACTGAAATTATCGGTAATATTTGTAAGCAATTCGGTAATGTTCAATGGCCTGTAGTTTACGGTGTAGCTGTTTTTCTCAGCTTTTCGGAAGTCCAGCAACTGATTGATAAGCGCCAGCAAACGGTTGGTGTTTCGTTCCATTACGTCCACAAATTCGCCCATTTGTTTGTTGCGGTTTTTCTTTTTGATTGATTCAAGCGGCGCTTTAATCAGGCTCAGCGGCGTTCTTATTTCGTGAGCAATGTTGGTGAAAAAGTCAATTTTGGCGTTGTACAGGTCGATTTCGCTTTGCGCCTGTATCTTCTCAAGTCTTATCTTTTCTTCTTTTTCTCTTTTTTTGTGAAGCATATTGTAGTAATAACGAACCGAAACAACAGCCAGGCAAATGTATATAAGATATGCCCACCAGCTTGCCCAAAATGGAGGCAGAACTCTGATTTTCAGACTTACACCTTCTTCATTCCATATGCCGTCGTTGTTTGATCCTTTTATATGGAGTGTATATCGTCCGGCAGGCAAATTGGTATAAGTAATCCTGTGTTCGTTACCGGCCATTATCCATTCCTCATCAAAACCTTCGAGCATGTAGGCGTACTGATTTTTATTCGGAGCACAATAGCTAAGGGCCACAAAGTCGAAATTTACAACCGATTGGTTGTGCTTAAGTGTTATTCCATTTGTAAATGAAATATTTTGTTCAAGAGGTGAACCGGCTGCACCAATTTCCACATCTTTGTTGAACAACTGCATATTGGTGATAACCACCGGTGGAACATATTTATTGTCGCGCAGTTCATCCGGAAAAAAGGCATTAAATCCGTTTGTTCCCCCGAAATAAAGTTTACCGTTACGGGCACGAAATCCCGATTTAAAATTGAATTGATTGCCCTGTAAACCATCAGCTTTGGTAAAAGTTTTCATTTCGAGTGTTTCGGGATTGAAGCGTGTAAGTCCGCGGTTCGAGCTGAGCCAGAGGTAATCGCGATCGGCTACAATGGTGTAAATCACATTGTTCGGAAGTCCCTGAGCTGTGCTGAAATTTCTGAATTTCCCTGTTTCGTAAATATATTGCGAGAGCCCGCCACCTTCGGTTCCAAACCAGAGACGCTTTTTGAAATCCTGATAGATGAAAATGGCTTTGTTGTGAGCGATTGATTCTTTGTCGGCAGCATCGTGCTGAAATTGCTTCCAGTTTTTTGTTTGCGGATTGTAGCAAAAAACGCCCCTTCCTGATGCTGCAAACCACATCAATCCGTTGTGATCCTGTAAAATGTCGTAAATAAACGAGTCCCCCAGCGGTTCTGTGATTTTTTCGAAATCGTCGGTTTCGGCCCGATAGCGAAACAAACCGCCAATAGTACCTATCCAGATAGTTCCGGTTACATCCTTATAAATTGAAAAAACATTGTCGTCCTGCAATGAATTCGGATCGGAAGTGGATGCGTAATGTTTAAATTTTCCGGTTTTTACATCCAATACATCCAGGCCACCGGCAAACATTCCTATCCACAGTTTATTGCCATCTAATAGCAGAGCATGAATATTGCTGTACGACATTTCTTTTTTGTAACTCTTGAATGTCCTGGTTGTTGTATTGAAGTAATTCAGTCCGCCATCTTCTGTGCCTATCCAAAGATTGCCGGCTTCATCTTCGCAAAACTGGCTTACGGCTTTTCCGGTAACCGAATTAGTGTTGTCGAGCGGGGCATACGATTCGAAAATATATGGTTTTGGCGAAATATAATTCACACCGCCAAAATATGATCCGACCCATATTCCTCCTTCTTTATCTCTGTAAATGGAATAAATTGCATTGTCGTTCAGCGAATGACTATTTGTGGTTGACGATTTGATGACTTTGTATTGGTTCTGATAGCGTTCAAATACAATAAGCCCGTGTTCTGAAGCTACAAGATAGACCCCGGGTGAATATTCGAACACATCTCTGAAAAAGTAGATCAGTTCTTTCGAAATATCCATCAGAAATTTTTCCGATTTTCCTGTTTTCGGGTCGTAAATAATAAGCCCATCGCTGATGGTTCCCATAATCAGATTGCCCTGAGAATCCTCGATTATTTTAAGTACGCTGATATTTGTCCCCTTTTTGGTCGCCTGAAAATTGTAGTTAATAAAATTGTCCTTGCCCGGATTGTAGCGCGATAAGCCTCCGTTGAGAGTTCCTATCCATACATTTCCCTTGCTATCGCAAAGAATGGAATTTGGATAGTTGGCCGGTAGTGAGTTTTTATCACCGGGAATGTGATAGTAACAATACAATTTTTCGGTCTCCACATGATAGCGAAAAAGAGCTTCCGAAGTTCCGATCCAGATATTTCCTTTTTTGTCGTGTGTAATTGAACTTACCGACAGCCTTACCGAGCGGTTATCCGTTGTTTTTTTATCAAAGTACGTGAAGGTGTTCTTCAGATAATCGTAGAGGTATATGCCTTCTTCAGTGCCAACCCAAATGTTTTTCTTCTGATCTTCATACAGCGCATGTATAAAGCTGTTTTCGAGTGAGTTTTTTTTGTTTGGTTCTTTGTGAAACACCACAAAGTTCCGTCCATCGAAGCGGTTTAATCCTTCTTTGGTACCAAACCACATAAAACCTTTACTGTCCTGCAATGAACAGAAAACCGAGTTTTCCGAAAGACCTTCTTCCACCTTATAATGCCTGAAATTAAAGTCAATAGCCTGAATGTGGTTTATAATTACAAATGCGAAAAGCAGGAATATAAGTCGGGTTCTCATATATTTGTTTGTTGTGATGTTCTACATTTATAGATTTTAAGCAGTAGTAAAGGTAATGGTTTCTTTTGGAATAATGAAGTGACTGACAAAGCTTTCTGGTCAGTTTATTCAACTGAAAATCCTGACATACCGCAAAGTGATGTCAGGATTTTGGATGGATTTATTGAATTGAAAATAAAAGCAACATGCTGCTTATTCTTTAATGAAACGTGCCTGACAGGCATTATCGTCCGAACTGATACTTAGCAGATATGTGCCTTTTGCAAGTTGACTGGTATCAAAACGCAAAGATGCGACATTTTTTTCTTTTATTTTTGAGAACAGCAGACTTCCGTTCATGCTTAACATGCTTACCAGAAATTCGTTGTTTACGTCGTTGTCAAAAGCCACATCGAGATAATTTTTTGCAGGATTGGGATATAAACGGATATTGTCTGCAGTTCGTAAATCCTTCACAGCAGTAGCAGCGCTTGTTACCGAAAGATTATCCCAACGGGTAATGGCATTGTAACTACGCACACCCACATGACCTGTTGTATACGAATTGTCGATCAGAGTAATTTTGGCTGTGGCCATATCGTCCACAAATATTTTTATCAAATTTCCTTTTGTGGTAATGCGCATTTTGTACCATTGATTTGGCTGAATGTTCATTGATACCGAACGGAGCTGTGTCCAGCCACCATTGCCTTTGCCGAGAATCACAGACTTGCCTGATGCGCTTATACCAGCATAATATCCGAAATATTCATCGGCTCCCAGCGATAGCTTCGAAGCTCTGAATATTAATCCTCCATCGCCGTTTTCGTTTACTTTCAGGTCGGCATCGTAAGTGAAATCAGCAAATTGTGTGGAGCTTTGAACCGATTTTGAACCGGGGCGTCCCTCCACATTGGTGGATACATATTCACCGTTTTCGACCATGAAACTACCGTTGTAATTCACCCAGCCAATTTGATTTCCATCGTTGAAGTCATCGGTGAAAGTACTTGCATTTGCCGCAGGTGTTCCCAATACAGGCAAACAGGTAAGCCGGATGTTTTCAGCACCATAAGGTACAAGCGTCAGTGTTTCTTCCTGAGCTGTACTTGTTACCGGACCATAAGGAGGATCGAGTGCAAACATATTATTCAGTGCGTAAGTCCATGTGGGCAATTTGCGCGCTTTCACACTGAGTGTTACCGGTGTGGTAGCCTGAAGATATGGATTAGCGGGCATTTCGTTTTTATTCACTGTAAATGAAGCACCCGGATTTTCGCAATCGATGCTGAAAGCATAGTTCCATGCAGTGGTTGGCAGTACTTCAAATTCTTTGAATCCGTTTCCATAATCGGTGCGCATATTCCATTGTTCGCCAATTTTGAGTGAATAAACCAACGGACCACGTTGTACACTTACCGAATTATTGACTTCCTCATTAATAATAATGTGCATAGGGAATTTCAGAGTAATAAGGTCACCATTCTTCCAGCTTCGCTGAATGCTGAGAAATTCTCCTGCAGTTACATTGCTCACAGCTACATTATTTACTTCCACCTGAGGATTTTTACACCATGCCGGAATACGAAGTTTTAATGGAAATGTTTCCTCCGAATCCATTGTGATTGTCATATTGATGGTTTCGTCGAAAGGATATTGTGTGGCCACATTGATCTGAACTGTTTTGGCATTTCCAACTTTTGCAGTTACAGTGTTGGATCCGTAGCTCATAGCTGCAAGTCCGTTGTCGGGTGTGGCTGCCCACATGTTTTTTACGAAATATGGCCATCCCATATGCAGGTTAAATCTGCAACACTGATATCCTGAAAACGGTCCGGGAAGTAAGCCATTGTTGTACTCCTGACCAAAATTATTGTCGCCGAATTTACTTTTTACCTGATTGGCCTGAGTGTAATACTGAAGACCTTTGAAATCCTTTGAAATTCCACCGGGAAGTGCGTTGAAGGCCACTTTTTCGAGTTGGTCGCCAATGCTTACATCGCCCAGAATCATTTGTGAGGTTTCGCATGTCTGCATTTGTTCCACTACCGAACACAATTCCATACCAGTCATAGCCGATCGCCCCGAAACCATTTCGTGACCCGATTGCATTCCTGAAGGTTGTCCGTGATCGCACATCAAATGTTCGTGACCTTTGTGATACGCATCGCGGTCGGCCTGAAGTTGTGATTTTTGGTAATAAATGGCGGGCATTTTCATTGCCTGAGGCACATTTACATTGTGCTTTGGCTGAAAATCGCTGCCAAATGCCATAAATCGGTTGTTTGTAAAGATATCAGTCCAGTCGTAAGCCTGATTTTTAAGTTTGTCGGCAAGCGTAAGCAAAAAGCTGTCGCCGGTACGGTTGTAAAGCCAGAATACAATTTCAATATTATCGCCGGCGCGCGAGCGTCCCCAACTGCTGAGTGGCTGACTGTCGATGTTATTGAGTTGATATTGAAAATATTTGGTAAAAAAAGGAATGATGCGGGAATCGTTTGTGGCTTCGTAATAATCGCGTATGGCGTATAGCATAGGCATGCGCGCCCACCAGTCGCGGTTGTTCACCGGCCCGAAGAATCCGTTGCTCTGTTGATTGTCGACCGACCAGTCGATCCATTTTTTTGCACGGGTTTTCAGTGTTTCGTCGTTGAGTGTATAGGCAAGTGCCACCAGTCCTTTCACGTAGTATGGAGCCCGTTCCCAGCTATCGCCTGTACCTCCCAGCCAGTCGCAGTTTGTTCCGAGTTCGGTGGCTGTATGATAAATAGTTTCAGAGTAACCGGTAAGACCATTTTTCTGTAACTCGAGTTGTGTGAGCAGCCAACCTTCGGCTTTAACTGCACCTACAGGTAAGGCGGTGAAAGGTGTCTGGGCAAGAGGCGCTTTATTATTGATATAATTCGGGTTTTCTGCATTCAATCCCAACGAAATTATGAGTGAAAATGCAATACTAACTGACTTAAAATGTGATTTCATATAGATTTGCTTTTGGTTGAAAAAGGAAAAGAAACCATCTTTTTGTAACAGATATTTCTTTTCCTTTTTTGTTGTAATAATCAGTCTGTGAGAACGATCAGTTTTTTACAAATCTCAACTGATCAGATAATCCATTGGTATTCACTTTTAAAAAGTATACGCCAGCCGCGAGGGCTGAAACATCAATTGTTTCATCTTTGGCTCCTGGTTGTAAAACCATTCCACCTGCAATGTTGAAAACTCCGGCCAGGTTTGTTTCAGGATCCAAACGTACAATTTTCAGAGTGTTTTTTGTTGGATTCGGAAATACTTTACAGGCTGCTTTTTCGAAGTTTTTTTTTACAGCAAGCGGTGACGGTTTACGCGTTTTACTGAGCACTGAGAGTCCCATGTCAATATATTGACCACCGGTTGTTTGTCGGCAATGTACAGCAATCACATTTGTTCCTCCCAGTACCAAAGCATTTTTCGCTGCTTCGCTTACTTCGTAATTTATATAGTTTCCTGTAAATCCTGTCAGATCGAGCGCTTTTACGCCATTGAAATATACCTGACAGTCTTCGTCGTGATGCAGGCGGATTATCAAACTATCGATGGCAGAGCGATCGGCTTCGGGCAATGTAATGGTTTTGCGCATCCAAATGTCACGGGTGTTCCATACAGTTCCGATAATTGCTCCCGGTGTTTTGTCGGTTCCAAAACCACCATTGCCTGTTTGCCAGGTGCCGTCGTTGTAGGTGGTTGAGTTCCAGTTTGCAGCCGGTGCAGCCGTTGTGTATTTCCAGCTTTGTGCAATATCTTCCGATGTAGGTAAAACTTCGGTATAGAAACTGTTTTCGTTGATTATCCGTTGATTTACTTTGTAGAAATCTTCGATATTTCCTTTCATAACTTTACGGTCGTAAGTGAAAAATCCGTTAAGTTCCATTTCTACATCGGTAATTTCAGTATAAACTGCTGCGCTCATTCCTTTGTTGCTTTTGTAATCGATCAACATGTCAGCGTAAAGTGTATATCGCTCAAGTAATTGTGCTGTTGTAGCCACAGTTTCGTAAGGGTTTCCGCTTTGCCATATATGTCCTTCTACAAAATAGCCTATACCGCCATATTCGCCGCAAACCAGTGCCTGAGTATTTCCGGCGTTTGGTTTTGGATATGTAGGAGGTGGATAATTGTGGAAGTCGCGAATATCGCTCGCATCGTTGAACGGACCACCGCTACCCACATTTACCAATCGGCTATTGTCAATTTGTTTGGTGAAGCTTACGTTTGCAGCTTCGTCGTGAGCGCCCTGATATTCGTTGAAAATTACCCACGATACTATGGCGGGCGAGTTCCAGAGGTTTTTAATCATGGCTTCAAGTTCGCGGCGATAAGCAGCTTTGTCGATAGGAGGAACAGGGCGACCTGCTCCGGTGTTGATATAAGAGTTCATCGAAGGCATATCCTGCCAAACCATTAATCCGAGTTTGTCGGCCCAGTAATACCAGCGAAGCGGTTCAACTTTGATATGTTTGCGTGTCATATTGAAACCGAGCTCTTTTGTTTTGATAATGTCGAATTTCAATGCTTCTTCAGTTGGCGCAGTGTAAATTCCATCAGGCCAGAATCCCTGATCGAGTGGTCCCATTTGGAATACGAATTCGTTATTGAGCATCATCTTTTTAAATCCGCCCACTTCGACCATCGAAATTTTTCGCATACCAAAGTAGGTGCTTACAGAGTCGATTACTTGGTTGTCCAGTGTAAGATACACTTTCATATCATAAAGAAACGGACTGTTTGGCGACCAGAGTTTAAGTGGCGCAGGTACAGGAATAGTGATATTGGTTCTGTTGGCATCCTCGAAAGTCGATATCAGATTACCATTGTCGTAAATATTGAATTTAAAACGCAAACCCGAAACAGCACCTGCCAATACAGGAGAAAAACGAAGTGTTCCATTGTCGATATTCGGCACAATGCGACATGAGCGCAGAGAAGTTTGTGGTACGGGTTCGAGCCACACTGTTTGCCATATGCCGGTGACTGAAGTGTACATAATGCCGCCGGGATAAAGTGTTTGTTTTCCACGTGGTTTTCCTACGGCATCGGTAAGGTCGGTGACTCTTAAAGCCACATCCTGAGCGCCGGTTCCGTTTAGAAATGATGTGATGTCGAAGCTGAAAGGATCGTAACCTCCTTCGTGTTTGCCTACGCTCGTACCGTTTACAAAAACTTCACATTCATAATCTACGGCTCCGAAGTTTAGAAGAATTTTTTGTCCGGCCCAGTCGGTTGGTACCTGAAACGACCGACGATACCAAATGTGTGGGTGATGTTCCATGACGCCCGATATGGCAGACTCTACAGGAAACGGAACAAGAATTTTAGACGATAATTTGCCTGTAGGCAGCGCTTCAGTTGCACTTGCAGCAGGTTGATATTGCCATATGCCGTTCAGGTTCAGCCATTTTTCGCGTTGAAATTGCGGACGGGGATATTCGCCCAATACATTTGAAGTGTCAACATCGGCAGCAAAATCAGTCATTAATTTTGCTGTTTTCATGCTCCATTGCTGCGCATTAGCACTTGTACTTAAAATGCTTAAAAGTAAAATGAATACTGTGAGCTTTGGTAATTTTCTCATTTTAATTTGTTTTTATACTATTTATGGTTATTGATTTCTTTTGATTTCAGAATACTTGTTTTCCTGTGGTAAAATTACTTTTCCTGTGCCGGATTTTGTGGAAGTAATAACCCATAAAACATCAATTTTGTGTCAAAGGCCTGTGAAATCGTTTCATAAAATAGATGAAATATCCATTTCCTGTGCGAAATATTTTTTTATCTGTTTGTATTACAAATGATTGATGTTTTCTGTCCTTTTGTTTGAGAACAAAAGGGTGATGATACCACATATATGTTAAGTATTCATCACCCTTTTGCATTATTGTAATTGCTCAGAAAGTTTTACCTTTCGTACACAAGTGTTTTTTGTTGTAAATTACCTGAATTTTTCTTCAAGCATTTTGATAAAATATCCACCTACAACCGAACGTGCACGGAATCCGCGATGATAAGGTTTGTCGGTAAATACCCAATCGGACATCGGAATACGGTCTTCGGTTTCGTTCATAAACAGATAAACCGGATCGATGAATTTTTCGAATGTAGCTTTGTCGTCGGCCAGAGTTGCAGTCCAGATAATCCAGTCGGTTTTAGTGTAAGTTTCTCTGTTGTCGAGCGGCAAACCGTATTTGTTTTGTTTTGTCAGATAATACTGAATTTCTTTCTGTGCCACTTCGTCCGGGAAAATTCCAAAATCGAGCAGTTTGTCCCATACGAGATTGTATTTCTGACTCCATGTGCCCGGTTGATCGAAAGTGAGTCGGTAATGATCGCCATCGTTAGCCATTTTTACCCATTCCTGAGCCATGCGGCGTGCTTCGGCTGTATATTTTTCGGCAATATCATTTTTTCCGGCTATTTTAGCCATGTAACCGTATGAAGCTACTCCCAGAATGGCTTTTACCGAAAGATTGGTATTGTGAGCAAAGTGACCAGCAAAGTCGTCGGTGCAAAGCTGATTTTCAGGGTCGAGACCTTTTTCCACCAGATAATCGGTCCATGTGGTAAGTACATCCCAATGTTTTTCAGCATAAGTGGCATTACCTTCCAGTTTGGTAATTGCAGCTGTGAGAATAAGCATGTTACCCGATTCTTCGACAGGCATATCGCCTCCGTAGGTCTGACCATTTGCCAGCGGATATGTGCCTATGTCGTGAGCAGCAAAGGGTTTTGTCCATTTTCCGCTTTCGCTGTAGTAGAATATAAAGTTTAGCAAACCTTTGGCCAACTCGGGATTGTAATAGAGAAACATTGGTGCCGAAGGATATGTTACATCCACAGTCCCAATCGATCCGTTGCTGTTGTTTTCCTTCGAGAGCCACATTAATTCGCCCTGTGGCGACTGCACAAGTTTATGTGCTGCAATTGCCTGACGATAAGCCAAAGCGCAAAGTTCTGCATATTTTTTACCACCTGCCTTTGTGGCTGTTTGCATAAGTTTTTTGTCGAATTTGGCGCTTGCAACCATCAGTTCTTCGTATTCTTTATTGGCTTTTTTCAGTTGCGATTCTATGGTTTCGTTATTGTTGCGATTCCAGTATGGACGGAGATTTTCGCCAAAGTATTGAATAGAATAAATGTCGTCATAGGCAATCATTATTTTGCCAGTGGTTTCTTTTGTTTTGCCTAAACTCTGAACCAGAGCCATTTTCGAAGATTCGTTGATGCCTTCGTTTCTGTTCGACAGTTTTCCGCTTACAAAACCACTGCGAAGTTCGGTGCTTTTACCTATATCAGCTTTTACATTTTTGTTGTCGGCTACCATGTAAAAATATCCCCAGTTGATGCGCAAATCATCTCCTTTTTTGTGCAGAATGTTCTGTTCAAGACTTCCTGTGGTGAGGTAAAGTAATTCATCATCAGCAAAAGTTTTACTAACCGATTGTTCGTAAGGCTGATCGAGAGCCCAGCGCGGAGATGCTTCAAAATACATTTCAACCTCATGGGCTTTGCCATCGTTCGAAACTATTTCGTAAGTGATGTAGTTTACCGGACGCGAAAGTAAATCGAGATTGTCCATAAACAACGGAGCAGTAAATGTCAGATTCAGATCGACATTTCCTGCCGAAAAGCTGTAGTATGTTTGGGTGGCCTGTACCTCTACCGATTTTTGAACAGCAGTTTGTTCGAGATCTTTTTTGATGTTGTTTTCGGTCAACAATCCAAAATCGAGTAGTCCGTTAGCCACAGGATTCTGGCAATAAGCAGTGATCAGATTTTTTCCGGGGCGTAGTGCTTTTACAACTTCGTCAGAAAGTTTTGTATAAGCATTTTTGTTTACGGTGTTACCGGTGTTGTATGCCAGTTTGCCATTGATATAAAATACTGCGCCATCGTCGTGACTGTGCTCAAGATACACATTTTTACCGGTCAAATCCTGATCGATATTAATTACGCGACGCACCCAAATGTGTTCGCTTGCCCAGTTTGTTTTAGCTGTGGGTTCGTTGTGTGTGGTTCCGAAAGCACCTTTGGCAGTTTTCCAGCCCGAATCGTCGAAATTTTCAGAAACCCAGTTGGCGGGAGGTTCTTTTTCAGTGTATTTGCCAAGCCATTCTCCCTGTTCCGAAGTGGGAACAAGCGGACTCAGTTCAACTTCTTCGATGCCCATGAACCGGTATACCTTTCCATCTACTTTTATAGCGCCTATCAGCGGAAAGTCTTTTCCTGTCCAGTGTTTGACCGAACCTTCGTAAAGATTGTTGTTGAACGACCATGCGCTTGTGTAGGGATCGACACTTATCAGCGGATATGCCGGAGCACGTAATTCGTTTTCAATAAGTGATTTTTTTGTTCCAACACACGAAACTAAAAAATTCGTGCTTAGAATTAGTAATGGAATAAGTAACCTCATGTGTGAAAATTTTGATTTATAAAATAAGCAGAAAATGTTGTCAACTGACTTTTTCGACGTCGATTGTCGGATAGTTTTCTGATACAAAAATACCCTGAGTATTTGTGTATTATCAAAACTGGCAGTTCAAAAAACAACAAATTCTGCCTATTTCATATATCACTTTTTCACAAAAGGACTATTCTGTAGGTATCTGAAGCTTTTTTCAACACTTTCGATAGGTTTGAAGTTGTAATTTTCCACTTCTACCACATAGAATTTTGTGCCGGCAGCTTTTGTGTTTTGAAAAATAGCATCGAAGCCCACCATTCCGCTTTGTCCGAGTTCTTTATTGTCTTTTATATGAAGCACTTCGAACCGACCGGGATATTTATTGAAATAATCCACAGGGCTTTGGCCACCGCGAACCACCCAATACACATCCATTTGGAAGAATACTTTGGCAGGATCGGTATTTTTAAGCATGAAATCGTACATCACTTCGCTTTCGATTTTTGAAAACTCAAAATTGTGATTGTGATATCCGAAACGAAGTCCGGCAGCGTTGCATTTTTCTCCGATTTTGTTGTAATAATCGCAGTAAACTTTCAGATCGGCCAGTGTTTTTACCGTCGGCATCCAGGGAGTGACAATGTATTTCATACCCGCAGCTTTGTGTGCAGCAATGGCTTTGTCCCACCATGCCCATACTTCATTCCAGTTTGTATCTGAAATATTGTCGTTCAGCGCTTTGCCGGTGTGCGACGAAAGCACTTTCATTCCGCGTTTTTCAATTTCATTTTTAAAAGCTTCGGGTGTCAGTCCGTAAAACTTTCCGTTATCGTAACTGGCAGCTTCGATACCAGTGTATCCAATGGCAGCCACTTTCGTCAGCGTGGTGCTGAAATCCGATTTAATATCGTCGCGAACCGAATAAAGTTGTATATAAATTTCTTTTTTTACCGGCTTTTTTGCCTGAATAGCAGTAGTGGCAGCCATGATAAACAGTATAAAAAATATTGATTTTTTCATTTTATATATAAATATTGATTAGAATTTTCGATGGTTCGTTGTAAAATTGATTATCATCGGAGTGTGTTAGTTCGATAAATAAAAAACGATTTATCGTTTTCTTATGCGCCTTATTTATATCACGCAAAGGCGCAGAGTCGCTAAGTTTATATTAACTTAAGTATTACAGAATCTTTTTTAAGACGCATTGAACAAAAACCTTCGGTTTTTCTTCGCAACTTTGCGACTTTGCGAGAAAAAATATATTTTACAACGAAGAGCGAATTATTTTATTGAATAATAATAAGAAACGCAAAGCGCTGAATCGTCGAAATTCGGGCTTTGCGTTTCGTGTTTTCTCAGCCTGAAGGCTTATGAGTTGAAATCGTGATTAGTCTAAAATCTTGATTTTGATATTGCGATACCAAACGTCATCGCCATGATCCTGCAGACCGATAAATCCTTCGCGATTTTCGCCACCGGCATTGATGAAGTTTTCCCAGCCTTTAAACTTGCTGCCTTCAATCATTTTTTTCCAATCGTCGGTCCACAAGTGGTATTCCACCACATTTTCACCATTTTGAGTATGCAATACAGTGCCTTTGAATACGATAATGCTACCGGTGTTCCATTCGCCATAAGGTTTCGAATTTTGTGGAACAGCAGGAATCAGGTCGTAAAGTGAAGCTGACTGACGGTTACCGCTTTTACCCAGTTTGGCATCCACGTGATTTACGTTGTCGAGAATCTGATATTCAGGTGACGATTTCCAGATTGGATCGCCCTGAACTTCCTGAGCAAGGTAGAAGATACCACTGTTTCCGCCTTTCGAAACTTTCCACTCGAAAGTGAGTTCGAAGTTTTTAAATTTACGGTCGAAAATGATGTCACCACCATCTTTTGCTCCGGCTTCACCTTGTCCCGAACCGTTTATTTTCAGTGCTCCGTCTTCAATAGTCCATGCTTTTGGCATATCTGTGCGGCCATAACCACGCCAGCCGTCGAAACCTGTACCATCAAACAATGTGATCCATTCGTCCTGAGCTGCTGCAGGAGCCTGTTCGGCTGTCTGTTCTGGAGCTGCTTCTTTTTTCGAAGCATTTGCACATGATGTGTAACTCATAGCTGCAAAAATTATTGTGAATAAATAAAATGTCTTTTTCATATTCTTTTATGTTTTAAATGATTATATAAACGAAAAATGAATTTTCTGATTAGCGTGGCATGTCGGGTAATTTCCAACCGTCGCGATAATTGTGTTTAATAAGTTGCTCGGCAAATGCTTTTGCATTTACAGGAGGTGTCATGGTTTTGTTGAACGATGGATGTCCGTCCGTAATTTTGAAACCGTCTTTTTCCATGAAGCTTACTGTGGCATCGTCAGGAATATTGGTGAATTTCATATTTACACCATCCCAATGGAGTTCCTGATTGAGCGATTGTAAACGTACACCAAGCACACCCATTACCACCATTTCGTTGAATGGACCTGATTCGGCAAATGCTGAAGCTGATTCCACGCGCGAATCGGGACTTTCTTTACAAGCGCGTACCCAATCCATTTCGTGGCTTTCCTTTACAACACGAACTTTGTTGGGAACTTCGGGTTTACGACCGGAAACAAGCCATGGACGTACACCGTAACAACCGCAAATCAAAGTATCTTTTGTACCGTGGAAAATCACACCACCACCATCGTCGTTGAGGTTGCGACCAGCAGGAACGCCAGCCGGACGTGGAGGTTGAAGTCCGCCATCGTACCAGTAAACTTCCACTTCGGGCATACCCACTTTAGGCATATTGTCGCGTGCAGGGAAAGTATATTTAACCATTTCTGCATTAGGAGCACAGTCGGCCAAAAGTACAGTGGAACTTCCCTGAACTTTAGTTGGATATCCTAATTGCAGACCTTTAAACACAGGATGAAGAATATGACAAGCCATATCACCTAACGCACCTGTACCAAAATCCCACCAGCCACGGAAATTCCATGGTGTGTAAATATGGTTAAACGGACGCATAGGAGCCGGGCCAATAAACAAATCCCAATCCATTGTTTTTGGTATTTTATCCACAACAGCCGGGCGGGGTAAGCCCTGAGGCCAGATAGGACGGTCGGTGAAAGCTTCCACTTTGGTAATTTCGCCAATCTCACCATTCCATATCCAGTTGCAAATAGTACGTACGCCTTCACCTGAAGCACCCTGATTACCCATTTGTGTGGCTAATTTATGTTTTTTTGCCAGGTTGGTGAGCAATCGTGATTCATATACAGTGTGTGTCAGTGGTTTTTCCACATACACGTGTTTTCCCATAGTCATAGCGTCGGCAGCCACAATGGCGTGCGTGTGGTCGGCAGTTGCTACCATTACCGCATCGATACTTTTTCCTAATTCATCGTACATTTTACGGTAATCGAAATACTTCTTAGCGTTGGGGAAATGATTGAACACCCTTTCGCTGTATTTCCAGTCGGTATCGCAAAGTCCTACAATATTCTGACTCTGCAAACCTTTGAGCACACCAAAACCGCGTCCTCCAATTCCCACACCGGCAATATTAAGCTTGTCGCTTGGTGCAACATGCCCGAAACTCTTGCCCAGTACCGAAGATGGAACTACGGTAATTCCGAGGGCAGCTACAGAGCCGGCCTTCAGAAATTTTCTTCTTGACATTTTTGACGACATATGATATTATTTTTTTAAGGTAAATAAATGGCTTGGTGTTGCGTGAGACTATCCTCTGGTAATGACACGTTTGTCCTTGTCCCAATACATTGTGCGGCCTTCGAGATAAGCGCGTGTGCCCATATGAGCAGTGATGGCTTCTTCGAAAGCGGCTTGTATGTTACAGGACGGTTGTTTGTCCTGACGAATGCATTCAAGCCATTCGCGCAGGTGTAAAAATGTGGTATTATAGCGTTTTCCTCCAACATATGAGAAAAGCAAACCACGTTCTGCAAAATATTTTTCGGTAGGCGAGGATAGTGCATCAATGCTTTTTCCCGACGCATAACGATAGAATACTTCGCCCGGTTTGATAAGTCCCTGATCAATTTTATCCCTGTATTTTTTTGAAGAAGGATCGACTTTTACATTCAGTGTTCCTCCAAGTTCGATAGTGGCATCCGTACCCATAATAATGCGGGGACGTTCGTTCTGACTGGCCAGTGTGGCTGAGTAATTCAGACAGAGATCCTGGTCGTCGAACAGAAAAGTGGATTGTAATACGTCGGGAACTGTTCGCCCATCTTTAAAGAAATAAACTCCACCAGCCGAGCTTGCCGAAGCCGGAATTCCCAAATTGAGAATATGATTCATGGCATCGTATTCGTGGGTAAACAGGTCGCCACTGAGTCCAGTGCTGTAATCCCACCAGCAACGCCAGCGGAAGAATCGTTCAGGACTGAATTTGTCGCGGGCATCCGGTCCCACGTATTTTGCAAGTCCGGCTGAAGTCATATAATCCATATATTCCTTGATACGTTGCGGATCGCCTTCGTACTGTTTCCAGTCAATCGTTGATGGATTGCCTTCGGGGTGAATATCGTAAACCCATGCACCATTCGGGTCGTTGCGGTTTGTGGTTACTTCCACTAAAGTTACTTTCCCAATCATGCCTTCGGCTATCATCTGTTTGGCGCGGTGATTGATTTCAATCTGACGGCCCTGATGTCCGAGTTGAAAAACCACATTGCTGTTTTTTACAGCTTCTTCCACCAGATAAGTTTCGGGAACTGTCCATGTCAGTGGTTTTTCCACATAAATGTGTTTTCCGACGCGCGCAGCTTCTATGATCATTGTGCCATGCCAGTGGTCGGGTGTGCCAATAATTACGGCATCAATATCGGGTGCTGCGAGTAATTCTCGGTAATTTTTATAAACAGTTGGAGTTTTGGTAAATTTTGCGCCTTTACCTTCTCTTTTCAGGTTTGCACCAGCCAGCACTGCATTTTTAGCGTTGACTTCAAAAATGTCGCAAACGCCTGTGATTTCGACATTCAAATCATCCTGTTCCAGAAAGTCCTTGTAACGGGTATTGTCCGGATCGTTTTTAGTCAGTTCTTTTAAATTGCTTATATATTCAGGGGTTGCAAAACCAAGAGCCTGCATAAGATAAGATCCGCGGCCACCATAACCGATTATGCCAATTCGGATTTTTTTTCCTCCGGGTTGTACGTCCATTACCGCAGGTTTAGCTTCAGTATTGAAAATGCTTCCTGCCAAATGATTCTTGTTCTCCGTTGTTTTCTTTTTATACACACCATAAGCCATAGCTCCCAGAACAGGAATTGTGGCGAGTGTTTTCAGCGCATTACGGCGCCCTTCGGAAGGTTTGTTTTCTGGAATATTATCTGTTGGTTTATTATTATTGGGGGACATATCTTTAGATTGTTGCTTGAGATTTTTTTATTTGCTTGATTCTTTTTTGAAAATAATGCGGTCGAGACCAATTTGTGTGGAGGTTGGGAATAAAATTAAGACCACAACAGCACAAAGCATTATTATATTTTTATCTATCCATAAATATGAACCTTCGGTAGGTAACATATAAACCACGTTGAGCAATGGTGGATGCGATAAATAATAGAGACTCAGCAGCGAAATAGCCCCAAAACCGGCTGCCTTTGTGAAAAGCCCGACGATGAGTAGTAACCCGATAATGGTAAGCCCGTAGATATTCAGATTGTCTGCCAGACTCATTAAAAACTCATGTTCGGTAATGAAATTAAAAACGGGAGAGAGAAAACCTTGCGAATCTTTGAGATATCCGAGTGATGTCCAGTTGGGATTGAGGAATTTTACAAGTCCTTCGTAGAGAAAATACCAACCGATAAGTACGCGAAGGGCAACCAAAGCGAATAGTTGAGAATTGTTGTAATTGTAAGTTTTTCTTTGCATTGTTTTATATTAGTTTTCAGGCCTTGTGCAAATGTATGAATATTTTTTTAGCTGTAATCTTAAAAAATACTGAGAATTCGCTAATATATACTATTTGTGCAATTTATGACACCCCGTTTTGAAGAATTCAGACAGTTATTTTGTTGAAATAATTATTTCGTCTATCAAAAAAATAATATTTTCTCAGTGTGATTTCAAATATTAAGATCATTCCATGGTTTTTCCCTGCCTTTCATTCAGCAGAAACAATAACTACAATATGCAAAATTAAAATTGTATATCCGGCTCGTTGAGAAGATACTGTTCAAAATACAGTAAAATTGTATCATACCTTTAAATCTGTCTTTTATTATGTCTGAAAGTGGTTGTTTGCTTCCATATTGTTTTTTTTTGAACAATATATGCTATAAGTTTAAATTGGTTGCTGCTACATTTGCAATGTGTACTGTGCTAATTATTTTATTAATGGACTCTGAAGTAATCGGTCGTAGCGCATTAAAATCTTAAATTTAAACATGAGTCCAATACTTATACATTTATGAAAAAAATTACATCTTTGGAGCTTTTGTTGCTCTGCTGACATTTGTGAGTTTAAGTGTGTTTGCTCAGCCTTACACCGATATGCCTGCCGGTTTCTTGACAACACCTCCAGCCGTGAGTACTGCAGAATCGCCTGTGTGGTATAATATGATGTCCACTAATGGCGATGAACGAAAGATCAGTTACATGTATTTTGATGGTACGAATTTTAAAACAGAACAGATTTTGACAGGTATCACCGATGCAATGCAGTCAGATAAATATATGTGGCGTCTTGAGGCCGGAACTAAAGGCCCGGAATATGTGGTTTTTGTACATAAAACATCAGGTGCAAGAATTACCGGTGTTGATTTAGTAAACAATTCAGCTCTTACTATGGGCGAAACAGGAGTTGAATGGTATATGCGGGTAGCATCAGCTGTTGCTGGTTCTACTGCAAATGGTCAATACTGTTTTAATTACAATGGACCTACTCCAACTTTGTTGTTGAATGCAGGAATTGCGGCTGATCCATATTTTAGAAATGTTTTGGTTTTCAATGGTTCGGGTAGCGCTGCAAAGTCTTCAGGATGGTTTTTCTATCCGGTTACTTCAACAAAAACAGTGACTATTAATACTCCGGAAAATGGTACAGTAACTGCAACCGCTACAAACGGCACGCCGGTTCAATCAACAATTACAACCGGAAATTCTGTTCTTGTTGGAACAAAAGTAACAGTTTCTGTAAGTCCTTCATCCGGTTTTGTGCTTCAAACACTTACTGTCAACGGTAATGATGTGACAGCATCACTATCAGAAGGTAAGTATTCATTCAACGTTAATGCCGCTGCAACTGTTGAAGCAGTGTTCACAGTAAGTACAATTAATCCTTCTACCTCATTGTTGAGAGGAGTGTATATGAATCCGCAAACGAATCATTTAACCTTTTTCAATCGGGTTGAAAATACCGAAGCAACCATATATAATGTAACAGGTAAAAGAATTGCCGGCTCAAATGCTTCTGAAATTGATCTGAGCGATGTGCAGGCTGGTGTTTATTTTGTAAGATATATGACTTCAACCGGAGTTGAATCAGCAAGATTCATAAAAAAGTAAGATTTTAATCTTTTGTCGGGAGTGTGTTTTTGTACATGCTCCCGAAATTTTTTCTGTTCCTCAAAAAAAATAATACTTCATGAGAAATACGATATTCACAATGGCCTCGCTTTCTGCAGCAATGGCATTTGCCCAGAGTGAAAGACCGAATATAATGCTTATTGTGGTCGATGATTTGGGATTTTCAGATTTAGGTTGTTATGGTGGTGAAATTAATACTCCTAATATTGATGCATTAGCCAGTAATGGATTGCGGTTCACACAGTTTTATAATGGCTCACGGAGCTGTCCTTCGAGAGCTTCACTTCTAACCGGTTTATATCCGCATCAGGCTGGTATCACAGGGATGGGGCAGAGCATTAATAATAAATGTGTTACCATTCCCGAAGTGCTGAAGCCCGCAGGTTACAGTACTGCAATGACCGGGAAATGGCACTTGTCGCAGACTCAGGCACGCAGTTCGCATGCTGAGCAAATGCAATGGCTGGCCAATCGTGTCGATTATGGTCCTTTTTCTCCATTGGCATCTTATCCCTGCAACCGCGGTTTCGATGAGCATTATGGAATTATATGGGGTGTTGCCAATTTTTTTGATCCTTTCAGTCTGGTTCATAACGAAGAAAGAATAGCATCTGTACCGGATGATTTTTATCTTACCGATTTTGTGACCGATAAATCAGTAATGCTTATTGATAGTCTATCAAAAGTGGATAAGCCATTTTTTATGTATGTGGCGCATCCGGCTCCTCACTGGCCGCTTCATGCAAAACCTGAAGATATTGCAAAGTATAAGGGGAAATATGATGCTGGTTGGGATGTGATTCAGCGTCAGCGATACGATAAAATGGTTGAATTGGGCTTGATTGATCCTGCCAAAGTACCTTATCCCCGAAATGAATCAGGACGAAGCTGGAGTGCAGAACCCAATAAAGCCTGGGAAGCAGCGCATATGGAAGTGCATGCGGCTATGGTGGATTGCGTTGATCAGGGAATCGGTAAAATAATAGAAAAACTAAAGGAAACGGGTGAATATGATAATACGATTATTTTCTTCCTATCGGATAACGGAGCTTCGTCTGAACGATATGCTGATCCTGGTTTCGACCGTCCTTCGTTGATGAGAAATGGTGAAACAATTCTTTATCCTGCCGCAAAAGCGATGCCCGGTACGCAAAATGTATACGGCTATATTGGTAATGGATGGGCAGGTGCAATTAATACTCCTTTTCGTTACTGGAAATCAGAGTCGTTTCATGGCGGAAATGCCACACCTTTTATAATTCATTGGCCTGCTGGATTGAAAACACAGCCGGGTGAGATCATTCATAAACCGGGTCATGTGATCGATATGATGCCTACTTGTATTGAACTTGCCAATGCAACATACCCAACGACTTACAAAGGCGTTGCTATTACTCCTGCTGAAAGCAACGGAATAAAAGCAATTATCGACGGAGAAGCATTTAATCGTACTGAACCAATGTTTTGGGAACATGAAGGAGGTAGAGCTGTACGTTTGGGCGATTGGAAACTTGTATCTCTCAAAAATGCAAACTGGCAACTGTTTGATTTGGCGAATGATTTGAGTGAAACCCGAAATGTAGCTGTTGAATATCCTGATAAAGTAAAAGAGCTAAAAGCCCTTTGGAATACATGGGCGCGAAAAATGGGTCTCAATATAACTGATGATATTCCCGACACTCCGGTTGAACTGGCTTTTTACTATTCTTTCGATTCGAATCTGACCGATGGAGCTGCAAACAAATATTCACTCACTGCGCCTAACGGGAATAGTTTTGGTGCCGGTCGTTATAACGATGCATTGCAGCTAAACGGCTCGAATCAATATCTCGACCTGAATACAGCCAATATTATTAATCCTGCAAATACTCAATACACAGTCTGTGCATGGGTTTATAACACTGCAACCACTGTACCTGCTGCCGGAAATTTATATGAAGAAGTAATATTGGCACAAAAGGACGGAAGTTCGGATGCTGCCGGACGTATTGCGTTATATACACGTTTTGATGGTGCAACTTCTTATTTTAATAATTTTTTGGGGAATGCACAAAATCTGTCAAGTCCGAATGCATTTAAACGAAACGAATGGATGCATGTGGCTGCGGTTTGCAATCCTGCTACCCGTGAAGTGACTTATTATATCAATGGTGTCAGAGATGTAACCTGTTATGCGGCTGCTGCATTCGAAAGTTCTACCGGAGGTTTTCGTATTGGTGCCCATAAAGCAAACAAAAACTATTGGAATGGTAAAATCGATGAACTTTATATGTTTAAGGGACTGTTGTCAGGAGCCGATATTGTGAAGGTAATGAATAATACTTATTTTGTAACAGATGTAGATAAAGTGTCTATGAATGATTACTCTCTGGATGCGTATTATGATAATAATGTAATTAAAACTGTAGGATTGAATCCTGTGAAGCGAATTGAACTATACGATGGATCAGGGAGATTGTTGAAGACAAATCAGGATAGCTCACAGATGAATGTGGATAATTTAGCGAGTGGTAGCTATATTCTCCGACTCGAAGATGTGGTTGGGAATAAGCGGTCAAAGAGCTTGATGATCAGATAGATTTTTTTTTTAATTATTTGTGTAATCCCCTCTTTTCCATTTTTGAAAAAGAGGGGATTTTATTTGTGAAATCAGTTTACCGTTTCTTTCAGCAATGCAATTTCCAAAACTTCCATAATGTCGGAAACATAGTGGAAATTCAATCCTTTCAGATATGCTGGTTTTATTTCTTCGATGTCTTTCCGGTTTTCGACACACAGAATAATGTCGGTAATACCGGCACGTTTGGCAGCCAGAATTTTTTCCTTTATGCCACCCACCGGAAGCACTTTTCCTCGCAGGGTTATTTCACCTGTCATGGCTAAGTTGCGACGAACTTTACGTTTTGTAAATGCCGACGATAATGCAGTCACCATAGTGATACCGGCTGAAGGACCATCTTTTGGAATAGCTCCTTCGGGCACGTGCACATGCACATTCCATTCATCGAAAATCAGTGGGTCGATATTTAGTTTCTCTGCATGCGATTTAATATATTCAAGCGCAATAACAGCCGATTCCTTCATTACATCGCCCAGATTTCCGGTGAGTGTGAGTTTTGGCGCTTTGCTTTTGCTCAGACTCGATTCTACAAACAGAATTTCGCCCCCAACCTGCGTCCATGCAAGTCCGGTAACTACGCCTGCATATTCGTTACCCTGATATTTATCGCTGCTGTAGCGGGCTGCACCCAGATATTTTTTCAGATCATCGATGCTGATTTCAGGATTGTATTCTTCGTCCGAAGCAACCAGTCGCGCAATTTTACGCATAAGCGAGGCAATCTGACGGTTCAGTTCGCGTACGCCCGATTCGCGAGTGTACGAATCGATAAGCTGTTGCATAACCTGTTTCGAAATAATGGCCTGATCTTTATTCAAACCATGGTTTTCGAGTTCTTTGGTTACCAAATGCCTGCGTGCAATTTCAATTTTTTCTTCCTGCGTATATCCGCTTACTTCAATAAGTTCCATGCGGTCGAGCAAAGGACGCGGAATGCTGTTCAGATTATTGGCTGTAGCCACAAACATCACTTTCGAAAGGTCGAAATCTACATCAAGGAAATTGTCGTGGAAAGCTGTGTTTTGTTCAGGGTCGAGTACTTCGAGCAGAGCTGACGAAGGATCGCCTTTGTAATCGGCTGTCACTTTGTCGATTTCGTCGAGCACAAAAACCGGATTGGCCGTTTCGGCTTTCTGAATGTTCTGCATAATACGTCCGGGCATTGCCCCGATATAAGTGCGTCGGTGTCCGCGAATTTCGGCTTCGTCGTGCAAACCACCCAGCGAAACACGTACATATTTACGGTTCAGCGCACGTGCAATCGATTTTCCGAGCGAAGTTTTTCCCACTCCCGGAGGGCCGTAAAGGCAAATGATAGGCGATTTCATGTCGCCTTTCAATTTCAGTACTGCCAAATGCTCGAGAATGCGGTCTTTTACAGTTTCGAGTCCGAAATGATCGGCATCGAGCACTTTTTTTGCATTTTTCAGATTGAAATTATCATTGCTATATTCGTTCCATGGCAGTTCGAGCATGGTTTCGATATAATTCAGCTGAATGGAATAATCGGGCGAATGCTGACTGGTGCGTTCGAGTTTTTTAAGTTCCTTTTCGAATACTTTTGCTGTGGCTGCATTCCATTTCTTTTTCGAAGCACGTGTTCTGAATTCTTCCACATCCTGTTCGGGCGAATTACCACCCAACTCGTTCTGAATGGTTTTCATTTGCTGTTGCAGGAAGTATTCACGCTGTTGCTGATCTATTCCTTCACGCGCTTTGTTCTGAATCGACATTTTCAGGTCGAGCAGCTGCGATTCTTTATTAAGCAGTTCGAGCAACTGATAACCGCGTTCCATAAGGTCGTCGATTTCGAGCAGACGTACTTTGTCGCTCACGCTGAATCCGAAATTTGCACATGCATAATTAATCAGAAATTCAGGACTTTCGATATTTCTGATGGCAAAGGATGTTTCGGGAGGCAACATTCCCGAGTTGTTTATAATATTGGTGGCCAAATCCTTAATTGAGGATATCAGCGCAGGAAAAACGCCATCGGTTATGTCGGGCATCTTTGCATTGGGAACAGGAAAAACCTTTGCCTTCAGATAAGGACGCACAGCTACCTGATCGCCCAAACGAAAACGTTTTTTTCCTTCGAGAATCACTGTGGTGCTGTTGTCGGGCATTTCGAGAATTCGAACTACCTGAGCCACAGTTCCCATTTGATATAATTGTGATACGTTCGGGTCTTCGTCATTTTTGTCTATCTGCGTACAAACGCCAATCAGTCCGTCGTTTTCGTGAGCGTGACGAATCAGCTTCAGCGATTTCGGACGTGCCACAGCTACAGGCAGCAATACGCCGGGGTAAATAACCATGTTGCGTAATGCCAGAATCGGCAAAACTTCTCCATCGTTAAGTGATATTTCCGATTGGTGTTCGTCAAGTGATATAATTGGAAAAACGTCGGCTGATCCCATCATTTCTTCTCTGAAAAAATTATCAATTTTATGCTTCATTGTCATTCGTACAGAAAAATACTGCCATAATGGCGCAATTTATCTGCTATGTTTATTTTTTGTTTTGTTACTCGTTTTTTAAATATCTGATAATCAGTAAGCCTGTAGTGCGGTGTAAAAACCAACTTACTATTTTCAATAGCTGTGCCAAAAACATGAACCCCGGGGCTTTTGTTCTGAGAAAAAATTAATAAATTTGCAACGAATTAATTCAAATTCTGTTTATTAACCCAATGAATTGCCCATGAGACTTTTGTTTGGCAAAATATGTTTTATCGGTTTATTATTTGTTGTTTTATCTTGCAAAGGTACAAACAAATCTTTCGAAACCATAGCGCCTGATTCGAATAAAATAGATTCTGTTTTGCTCGATTCAGCAGTGCATGTGCTGATTGAGTCATTGCCCGATAGTACCGGAATTGACATCCGCCTTTTGAAGAAACTGCACGAGACAGTTCCGTATAGTGTTTTGTGGGTAAATGCCCGGAGCGGAATTGAAAGAACAGATACGCTTTTGCTCTGTCTCTCCGATGCACAACGTCATGGCCTGAGTCCGGAAATTTTTTCGACCGATACTCTTGCTTTTCTAAAGGAAAAGCTCAGAAATAGCGAACTATCATATTCTGAAATGGCTCAATTTGAAGTAAATGCCACGCTTTCATTTCTGAAATATTGCCGTGCAATGCAGTTTGGAATTGTAGAACCGGATGTGGTTTTACCCGGAAATTATATCCCGCGAAAGTCAGCCGATTCGATTTTCGTGGTCAAATGTTTGCTGAATGTCCGTTCAAATCTTTCTGCTTTTCTCAAAAGCGTGCAGCCCGTCGACAGCAATTATCTGGCTTTGCAACAAATGCGTAATTTTTATTTGCAATATCAGGATTCGCTCATCGATTCTATTCCGCTGCTTCCCGACAAAAAAACGGTGAAACTGCATACCCACGATTCCATCATTCCACTTGTGATTCGCCGTTTGCTGATAACAGGAGAGATGACCCGCGAAACGGCCGGTGATATAAACCGTACTTTGTTCGACGAAAAACTACTGAAAGCGCTTGATGAATTTCGCTACAAAACAGGTCTTTATCTCGATAAGGAAATTGGAAATAATACCATTCGTGCCCTGAATATGAGTTTTGCCGATTATGTGAATCGCGTGGATGTGAACCTTGAACGATTGCGCTGGAAAACGGCAAAACCTTTGGGACGCAAACATATTCGTGTGAATGTGGCCGATATGACGCTGCAGGCTTTTCGGAATGATACACTGGCGCTGAAAATGAATGTGGTGGTGGGTAAAGCACCGCTCAACAAAACGCCGCTGTTGCAAAGTTCGGTTTACGAAATTGTGCTGAATCCTACATGGACAGTGCCCAACAGTATTGTGGTGAAAGAAATTTCGGTACTTCAGGCAAGGGACACAAGTTATTTGCGACGTCATAAAATGCGCGTTTACTACAAAGGTGTGGAGCAGAAGCCCGATACTATAAAATGGAATCGCATCAGCAGAAAATATCAGCCTTATGTCATTGTGCAGGATTCGGGCAATATCAATGCTCTGGGTCGGATAAAGTTTAATTTTGGAAACAGATTTAGTGTGTATTTGCACGATACAAATGCCCGTAGTGCATTCAGCAGGCATAACCGCGCGTTGAGTCATGGTTGTGTGAGAGTTTCGAAACCTTACGAGCTTGCCTTTTTTTGCTTGCCCGAATTTGATATGAAGGACAAAAAACGGGTGGAACAAAGAGAAATACTCGAAGACAAAATCCGATACAGCACAGGCCTGAATGTGAAGACAAAATCAGGCAAAAAAGCCCTCGAAGATAGTGTGGTGATGAAAACAGACAAAATACATATGTATCCGCTTGTCCCGGTTATTATTGAATATTATACCTGTTTCCTGAACGAAAAAAACGAGGTGATTTTCAGAGATGATATTTACGGAATGGACAAATCGATACTTGCATATCTGCGAAAGTAGAAGGCAAACTGAAAATTTAAAGCTATTTTTGCATGCCCGATTGCGCTGTTGCTTACAATAAAGGCGTTTTCAATGCGTTTATTAAAGACAAAATTAAACCTGATGTTTCTGAATAATAAAATAAAACTCACTCTCTTGCTGATTTTTACTGTGCTGAATACAACTTTTGCACAGAGAGGTTACGACGACGATTCGCGCTTGTTTCGTTTCGGCTTTTCGCTGGGGATGAATACGCTCGATTTTGGTATAAAAAACAGTTTGCAGGATATTAACGGAGAAGTATATTATGCTGAAGTGTCCACTCTGAAACCGGGATTCTCGGTAGGAATTGTGAGCGACATGTTACTGCATCGCTATCTAAATCTGCGTTTTACACCCACTTTGCATTTTGGCGAACGCGAATTGAACTATAGTAACGAAAGCGGCGATAAAAAATATTCGGTTGTGATACCATCAGTACCGCTCAGTTTGCCTGTGTATCTCAAATACAGTTCGGAACGCTATGGCGATTTACGTCCTTATCTGATTGGTGGTGGCGGTGTGTATTTCGATTTGGGTCAAAATAAAGAAAAGCCCGTATATCTACGGACTTTTGATACTTTTGTGGAGTTTGGCGTGGGGTGCGATATTTATTTTTCGTTTTTCAAGCTTGCACCTGAATTGAAATTTGCCATTGGCTTCAACGATATGTTTTATCCGAATCCTAATCCGAATATTCTCGACGAGGATAAGCTGAAAAACGCAGCGCTGAAAAAACTGACTTCGCGTATGCTGACGCTGACCTTTAATTTTGAATAAAACGCGAGATCAGAGTTCGTCCATTTTTTTTACAATGGCATCCACTGCTGTTTGCCAGTCGGAAAAAAGTTTCCGGAAATATGCTTTTACAATTGCAGAATTCTCTTTGCCGTCAGGACGTCCTGCACGAAGTATAAACTGGTCGTTCATGTCGGCAATTTCAACCGAAAGGGCTTCTGTTTTTGCCTCATCGGATTTTCCGGAAAGCAATACTCTGAAATAAAGTTCGGTCATAAGTTCGGAAGAAGCATAATTGATCGTTTTTTTAAGTTTTCTGCGGCTTGCCATGGTGTATAAATTTTTTTAGTGAATAATATTTTTACAAATATAGCCTTTTAAATGAGAAGATGATTCTGAAAAACGCTTTTTTTCTTTTTCAGTTTCTTTTCTCCGTTCAAAAACAGTTGTCTGTCATTATGATCAATCGATATATCAGATTTTTTCTTTTTACTATTGCAATTTCAGTCTGCACACTTAGTTCGTGTACCGACGAAATGATCAGTACAGATCCGGACTATAGCCTTGAATTTTCGACTGACACGCTGAGTTTCGACACAATTTTCAGTGCCATTGGCAGTACAACCGAAAAAATTCTGATTTACAATCACAATAAAAGAGCCCTTAAAATCAGCAGTGTTGAACTTGCCGGAGGTGAAAATTCACGTTTCCGACTGAATGTGAACGGGTCCCGGAATCCGGAAAACAGTTTTAAAGATATTGAAATAGGAGCCAAAGACAGTCTTTACATTTTCGTTGAAGTAACGGTCAATCCGCATGATTCGGATGCACCTGTACTGGTGAGCGATTCTATTGTGTTTCAAACCAATGGAAATGTGCAGTCGGTTCGACTCGAAGCTTATGGTCAGGATGTGATTTTGTGGAAAGAGAAACTGATTCTGAACGATACAGTACTTTCTGCGGCTCGTCCTTATCTGGTGTATGGCTATCTCGCTGTGGATTCAGCCAAAACACTCACTTTGCCTGCCGGATGCCGCATTTATTTTCATAATAATGCCAATTTGCTTGTGTATGGAAATCTTGTAGCCAACGGAACAGCTCAAAGTCCTGTGCGGTTGCGTGGCGACAGGTTTGATCTGGTAAAATTTTCCGACCCTTTGCCATACAATCATGTGGCAGGCCAATGGGGTGGAGTGTATTTGCTTTGGAATCAGGGCAGTCATAAGCTGAATCATGTGCGTTTAAACAGTGGCTACGTGGGTCTGTATGTGCCCAATAGCGACCGTCAGCACTTGCCCGAAATAGAAATCAGTAACTCGGTAATTCATAATTTCCTGCTTTACGGTGTGGTAGCTCAGAATGCGAATCTGAAAATTCATAATTCGGAGGTGTCGAACACCGGAAGTTACACACTTTATTTAAGCGGAGGTACACATGAAATTTTACAAAGCAGCATTTTGAATTTTTATAATGCCGGAGCAGGAGCGGCCACTTCACGCGATAAGTTTCCGGCTGTAATGATAATGGGACTCAACCGTGCAGCGGCAATGAATACTATTTTCCGGAATTCGGTAATTACCGGAACGCTCGAAACCGAGCTGAGCATCGCCAGTCGTTTTATGCCTTATGTGGATGCTGAATTTACGAATAATTTTATCCGTCGTAAAGCGCCTTATGAAATGTCGCAGTTTGTCCGGAATCATTGGTACGAGCCGGGAGATACTATGCTTTTTAAAGCGTCGCGTTATACACTAAAGCCTCTTCAGTATTTTAATTTTATGCCCGATTCTTTGTCGGCACTTCGCGGATTGGGGGATCCTGCTGTGGCTTCGCAGTTTCCACTCGATTTGAATGGAAATAACAGGCTTTCGGACGGTGCACCCGATGCGGGAGCCTATGAATGGATTCCTGTTCAGCAATAAACAAAACTCTCCAAAACAAACAGCTCCGGTATTTGTTGTTATCAACAGTTGCCGGTGCTGAAATAAGTCGTTTTTTTACATTAAGCAGCTTATCCTGAAAGGGAAACATTGGCCATAATAAATTTTCGCTCAGGGTTTTAAATTTTGAGCAAAATATGCTATTTTTGTAATCCAAATTATTAGAGAGTAATTTTAATTTTATAAACAAAATGAGTAACACAAAAAGAGTCTACACCTTTGGCAACGGAAAAGCTGAAGGAAAAGCAGACATGAAGAATTTGCTTGGTGGTAAAGGTGCCAACCTTGCCGAAATGAATCTGATTGGAGTTCCGGTTCCTGCCGGTTTCACAATTACTACCGATGTTTGTACCGAGTACAATAAATTAGGTAAAGATGCAGTTGTTGAACTTTTGAAAAGCGAAGTGGAAGCCGCAGTTGTTGAAACTGAAAAAATCATGAACGCTAAATTCGGTTCGAATGGCGAAGCATTCCCATTGCTTTTATCGGTTCGTTCAGGTGCACGTGCTTCTATGCCCGGTATGATGAATACCATTCTGAATCTCGGTATGAACGATGACACAGTGAAAATTGTGGCTGAAAAATCGGGTAACGAAAAATTTGCTTACGACTCATATCGTCGTTTCATTCAAATGTATGGCGATGTAGTAATGGGCGTTGTGGCCGAAGAAGGCGAACATTGTCCGTTTGAGCAGGTATTAGACAAAGTAAAAGCCGACAACAATTATGCTTCGGATACTGATTTTACTGTCGAAAACCTCAAATATATTGTTGAAGAATTCAAAACTGTAGTTCGCACAAAAGCAGGTAAAGATTTCCCTAACAACCCATGGGAACAGCTTTGGGGAGCAGTTTGTGCTGTATTCGATTCATGGAATACCGAACGTGCTATCCTTTACCGTAAAATGGAAAAAATTCCTAACGAATGGGGTACAGCTGTGAACGTTCAGGCCATGGTTTATGGTAATATGGGCGACAACTCGGCCACCGGCGTTTGCTTCTCACGCGATGCTGCTACAGGCGAAAATATTTTTAATGGTGAGTATCTGATCAACGCTCAGGGCGAAGATGTGGTTTCGGGTGTACGTACACCACAGGAAATCACTATCGAAGGTTCACGTCGTTGGGCTGAGCGTGCCGGTATTTCGGAAGAAGTGCGTAAAGCTACTTTCCCTTCACTCGAAGAGTCGATGCCTCAGGTATATGCCGACCTTTTTGCTACTCAGCAAAAACTTGAAAAGCATTACAAAGACATGCAGGATATGGAGTTCACCATTCAGGATGGTAAACTTTGGATGTTGCAAACACGTAATGGTAAACGTACAGGTGCTGCTATGGTTCGTATGGCAGTTGAGATGGTTGCCGAAGGTTTGATCGACGAAAAAACTGCTGTATTGCGTCAGGAGCCTGCAAAACTCGATGAGTTGTTGCACCCTGTATTCGACAAAAAAGCCAAACAAACAGCAAAAGTAATTTCCAAAGGACTTCCTGCATCTCCGGGTGCTGCAACAGGTCGAGCCGTTTTCTCAGCCAATGTAGCTGAAGAATGGGCTGCTCGTGGCGAAAAAGTAATTCTTGTACGTCGCGAAACGTCTCCTGAAGACTTAAAAGGTATGTACGCTGCCGAAGGTATCCTTACCGAACGTGGTGGTATGACTTCTCACGCAGCTGTTGTGGCTCGTGGTATGGGTAAATGTTGTATCTCAAGTGCTGCCGGTATTACTGTGGGGCACTCAAGTGTAACTATCAATGGTGTGGTTTACAACGAAGGCGATTATATTTCACTGGATGGCTCTACAGGTATTGTTTACGATGGCAAAGTAGCTACAATCACACCAACACTGGATGGTGACTTTGGTAAATTGATGGAAATTGCCGAAAAACATACCAAAATGTATGTGCGTACCAATGCTGATACTCCAAACGATGCAAAAACTGCACGTGACTTTGGCGCAAAAGGTATTGGTCTTTGCCGTACCGAGCACATGTTCTTCGAAGGAGATCGTATCTGGGCTATCCGTGAAATGATTCTGGCTGATGATGTGGAAGGACGTGTAAAAGCTTTGGCTAAATTGTTGCCTATCCAGCGTGAAGACTTCCATGGCATTCTTGAAGCTATGGACGGTTTTGGTGTAACTATCCGCTTACTCGATCCACCATTGCACGAATTTACTCCTAACGATGCTGCTTCACAAAAAGAAATGGCTGAGAAATTGGGCGTTTCGGTTGAAATAGTGAAAGCTAAAGTTGAGTCATTGCACGAATTCAACCCTATGTTGGGTCACCGTGGTTGTCGTTTGGGTAACACTTATCCCGAAATTACAGAAATGCAGGCGAGAGCTATTATCGAAGCTGCTTGCGATCTGAAAGCGGCCGGTAAAAACCCAAAACCTGAAATCATGATTCCATTGGTTGGAACAGTTGAAGAATTCCAGTTGCAGGCATCTATTATTCGCGAAACTGCTGAAGCTGTATTTGCTGAAAAAGGAGTGAAAGTTGACTACATGGTTGGAACTATGATTGAAATTCCACGTGCAGCACTTATTGCTGATAAAATTGCAAAACATGCCGAATTCTTCTCGTTTGGTACCAATGACCTTACTCAAATGGGCTTTGGTTACTCACGCGACGATGCCAGCAAATTCCTCCCGATTTACATAGAAAAAGGTATCTTGAAAAACGATCCTTTCGAAGTGTTGGATCAGGAAGGTATCGGTCAGTTGGTAGAAATCGGAACAACACGTGGTCGCTCAACCAACCCTAATTTGAAAGTGGGTATTTGTGGTGAGCATGGTGGTGAACCGTCATCAGTTGAATTCTGCGGTAAAGTAGGTATGGACTATGTTTCATGTTCTCCATTCCGTGTGCCTATCGCACGTTTGGCTGCTGCTCAGTCGGCTCTCAAAAATGCATAATTAAGCATTCTGATATATGTAAAAAAGGCTGTTTCCATTGCGGAGACAGCCTTTGTTTTTTTCGTTTTCTCCTGAATACAAAAAGTCCACACCAAAGGTCAATTTTTCTACCTCCGTAAGTTTTAATCATTATATATTTGTATTCGCTGACATAACTGATTTTAAATAACAAAGTCGTCTTGACTTTTTCTGAAAAAAAAAGATAATTTCGCTCCTGACGGAGCTCTGAAAATACATTACAATCAATACTTCTAACATAATATCGCTTCTCCGAAGCTAAGAAATTGCTCCGTTAGGAGCATAATTATGGTAGTTATTATTAGTTCTTTGTGCAAAATAGCTCCGTAGGAGCGACATTATAAAAAGTCAAGACGAGCTCAAAATGTCAGGTCTGAAAGCCATTTGAGTTTATTTATATTGACTATTCTTCGATGAATATTTAAACCACATACGCAATGACTGCAAAAAAACTTACTTTCCTCTTTGTAGCACTAACGCTGGTGCTGATGTCGGCCCGACAACGGCCTGTGCACGTATTTATGGCAGGCGATTCCACCATGGCCAATAAAGTTTTTTACAAAACAATGACCGATTCGCTGACAGGTGAAATGACGCCTGTACCTTTTGCCGAGCGCGGTTGGGGGCAATATCTTTCGGAGTTTTTCAGCGATGATGTTGTGGTACGGAATATCGCCAAAAATGGCAGAAGTACGCGCACTTTTATCAGCGAAGGCTTGTGGGCTCAGATTGTTTCCGAAATGCAGAAAGGTGACTTTGTGATTATTCAGTTCGGACATAACGATAGTTCGGTGGAGAAGAAGGATCGTTATACAAGTCCGGAGGATTATCGTGCAAACCTGCTGCGAATGATCGATGAGGTAAAGGCAAAAGGTGGAAATCCGGTGCTTTGCACGCCGGTAGCGCGTAGAAAATTCGATAGCGATGCCAAACTGGTGGATTTGCACGGCGTATATCCCGACATTGTGCGTGAAGTGGCTAAAACGAAACGTGTGACCATGATTGACATGCAAAAATATACATCTGAATGGCTCGCTGCTGAAGGGGTTTCGGCCTCGCGTCAGTATTTTCATAAATATGCGGCCGGACAAAATCCGCTTTATCCGAAAGGGTTGGATGACAATACTCATTTTGTGGAAAAAGGTGCCCGTAAGGTGGCTTCATTTTTTGTAAATGGTATTAAAGAAAATAATGTCAGCGGTTTGCTGAAATTTCTGAAAGAAAACCAAAAACCTTATGTGTCGAAAGTGTGGGTAAGCGATACCGGAAAGGGTAAATATAAAAATCCTGTACTTTATGCCGATTATTCTGATCCGGATGTGTGTCGTGTGGGCGACGATTTTTACATGACAGCTTCATCTTTTGCCAATACGCCGGGTTTGCCTGTTTTGCACTCAAAGGATTTGGTGAACTGGACTTTGATAGGTCATGCTGCACCAAAGTTACTGCCCGAATCACTTTTTAAAACGCCGCAACATGGAAATGGTGTTTGGGCGCCTGCCATTCGTTATCACAACAATGAGTTTTATATTTTCTATGGCGATCCCGATCAGGGCATTTTTATGACCAATGCAAAAAATGCACGTGGTCCCTGGTCGCCATTGAAGCTTGTAAAAGCCGGCTTGGGACTTATCGATGCTTGTCCGTTTTGGGACGAAGATGGTCGTGCTTATGTGGCGCATGGATATGCAGGTAGCCGAGCAGGAATGAAAAGTGTGCTGGCTGTATTTGAAATGACGCCCGATGCAACTCAGGCAATTTCCGAAAGTTGTCTGGTGTTCGATGGTCACCCTAACCATCCCACTGTGGAAGGAGCGAAACTTTATAAACGCAATGGTTTTTATTACATTTTTGCCCCGGCAGGTGGAGTAAAGCCGGGCTGGCAGCTTGCTTTACGTTCGCGAAACATTTACGGTCCTTACGAAGAGAAAATTGTTATGACGCAGGGCAAAACCGATATCAACGGTCCACATCAGGGTGCATGGGTCGATACGCCCGATGGGAAAGAAGATTGGTTTATTCATTTTCAGGACAAATATGCTTACGGACGTGTGGTACACCTCAATCCGATGCGCTGGGTGAATGACTGGCCGGTGATTGGTGTGGATAAAGATGGAGATGGTTGCGGTGAGCCTGTGGTTGAATATACAAAACCGAATGTGGGTAAAACTTATCCGATATCTACTCCGGTGGAAGATGATGAATTCGACGGTCGCACACTTGGGTTACAGTGGCAATGGCAGGCCAATCCTAACGAGTTGTGGTATTATCCTGCGGGAGAAAAAGGATATTTGCGTCTTTTTGCATGGCAAACAAGTGCCGATTCGGCAAACCTGTGGCATGCACCACATTTGTTGTTGCAAAAATTTCCTGCTCCCAACTTCATAGCCACTACTAAGTTTAGCTTTTATCCATTTAAAAAGAACGAACGCGCCGGACTTGTGGTGATGGGTCGCGATTATGCGGCTATTACTTTGGATAGCGTGGACGACGGGCTTGCCATTCGTTATGTGGTTTGCAGGGAAGCCGACAAAGGCAATAAGGAAATTGTGGAAAAAAGTATTCCTGTGCAAAGCCATACTGTTTGGTTTCGTTTGGAAGTGGCAGAAAGTGTGGCTATGAATAACGAAAAAATACTTCAGCCAACTGCCAATTGTACGTTCAGCTACAGTCTGGATGGAAAGAAGTTTATAAAACTCAGCGATACTTTTGATGCTTTCGAAGGCAAATGGATAGGAGCAAAGGTGGGAGTTTTCTGTCAGCGACCTGCTTTACTCAACGATTCGGGTTACGCTGATTTCGATTGGTTTCGGATTGAGAAATAGATGAATTTTGAAATTTTATTGTTATTCGGGGTGTAAATGTCTTTAACAAAGATGTTTGCACCCTGTTTTTTTTATGCTTGATATTATTGCCTGAGCTGCTGTGTGAATTTATCCGCCTTTTTGTGTGATATGTATCAAATTTAGTGTTTTTCTGAGTCGAAAATATCTATATTTGTGGGTGTTGATAATGAAACTTAAAAACATAAAATATTATGCTTGAGAAAATCATAGATTTTAGCATCAGAAACAAACTTATTATTATTCTGTTTACGCTTACAATAGCAGCTTTTGGTTTGTATGCTGTTTTCATGATTCCTGTGGGTGCAGTACCCGATATTACAAATAATCAGGTGCAGGTAATCACAACCTCAGGTAACTTATCTACACAGGAAATCGAACAGTACATCACAGCACCTGTGGAAATGGAGATGGCTAATTTACCTGGTGTAAAAGAAATACGATCAGTGTCGAAGTTTGGTATTTCGCTAGTTACCATTGTTTTCGACGAATCGTTGGGGACTTATTTACCGCGTCAGTTGATTGCTGAAAAAATTAAGAGTGCAACTGCAAAAATTCCTCAGGGATTCGGAGAGCCCGAAATGGGCCCTATCACAACAGGTTTGGGCGAGATTTATCAATATACACTCGATTTAAAACCGGGTTACGAAGGCAGGTACAGCGCTACTGACTTACGTACCATTCAGGACTGGGTAGTTAAGCGCAGACTATCTGGAATTAATGGAGTTGTTGAAATAAACAGCTGGGGTGGATATCTGAAACAATATGAAGTAGCTATCAGCCCGGAACGTCTGAGCGCTCTTGGGCTGAGTTTGATGGAAGTGTTCGATGCACTTGAAGCTAACAATAGTATCTCCGGTGGATCATACATCGAAAAAACCAATCAAAGCTATTTTATCCGTGGTGATGGTCAGGTGAAGTCGGTTCAGGATATTGAAAACATTGTAATTCGTAGTACAACAGCTAATCCTATTCTGATAAAGAATGTGGCTGAAGTACGTTTCGGGCATGCAAACCGTTACGGAGCTATTACGGCAAACGGGAAAGGCGAAACTATTCTTGGTCAGGTTATGATGCTGAAAAATGCTGATTCAAAACAGGTGATTGATGAGGTGAAAATGCGTGTCGACGATTTGCAGGATAATTTGCCTGAAGGTGTGTTCATAAATCCGATAGTCGACAGAAGCGAACTGGTTGCCAAAACAACTTTTACAGTGGTTGAGAATTTGATTCTCGGCGCATTGATTGTAATGATAACCGTGTTTTTATTACTGGGCAATATCCGGTCGGCATTAGTGATCACATCAATGATTCCGCTTGCGTTACTTTTTACAGTATCCATGATGTACATATTCGGAGTAGATGCCAACCTGATGAGTCTGGGTGCGCTCGATTTTGGAATTATCATCGATGGTGCTGTGATTATTGTTGAATTTATTGCTCTGAAAATTTCGGTACGGAAAAAGGACCTTGATATGGTGTCAGGCGATGAACGAAGTAGCTTGATGGATGCTATCTCGTTTGATGGAGCATCTAAAATGATGAAGTCGGCTATTTTTGGACAGATAATAATCCTGATAGTATTTATTCCGATTCTTTCGCTCACCGGTGTTGAAGGAAAAATGTTCAGACCAATGGCACTTTCGTTTTCTTTTGCCATTATTGGTGCAATGATTATGGGTTTAACCTGGTTGCCAGTAGCCTCTTCGTTATTCCTTAAACCTGCTAAAACCGATAAGAGAAATATTTCTCACATAATAATGAATCTTGCACACAAGAGTTATTTGCCGGTTATTAAGTGGTCGTGCAATCATAAACGTATTGTTTTGGGTGCTGCAGTGGTATCGCTTCTTGTTACAGGTTTTATTTTTAGTCGCATGGGAGGCGAGTTTGTTCCTACCCTCGACGAAGGTGATTTTGTGATTCAGCCTGTGTTGAAAACCGGTACATCCCTGTCCAAGACCATTGAAACTACAACGCAGATGGAGCAAATCCTGATATCCGGCTTTCCTGAAGTCGACAAAGTGGTAAGTCGTATCGGCGCTGCTGAAGTACCTACCGATCCTATGTCGATGGAGGAAGTTGATATGATTATTAAACTGAAACCCCGTAGTACATGGACTTCGGCAGAGACTAAAGAAGAACTTGCCGATAAATTTAAGGAAGCGCTATCGGTAATTCCTGGTATCGATTATGAGTTTACGCAGCCCATTGAAATGCGGTTCAATGAGTTGATAACCGGAGTTCGATCCGATATTGCAATTAAAATTTTTGGCGATGATCTGGATTATATTAATCACAAAGCTATCGAAATAAAATCGCTGATTGAGGATATTCCCGGTGCAAGCGATGTGATTCTTGAAAAGACAGCCGGTTTGCCTCAGATTAAAATCAATTACAACAGAGCTAAAATTGCCTACTACGGAGTAGATATTCGCACTTTGAATCAGTATTTGGCTACAGCTTTTGGTGGTGAAACTGCCGGAGTTGTTTTCGAAGGTGAAAAACGTTTCGATCTGGTCACACGCTTTTCCGACACAAACCGCAGGGATATTGAGAATATCAGGCAATTGCAGGTGCCTCTGCCAAACGGTAATCAAATGCGTTTGTCCGAATTTGCAGAAATTGAATATGCCGAAGGTCCGGCCAAGATTTCGCGGGAGAATGCACACCGCAGAGTTGTGGTGAGTGTAAATGTCCGTAACAGAGACCTGCAATCGGTGGTTGCCGATATACGCACTAAAATTGATCAGAATGTAAAACTTAATCCGTCCACATATATTACTTACGGAGGACAGTTCGAAAATCTCCAGAATGCAAGTAAACGATTGCTTTTTGCTGTGCCTGTGGCACTTTTGCTGATTTTTATTTTCCTGCATTTCGCATTTAAGTCGCTTAAGGATGCGGTTATGATTTTCAGTGCAATTCCTTTGGCTACTGTGGGTGGTGTGTTTTTTTTATGGCTGCGCGGAATGCCGTTCAGTATTTCGGCCGGAGTGGGCTTTATAGCACTGTTTGGTATTGCTGTGCTGAATGGTATTGTACTTATTGAGCATCTGAAAGAACTGAAAGAGCACGGAAATTTAAGTATGCGGGAATTGATTATTCAGGGGACCAAAAACAGACTTCGTCCGGTAATGCTTACCGCCGGAGCTGCTGCCATGGGTTTTTTACCAATGGCAATATCTACCGGAGCGGGAGCCGAAGTGCAGCGTCCGTTGGCAACTGTGGTGATTGGCGGACTCTTTACATCCACCATGCTTACCATGATTGCCCTACCTTTGTTGTTCGAAATTTTCAGTAATGTGACTGGTGTGAAGTTCTTTCCTTTCCGGTTGATTCGTATGCGGGAAACACTCACACTACTTCTGTTACTGCTTCCGTTTACTTTTACGCTGGCTCAGAAGCCCGAAATAAATCTTGATCAGGTTGTGGATATTACTCTGCGTTACAACAAAGAAATTAAAGCCTGCAATTTAAAAACCGAGGCTCAAAAAACTCTTATTTCTTCGGCTGTGGATATCGACAAGACACAGGTGAGTTACGGAACCGATCAGAATAATATTGCTGAAAATAATTATCCGCTCAATGTCTGGAGTGTGGTGCAGCGTTTCGACTTTCCCACACTTTATGGAGCCGAATTAAAAGCCAAAAAGATAGAATATGATCTTGCCGAAAGTCGTGCTGCCATTGAAATACAAAGGATAATAAAAAATGTGTCGCTGAATTTTGTGGAAATTCAGTTGCTGAATGAGAAACTGGTCGTTTATCAGTATCTTGATAGTATGTACCGGCAAATTTATCGTGCGGCCTTACTTAAGGAGGCAAAGGGCGAAATAAGTACCCTCGATTTGCTCAATATACAGGCAAAACAGCAGTCGGTGAAAACAGAATTGAGCGGTTTGAAATACAATGCCGAAAGTTCACTCGCGAAACTGAAGTTGCTGATGGGTTATGACAGTGCCTTTACTGTGTCGCCACAACTGTTGCGTTTGCAGTATGTCGGGGCTGACTACGAGTCCGGTCCATATCTTAAATGGTTGAAAAATCAGGATATGCTCAGCAAAGCGCAGGTCAGGGTTGAAAAAAATAAGCTTTTGCCCGATATTCAGCTGAATTACTTTCTGGGAAGTAATGCCTATCCGAATGCCCGTTATTATCACGGTTTTGAAGCCGGACTTGCTGTGCCATTGTTCTTTAATGCAGGGAGGTCGAGGATTAAAGCCTCTGAGATTACCCACAAGGCTAATATGCTTTTTACCGAAACCGAAGCTGAACAGTTAAAGATCAGGCAGGCCGAACTTCTTAATAAACATATGAAGTATAAAGAACTTTTGGATTTGTACGATACAAGCGGAAGCAAGCTGGTAAATGAGATTTTCCGGACAGCTCAGTTGAGTTTTGAAAACGGAATGATTGACTATACCAGATTTGCTGCAAGTATCGAAACTGCCCTGCAAATAAAACTCGATTATTTTGATAATGTAATGAAATACAGTGAAATTACACTGGAATTGAATTATTTGTCGAATTAAATCAAATACTGACAAGCACCAGAGATAACTTATTTTTTCAAATTATAAATCATAGAACAATGAGAACATACACATATATTTTAGTTTTTGTTGCAGCAATTGCATTTACAACTTCATGCAAACCTAATACACCGGCTGTTGAAACTGAAGATAGTCTGATCTGGATTACGAAAGAACAGTATGAAAACGATAGTATGCAGACTGCATATCCTCAGAAAATGCTGTTTGAGACTACTGTAAACGCTAATGCTACAGTTGTTGCTACTCCTGACGGGCGCGCAAAAATTCATACTGCTTTATCGGGTACTGTGAAGAATATTTATTGCCGGAACGGAGAGTTTGTGTCGAAAAATCAGGTGCTGCTCGAACTGGCAGGCAACGAAATTTTCGATCTGCAAAAGGATTTTGTGGAGTCGTCGGCAGCGTACAAACGTATGAAGAATGAGTATGAAAGAACAAAAGTGCTTTACAAAGAGAAAGCTATTTCCGAAAAGGAATTTATGACCACTGAAAGTGAATACCGGATTGCAATGGCACGACATCAGGCGTTAAAACTTAAAGTAGAAACGGCAGGCTTTTCGGTGAACGAGATTGAAGCCGGACGTTTTTATTCCAGTTATAAATTGCGTTCGCCCATCAATGGTCAGATAACTAATCTGACGACAAGTGTGGCTGCTTTTGTCGATACACAAACCGAGTTGATTGAAATCATCAATCCGGCAATGTTGCAGTTGCGGTTGTCGGTTTTTGCTTCGGATGTTGCAAAGGTAAAGGCAGGGCAGAAGCTTCGGGTGAAGACTGCCGATGCCGATAAGCTTTATATGGCCACCATTCAGTCGGTGGGTGTGGCTGTGAATGAGGAAACGAAAACAGTTGAGTGCTATGCAACATTCAACGATAAAGAATCTACGGCACTTATGGCAAACGAATTTCTGTCATGCGAAATTGTGGTGGGGCAGGATTCTGTCATGGCGATTGCTTCCGGGGCTATTGTCAAAATCGAAACAGGACAGGTGGTTCTGAAACTTAAGAAGCATGAAAACGATGTGTATTATTTCGAAAAGACCGAAGTGGTAGTGGGTCGCAGTTACAATGGCTTCACCGGGTTGCAGGACGCTGATACAGCCTCACTCATACTTATCAAAGGGGTTTATAATATTGTGCTCTGATTTATAGGTTGTTTCGAATTTCAGAACGAGTTTTTGTGTTGCTGTATCCGGTTTTTTGCCCACATCTCATTATTTCTCCGGTTCAAGGACCTGGGTTTAAAATTCAACCAAAATGGTGTAATGCAAAGAGAATATGCTGTAGACTAATAATTTATTTTTAAATTTGTAGCTTAATTTTTAAAAGTAACAGATATTCGGATGTTTCAGACAAAATGCTGTTAAATATAAGTAAATCACAAACAAAATCATAAATTATTAATCAACAACACATGTAACAGGTCTTGTTTCCCGACAGGGCTGGTTCCATACGACAAGTATTTTAAAAAACAACAACGTATGAAATTAAAAATTGCATTTCTACTGCTTGCAGCACCAATGCTGGGTTTCGGACAATCCAACGAATGGCAGAATCCGAAGGTTAACGCCGTGAATCGGTTCCCGATGCACACCAATTATTTTGCTTACGAAAACGAGTCGCTGGCAGCGGCTGCTAAAAAAGAAGCATCAGCTAATTTTTTGTCGCTTAACGGTCTCTGGAAATTCAACTGGGTGAAAGATGCTGATCGTCGCCCGACCGATTTTTTCAATACTTCATTCAACGATAAAGGTTGGGTGGATATGCCTGTGCCCGGTGTATGGGAACTTAACGGTTATGGACATCCTATTTATGTAAATGTGGGTTATCCATGGCGTAATCAGTTCCAGAGCAATCCCCCGGCTTTCCCTACCGAAAACAACAATGTGGGTTCGTATCGCCGAGAAATTGTGGTTCCTGCCAACTGGAAAGGAAAAGACATTATTGCACATTTCGGCTCGGTGACTTCGAATATTTATCTTTGGGTAAATGGTAAATATGTGGGTTACAGTGAGGACAGCAAAATTGAAGCTGAATTCGATATCACACGTTACGTAAAGCCGGGTAAAAACCTTATTGCATTTCAGGTTTTCCGCTGGAGCGATGGTACGTATCTTGAGGATCAGGATTTCTGGCGTCTCTCGGGTGTGGGTCGCGATTGCTACCTGTATGCACGTGAAACAAAACGTATTGAAGATATCCGCATTACACCCGATCTCGATGCCAATTATCGCAATGCCACTCTTACAGTGGATTTGAAACTGAAAGGAAAAGTACAGGTTGATCTTGAACTTTTCGATAAAAATCAGAAATCTGTAGCTTCAAAATCAGTAAATGCTTCGGGCAATCAGAAAGTGGTTTTCAATGTTGAAAATCCTGCCAAATGGACTGCTGAAACTCCTGAGCTTTATACACTTCGTGCGACTGTAAAAGACAAAGGCAAAGTGCTTGAAGTGATTCCTCAAAAAGTAGGTTTCCGTAAAGTGGAAATTAAAAATGCGCAACTGCTTGTCAATGGTCAGCCCGTGTTATTTAAGGGAGCTAACCGTCACGAAATGGATCCCGATGGAGGTTATGTGGTTTCACGTGAACGTATGCGTCAGGATATTCTTCGTATGAAAGAGCTGAACATCAATGCAGTGCGTACCTGCCATTATCCCGACGATCATTACTGGTACGAATTGTGCGACGAGTACGGACTTTATGTAGTTGCTGAAGCCAATGTGGAATCGCATGGTATGGGTTATGGTGAACAAACACTGGCTAAGGATCCGAATTATGCATTGGCTCATCTCGAACGTAATCAGCGCAATGTACAACGCAGCTACAATCACGCTTCTGTAATTGTTTGGTCGTTGGGTAACGAAGCCGGTTTCGGACCAAATTTCGAAGCTTGCTACACCTGGATTAAAGCTGATGACAAAAGCCGTCCGGTACAGTACGAACAGGCCCGCACCAATGAATTTACGGACATTTACTGTCCAATGTATCTTGGCTACGAAGGTGCTGAGCGCTACAGTCAGGGCAACACTCCCAAACCTCTTATTCAGTGCGAATATGCACATGCCATGGGAAATTCGCAGGGAGGTTTCAAGGAATACTGGGATTTGGTACGTAAATACCCTAAATATCAGGGTGGTTTTATCTGGGATTTCGTAGATCAGGGCTTGCGTAAATTCAATAAAGATGGAGTTATGTTTTATGCTTATGGCGGCGACTACAACAAATACGATGCTTCGGACAATAACTTCCTGAACAATGGTATTATTAGCCCTGATCGTAACTTCAATCCGCATGCTTACGAGGTGAAGTATTATTATCAGAATATCTGGGCTGAAGCTGTGGATATGGAAACCGGTAAAATTTCGGTGTTCAACGAAAACTTCTTCACCGATCTCTCTGCTTATTATGCTGAATGGACACTTAATGTAAACGGACAAGCAGTACAGCGTGGAACTGTGGAAAAACTGAATGTGGCTCCGCAGAAAAAGGAAACCATTACGCTGCCTTACGACTTATCGAAAGTGGATCGCACTCAGGAAGTATTGCTGAATGTGGAATTCCGTCTGAAAAATGCAGCTTATATGTTGCCTGCCGGTCATGTAGTGGCTCATCGTCAGCTCGAAGTGAATCCTTATAAATTTGCAGCCCTTAGCAGTACTGTAAAAGCAGATGTAAACAAAGCTCCACTCAAAGTACGCAGCAACGACTGGAATTTCCTTCAGATTGATGGCGATCGTTTTGCCATTGAATTCAACAAACACAACGGATTGCTCAGCAGTTTTGTTGTGAATGGTATGGAAATGCTCGAAGGTCAGTTGAGTCCTAACTTCTGGCGTGCACCAACTGATAACGATATGGGTGCGAATTTGCAACGTCGTTATTCAGCATGGAAAAACCCGCATATGCGTCTTGAAAGTCTGAAAAATGAAATTGCTGATAATAAAGTAAAAGTTTCAGCTGTATACGATGTCCGTCAGGTATCTGCCAGGCTGTATCTCGATTATCTGATTGATGCAGCCGGAAATATCACTGTGACTCAGAAACTCGATGCTTCCGACACAGCCAAAGTATCCGAAATGTTCCGTTTTGGTATGCAAATGCAAATGCCACAATCATTCAGCGTAGTAGAATATTATGGCCGTGGTCCTTACGAAAACTATTCTGATCGTAATAACTCAGCCAATATCGGTCAATATCGTCAGACTGTACAGGATCAATTCTATTCATATGTTCGTCCGCAGGAAAATGGTTTGAAAACCGATGTGCGTTACTGGAAACAGCTTAACAAAGGAGGTCGCGGACTTATGTTTACTTCCACAGCTGCTTTCTCGGCTTCGGCACTTAACTACAGCATCGAATCGCTCGACGATGGATACGAAAAGGATCAGCGTCACTCAGCCGAAGTGCCAAAAGTTCCTTACACAAACTTCTGTATCGATTATGTACATATGGGTCTGGGTTGCGTAACCAGTTGGGGAGCACTTCCATTGCCACAATACCGTGTGCCTTACAAAGATTACGAGTTTACATTCAAAATCTCACCTGTATTCTAAGTAACCGCACTTAAAATAATGAAACTACCAATCCCTGATTTATGGGGTTGGTAGTTTTTTTTACATATTTGTTGTTAATTCCCTTTTTATACATATCTTTGAATGTTTATTTAAAGAAGATATCCTTTGTTTAACCTCAAATTTGATACAATGTATTTAACTGAAAAATTATTAGCAGTCCAACAAGTCTTATGCTTTACAATTCCCGGTTTATAAAAGGAGCTGACTCACTCAGGATTGAATGATAATATTTTGTAGAATTGTGTAGTCTGTCTAATAAATTGATTATGAGCTCGTCTTTTGTAATGTCGCTCCTACGGAGCTGTTTTGCACAAAAGACTAATAATAGCTACCATAATTATGCTCCTAACGGAGCAATTTCTTAGCTTCGGAGAAGCGATATTATGGTAGAGTTTTTGATTGTAGAGTATTTTTAGAGCTCCGTTAGGAGCGAAATTATATTGTGTATAAAAAGTCAAGAGGACTTCTATGAATTTACCAAATCTAAATATGAAAATAATTAAACTTACGATAGCAATTGTACTGTTATTTAATGTCTCATGTGCATATGATTCTCCATATAAAAGTCTTGAAATATATAACAACAGTGATGATGCGATATATGTGTTTTTTAGCAATAAGGATTCAATAACGATATCGCCCAAACTGGAACTATTTGTAAAAGATACAACAGGGCTTTATTTTACAAGTTATGATTCGATTTACTCGCCTGAATATAGAGTTAATGCACGATCGTTTTCATATTTAAGAGAAAAAAGTGTATCAACCAGTAAATGGATACCATTCACTGATAAGGATTTTGTTAATTTATTTTTTATTACAGAAAATACAATGAAGATTTATTCCTGGGAAGAAATTGTTGAAAAGCAATTGTATGTAAAGAAAGTCAGATACTCTTATAAACAACTGGAAAAATTAAAATTTCGGATAATGTATAAGCCTTGAATTTTCAAGCATGATACTTAAGTCTACTTATTTACATTTTTCTGTTTGGAAATTTACATTCAAGTCCACTTGATGTTAATTAATCAGTTTACGAAATCTATTCAAGTGCACTTAATTGACAATATTCATTTTACAAAAACAGAAAAAGTGCACTTTAATGTAATTTTCCATTTTACGAAAGACATTAAAGTCCACTAAATTGATTTTTGTTATTTTATAAAATGTCTTCAAGTGGAGTTGATTTGATACTTATTTTCGCTGTTCTTACGGATATTCTATTTTAGTAAGCAAATTCTTAGTTTGGCGAAAGCTTTCCGTCTCCTCGTGGATATGCTATTTTAATATGCGAAGTTTTGTGCTTTATTTAGTCGAGCCTTAAAAAGCCCATTTTCGTATTATATTATTGTTGATTTGGTAAAACATAGCTTTTATCAAGTCAACAATTTGTATTTTAAATT
>SAAO01000034.1 GCA_009929375.1 Bacteroidia bacterium
TTATGCATCAAATATACTAAAACTTGCAGATATACACAATACTTTTAAGATTTATTTTACTGATAATCTTATGTTTATGGGCTTTTTAAGGGTCGACTAAATAGTATATCTGGAAGGCCAGAGTAAGACCATTACGACCTTCCTCGTAAGCCTCTTGTGCTTATACTCGTAAGACCTTTACGATCTCCCTCGTAGACCCTTTACGACCATGCTCGTAATACCCTTACGATCCGGCTCGTAAGCATGTTGTTCAAAAAGACACAGCTATTTTGTATATAAAAACAAACAGCCCGATAGAATTTAGTTTCTATCGGGCTGCGTTTATGTTTAAGTTTGTCTTACATTCTGAAAAGAGCAAAAATGCCGATTCCGATAAAGGTAAGTAGAATAACTATGTTTGGTATAAATGCCGAAATAAGGTACGAATCGGAACTAACCAAACGTGGTTTTATTTTTTTGAGCACGGTGTAACATAGAGTGGCAACAAAAGTACCTACGAGCATTCCACCGATAATGTCAAGCGGATAGTGTACACCCAGATAAATGCGTGAATACGATACTAAAATGGCCCACAGAATAACAGTGGTGGCGTAGTAACGGTTGCGGAAGAGGGCAGAGGTGAGCAGTGCAAATCCGAAGGTGTTGGCTGCATGCGACGATACAAATCCAAACCGTCCGCCCTGATAGCCATTGACCAGATGAATAAATGGTGCCAGACTTTCCTCGCGTGATGGTCGTGGGCGTTGAACCCAGTCTTTGATAAGACCTGACGAAATCTGGTCGGTAAGTACCACACAGATTATCAATGCCGGAATTACATAAAGTACTTCTTTTTTGTAGTAGCGCACCGCAATATATATAACCGACAGATAAAATGGAATCCACACGGGTATATTGCTGGTTCCATACATAAATCCGTCGAAAAAGCTATTGTGCAGTCCGTTCAGAAACAGAAAAAACTGCGTATCGAGATCTACCAGAAATTGAATCAGATTCATTGTTGTTTTGTTGTTTTTATGCCCGGAGCTTTAAATTTCTTCGATCGAATTGTTCATAACCCATCCCGGGTTGCCATTGCTGAGTACAATTTCAGTCCAGTCGCCAAGTTTGCTTTTTACATCCACTTTGGTTCCTTCGTGTAGCTGATAAAGGTCGGTTCCGCTCTTGTCGGGTGAGCTTTTCACGGTTACACTGCCTGTCATGATAACGGCAGAATCGTGATTCAGCATTTGATTTTTACGTATGCCCGAAAACAGCAGGCTGATGACCACAATAACGCCGGTTACTGCAGCTGTGTAAAACGAAACTCTGCGCATATAATATGTGCCACTGTACACAAAAAGCAGTATAAATACCAGTGTGATAATAAATGCAATGGCAGCTATCCAGAACCATTGATTTGTATTTAACAGCTTCATAAGGTTACCCAACCAGCGTTTGATGAAAAATGATGGAACCGGAACCACATTATCGACTACGCGTGCCTGTGCGAATTCAAGGTTGATTTCAGCATTTTTATAGCCCGGACGAAGTCTTAAAGCCCGTTCGTAATTGAGCACCGACTTGCCTGTTTCGTTCATTTTATAATAGGCATTTCCCAGATTGTAATACAATTCGGGAGCCACACCATATTGCGAAATTATATTTTCATAAGCCTGAGCTGCTTCGCTGTAATTACCTGCCGCGTATAGTTCGTTTGCTTTTTTGATTGCATCGGTATTTCCATAAACCGGTTGCCACAATATAGTGAACAGGGTAACGATATAAAATATTGTCTTCTTCATATATCCCGATTTATTATTTTTTGATCTGATTTTCGAGTTTACTAATGGCTTCGATCGCCTCTGCGTACAGATTTCCCATTTCCTGCTGTCCGGTATTCGGGGCATAACGTGCAAATTCGCATGTGTTGAGTATCGAAATAAACTCAGCAGTAAGTTCGGCACTTACGTTGCGGTTTGCAAGTTCGTTTTCCACTTTTTCCTTGGTAAGCGAAGCAGCCGGAATGGCCAGTTTATCGCTCAGATAAGTCCATACGGCTTTCAGTACTTCTTCGTAGAACTGATCTTTTTTACCATCGTTGAGCAGTCGCTGAGCCTGTGCCAGACGTTTGCGCGCCAGTTTGTTGGCTTTACGGTTTTTTACCGAAATGACATCGGCATTCTCTATGGTTTGTTTTTTCAGTACAAAGAATAACACAATGCTTATAAGCAGCGGGATAATGAATATCAACCAGCTCAGCAGAGTTCCAAATACGGGTTTCGATTCGGGGGCTATGCTGAAATGATCGGTTTCGATATAGCGGATATCCTTACCCAGTTGTTTTACATCTTCTTTTGAAACATAACTGCCGCTTACCACGGGACTTTCGCCACCTTCGCCTTTTGCTACCTTTATTTTGTAGGTGGGTGTTTTAAGCGTTTTATAAGTGTGTGTGGTTATATCGAAATATGAAAATTCGGCTTCAGGAATTTCGTATTCGCCCGAATGACGCGGAATAAACATGTATTCGATGATTTTTGTACCTGACACGCCCGAAGCAGTTGTTTTGAAATTGTTGGCTACCTTGGGATCGTAGGTTTCAAATCCATCAGGAAATTTGATTTCCGGATTTTTGATCATTTTCATGTTTCCACTACCCGAAATCATTATTTTCAGCGTAATGGCTTCGTTGGCTTTTACATTTTCCGAAGAAATCGAAGAGTTCATTGTCAGGTTGCCTACAGTACCCGAGAATGAGGCTGGTTTGGAGCCTGGCAGTGGTTTTACCAGAATTTTTGAACCGGGAGCTGTCAGTGTTTTGTCCACATTGGCATACGATTCGAAAAAGTCATCGAAAATGCTGCGCACACGGGTTTGATTCTGAACACGCACTTTGACATCGAATACCGCCTTGTCAATCATTATTTCGCCCGAACGTTGCGGGTAAAGTAAAGCCTGATAAAGCACAATGGTACCGTAGTTTTTACCGTTAAAGTTTTCGTACGAAAGTTGTCTGTTCTGATTCTGGTCGAACTCATGTTTCATGAATCCGTTGAAATCAGGCAGCTTTATTTCATTCAGACCCACCACATCGACTAACATATAGAGCTTATAGGTGATCAGAATGGGCTCCTGCTCGTACATATTTGTTTTCGATACATTGGTCCTGATAAAAATCTTATCGTTCGAAACAGTTTGCGAACTTGCTGATTTGGCTTGTTCGTTGCCCTGATTTCTTGTGGAAGCATTGCTGCTCTCGTCGGGTGGAAGTACTTTTACCGACAAACCGTTAGAAGTATATTTTTGTCCATCGACCACAATGGTGGCGGGAGGAATGGTATACGTACCTGTTTTACCTGCCTGAAGCGTATAAGTGAACGACAAATTAACGGAAGAAGAACTTTTTCCGTTTATAATCTGATAGCTCGAACTTTGCGAGCGGAACGGGCCGGCCAGCACTTCGAAATTGCTTAAATCGCCGACCGTTAAGTCCTTTGCCGATGCATTTACTGAATACACGAGCTGAAAAGGTTTATCTGCAATTACCGTGGAAGGTGCACTTGCAGTAAACTTTACATCGTTTGCCAGCAATACTCCTGAGGAAGTCAGAAGTAAGGACAGTATTAAAAGTCTGAATTTTATATCAATTTTCATGTGTGGATAATTGTTTTAAAAGGTCACACGGAACTTTTTTGTCAATCAAATATTCTTTTCAGGTAATGCGATGTCCGTTGTCGGGTTATCTTTATTTTACCAGTCCTTGTCGGCACTTTTGCGCGAGCGTATATTTTGTTTTTTAGCCTTTTCGAGGGTGTTTTTCTCATCCTGCATCAAAGCATCGAGAATCTGCTGAGCATTTTCTTTCGACATATCCGACTGCTTTGGTTGTGGAGGTGGTTGATTCTGTTGTTCTTCCTTTTTCTCCTGTTCTTTTTCCTGCTCCTGTTTTTCCTTGTCTTTGTTTTTATCCTGGTTTTGTTGCTGTTTCTGCAACAGGGATTGTGCATAAGCCAGGTTGTAGCGGGTTTCGTTGTCGCGCGGATTTGCCTTCAGCGCCATTTTATAGGCATTGATGCTTTCTTCTATTTTTTTCTCACTGAGCAGCGCATTTCCTGCGTTATGAAAAGCAGCAGCCAGCTTTTCCTTGTTGCCGGTTTGCAGTGCCATCGATGTTTTGTATTGCTCCAGAGCTTCTGCGTATTTTCCCTGTTTGAAAAGGGCATTTCCCAGATTGTAATTGGCTTCGAAGGATTTCGGGTTTTTCTGCAGCCCTTTGCGATAGTCTACTTCGGCATCGGTATATTTTCCGGCTTTATACATTTTGTTTCCCGAACGCACATCAGAGCTTTCTACCTGCGCATGTAGCGGAAGTATAAAAAATGCAGTCAGTATAAAAAATACAAAGTTCTTCATTCTTGATTTCAACATATTTCTTAAAAAATAAATCACAGTAGTTTATTTTCCCGATTTAATAAATTTCTCTTTCAGGTTGAAAATGCGTAGCTTGCTGAGGCGTTTGTTCCGGCGATCGAATATAAAACTGTCGAAAAACAACAGAATAAGTGCCAGCAATGCAAACGACTGAAATTGTTCGTTATAGTCTGAAAATACGCGTGTTTCAATTTTTGATTTTGCCAGATTGTCGAGTTCTTTCGAAATAATCCGGTATGCCGAGTTTTGGTTGTCGGCGCGAACATAAGTTCCGCTACCTGCAGCAGCTATATTGCGGCACATTTCTTCGTTCAGTTTCGAAACCACCACATTTCCTTCTTTGTCTTTCCAGAAACTCATGGTGCCATCCACGGGAATTGGTGCTCCTTCGGGTTTTCCCATTCCCACCACATGCACTGCAATGCCATTTTCGGCAGCCAGTTTAGCTGCGCCCACAGCATCGTCCTCATGGTTTTCACCATCGGTAATCACAATAATGGCACGGCTTACATCTGTTTTTTCTCCGAACGATTTTATACAAAGGTCGATGGCACTACCAATGGCTGTTCCCTGTCGTGGTACAAGGGCCGGACTGATCGACGACATAAACATTTTAGCCGACACATAATCGGCAGTAATGGGCAACTGTATATAAGCGTCGCCTGCAAATACCACAAGGCCAACTTTGTCGTTAGTCATTCCGTCCACCAGTTTCGAAAGCACCATTTTGGCTTTATCGAGTCGTGCGGGTTGTATGTCCTGCGCCATCATCGAGTTCGATACGTCGAGCGCAATCATTACTTCGATACCTTTTTTCTCCTGTTTTTCTTCTTTCGTTCCGAACTGAGGCTGAGCCATTACCACAATCAGAAGAACCACAGCACCAAGCTGCATATAGAATTTAAAGCGTGGACGCAAAAATGACACATTGGGCATTAGCGAAGCCAGAAGTTCCGGATCGCCAAAAAGTTGCAGCTTGCGTTTTTTCTGAATGCGTGTATATATGAAGAGCCCCACCAATAGCGGAACTATCAGCAGCAGAAATAAATATTCGGGATGTGCAAATCGAAACATATAAATAACTTTCTGTTTTTCAATTACAATTTACTATCAGGGAATTTTGCGCAAAACGGTGTTGCGAACTATCAGCTCTGCGATCAACAAAAGGAGGGCTGCCAGTGCAAACAGATAATACTCTTCGTTTTTCTTGCTGTATTCCTTCACGTTGATTTTCGTTTTTTCCATTTGGTCAATTTCCTGATAAATGCTTCTGAGTTTGTTGTTGTCAGTCGCACGGAAATAGTTTCCGCCTGTCATAGCTGCAATTTCTTTCAGCGATTCTTCGTCGAATTCCGAATCCATAAGCTGATACTGAGTTCCCATAGGTGTTTGTACAGGGATATTTACCTGTCCGTACGAACCCACTCCAATGGCATAAACCCGAATTCCGAAACTACGGGCAATTTCGGCAGCTGTAATAGGGGCAATGTCACCACGGTTGTTCGACCCATCGGTAAGAAGAATAATCACTTTCGATTTTGCTTTGCTGTCCTTTATGCGGTTTACAGCATTAGCAAGTCCGAGTCCAATGGCTGTCCCATCTTCAATCATGCCGTAGTTCACAGCTTTGAAAAGGTTTACGAGCACTGCATGGTCGGTAGTAAGCGGACATTGTGTAAAACTTTCGCCCGAGAAAACCACAAGACCAATATTGTCGTTTGGTCGCGACAGAATAAATTCGGTAGCCACATCTTTCGAAGCTTCGAGGCGGTTAGGCTTTAAATCTTCTGCCAGCATGGTTCCCGATATGTCAAGAGCCAGCATAATGTCGATACCTTCAGTGCTTTCGGTACGCCACGAGTTCGAAGCCTGTGGACGTGCAATGGTCAGTACAAGCAGTACAAAAGCCAGCGAACGGAGAATAAACGGCAGATGCAATAATTTGATTTTAGCACTTTTTTTGCTGTAATCCAGACTTTTATTGCTCGATATCTGTAAGCTGGCATCCGACTTGTACATTTCCTTTATGTACCAATAAACCATTGGCACAAGCAGTAAAAGTAAAAACAGGTATTCCGGATTATTAAATGTCATTTTTGTATTAATCTAAATAAAAGTATTGGTTAAATGTCTCCTGCTTATTTGCTTTCTTCAAGCTCCTCTTTCAGTTCATCGATATCTTTGGGAGGTTCAATTTTTGTTTGATTTACAAACAGGAAGGCATTGTACAAACTTAATTCATGTTCGTCGGGCAGAGCATCCCATTTGGCAAATTTTACCAAATCGGCCAGTCTGAGTATTTGTTGAAGACTTTCGTAAGCTGTTCTCGATTCGAAACGCAAATGGTTGAGTGCGCTGAAAATTTCTTCGGAAGTCATTTCCATACAGGGGATTCCGAATGTTTCTTCAATATACTCGCGAATCACATCGGTAAGCATTGTATGGTATTCTTTTGTCCGTCCCGATTGCCATGCTTTTTCCTGCTTAATCCTGTCGAGTTTCGAAAGTGCTGTTACATAAGGTGGCACTGTAACTTTTGGAGCCACCACGGTGACTTCCGGTTTTTTACGGGTTAGATGACGAATCACGAAGAATGCAGAAATCAGCAGAATAATGATCAGAGAAATAATCAGCACGGTTTTCATGATTCCCTTCCAGTAAATGGGCGGAGTGTACACATTTTTAATGTCGGCAATCTGATGCGATGTGGTGTCGATCACAAAGGGTTGTACTACCTTCAGCGACAGAGGTTTCGACCAAATGGTGTCGTTTCCGTTTACGAAAGGATACGAAGGAATATACATGAGCGAATCTTCGAAGGCTGTCACCATGTAGGACTGAGTTACCAGCAAAACACCGTCAGGCGAAGTTGTGGTATCCAGTTTCAGAGGTTCCACAATTTCGAGACCGCCCACCACTGTGTCGGAGAAAATGGGCATTGTTACTATTTGTCCGGGCTGCTGCGATACTTCGAACGAAAGCTTGGTCTGATTGCCAATCCACATGGATGTAGAGTCGATGCGCGAAGTCACAGTCACTGTTTGCGCATTCAGCGCATTGCTCAGTGCAATGATTAGTGCAAAACAAAATATCAGTAGTTTCCTCATAAAAATTCTAATTGTCAGTCTCTCTTTTTCTACTTTAGTATGTCAAAACCTGCCTGATTCGTATGTCAGGCTCTCATTTTGAAGAGCCTCATAAGTGCTTTTACATAATCTTCGGAAGTGCTCATTGCCACCGAATCCACGCCGGAACGTGTAAAGGTTTTTTGCAGAGCCAGCTGGCTTTCGCCCCAGGCATGCTTGTAGCTTGTGCGTAGTCGCTTGTCCGAAGTATCAACCCAAATGCGTTTGCCGGTTTCAGCGTCCTTAAGTTTTATCAGTCCCACATCAGGCAGCTCGGTTTCGCGAATGTCATACACCTGCAATGCAACCACATCGTGTTTCCGATTGGCTATCATTAGTTCTTTTTCGAAATTTGAATCGATAAAGTCGGAAATGATAAAGGCTGTCGAACTTTTCTTGATAGCATTGGTAAAATATCGCAACGCAGCTCCGATATCTGTTTTATTGCTTTCAGGTTCGAAATCAATCAGTTCACGAATGATTTGCAGAACGTGCTTTTTCCCTTTTTTCGGAGGGATAAATTTCTCAATTTTATCAGAGAAAAAGATCACACCGATTTTGTCGTTATTCTGTATGGTTGAAAAAGCAATTGTGGCAGCCACTTCGGTAAAAATATCGCGTTTCATTTGCGATACGGTTCCGAAATCGCGGCTTCCCGATACGTCGACAAGCAAAACGACTGTGAGTTCGCGTTCCTCTTCGAAAACTTTGATATAAGGATGTCCGAAACGTGCAGTTACATTCCAGTCGATCGAGCGAATGTCGTCGCCATACTGGTATTCACGCACTTCAGCAAAGGTCATACCGCGCCCTTTGAATGCCGAATGATATTCTCCTGCGAAAATATTCTTCGACAAACCACGCGTTTTGATCTCTATTTTTCGTACTTTTTTTAGTATTTCGCTCGTTTCCATAAATTCAATATGCCGATGTGATAATGTGCCAATATGCCAATGTGATAATTGTCGAATTTAATTTATTGGCACATTGGCAAATTAAATTATTGACAGATTAATCAGGGCACTTCAACAGTATTCAGAATTTCAGTAATAATCTCGTCGGAAGTCATATTGTTGGCTTCAGCTTCGTAGCTCAATCCAATGCGGTGACGCATCACATCGTAGCATACAGCGCGAACATCTTCGGGAATCACATATCCGCGGCGTTTGATAAATGCATAAGCGCGGGCAGCCAGAGCCAGATTGATTGAAGCACGTGGCGAAGCTCCAAAGGCAATCATATCTTTCAGCGAATCAAGTCCGTAATCCTGTGGAAAACGGGTTGCAAATACGATGTCCACAATGTAGCGTTCAATCTTTTCGTCGATATACACCTGACGCACAATATCGCGGGCTGCAATAATGTCTTTAGGATCGAGCACCGGCGTTACCTTGGGTTTTTCTTTGCTCAGATTCTGACGGATAATCAGTTTTTCCTCTTCTTTTTTCGGATAATTGATAATCACTTTGAGCATAAAACGGTCAACCTGCGCTTCGGGAAGCGGGTAAGTACCTTCCTGTTCGATAGGGTTTTGTGTGGCAAGTACCAGGAATGGTTCTTCCAGTTTATAGGTGTTTTCACCTATGGTTACCTGACGTTCCTGCATGGCTTCGAGCAAAGCACTCTGTACTTTTGCTGGAGCACGGTTTATTTCGTCGGCCAGAATCAGATTTGCAAAGATCGGACCTTTTTTAATGCTGAATTCCTCTTTTTTCTGGCTGTAAATCATTGTTCCGATTACGTCGGCAGGTAAAAGGTCGGGCGTAAACTGAATACGGCTGAAATCGCAACGGATAAGATCGGAAAGCGTTTTGATAGCTAATGTTTTAGCAAGTCCCGGAACACCTTCGAGCAGAATATGACCATCTGAAAGTAAACCAATCAGCAGAGATTCCACCAAATGTTTCTGTCCGATGATTACCTTATCCATGCCCATTACGAGTGCATCCACAAACGAACTTTGCTTTTCAATTCTTTCGTTAAGTTCTCTAATATCAACAGTTTGGTTCATATTTTAAAAGATTAATTTTGATTCTGTTTTTGGAAAACAAATATAGTGTTATTTAAGGGTGTAAATTCGTGATTTAATATCTATTAACCTGAATTTAGATTATTATGGCAATCAGAGGTTTACATATAAAAAACTCTTCAGTTTTTTTCGAAAAATGACTAAAAAAAAGTTCTGCAACAATAAAAAATTGTGACAGAACTTTCAAATCATATGCTGATTATTGGTATGACATTCAGCTTACTTTTTACCAACGTACAAATCGTGTAATTCGCGGGCTTTGCTCATAACTTTCGGATTTTGTGCATCCAGCAGTCGTGCATCCACTTTCGGAATTTTAATCAGCGTACCTATCGGAATCATATCAGGATTTTTGATACGCTCCTTGTTGGCTTCGTAAATGTACACCCAGAAATCGCGTGTGCCATAATAGCGTTCGGAAATGCGTGTAAGGCGACTTCCTTCCACAATACGTTCTGAACCGATAAACTCTGTGTAAACACGCGGCTTGGTCAGCAGAATATCAAGGCTGTCGACAGGCGATACTGTTTTTTCAGGAGCAACAACCTTTGGTAAGGTGTCAACTTCGGGCAATTTCTGCGCAACAATTGTGTCGGGACTTACGACCAAAGTGTCAGGTTGCTCAGCGATAAATATCGATTTGATGTTAAGACCGAAATCTTCAAGCGTGTTGGTTACTTTCTGGAATTGTTCACGCTGACTTTGATTCAGAACTTTATATTCGAACCAGCAACTTATACAGCTTGAACTGAAATATACAGCAATGGCCGAACCAACCAAAACCAGTAATACAATAAGCAACCAAACCCAAACTCTTTTGAAAAACGGTTTGCGTTTTCGTGTTTTGGGAGCTACAGTTACAGGTGGTGTTGTATCGTTTGCTGCAGTTGTCTGAGGTTCAATTGTCTTTTCTGATTCTGTGTTTGTTGTCTGACTGATAAGTTCAGTCTCAAGAGCCTCTTCCTGTTTTTCGAATATTTCAGTTGTTGGTTCAGAGGCAGTATTTACGGTTGGCTCAGCAACAGTTTCAACAATTGCTTCTTCAGTATTTCTCTGCACTTCAACTTCCTGACTTTTTACAATCACATCCACATCTTCTTCCTCCTCAATATCTTCCTGAAGCTGAATATTCTGAGCCTCAGTGGCCATTTCATCGTCCTCGCTCAGAATTGCCTCGTCATCTTCATAAGTGTCTGACAGTACAATGTCTTCTTCCGTTTCTTCTTCCTCGTCCTCATCTTGCGAGGCTGCGTTGTGTACAGCCGAAAGTGACTGAATTTCAGAAAGAATATCTTTTATCTCATTTGCCTGCTCAGTGAAAATTCTTAACGGATCGGGTAGTACATCAGTTTCTGGTTCAGGCATTTCTTCCTGTTCGGGTTCGTTATTTTCATCGAGTACAACAGGTTCCAAATGAGCATAAGGCTCGTTCACAAGATCTTTCAGGCCTGCATCGGGAGTGAAGCTGACTTTGTTGTATCCTGCTAAAATGATTTCTTCTCCGGTTTGTACATTCACACTTTTGCGTGGTTCGTTCCACTGCAATTTGAAAGTACCGAGATTCTTTACCTTTACTTGCTCACCTGTAAGCAGACTGTCTTCAATGGTCGCAAAGAGCTGTTTGATAAAATCATCAGCTGCTTTTTTCGAAATACCTGCTTTCAGAGACAGTAATTCGGCTATTTCCTGTGTTGAAATTTTATCCTTGCTCATGATTCCGATTTTTCATTTATTTTTTCTTTCAACACATTGCTTTGTCTGAAGTTTACCACCAGTTTGGGTGGAATAAGTGTCCGTATTTGTGTGGCAGGATGTACCGAGAGTCTTTCTTCACGTTTTCGAACTTCAAAATTTCCAAAACTCTGAAATCCTATGGTTTTACCCTGTGCAAGTTCCTCTGTCATTACGCTTACGGTAGCTTCGAGCAATTCTTCGGTCTGTGCGCGCGACTGACCTGTCTGAGCCGATAATGCAGCTATTAGTTCCTTGTAGTTCATATTATTTCGTGTTGTTTGACTGTCTGATTGCTGAGTTATGTTGCTGAATAGTTGTTTGTCTGGCTTATTGGTTAATCGGTTAATTAGTTGATTTGTAAATCAGTTGATTAGTTCACTGTCAATTATCAATTGTCAACTGTACATTGTCAATTGTCTATCTATTTCCCGTATAAATCAAATTCAGCAGCGCTTACTATTTCAGCTATATAAAATTCTCCGATTTTAACTCCTTCGGTATCAGCCGGAATCAGCACTTCCGGATCCACTTCGGGTGAGTCGAATTCGCTGCGTCCTACAAAATTATCACCTTCGAGTCTGTCAATCATTACTTTGAGTTTTTGTCCCACTTTGTTTTGATTCAGTTCGGCCGAAATATTCTGTTGCAACGCCATAATGTCGTTCAAACGTTCCTGTTTTACTTCTTCGGGAATGTTATCTTCGTATTTTTCGTAAGCATGCGTACCTTCTTCGTTCGAATAAGCAAACGCGCCCAAACGATCGAAACGTGCAAACTTCATAAATTCCTTCATTTCCTCAATATCCTGCTCGGTTTCGCCGGGATGACCTACCAACATGGTTGTGCGCAGGTGAATGCCCGGAACTTCCTCGCGAATACGACGAATCAGTTCGTAAGTTTGTTCTTTGGTGATATTACGACGCATGATTTTCAGCATGTTGTCGCTGATATGTTGCAGGGCAATGTCGAGATATTTGCACACATTGTCGCGCTCGCGCATTACACGCAGAATGTCATACGGAAATTGTGCCGGATAAGCATAATGCAAACGAATCCATTCTACGCCGGGAATGTCCGAAAGACGTTCCACCAGTTCAGGTAGTTTCAGCGCTTTGTATTTGTCGAGACCGTACGACGATAAATCCTGTGCAATAAGGTGAAATTCCTTTACGCCTTTTGCTACCAGATTACGCACTTCCTCCTCAATATCCTCCATTTTCCGCGAACGGTGACGACCGGTAATCAACGGAATGGCGCAGTACGAACACATGCGGTTACAACCTTCTGAAATTTTGATATAGGCATAATGCCCCGGAGTCGTAAGCGATCGTTCGTTGCGCAGGTCGGCACGAAATTCCTGACCAAGATCAGTCAGTATATTGGTATAGTTGAATTTGCCGTAATACTTGTCGACTTCGGGTATTTCGGCTTCCAGTTCTTTCTGATAACGTTCGGACAGGCAGCCCATCACGAACAATTTGTCTGTTTTGTTTTTCTTTTTGCGATCGGCAAACTGCAAAATGGTGTTGATGCTTTCTTCTTTAGCATCGCCAATAAATCCGCAGGTGTTGATAATTACAATTTCACCATCGGGTTTTTCAGCATCATGGCGGACTTTATATCCCAACGCATCGAACTGACGCATAAGTAATTCCGAGTCGACCAGGTTTTTCGAACAACCCAGTGTAACCACATCTACAGTTCCTTTTATGTCTTTTTTCTTTGCCAAGTTATTTATATTGTTTTTTTGAAAATAAAACTATTAAATTGTAAATAGTAATTGATAAAATTGTAAATAAATTGTCTCAACTACAGGCTTGTGATTTTCATTGCAAAACCACCTCCCTGAGCCATTTGAATAGTCAGTTTGCGGTTTGCGGGAATGTCAATCACTTCTTTTTTATAATCGCGGGCCACACGATTTGCATTGATACCATCGCGGAATATTTCAGCTTTGAAATTTCCGTTGCCCAGAAAACTCAAATCGAGTTCAAGTGAGCGTTTATCCCAGTTTGTCATTGAGCCAACGTACCACTCGTTTCCTTTGCGGCGGGCAATGGTTACATATTTGGCAATTTCTCCATTCATAGCCACTGTTTCGTCCCATGTGGTGGGAATTTTAGCAATAAACTCAGTGCATTCTTTCTCAGCTATATAGTTCGACGGATTGTCGCAAAGCATATTCAGTGGCGATTCGAAAATGACATATTCAGCCAGCTGACGACAACGTGTTCCCTGACTCATGGCTTCGTTCCAAACCGGACGATAATTGTTTTTGGTGGCATTTCGCATAGCTCCCTGCGTATAATCCAATGGTCCGGCAACCTGACGAATAAACGGAAGAATTACATCATAAGTTACCTGATCAACTGAAGACGGAGCCCATTTCATTTGTTCAAGTCCGTAAACGCCCTCGAAGTTTATTATGTTTGGATAAGTGCGTTGCAATCCAGCCGGTTTGTAAGTTCCGTGAAAGTCGATCAGCAATTTGTATTTGGCTGCAATTTTTGCAGCACGATGCTGAAAATCGACCATCAACTGGTCGTCGCGATCCATAAAATCCACTTTAAAGCCTTTTATTCCCATTTCGGAATAATGCTTACACACCCTTTCTACGTCAGCATTGAACGAATTATAGCCAGCCCACAAAATTAGTGACACATTACGCGTTTTTGCATATGCCACAAGTTCTTTCAGGTCAATTTCCGGCACAATCTGAAATAAATCCATTTTCCTTGCCACAGCCCAGCCTTCGTCCAGAATCACATATTCAATTCCGTGTTCCGATGCAAAATCAATATAATATTTGTAAGTGTCGTTGTTTACACCCGATTCAAAATCAACGCCATATACATTAAAGTCGTTCCACCAGTCCCATGCCACTTTCCCCGGCTTAATCCACGAAAGATCGCTCAGTTGGGTCGGGGTTGCAAGTTTGTAAACCATGTCGCTGTTTGCCAGTTCATAATCGTTTGCTGCTACCACCACTGCACGCCATGGGAATGCTGTTTTTCCGGCACATTTGGCAATGAATTTTTCGCGTGTCTGAACCAGTTCGTGATGCATGGCACCACCACCTTTTTTCATTTCTTTCGGATAAGTGGCAAATACGCCTTTCAACGAATTTGATCCATCATTGTTGTTCAGGTACATGCCCGGATAATTCAGCAGGTCGGCTTCAAGAATACAAACTTTTTTGCCTTTAGCTGCTTCCACTACCATTGGCGACATTGCAAGGCGGTGTTTATTCCATTCCGAAAGATTGAAATGCTCGTAATGACTCTCGTGTGAATTTGCAAATTGTTTTTCGAAAGAACTGTCTTTTCCGTTCCAGTTGTTCGAAAATGCAGCATACACTTTATAGTTATCAGCAAAGTTGAATGTAGCCTGTTCGTTTTCCACTTCGAACGGAGTTTTCATATCGGTACTGAACCGGTAAGCTACTCCATCGTCGTAAGCTCTGAAAATTACACTGAAATTTCCTTTGAAAAGCAGTGTGAGTTCGTTATAATGATCTGCAACCTTGTTTTTCTTATATATTACTGCATCGAAACTTGTATTGACGGCTTTCTTTACTGATTTAAGCAATTTTGGTTTCTGTCCGAGTACACGGCCGTCGGCAAGCTGCAATGAGACAGGTGATTTGTCTAGCATCAAATCGGCTTCGTGAAGCACACGGTATTCAATTTTATCGCCAATACTGATTTCTGCTTTCAGTTTTCCGTTAGGTGAAACTACTGTAAGCGTTTTCTGTGCTGTGGCCAGGCCTGTAAAAATCAAAAGAAGACTTAAGGTAAAAAGCAATTTTTTCATGATAATTGTCTGCGTATTGTTGTTGGTTGTTATTTTCAATTTCTCAGTGAAATCAACTAAACAGTGAATCCACAAATTCTTTACGGTCAAAAACCTGGAGATGCTCCATGCCTTCACCCAAACCGATATATTTTACAGGTATTTTAAACTGATCGGAAATGCCAATAACAACGCCACCTTTGGCTGTTCCATCGAGTTTGGTTACAGCAAGAGCATTTACATCAGTAGCTTTGGTAAATTGCTTGGCCTGCTCGAAAGCATTTTGTCCGGTCGAACCATCGAGTACAAGAAGTACTTCGTGGGGAGCGTCAGGGACAATTTTTTGCATTACATTTTTGATTTTTGTAAGCTCGTTCATCAAATTTACCTTGTTGTGAAGTCGGCCTGCAGTGTCAATAATGACCACATCTGCATTATTGGCTTTGGCTGAAGCCACTGTGTCATAAGCTACAGAAGCCGGGTCAGAGCCCATTTTCTGCCTGATAACGGGAACTCCTGTGCGCTCGCCCCAGATCACAAGCTGATCGACAGCGGCTGCACGGAAAGTGTCGGCAGCTCCGAGATAGACTTTTTTACCGGCTTTTGTAAACTGATGCGCCAGTTTTCCGATAGTGGTTGTTTTTCCAACTCCGTTGACACCTACCACCATAATCACATAAGGGGTAGTTGGCAGCGGACTATCGAAGTCCATAGGCATGTCCGGATTGTTTTCCGACAGAAGGCCTGCAATTTCATCTTTCAGAATGTTGTTAAGCTCCGAAGTGCCTACATATTTATCGCGGGCTACGCGTTTTTCGATACGTTCGATTATGCGCAGGGTGGTTTCCACGCCCACATCCGAAGTAATAAGCACTTCTTCGAGGTTGTCGAGCACTTCGTCGTCAACTTTCGATTTTCCTGCAACGGCGCGGGTTATTTTTGAAAAAACACTTTCCTTGGTCTTGGCAAGGCCCTCGTCGAGCGTTTCCTTTTTTGCTTTATTGAAAAAATCAAATATTCCCATGAGTAAATTTTAAATTGATTTTCAGAAAAATGACATCAAATGCCGGAGTGCGCACTTCAGAAATTCTGGTCAATAATATGCGCTAAAATAATATGAATTACAAAATTAAGTCTTTTTTTTGACTATACCGCAAAAAAAATCCCCTCATTTCGCGAAATGAGAGGATTCTTCTTCAATAAGTGATATATCTTACTTTGCAAGATGCTCTTTTACTTTATCGTTGTGTACGATTTCTTCCTGAAAAATGTACGCGCCGGTTTTGGGTGATTTTACCATTTTAATCACCTTTGCGTACGAACGTCCTTCTCCGCTCTGGAGTGATGCAACCGCTTTCTTTGCCATGATTCAGATATTATTTAATTTCTTTGTGTACTGTTACTTTTTTCAAGATGGGGTTGTATTTTTTCAACTCCATACGTCCCGGTGTGTTTTTTCTGTTTTTCACAGTGATATAACGTGAAGTGCCGGGCATTCCGCTTTCTTTATGCTCTGTGCATTCCAGGATTACCTGTACTCTTGCTTCTTTACTCTTTTTAGCCATGATAAATTTTCTCCTTAATTATGCGTATAAAAAACCTTTATCAGCAGCTTTCTTGATGGCTGCATCCAAACCAATTTTATTAATGGTACGTAAACCTGCAGCTGAAATTTTCAGGCTAATCCACATATCCTGTTCTACCCAATAGAACTTTTTGCTGAACAAGTTCACCTCAAACGTTCTTTTGGTGCGACGTTTCGAGTGAGAAACATTGTTTCCTACCATTGCTTTTTTTCCGGTGATCTGACAAACTTTTGACATTTCAATATCTTTTTATTAATTACATTTTTTCTCAAAAACAGTGCGCAAAATTACAATAATTATTTTGAACATCAAAGCTTTTCGGGGATTTATTTCGAGAATTTTCCCTTTTTATGCATTTGTAGATTGTAAGTTTCTGTTATTCAGGTTTATTTGTTCTATAAGCATAAGAAATGCCGACTGCGTGGAACGGTCGATATTTTGCTCGCGAACAGTTCCGAAATTAAACATTTTACTAATAATGGTTTGATTGTAAGCAATTGCTATCCAGACTATTCCAACTGGTTTTTCGAAAGTTCCACCATCGGGACCTGCTATTCCCGAAGTGGCTATGGCGTAGTCAGTTTTCATTAGCTTTTTTGCACCAATGGCCATAGCTTCCACAACCTCGCGACTCACTGCTCCGTAAGTCGAAATCAGGTCTTCGTCAACGCCAAGTATGCGGGTTTTTATTTCGTTAGAATAAGCGACCACCGAGCCTTTGAAATATGCCGAACTTCCGGCAATCGATGTGATTTTATGAGCAATATTGCCACCGGTGCAGCTTTCGGCTGTAGCTATTGTTTCTATGTTTTCGCTGAGTTTAAGTCCGATAATTTTTTCAAGGGGTAAATCTTCTTCGTATACAATGGCTTCTCCGAGTATTTCTTTCAGTCCGGCAATTTGCTGGTTGATGGAAAAAGCCATGCTGAGTTCGTTGTCCGAAGTTCCGCTTAATCTGAGTTTTACAATTCCGTAATTGGGCAGATATGCCAAATGAATATCGGCCGGAAGTGCATTTTCCCAGTCTGCAATTTTAATTGCCAGCGCTGATTCGGGATATCCGGTTACCAAAACGTTTCGGTGTACAATCGCGGGTGTGTTGAACCGGGCTTTCAGTCGCGGAATGATTTCGTTGGTCATGGCGTTCTTCATTTCGTAAGGTACGCCGGGCATTGACACGATGATCTTATTGCTTTTTTCGAACCATGTGATGGGCGCAGTGCCCACCGGATTTTGAATCACAGTGCAATTCTCAGGAACCATTGCCTGTGAACGGGTTAATTCGTTCATCGCCCGCTGACGGTTTTTCAGCAGTTCTTCAATATTGCGTAATACATTCTCATCGAAAACCAGTTTTGTGTCGAAATATTTAGCCAGCGTATGCTTTGTTATGTCGTCTTTTGTTGGCCCGATTCCTCCGGTAAAAAGTACGACATCGGCTCTTTCGAGTGCATCGTTCAGCGCATTTACAATGTGTTCCGCATCGTCGTGAACCGAAGTGATCTGAGCGATGCGAAATCCGGCTTTGTTGAGTTCCACGCCCATCCACGCAGAGTTGGTGTCTACAATCTGACCAATCAGAATTTCATCGCCTATGGTAATGATTTCTACATTTATGGTTTTCATAATCTGTATTTTATTGTTGTTTTTCCAGTTCTCCGGCTGCTATGTCGAGTTGATCGTACCATTCAGTACCAAATCGTCTGACCAGAGGTTCTTTCAGAAAACGATATACAGGCACATTAAGTTCTGAACCCAGCGATCGGGCACAGTTACAGATTTTCCAGCGGTGATAATTTACTGCCGTAAACTCATTGTATTTCTGCAATCTGACAGGATAAAGGTGGCAGGAGATGGGCTTGTAAAAGTCGGTTTTTCCTTCGCGAAAAGCTTTTTCGATAGCACATTTGCAAATGCCGTTCTCGTCGGTATATGTAAATACGCACTCTGCTCCATTCACAATTGATGTGACAGGCTCGTCTTCTTCATCTATATAATAAACTCCCTGTTTTTTTATTACTTCTTTTGAAGCATCAGTCAGATCGTCCCAAATAACGGGAAGTAAGTCTTCAATAATTTTTATCTCATCGTGTTCGAGTGGAGCACCAGCATCGCCTTCGATGCAACATTCACCCTTGCAACTTGCAAGGTCGCACACAAATTTTTCGTCGAAAAGATCTAAACTGATAATGGTATCGTCAATCTGAAGCATATGTTGTATTTCAATTTTTTAAATGAATTATTTGTGTGGATCATCGCTGTGGTCGCCACTTTTCAGAACCGGAACGCTCCAGTGGTATTTTACGGCGAGCACACGCATTAGAATAACCGAAGCAGCCGAAATGATTTGTGTGATTTCGCTCGGAAGGTCGATAAGCGTACAGATATAATATATAATGCCCCCGAAAATACAGGCCAGCGCGTAAATGTCTTTACGGAAAATAAGCGGAACTTCGTTGATCAGAATGTCGCGGATAATTCCTCCCACCGACCCGGTAATCATTCCCATTAGAATTGTTACCCAAATGGGAAAACCGGCTGACATACTTTTTTCAACTCCCACGACAACAAAAAGTCCAAGTCCGATAGCATCGAAAATAAAGAATGCGTTGTTGAAGTATGCCATTCTTTTTCCCATCAGAATGACGGCGAAAAGTGCGATGCCGGTAATGATAATGTATGAAGGCTGTAGCATCCAGAACGGAGTGACGTCGAGCAATAGATCGCGCGTGGTTCCGCCGCCAATGGCTGTGACAAAACCAACCACGTAAGCTCCGAACCAGTCGAAGTTCTTGGCTGAAGCGAGTCTTATACCACTGACAGCAAAGGCAAAAGTCCCCGCATAATCGACGATACTGATTAGGTCCATGTGTGTAAAAATAGCAAAGGTATTAATCTATAAAAAGAAAGCGCATCAAATTTTTGTTTGATACGCTCCGAATGCCTTTTGTTCAGCAATTAATTCTGTTCGCCTTCTTTGGCTGCTTCGGGGTTTTCACCAAAGCCCGGTGCTACTACGCCCGGTTCTGCCTGTTGTGCGTTCTGATATTGTTCTTTGATTTCAGATTCGTTGGTTGCAATATCGTTTTTGTTTACAGCCACTGATCCGATTGACAATACGATTACAAATGCTACTAAAAACCATGTTGCTTTTTCAAGAAAGTCGGTGGTTTTACGCACGCCCATAATTTGATTCGACGAAGAAAAACCTGCTGCAAGTCCACCTCCTTTTGAATTCTGAACCAAAACGAGCAGAGTGAGCAGAATGGAAGCGATTACAATTAAAATGGTGAAAAGAATGTACATAATATGGTTATTTTTTTGTGTTTACGAGTATTTTTTCTAAAAATCGAATTTGGTCTGCAAAGTAAATACTTTTTTTCGGATTTATCAAATTTAATTTGTTCAATATTTCAATGGCTTCGCGGTATTTTTTCTCTCTGATCAGAATTTTTACATACTCTTCGCTTACAGGTTTATCACGCTGTTTTTGATTGTCGTCGAGACTGAAATATTCGGGAGTCGGAATGCGAACAGGCGTTGCTGCCGGAAAATCGGGTTTTTGTGGAACTGTTTTGCTTTTCTCCAGAATCATTTCGCGTGCAGATTTTAGTCTTTGCGCGAGATTTTTGAGCGATTGTCCGCTGTCTTCTCCATCGTTTTCGGTGGCTTTCAGCATGTCGAAATAGTTGCCGCTAAACCGCGGAATTCTCTCTTTTTGAATCTGCTCGGTATTAATTTTCTTATCAGGATACAGAAAATAATAAAAACTTCTGCGATCAGGAACATGCAATGCAGCTTGCTGTATATAGCTTTCGGCGTGCAGATTGGATGTTTTAAGCATTGCTTTGGCTAACAGCACACGTGCTTGTGTAAAATAGGGATAATGCGAAATCATTTCCTTTAAATCGGCGATGTGTCCGGCATCGACTGTGTCGGGTTGATTCAAAAGTTGAATGAATTCGTTGTGAGTCATATTCCTGATAATGTGATACGATGATCTGTTTTGATGCTTAACTGCAAAAGTAGTGAATAAAAATGATTCGGAAAAATTCAAAAAACGGACTCTGTTTATTTCTATTATCTACAAATATCTTGTTCATGATAATACATACAACAAAAGCTAATAGACCTAATGAGTTGGATAACAGGAAAATTTTTGGCTGAAAATAAAAAGTTTGTCTGAGTGGATGTCTGACTGATAACTCCTGATGATTAGTTAATGACTGTTTTCTAAAAATGCTGAAAGTTGTTGTAGTTTGTTGGCTAATAGGTCTTTATTAATTAATTTGGTTTCGTAGTCGGCAATAACAGCTGGACTTGTACTTCGTGCCATGGCGTATTCAACTACTTCGGTGTCTTTGCCTTTGCAAAGTAAAATGCCGATACTTGGGTTTTCATTGGGGCGTTTTACATCTCTGTCGAGTGCTTCGAGATAGAAATTGAGTTTTCCTAAAAACTCGGGTTCAAACTCCTGTATCTTAAGTTCAAATAATACCAAACATTGTAAGTCCCGATGGTAAAAAAGCAAATCGGTATAGTAATCCTTGTTTCCTACCTGAAGTCGATATTGATTTCCCATGTAGGTGAATCCTTTCCCAACTTCGAGTATGAACTTTTGTAGATTCTGGATAATCGCTTTTTCAAACTCATTTTCAGAGTGTTCTTCAGGTAAATTGAGAAACTCAAAAAATAAATGGATCTTTAAAAATATTTTGAGGTAAATGATTTGGTTTTCTTTCTGTTAGGGTGTTGCTTAACATGGTTCTTTCATAAACAGAAGTATTGAGCTGTCTTTCGAGTTCACGTACTGATAGGTTTTGATCATGAGTTAGTTTTAAATAGAATATCTTTTCTTCAGTAGTTTTTGTTTTACTCAAAATATGTAAATGTGCCGACCATTGGATTTGTGTCAACAGTGTTGTCACAAATTCAGTTGTCTCATTTTCTGTGGTTTGTAAAAGTGTCGATGCTGTTGACACAAATTGCGGATTTGTGTATGTTTCATAAAACTGTTTCATTCTATAAAGCCCTCTTCGGTTAAAACCGTTAAGTTCTGGCTGTTTCGCTGCTATAAAATCGGCTAATTCCTGCACGGTATTATCTCCCCAATTACCATTGTTGACTTTCTCGGATACAATTTTTCCAACATTGAAATAAAGCAAAATCAGTTCTGTGTTTGCTTTGGAAAAAATGCGATTTCGGGCATTCTGAACAAGGCTTAATATCTGTTCAAATTCTTTGTTGTGTATCAGATTTGTTTTCATAGTTCATAGTTGTTATTTTAATTTGTTGGCATATACAGTTTCGTAGTCCGGCAATAACCCGGGATGCAGAATGGAAATTACATCCGAAAGCAGCAGGTCAGGGCGTGCAATGGCCGATTCCCAAAAGTCGTTGGCAGTGGAGGGCAAAAGTCTTTTGTTGAAATTATAAACCTGTCCTGACGTTACGGGCTTAAATAATTTGTGTTTTGCATCCGATTTTATCAGGTCGTCAATGGAACTGAAATTGCAGTTGAGCCAGACATCGGTGTTTGCAAAATCGCGCAAAACGGATTCCACATTGAGCGGAAGGCTGCCCGAAGTAGAATCATTGGCATAAAAGTACGAACCACCGGCATCGGCAAAAAGCTGCGCCATAAAATTCCTACCGGCAGGCATGTACCACGTGCCCCGAAAGTTCGAACCAGCCATTATCGAAGGTTTTTTATCCACGCTTTGAGCGAGGTTTTTTACTTCGTTGTAACGCAGCGCAATATCGTCGAAAATACTGTCGGCCAGAGTTTCCTTGTTATAAAAAGCAGCTACAAATTTTATCCATTCGGCGCGAGCGAGCAGCGAAGTTTCCATCCATTCGTTATTGAAAAGCACAGGTATGCCCGATTGTGAAACTCTTTGGGCATAAGGATCGTTTTGATTATATCCGCTCATCATTACTGCACCGGGTTGTAGTTGCAGAGTTTTTTCGATATTGATGTTGAAAGCATCTCCAAGGTTCGAAATTTTGCCGTCTTTCAACCTTTTTGTTATTTCAGGATTATAAATTATTTCAGGCGAACATACTGCATTTATACTTTCTATTTCGCCCAAAAGGCTAAGGAATTCAAAATGCGTAACCGATGTGGCTGCCAGTGTTTCGAGCGGAATTTTTACTTTCCGGCCGTTTTCATGAGTTTCGGTTGAAATATCGGTCACAAGATAGTAGCGCGCATATACTGAGCCTTTTACCCAGGGACTGAATACGATGACTTCCTTAAATTTTTCGTGCGATACAATGCTGAATCCTTCTGCGTATTTATTGCTGTTCGATTGTGTTGCAGTTTCGGTTTGTTTTTGTTGATGACTGCAACTCAAAAGAGCGAGTGAGAACAGAAAAATGATAAAATAAATACGTACCTTCATGCTGTGTTGTAAAATAAAAAATCAGAGATTCGTTTTGCAAATCTCTGATTATGATAAGTTTTGCAATTTTTAGAGTCAATTGCAAAGATAATTTATTTTGACGGCTTCTGAAAATTTATTTGTCGTTTTTCACAAAGAGCCAGAGTACACCTGAAATGGCAAGTGTGACTGCTGAAATCACAAAAACAATGGATTTGTCAGGAGCGGCATTTACAATTTCGCCCATTTTGAAACTTGCAACCAGCTGTGGTAAAACAACAGCAAGATTGAAAATTCCCATGTAGAGTCCCATTTTCCTCTGATCAACCTTTTCGCTCATGATGGCAAATGGCAACGAAACCACTGATGCCCAGCCAATACCGGCCACTGCTATCATTATATAATACATAATCACTGTGGTCCCGAAGAAAATGATACCTGCGTAACCTAAGGCCATTATGAAAATGCAGATTAAGTGCGTTTTTACCATGCCGATTTTTTTCGCAAAGCCATTGAGTACAAGTACAGGCAGCACAGCGCTTACCAGACTCAGAATGAAAAATGCTATGGAGTTTATTTTTCCTGCCGATTCACCCAGTTGAAGAACCTCGGTCAGGTAGAAAAATGCGTAAATAAACATGGTTTGCACACCAATCCATGTGAAGGAATGCGCCAGAAGTACTTTCTGAAATTCATTACTTTTGGTGCTGCTTTTTGTCAGATTCGATAAAACCACAATGGCGCTGAGGACAATAAGCAACAGCGAAACAAACTCAATAACCGGCAATTCGTAGCCAAATACAGGAACAGTTACATTGACCTGTATGCCAAAAAGTTTGGAGAAAATTACATAAAAACCATACAACAGAAATCCTGAAAGCGGGAGAAGTGCTTCTGTCACATCTTTTGTGCTTGATTTGGCAGTTTCCTGTTTAGTTTCCTCTTCGTTTTTAAGTTCGCGGGGTTCCTGAATCAGAAATGCCGGAATAATTGAGGCGAGTAAAGCAATTCCCACACCAAAATAAATCAGAAAAATATTGCCGAGTGTTCCGCCGATAAAATATGCCAGGACTCCGAATGTACCGGAAACAGTCTGCATCCATGTGTAACCTTTACTACGGTCTTTGTGTGGGGTACAATCAGCTACAAGCGAGCGTGTAGGGTTGAAACTTACATTGATGGACAGGTCGAAGGTGAGTGCCACAATCACAGCAATGGAGAGCAGTCCGGCCTGAGGGTCGTCACCACCCACAAATATTTTCTGAATAATTTCGAGGTTTGGAAGCGCAAGCATCATAAGCGCAGAAAGGATGCCGCCTATTACAATCCATGGGCGACGACGGCCACCCATAAACCACATATTGTCGGATAAGGCTCCTACAATTGGTTGTGCGATGATACCGGCAATTGGTCCTGCTGCCCACACAATGCCAATTTCATGAATGTCGAGTCCGTATTTTGTGGAAAGAATCCAGCTGAGTGCTGAAATTTGTACCGAAAGGGCAAATCCCATAGCCGTAGCCGGCAGGCTAAGTAATGCATAAAATGCATTGGTCATTTTTTTCTGAATTTGTAACATGATTTTTCAGGTATTACTTGACGAATTGAATTCCGGGAATAATAATTTGCAATTTTATTCAATTTTGTTCAGGAAATGATAAAATTCAGACTTAAAATTGTTTTTTGATTGCGCAAACGTTTGCTGAATGATAGGCTTTTTCTCCGCAATGAATTTTAAAACGCATGTTATTTCAAAAAAAACACCTGGCTGTGTGAATTTTACAGTCAGGTGTTGCATGTTTTAAAATCAAAGAAGCCAGTTGATTCAGTTTTCTTACAGCGTTTTATTTATACTTTCGATATAATTCAGCAATTCATCGCGTCCCTGACGCTTTTCGGATGATGTTAAGAAAATCGGAGGTAATTCCTCCCATTGCTCTAGTAGTTTTGCTTTGTAGGCATCGGTATTTTCGCGGGCACGGGAGTTCGACAGTTTGTCGAGTTTGGTAAATACAATGGAAAAAGGGATTCCGTTTTCGCCAAGCCAGGCCATAAAATCGATATCGATTTGTTGTGGCTCATGACGGCTATCGATTAACAGAAAAATGGCTGTAAGTTGTTCGCGATAAAGAATATAGTTTTCAATAATGCCTTTCAACTGATCGCGCATTTTTTTTCCGGCGGTGGCATAACCGTAGCCCGGTAAATCCACTAAATACCAGTTGTTGTTGATGATAAAATGGTTGATCAGCAGTGTTTTTCCCGGTTTAGAAGACGTCATGGCCAAACCTTTTTTATTGGTCAGCATGTTGATAAGCGATGACTTACCCACATTCGAACGGCCGATAAATGCATATTCGGGCATTCGACTGTCCGGACATTTTTTATAGTCGGTATTACTGATTACAAATTCAGCTGATTTTATATCCATAAGAGTAGTTTTTTATTTTTAAAATGAAAGCAATACAGTTTATCAAGTTGTTCCGGAAAATCATCACATCATCATATTATCACATCACCACATCATTACTTCTTTTTCTGAAAATCCACAACCCTGCAAAGGTAAGGAAACCATTCAGCATTAGCAACTCATATCCGAAAGCATAACCCCAAAATGTCTTGGCGCTGTAATCGAGTATGCCGGAAATGACAGGCGAGAGCAAAGCAATATAAGGAATCGCTTTGTCGTTTGTTTTCAGCCGTGTGAAAAGTCCGAAGCTGTAAAGTCCGAGCAATGGGCCGTAAGTGTACGAAACCATTATATATATGGTGTCGATCACACTTTTGTTGTTGATGGCTTTAAATACAATAATAATGAGAATGAAAAGCAGTGAAATACCGATATGAATCCATTTACGGATACGTTGTGCTTTGATTTTGTCTTTGTGTTCTACGTTCAGAATATCCACCGAAAATGACGTTGTGAGGGCGGCAAGGGCTGAGTCTGCGCTCGAAAAAGCTGCTGCAATAATGCCGATTACAAAAAGTACAAGCACTGTTTTTCCAAGATAATTACTTGCGAAAAATGGCAGAATTTCGTCGGCTGAAGCCGGAACAGCAATATTAAATTTTGTGGCAAAAATCAGTAGCATTGCCCCCAGAATCAGAAAAAGGAAATTAACCGGAACAAATGAAAATCCATACCAGTACATATTTTTCTGAGCTTCCTTCAGATTGCGGCAGGTTAGGTTTTTTTGCATCATATCCTGATCGAGACCTGTCATTACAACTGCAATGAAAATGCCGCTAAAAAACTGTTTCACAAAGTGTTGTTTCGAATGCCAGTCGTCGAAAACAAATATTCGTGAATGCTGACTTTCGATAATTGCAGCTCTGAGTTCAGATGGATTAAGCCCGATTTGTTGCATAAGTTCCACAATGATCAGCACAAGCGCTGCCACCATAATGATCGTTTGCAGAGTGTCAGTCCACACAATTGTTTTTATGCCATTCCGGAATGTATAAAGCCAGATAAGCAGGATAATGCCCGACACTGTAAATACAAACGGAATATTCCACGCATCGAAAATAAGTGTTTGCAATATAAGTGCTACCACATAAAGCCTCGCTGCAGCTCCCACTGTTTTCGAAAGCAGAAAAAATGAAGCCCCCGTTTTGTACGCCCGTTTGCCAAAACGCTGCTCGAGATAGGTGTAAATACTCGTGAGGTTAAGCTTGTAATACAGTGGTAAAAGTATGTTGGCAATGATCAGATAACCAAAGAAAAAACCAAAAACGGTTTGCATGTAAGTGAAGTCAATTTTCCCGGCCATGCCTGGCACCGACACAAAACTAACTCCCGATATCGACGCACCCACCATGCCAATGGCAACCACCCACCATGGCGATTGCCTGTTGCCAAGAAAAAAGGTTTCATTTCCGGTGTTTTTTTTACCTGTAATGACCGATACAAGCATTAAAATACCGAAATATGTAACCAGAATAAGTAAAATTGAAACGGGTGACATGCTGATAATTTTCAAATTAGGGTTGCAAAAATACTAAAATTGCGTCATAAATCAGATTATTCTAACATTTACGATAGACAGAGCAAAGCCGGATAGTTGTCATTTTGTGAACAACCCGGAGGAAAAGCTCACAAATTTTGCTATTTTTGCAGTCCAAAGATCGGATTTAAGTATGAGTCAACAACAATTTTCGTCGGGGCTGCTCGAAAATGCGGTGCATGAATTTTCGAAGCTGCCGGGCATTGGACGCAAAACAGCGCTCAGGCTTGTGTTGCATCTGCTTCGTCAGCCCGAAAACGAGGTTGAAATGTTTGGAAACTCGGTAATTAGTCTGCGTCGCGATATAAAGTACTGCAAAAAGTGTCATAATATATCGGATACAGAAACCTGTTTGATTTGTGCTAATCCGGCGCGCGATGCCGAAACAATTTGCGTGGTTGAAAATATCCGTGACGTGATGTCGATAGAAAATACTCAACAGTTCAGAGGTTTATATCATGTGCTTGGAGGTGTTATTTCGCCAATGGACGGAGTCGGGCCTTCCGACCTGGAAATTGAAAGTCTCATAAAACGTGTTCAGAACGAAAATGTAAAAGAAATAATTCTGGCTCTGAGTACCACAATGGAAGGTGATACCACAAATTTCTATATTTTCCGCAAACTGGCATCTGTGGAAGTTAAAATTACAACAATTGCGCGTGGTGTGGCTATTGGCGATGAGTTGGAGTATGCTGATGAAATTACATTGGGAAGATCAATTCTGAATCGTGTTGAATTTACAAATTCGTTCAAATGATTTGTCTGAATTGCTTAAATAAAAACAATTATAAATTATGAAGAAAGTTCTCAAAAATATTCAGTTAGCCTATTATGCTGTGTATATTGCAGCTATTGCAGCAGCGGTTTCAGGTTATGCGTTGATGAATGCAAACCTCCGAATCGATCCTCAAAGTGAGGTCGGAATAGCTCTGAATTCCGCTCTTATTGTGTTGATTATCGGATCAGTGCCTTTGGCTTTGTGGCTTTTCAGCCGTAATACAAAAAAATGGGCAAAACTCACCGACGTACACGAAAAACTTGCAAAGTATCAAAAGGGATCCATAATCCGTTTACTTGTTTTGGGTGTTGGCCTTGTGCTTGGCGTGGTTTTTTATTATGTACTGGGATTGCAGTCGATGATTTTTGCTGCCGGAATTTCGGCCATAGGCGTGTTCTTTTGTAAACCTGCTGAAGTAAAGGTGGTGGCTGAACTTGAACTTGAGGAATATCCTGAATGATGTTTGTTTTAAACTAAATCTTTATAGTAACTTTCTAAAATTAAGACTGATATGCTTACGATTGCTGTAGATTTTGATGGAACCATTGTAACCCACGAATATCCGAAAATCGGAAAGGAGATTCCTTTTGCGATAGATACACTGAAACGTCTTCAGAAGGATTTTCAGGCAATTTTATTGCTTTGGACTGTGCGCGAAGGTGTTGAACTTGACGAAGCTGTCGAATTCTGTCGTGCACGCGGACTCGAATTTTATGCTGTAAATGCTAACTATCCCGAAACTAATGAGCGCGAGGATCAGCCACGGAAACTGAAAGCCGATTTATTTATCGATGACCGTAATCTGGGTGGATTACCTGATTGGGGCGTGATTTATCAGATGATTGCAACCGGAAATCATTTGCAGCCTATTCCGCAAAACAACAACGATGATTATCAGCCTAAAAAGAAAAAAGGACTTTTCGGAGGCGTGTTTGGGTAATTATTTCGGGTTTCGTGTTTCGGGTTCCGCGTTTCGTGTTTCGCGTTTCATGTTTTGATTTGAAAATTCTCAATATATCACACAACAAACATTATCTACCCATTAGAAAGATTTAGAGTGGGGTTTATAAATTTAATATCTTGTTATTAGAAAACGGCAAAATAAAATTACGCCAGTTAGAACCTGAGGATCTCGAACTGCTTTACCGCTGGGAAAATGACCCGACGCTATGGGCTGTGGGAAATACGCGGCAACCATATTCCCGGTACACACTGAAGCAATATATTCTTCAGGGCGATAAAGATATTTTCGAAACGCATCAACTGAGATTGATGATTGAGTGCAAAGAAACCCGGCAAACTGTAGGAACGGTGGATTTGTTCGATTTCGATGTTTTTCACAGTCGTGTTGCGCTCGGGTTATTTGTCGATACACAATATCAGGGAAAAGGCTATGCCAGTCATGCGCTTAAACTAACGGAAGAATATGTGTTTAATTTTCTGAAAATCAATCAGCTTTATTGCCATATTTCTGAGAAAAATACTGCCAGTAAATCGATGTTTGAAAAGGAAGGTTACGAAGTGCATGGAATCCTGAAAAACTGGATAAGAGTTGGCGAGGAGTATGAAAATATAATTGTTTTTCAGCGTTTTAATGCCTGAAAAACAGTGTCGAATATAACATAAAAACTGCACAGGACATTTTAAGCCTGTGCAGTTTTTTTTTTATAAATAAATAACCGGACCATTTCTCACGAAGTAGCCCGGCCGAAACAATAAAACTAAAAAACACACGATATAATATTCACCGTGTATGTCAGTGATATTCTTTGAGTTCACACAAAAAATGAAAATCAGCTACAGACCGTTTGCAGGTCTGTAGCTTTATAAAATGTTTAGTTGTAAGCTTTTTCACCGTGTTCGTAGTAGTCGAGGCCATTTTCTTCTTCTTTGGCTGATACACGAAGTCCGATTGTATATTTAATTGCGAAGAATAGAATAAGTCCGATACCAAAAGCCCAGGCAAAGACAGAGGCTACACCTATTGCTTGTGTGGTGAGTAAAGCTACTCCACCACCTGTAAACAAACCACCTTCGGTTGCAAAGAGTCCTACAGCCAATGTTCCGAATGCACCACAGACGCCATGTACAGAGATTGCACCCACAGGATCATCTATTTTAGCAATTTTGTCAAAAAATTCAACCGAGAATACTACAAGTACACCAGCTATCGCTCCGATTATTACAGCAGCGCCGGGCGTTACAGCATGTGTACCGGCTGTAATAGCTACCAGGCCAGCCAAAACGCCGTTCAGAGTCATGCTTAACCCTGGTTTTCCGTATCTGATCCATGTAGTGATTAAAGTTGCAACTGCTCCGGATGCTGCTGACGCATTGGTAGTTACAAATATTCTGGCTACCAGATTAGTATCGCCCAGGCCTAAAGTTGAACCGGGATTGAAACCAAACCAACCTAACCAAAGTATAAATACACCTAATGCGGCCAATGTAATGCTATGGCCGGGAATGGCGTTAACTTTACCATTTCTGTACTTGCCGATACGTGGTCCTAAAACCAAAGCTCCGGCCAATGCCAGCCAACCTCCTACTGAGTGTACCACGGTTGAACCTGCAAAATCGACAAACGGAGTCTCAAGTTGCGATAACCAACCGCCTCCCCAAATCCAGTGACCTGAGATAGGGTAAATAACCAATGTAATAACGGCGCTGTAAGCCAGATACGAAACGAATTTTGTACGTTCGGCCATTGCTCCTGAAACGATAGTGGCTGCTGTGGCTGCAAAAACCAACTGAAAGAAGAAAAATGCATCGTTTGGAATGCCCAGCGCTGAACCATGATCGGTTTTGGAGAAAAACTCGAAACTACCGAAAAAGCCATTGCCTGCGCCAAACATAATGCCGTAGCCAATAAACCAAAATCCTAAAGTGCCAATGGCAAAGTCCATCAAATTCTTGAAAAGTATATTGGTTGTGTTTTTCGATCGGGTTAAACCTGCCTCAACCAGCGCAAAACCCGCTTGCATAAAAAACACCAATGATGCTGCTATTAATACCCAAAAGGTGTTTAATCCTGTTGTTAATGTTGCTATATCCATAATGTGTATGTTTTTTTAGATTATTCTTTAATATATAATGACTCAGGACCTTTTTCACCTGTACGAATTCGAACTGATTCGTCCACAGTGGAAATGAAAATCTTTCCATCGCCCAACTCGCCGGTACGAGCGGCTTTGATAATTGCATCGGTTGCCGATTCCACAAACTTGTCGCGGCATACAAATGAAATTACTCTACGTTCGATAAGTCTTGTTTCGTACACTGTAGCGCGGAAAATCATATTACCTGTTTTTTCGTTCCCAACTCCTGTTACGTCCCAATATGTAAAAAAGTCGATGCCTACTGCGTGAAGAGCTTCTGTTACATCTTCAAAAACAGACTTCCTGATGATTGCTTCAATTTTTTTCATGTGTTTTAATTTTAATTATTTACCTGAATAACTTTGTATAATGCTTTGATATTAAAGTGTAATACCAGCTACTAAGAAAAACTGTTCAGTTTTAGGATTCAAAATGGCTGTGGCTTTCAGCGGAATTGAGAATGTATCGGTAATTTTAATTTCTTTCGAAGTACTTATTCCTACATTGGTAATAGCGAATTTTGCATCGGGTGTGTGCCAACCATCGCCACCACCGGCAAAAATGCTGAACTTTTCAAAAGCATAGCCAAGTTCAAAATACTTATCGCCACCTAGTGTAGCAGCACCGCCTGCCTCGTTGAGCATATAATTAGCTGAAATCGATAAACTTTTAATTGAATATCCAAGGTTTACTTCCAAGCCATGTCCTCCACTGGCTTTTGAAAAATCGAAATAGCTTGTACCCGGATAGTAATAATCGGTAAGTCCAAGTGTCAATCCAAAATCAAAAGCGTACTTGGCATAAAGGTCCATTTCAAGAAATCCATCAAATCCTGCTGATCCCCACGAGCCAATTGAAAAACCACCAGCCGTGAAATCAAGTGTGGGCTGTATCGAAGCGCCCGAAAACTGTGTACCGCGCCATACATACGAACTTACCACATCAGCCGAAGCTTTAAACTCTTGTGCTTTTGCACTACTTGCTGCCATTAAGGCAACCATTGCTACTGCGAAAACTTTCATCTTTTTCATACCTTAAAAACTTTATGAATTAATAATAGATAAATTACTTTATTTGTGTTTTTATAATTCTAATAAATATCTCAAAATGATAGTAAAAATTTAAATGTGCTATCATTGTGATATTTATCTGTTGCAAAACTAAACATTATGCTACAGTTTTGTAATTTATTATTACAATATGTACGTAAAATATTTTGATTGTGAGGAAAATGACACAGAAAAGACTGTGGTAATTTCAAAATATCACAATATTTGCCATTTAGTTTACATATTGTTATTCTATCGTTTTATTAAACTCTTAAAAAAATAGTTCTGAAAATGATTTTTATGCTGAAGTTTGACATTTTTAACTGCGATTTATGTTGAATAATGTCTTTTTTGACATTCCCGGAAATGAAAATGCCGGAAAATATGTTTTTCAGCATATTTTCCGGCATCAAAAAAGTCCGACATTTACCGGACTTTTCAATTCAAATTGTAAGCAGCTTTATTCCGCAATTCTTTTCATCGCCGCAATAGTGTTTTCGCGACTGCCAAAAGCCGAGAAGCGTACATAGTCTTCACCGTTTGTTCCAAAACCAGCTCCGGGCGTACACACAATGTTTTTTTCTTTCAGCAGGAAGTCGAAATAATCCCAGCTACTCATACCCGCAGGTGTTTTAACCCAAACATAAGGTGCGTTTATGCCTCCAAATGTGCTGAAACCTGCTTTTTGAAGCGATTCGCGGATAATGCGAACATTTTCCATATAATAATCGATCAGTGCACGTACCTGTTTTTTTCCTTCCGGCGAATAGGTGGCTTCGGCTGCACGCTGTACCACATACGATGTACCGTTGAATTTTGTGCTGTGTCGGCGGTTCCATAGTTTGTTGAGCTGCACTTTTTCGCCGTTTTCCGACAAGGCGGTCAGGCTTTTGGGTACTACTGTGTACCCGCAGCGTGTTCCGGTGAATCCTGCTGTTTTCGAAAAACTCCGGAATTCAATGGCTACTTCCTGTGCACCGTCAATTTCGTAAATGCTGTGTGGCACGTTTTCTTCAGTGATAAATGCTTCGTAAGCAGCATCGAAAAGTATGATGGAATTATTTTCGCGTGCATAATCCACCCAGACTTTTAATTGTTCTCTGGTGAGTGTGGTTCCTGTCGGATTATTGGGGAAGCACAGATAAATCAGATCGGCTTTTTCGGTAGGCAGATCGGGAACGAAGTTATTTTCGGCATTGCAGGGCAAATAAATCAGATTGCTCCATACATTTTGTGCACCTGGTTCGCCTGCACGACCGCCCATGGCGTTTGTATCCACATATACCGGATAAACAGGGTCGGTGACGGCTACTTTGTTGTGAATGCTGAAAATGTCGCCAATATTTCCTGTATCGCTTTTTGCACCATCGCTTACAAAGATTTCGTCGGCTTCAATATTGAGTCCTTTTGCTCGAAAATCATTTTCTACAATTGCATTTCGCAGGAAGTCATATCCCTGTTCGGGGCCGTAACCTCTGAAAGTTTCAGCATGTCGCTGTTCTTCAGCAGCAGCAATCATAGCATCGACAGCCGCATCGGGCAGTGGAAGACTTACATCGCCAATTCCCATGCGGATAATATTCGCTTCGGGATTAAGTTCTTTGTGCTGTGCCACACGTTTTGCGATTTCTGAAAACAAATATGTAGCAGGTATTTTAATAAAGTTATCGTTTATTTGTGCCATGGATGTTTAAATGGATTTACCCCTAAGGTCCGCTAAATCGAGACAAGCTCTAAAGGGGAATAAGAGTTATTACTAATCAAATTTTTAAGCCCCTTTAGGGGTTTGGGTTTAATTCTATGGTTTTATCTCTCCTTCGTACACAATTGTTGCGCCGCCAGTGAGATATACATGATTGTCGGCTTCGCACCATTCGATATTCAGTTCGCCGCCCAGTAATTCCACTGTGGTTTTGCGTTCGTTCAGATCGTTGAGCACTCCCGCTACTACTGCAGCACAGGCACCCGTTCCGCAGGCAAGTGTTTCGCCCGAACCTCGTTCCCAAACGCGCATTTTTACGTAATCGCGACTTATTACTTCAATGAATTCGGTATTTGTGCGGTGTGGAAAAATGCTTGAATTTTCGATAACCGGACCGATTTGGGGTAAGTTCAGGGCTGAAATACCGTGTGTGAAAATTACTGCGTGCGGATTTCCCATCGATACAGTAGTGATGTTGTATTTTACGGCACTTCCAAAATCAATGGTTTTGTTCATTACGCGCGGCATGTCGAAAATGGTAGGAATTCTGAGCCCGTTGAGTTCGGGTTCTCCCATGTCCACGGTTACCTTTTCTACTTTATTATCGTCGTTCACAAAAAGCTTCAGTATTTTCACGCCGGCAAGTGTTTCGAGGCTGACTTCGGTTTTGTCGGTCATGCCTTTTTCGTACACATATTTACCTATGCAGCGCGAAGCATTTCCGCACATTTCCGATTCAGAGCCATCGGCATTGAACATGCGCATGCGAAAATCGCAGGTTTCTGATGGCAGAATCAAGACCAGTCCGTCGGAGCCAATTCCTTTGTGGCGATCGCTGTATTGAATTGAGAATTCTGCCGGGTTTTCAATCGTTTCCACAAAACCATTGACGTATATATAGTCGTTTCCGGTTCCGTGCATTTTGGTAAACTTCATATTTATAGGGAATTATAACGTTTTTAGAATGGCATATTCTGCCTTTACAAAAGTAATATCAGCCTTATTCCGAATTTTGTGCTTCAATAATTTGTTTTAGAAAATCGCTTTTTGATTATAAAATGTTGTTTTGTTTGTGTTTTAAGTGCTTGTTTGTAATTGTATGCATGTGTTTTTGTTTTAAAGTGTCACAAAATGCATATTTAAAAAGCACAAAAAAACGCAGAAAGTAATAGGATGTTTACTTTCTGCGCTGTGTTTTTAATTTTTTCTTCGTATTGAAGACAATTTCAAACGATTAAATATTGAATTTCAATCCTGCAAAGTACGATCGTGGCAACGAAGGTCCGTAAATATAGCCGGCATCACGTGTTTCGCCTAAATCGAAATCGGTCTGATAGCTGTTGAGAATGTTCTGCATACCGGCATTGAATTGAATGACAGTTGTTTTGTTGATTTTGAAATCGTATGTGATTTTGAAGTTGATATCCAGAAAATCAGGCGTTTTCACTTCTTCGTCATCGGTAATTGCTACGCCATAGTGCTGCATAAGCATACTTCCGGTATAAGTTCCTGTAATGGCTAAGGTAAGTGGTTTTACAGGATTGTACGAAAAAGTCATATACCCGTAACTGTTTGGCGAACGGAACATTTCGCGACGTGCTGCAAGATTGGGGTTTTCGCTCCAGGTTTGCGCTTCTTTGTAAAGGCTTTGCTGTAAAGTGTAGCCAGCCTGAATATTGGTCTTACGACCGGGAATCACTTTGGCTTCGAGGTTCAATCCTTTTACAACGGCTCCTGAGCCATTACGACGCATAAGAATTGTATTTCCCAAAGTGTCGAGTCCGGCTTCCTCAAGGTAAAATACATCGTTAATGTCGGTGTAAAATGCTTCCACAAGTAAGTTGGTTTGCACTTTTCCAAACGATTTGTAAAAGTCGGCCGAAATGCTGTAGCTGTTCGAATGTTCGGGTTTCAGATCGGGGTCGAGTTTGATGATCTGCACTTCGCCGCCCACAGCCGTGATGTGCAAATCTTCGTCGAAAGCCTGTGGCGCACGAAATCCGCTGGCATAAGTGGCGCGCAGATTCACCCACTCGTAAGGATTGTAGCGAAAATTGACGCGTGGACTTATGATCGGTTTTTCGATAAGATTGTGCTGGTCGAAACGAAGTCCGAGCAAAATTCCCGCTTTTTTGTTTTTCCATTCGTTTTGCAAAAAAGCACTTTTTATATTTACAGTCTGATCAATCTGACGATCGTAGGCAAGTTGTACATCCACAAGTCTGTTGTGACTGTATTCGGCTCCGGCAGTTAGTTCGGCAGGCATAAAGAGTAGTTTTTCCATGGCATACACATACTGCATGCCTGTTACAAGAGCGATATCAGTGGTCGATCCGTAAGCATTCGGGTCCTGTCCGGCACCGTAGTAACTCGAGCGAGCGATGTGCTGAGCCGACGAATACACATTGAAACGATGCGTGTAATCCCGTGAGAAAATATCCCATTTAATACCTCCACTATTAATATTATGTTCGGTTTGCTCGGTAATATCTGCATTGTGCGCAGGTAAATGGAGCTTGTTTCCTCCACGACGAAATTCGCCCATATTGTGATACTCGAGCGTGATTTTGTTTTGTAGTCCCGGTTTGAAATACGAGCGGAAACCTACATTGCGCGCATTGATCAATCCTATTTCGGTAAATCCATCGCCGTTTGCATCCCAGCCTTCGCGTTGACGCGCCGAACCGTAAATACTGACACCTGCTTTGTAATCTTCCGAAACAAGTGCGGCATTCATATTGGTGTTTATGTCGGTTTTGGTTCCGCCTATCAGCATGCTGGTGTTGCTTATCGAAAGTGAATTATTCAACGGTTCGCGTGTGATAATATTAATCGTTCCGGCAATAGCATTGGAACCAAAAAGGGCAGAACCTCCACCACGAACTACTTCTACGCGGTCGATCATATTGGCGGGAATTTGCTCAATGCCATACACGCCTGCCAAAGCGCTGAAAATGGGGCGGCTGTCGATCAGTATTTGTGAATAAGGGCCTTCGAGGCCGTTGATGCGCACCTGCTGGAATCCGCAGTTCTGACAGTTATTTTCAACGCGAAGTCCCGGTTGGAAATTTAAACCCTGTGCCAGACAAACCGAATTGGTGGTTTCGAGTAGTTTCGACGAAATTACATTTACTATGCTCGACGTTTCGCTGCGTTTGGTTTCGTTGCGGTTGGCCGAAACCACTACATTATCGAGCATTACGGCATCTTCTTCAAGTTCAAAATTCATTTCGGTAGTACGACCATTTTTAAGTTGTACTTTTTTCTCAAGCGTTTTGTAACCTACTGCCGAAGCTACAATAGTATGTTCGCCTTCGGGAATGTTTTTAAGTAAAAAATGTCCGGTGGCATCAGCTGCTACGCCAAGCGTGGTTCCTTTTACCGAAATGTTGATAAAGCCTATATGTGTATCGGTTTTCTGGTCGATGGTGTGACCTGAGATACTTGCATCGGCTTTTTTACTATAAGCGGCTCCGAAGTTATCGGAGAAAGTGGCATTCTGCTGACCTGAAACAGATGCAAAAAGCCCTGTCAGGATGAGAATACCCATCGTTTTTCGAATCATTTTATGTTGGATTTTTATTTTTTTTATTGAAATAAAACGAGTGCACCACTATCAGAGTAAGATGGTGGATGCTGAATGTGCATGCCTGATATTCAGGGATGTGAAATAGAATGTGTAAATGGTTTTAGCAAGTCGGAGGCGCGCGTAATGCGCTGATATTCCGGTAGGTGTCCGGTCGTAGAAAGTGTAAGTTGTTCACCGCTAATGTGTCGGTGAGGTTGTATAAAACTTCCTGTGGCGACATGTATCCGGCAGCATAAACATCGATGTGTTGAAAATGCTGAATATGCGATAGTTGGTCGGAAGAGTGTTGGTGGCTTGTTTCCGACGAAAAAGGGTGAGAGTGTACCACCAATACATTATTTACAATATGGGTGTGTACATAAAAGTTCGTTCCGACCCAAAAACTCACAAAAAAGGCAAGCAAGGTGATGCCTGCAATTTGTTTGAAATGTTTTTGTAGATACTGTATCATAAAAGCCGGATAGTCTTTCATTATTTTGACTGCAAAGTTAACATGTTTTGTCTGTTTGTTCCAAATGTCTGCGATACCTATTTGTAGGTATTTTTGGGTTGGAATGCATTTTTTCGCCTTTATTCTGATAATAATTGGCTAATTTTGTGCTACTTTTTTAAAATACGGTATACAATGGAAGATCAGATACGGAAACATGAGTCGAAAACGCTGTGGGTTGTACTTCTCACCGCTGTGACAATGGTTGTGGAAATCGTTTTCGGAATAAGCACAAAATCAATGGCTTTGCTTGCCGATGGTATTCACATGAGTTCGCATGTGCTGGCTATCGGGTTGAGCTGGTTTGCTTATGTAATGGTTCGTAAGCTATCGCAAAACAGTAATTTCAGCGGGAATACAGCAAAAATTCTTTCGCTGTCGGGCTATACGAGTGGGATTCTGCTGTTCGTTTTTGCCATTTATATTGTAGTCGAAGCCATTGGGCGTCTTTATAGTCCGGTAACAATTGCTTACAACGAAGCTATTGTGGTGGCTTGTGTGGGGCTTGCAGTGAATGTAGCAAGCGCCTTTTTGCTTCACCACGATCACGAACATTCCGATCACAATATAAAAGCTGCTTATCTGCATGTAATTGCGGATGCGCTTACGAGCTTGTCGGCCATAGGCGGACTTATTGCGGCCATGGTTTGGGATATTCCTTTTATTGATACAATTGCCGCGCTGATCAGTTCGGCTGTGATAGTGAAATGGGCTTACGGCCTTTTGCGAGATACGGGTAAAGCTTTGCTTGACATTAAAGCTGAAACAACTCACAAACATTCGCACTGACCGGAATTTTTTATAATTTCAACAACAAATGCAAAAAGCAAATACATATTTATCAGATATAGCCACAGGCCAGGAAGCCATTATAACCAAAGTACTCGGGCATGGTGCTTTTCGTAAGCGCATTACCGAAATGGGTTTTGTAAAAGGCAAGAAGGTGCGCGTAATTAAAAATGCACCGCTTCAGGATCCTGTGGAATACGAAATTATGGGCTATTATGTGTCGTTGCGACGGACTGAGGCCGAATTGGTCGAAGTGGTTTCGGTGGAAGAAGCTCATAATTTAAGCAGTATCGATTTTAATGGGGTGATTGACGAGGAAAAACTTAAAATTACCGCCATTAAAAAAGGAAAAGTAATTAATGTGGCGCTTGTTGGAAATCCTAACTGCGGCAAAACCACCCTATTTAATCATGCTTCGGGCTCGCACGAGCGTGTGGGAAACTACAGCGGCGTAACTGTGGATGCAAAGGAAGCTTCGCTGAAACGAAATGATTATTTGTTCAATATAGTGGATTTGCCGGGTACTTATTCGATTACCGAATATTCGCCCGAGGAATTGTATGTGCGTACTCACATTATCGATCAAAAGCCTGATATTATTATTAATGTGGTCGATGCGTCCAATCTGGAGCGCAATCTTTTTCTTACAACTCAACTTATCGATATGAATATCAAGGTGGTTATTGCCCTGAATATGTATGATGAGTTGGAACGGAAAAAAGTGCAGTTTGATTATGAGGGATTAGGCGCTATGCTCGGAATTCCGATTATTCCTACTGTTGCTTCGCGTGGACGGGGTGTGAATGAACTTTTCGATAAGTTGATTGAAGTGTACGAAGATCGCGATCCGAGTGTACGGCATATTCACATCAATTACGGTTCGCTGATTGAAAAAGCAATCAATAATATTCAGCACGAAATATGGAAAACGCCCCGTATTCGCGACCGTTATTCCTCGCGCTATGTGGCTGTGAAATTGCTCGAAACGGATAATACTACTTTGCATGAACTCGAAGGTTTTGATAATTATGCTGAAATAAAGGAAGTTGCCCGTCAGAATATAGCTATGCTCGAAAAAGAATATGGCGAAAAGTCGGAGACCATTATCACCGATGCAAAATATGGTTTTATCGATGGAGCGTTAAAAGAAACCTACAAAGAGCCGAAAGCTGACAAACGCAGTGTAAAGCGGGAACTCGACGATATTCTCACGCACCGTTATTTCGGTTTTCCCATTTTTCTGTTTTTCATGTGGCTGATGTTTCAGGCTACTTTTTCGCTCGGAAGTTATCCAATGGAATGGATCGACAGTGGCGTGGGAATGCTTAGTAACTGGCTTCAGAATACAATGACTGAAGGTCCGCTGCGAGATTTGGTAGTGGATGGCATTGTGGGTGGAGTAGGTGGTGTAATTGTGTTTCTGCCGAATATACTTATCCTGTTTTTCTGTATTTCGTTGATGGAAGATACAGGTTATATGGCTCGTGCGTCGTTTATTATGGATAAACTGATGCACAAAATTGGTTTGCACGGAAAATCATTTATTCCTTTGGTAATGGGTTTTGGTTGCAATGTGCCTGCCATTATGGCTACCCGCACGCTCGATAATCGTAAGGACAGAATTCTGACCATGATTATTACGCCTTTTATGTCGTGTAGCGCCCGTTTGCCGGTGTATGTGTTGCTTATTTCCGCTATTTTCCCCGAAAATCAGGGTATTATGCTTTTCGGTATTTACATGGTGGGCATTTTGCTGGCCATTATTACTGCACTGATTATGAAAAAAGTGGCTTTCGATAAAAAAGATGTGCCGTTTGTGATGGAACTTCCGCCTTATCGTAAACCTACTTTGCGCAACACAACCATGCATATGTGGTTCAAAGCCAAACAGTATTTGCAAAAAATGGGTTCGGTTATTCTGGTGGCTTCGGTTTTGATATGGGCCTTGGGCTATTTCCCCACAAATGTGGAGTATTCGAAAGATTACGATTCAGAAATTGCTGCTCTGGAACAAAATATGCAACTTTCAGAAGCTGATAAATCCAGTCAAATCAATAATTTAATTGTCGATCAGGAGTCGGAACGTCAGGAGTTTTCGTATATCGGCCGACTTGGTCATGCCATCGAACCGGTGATCGAACCGCTTGGTTTCGACTGGAAAATGGGCGTGAGTATTGTGACCGGACTTGCAGCCAAAGAAATTGTGGTCAGTACTATGGGTGTTCTTTATCATGCCGATATGGATGCCAGTGAGGAGTCGGAAACATTGAAAAATAATATCAAAGAACAAAAGCATCATACCGGCGTTTTAAAAGGACAGAAAGTGTTTACGCCACTTGCAAGTATCGCTTTTATGCTGTTTATTCTGATTTATTTTCCGTGTGTGGCTGTGATTGCAGCTATTAAAAAGGAAGCAAACTGGGGTTGGGCAATATTCACAATGGTTTATACCACTGCTTTGGCCTGGCTTGTAGCTTTTGCTACTTATCAGATTGGTAGTTTGTTTGTTTAACCCTCTTATTGATAAAAAAATGATACAAAATATTATTGTAATACTGATAGTGGTGGCAGCGCTGGCGTATACTGTTTACAGTGTGCTGAAAAGCGTAACGCGCAAAAAAGACGAATCGCCCTGTGGTGGTTGTACCGGCTGCGATATCAGGCACGAATTGAATAAAAACCGCCCCGGAGGATATACCAATACCTGTAGTGGTCCAAAATAACACTAAAAGTAAAGAGTTTTCGCTTTGATAATTCTTTACTTTTTTGATTTTCGCACTTGCCTGTTCAGCCATTCGTTTACTTTAAAAGTCAGAAAAGCGGTGCCCGTACCCAGCAATGCTCCGGCCAGTACATCCGAAGGATAATGCACGCCCAGATTCATACGTGAATACCCCACCGAACCAGCCCATAAATAAGCAGGAGCAATGATGTACCATTCCGGATATTTCAGACTCAGTGCTGTGGCTGTGGAAAAAGCTTCGGAAGTATGACCCGATGGAAACGACAGCGAACTCACGTCTTCGTACATTGTAATCTGAGCAGGATAAGTAATTCCTGGCCGCGGCCTTTTGAAACTGTTTTTCAGACTGTAGGTAAACAACGCATTCGTGCCAAGATTCACACCAAGATAAAGTGCATCGCGCAACAATTGCTTGTCATTTTTAATCAGTCCTGTGGTGGCTACGCCTGCTATTGCGCTCAGGCTCACATAAGTGGTTGTATTGGAGATTGCTTTTGAGTACCCACGCCAGAATTCTGAATCGTTACTGTTGATTTTTTGCAACAACTCAATGTCAGCATTTTGCGCACTCAGTTTTGACTGTGGTAACCACAGCAGCAACAATGTGATGATTGTGTATTTCAGATATAGCATTTCTTTATATTTACAATTTACAATTTAAAGATTTAGAATTGGGTTCTGAGTATTGAGTATTGAGTATCGAGTAAAAATTAATGGATCATCCAATCAACCAACCAACACAAAACCCGGAACTCAAAACTCAAAACTTCAAATTGAATTCTTAATACCAAATAATCGTCTTTTTCACTCTCGTTCTCCAAAACCATTCATTTGCTTTGTAAGTAATCCATGCACTGCCTGCGCCCAACAAAGCTCCGGCCAGCACATCCGAAGGATAATGCACGCCCAAATGCATGCGCGAGTAACCTACCGAGCCAGCCCAAAGATAAGCCGGAGCTATCACATACCATTTCGGATGTTTTATGCTTAGTGCTGTGGCTGTTGAAAAAGCCAGTGAGGTGTGCCCCGACGGAAATGAAGCCGACGATTCGTAAAGGCTTGCGGAGACGTTCAGATCAGGATAAGTGAGATATGGTCTTTCGCGGTTTACAGAATATTTGAGCGCGTAAGTTAGTACAGTGTTTACACCCATGGAAGCGCCCACATAAATGGCGTCTTTCAGCAAATCGTCGTCTTTTTGTATAAATGCCGCCGTGGCCATTACCACAGGCACGGATACGGACACAATTTTGGTAGTTCCCGACATAAACTCCGAATAAGTGCGTAGTCCGGACGAGGAATTATGAATAGTTCGCAGCAGTTCAATGTCAGTATTTTGCGCATTTAAAAACGGACTAATCGCACTAAAAAAAACAAAAAGCAGAATAAATGTAGTAACTTTGCGCATAAATAAAATATTTTTCCAAAGATAAATCATTTCGGGCGATTGCGAAAACTCTGTTTCTGACGGACGAACGCAACGAAAAAAGCTAGCTGCATGTACAAAATAGCCATATTGGGACCTGAATCCACAGGCAAATCGGAACTGGCAAAAGCCTTAGCCACTTATTACAAAGGCGAATGGGTGCCCGAATATGCGAGGGAATATGTGGAAAAACTGGGTCGGAAATATACCTACGATGATGTTTGCCACATTGCAGCCACACAACTAAAGGAAATTGATTTATTTGAAAACAAAACCCAATCCGACTTTGTTTTTTTCGACACTGAACTTATTATTACTAAAATATGGTTCGAATACTGCTTTGGAGAAGTGCCGCAGTTTCTGACCAATGCAATGGAAAAGCCCGTGTTCGATTTTTATCTGCTTTGCGATTACGACCTCGAATGGATACCCGACCCGGTTCGCGAACATGGCGACGACAGGGCTTATTTCTTCAATTTATACAAAGCGGAAATCGAAAAAACACAACGCCCTTTTGCCATAGTCTCCGGAACAGGTGAGGAACGTGTTTTGAATGCAATAAAAGCTATCGAAAACTATTTAAAAAGATAAAAACAACAATATGAATAAGAAATTACTCGATGCCATAAAACAACTTTCGGATGTGGAAAGTTTCAAAGATGTATGCCACCAACAGGCTCAGAATCACCCAATGCCTTCGGTTGATGTGCTTGGCGAAATTGTACAGCTTATACGCTCAATTCTTTTTCCGGGTTACTTCGGAAATGCGAATGTAAACTCCCGCACAATGCTTTACCATATAGGCGTGAATGTGGAGAAACTGCATTCCCTGCTTTCGAACCAGATAAAGGCCGGTATGTGTTTCGAATCGCGCGAGGAAGATAAAGCGTGTAGTCTGATGGATAACGAGGCCAACGATAAGGCCACGCAATTTATTAGTCAGCTTTCCACCATACGCGAAAAACTGCATACTGATGTGTTGGCTGCCTTCAATGGCGACCCCGCAGCTAAAAGTTTCGGCGAAGTGATTTTTTGTTATCCAAGTATTCGCGCTATCAGCAACTACCGCATAGCCAATGCGTTGCTGAAACTCGATGTGCCGCTTATCCCGCGTATCATTACCGAAATGGCGCACTCCGAAACCGGAATTGATATTCACCCCGGTGCAACAATCGGCGATTTCTTTACCATCGATCATGGAACAGGGGTTGTGATTGGCGAAACTGCAATTATTGGAAATAACGTAAAAATGTATCAGGGAGTTACCCTCGGAGCCAAAAGCTTCCCGCTCGACGAAAATGGTAATCCTATCAAAGGTATACAACGTCACCCGCGGATTGGAAATAATGTGATTATTTATTCTAACTCAACCATTCTGGGAACTATTACCGTAGGTGATGGCGCAGTGATTGGTGGTAATATCTGGGTAGATAGCGATGTGCCCGCGGGCGCAAAGATTGTGCAGAGAAAATAATAATGTGCCAATTAGCCAATGTGATAATGTGTTGATGTGATAATGTGTTGATGTGTTGATGTGATGATGTGTTGATGTGATAATGTGATGATGTGTTGATGTGATAATGTGTTGATGTGTAAAATTGTAAATAGTAAATTGATAAATAGTAAATAGATTGATGGAATTTGAAATGATTGCTAAGACCTTTCAGGGTCTTGAAGAGGTTTTGGCCGCCGAACTGGTGAATCTTGGAGCCAATAATGTGGAAATTCAACGCCGTGCCGTAAGTTTTACGGGCGACAAAGCGTTGATGTATCGTGCTAATATTCACCTGCGTACAGCTTCGCGTGTTCTGAAACCGGTGTTTCATTGCAAAGCCAACGATCCTGATGAGCTTTATAAAGCGTTGATGACGCTTAACTGGACCGATTTTATGTCGGTAAACAATACTTTTTCCATCGAACCAACTGTGTATTCCGAAGAGTTTAAACACAGTAAATTTGTAGCTTACAAGGTGAAAGATGCCATGGTGGACTGGTTTCGCGAAAAAACAGGCGACCGCCCTTCAGTGCGTCTCGACAATCCTGATCTGAATCTGAACATTCACATTGCCGGCAATCGTTGTACTCTTTCGCTCGATAGCTCGGGCGATTCGTTGCACAAGCGTGGTTACCGAATCACGCAAAACGAAGCGCCACTCAACGAAGCACTGGCTGCCGGTATGATTCTGATGACCGGTTGGAAAGGACAAACAAACTTTGTGGACCCAATGTGTGGTTCAGGAACATTATTGATTGAAGCTGCTCTCATTGCGCTGAATATTCCGCCGGGGCTTTATCGTTCGTCTTTTGCATTCGAAAAGTGGACCGATTTCGACAAGACACTTTTTGATGATATTTATCACGACGATTCAGCTGAACGCGAATTTACAAATAAGATTTATGGTTCGGATATTTCGCGTCGTGCCATACAAATCAGCGAACAGAATGTAAAAAGTGCCGGCCTTACGCGTTATATTGAACTGAAAGCTGCTGATATTCGCGATTTCGAAGCTCCTGCTGATAAATTTTTGATGGTTACCAATCCGCCATACGGCGAACGTATCACTTCCGACGATATTTACGGATTGTATGCTGCTTTGGGTACAGCCATGAAGCACAAAATGCCGGGCAGTGATTGCTGGGTCATCAGTTCGCACGAAGAATGTCTTGATAAAATAGGTCTGAAGCCCTCACAGAGAATACGTTTGCTGAATGGTGCCCTCGATTGTCGCTATCAGAAATACGAGATTTTTGCAGGGAAACGCAACGATTTTGTGATTAAAAAGAAAAAATATTCGTAGTCTGAAAAATTAAATTCAGGCCCGATTTCCTCACAATCAGATAAATACAAATAACGGGCAATAAAATGTAAATTGTAACTGACAAAACTGTTTGTCAGTTCCGAAAAATAACTTACTTTTGTACCCGCTAATGCCCAGATGGCGGAATTGGTAGACGCGCTGGTCTCAAACACCAGTGGATTCACTTCCATGCCGGTTCGATCCCGGCTCTGGGTACTTTAAGGCCCTTGTATTAATCTGATTATCAGAAAGATACGAGGGCTTTTCTTTTGCCTACTGAAACACTACTGAAACATTTTTCTCAACTTTGAATTTTATTGTTTCAGTAATTCATATTTGCACCAAAAACAACGCACAACCTCTCAAAGCACATTCCTTTCTCTGTTTGCCTTTAATTACAGCACATAGTAGTTTGTTAGACTATCTCATTGTAAGTGATCAAAAGGCTCCGTAATGTCCTGAATTGCTATAATTTCATGAATACATCTATCGCCTTTACAATATAGATTGATTTATAATGTCTTTGGTTCAATTACATTCAATCTCCTTTTGATACGTCAGATTTCCTGTTTCGTTATTTGGTACAAGTAAATATTTTTGTGAGCATGAATAATTCAATAGTGGATTATCAAACTCAAAAATATTTTAGCCATGGCCAGACAACTTGGACACGTAAAGTACAAAGGGACGATTGGGGACATTCGTCACTTTAAAATCAAAGGAATGAGCGGACACTTTGCCGGATTGA
>SAAO01000035.1 GCA_009929375.1 Bacteroidia bacterium
TTTTCCATCAGGGCAAGGGGGAGTTATTCCTCCTGGCTCTGAAAAAAACAAACTTTCCTATTTTGTCTGCAAAGTTGCATTTACTAATTGAATTTTCAAGGCAATAATTATTCACAAAATATTTTCACTAAACATGCTTACCGATTTATTTAGCATTATATTTGTAAAGTCTAAACACACATAATGAATTATAAGTTTATGAAGAAATTTATTTATCTCTCCATACTGGCAATAATGTTGGTGGTTGGAATCGTTTTAGCTCAGAAAAACAATGGTTTAACTATCGACGACCGTTGGAAACAGGTAGAGGAATTAGCCGAAAAGCAGCTTCCGGAATCGGCGCTGAAAGAAGTGGAACTGATTCTGAAACAGGCAGTCGAAGAAAAAAATAATGCCGAAGTAATCAAAGCTTTTGTATATAAAATGCGATTTACGCTTGAACGTGAACCCGATAAAGCACCTTCGCTTATCAGCGAATTCGAAGATTTCGCTACAAAATCGACGGATGTGGCCGAAAAAGCTTTGCTGCACTCGATGACAGCCGAACTTTATGCGCAACATTATGAGCAAAACCGCTGGAATATTGATCGAAGAACTAATGTCGCCGGATTTGTACCAAACGATATTAACGAATGGACAAGTAATATTTACTTTAACAAAATCAACACACTATTCGATGCATCGCTTCAAAATGTGGCTGTGTTGCAAAAGACTGATGCACTCAAATTTGCGCTTCTGCTTCATGCCGGAGACGACAGTCGCACGCTGGAACCCACGCTTTTTGATTTTCTGGCATATCGCAAAATTGATATTCTATCCTCCGTTTCCGGTATTGTAGAGGATGAAAATCCGCTCGAAGATCAAAAATACTTTGCACCGGCCGAAATCTTTGTGAAATCGCAGCCCGATACAACTTTTAAAAACAGTATCGAAAACCGCATTCTGAATGTGTATAAAGAACTTTTGAGCTTTCATTTGGCTGATAAAAACGATGCAGCTTTACTTTATACCGATTTACAGAGGTTGAAATATGTGTACGAACAATCTCAACAAACAGACCATTACCTGAATGCGCTCGATTTTCTGATTTCGAAAAATTCCTCGTCTGAAATTGTAGTTGAAGCGTTGGCTGAAAAGGCGCAGACTCTTTTACAAAATTCTTATCTTGATTCGAAATATACCAAACGTCAGGCTTTTGACATTTGTGCTGAGGGAATTGCTAAATATCCTTCGTATAAGCGCATTGATGTTCTGAAAAATATTCAGTCGCAAATTCAGCAAAAACAGTTGATTGTTAACTATAAAAGACTAGTTCGCCCGCAAGCCGATCAGACACTTAATGTGAATTACAACAATATTGAAACGCTATATCTGAAAGTTTATAAGCTGAATGTGTCGGCGCAGGATTACTATATTTACAAGCAGAATTCGCGTCGGGAGCGTAAGTTACACCCTTCTGCACAGCTTGTGGAGACAAAAATTATAAAATTGCCAAAGCAGGACGATTTTCTGCCTAACGATACTGCTTTAGTCCTGAAAACAGGCGATTTTGGCATTTACGAATTCAGCCTTTCCGATTATGAAAATACTTTGCAAACAGAGGAGTCAGAATCTCTTGGAGTCGCTTTCGGAGGTTTTTCTGTGTCTGCAGTTAATTTTATTTCCCGCAAAACGGAAGAAGATAAAATGTCGGTGTATGTGCTCGATAGTAAATCGGGTCTGCCTTTGCGAAATGCCAGACTGAAAGTGGCCGAACTGAACTGGAATGGCAAAGGTTACGTACTTACAAAAAAGGCAGAAACTGTTACCGGAAAGACTGGTTTTTGTGCATATCCTGTTGAGAATGAAAACAAATCTCAGCAGTTTTTTATCGAATATGGCAATGATAAATTCTTCACAAATAATCAGTATTATTATTTCAATAGTTTTAGTCATGAGGAATCTGAAGAATCAAAAATCAGCATTCTGACTGACCGTTCCATTTATCGGCCGGGACAAACGGTTTATTTTAAAGGAATCAGCTGGGTTGCTTCACGAAACCATCAGGAAGTAAATAAAAACGCTGATTTTGAGGTGACTCTATACGATGTCAACGATCAGAAAATAAGTTCGAAGAAGTTTAAGAGCAATGAGTTTGGTTCGTTTGCAGGCGAATTTGTCTTGCCACAGAGTGGTCTCAATGGTATGTATTACCTGGAAGTGAACGATGAATTTACACACAATTTTTCGGTTGAAGAATACAAGCGTCCAACTTTCGAAGTCATTATTCCGAAACCGGCTTCGGAAATTCGTTTCAACGAAAAACTGACTATCAAAGGTAATGTAAAAGCCTTTGCCGGTTACGATATTGCCAATGCTTCGGTAAAATACAGCGTGATGCGTCGCAGTCATTATTTTTGTTGGTGGATACGCGAGCCCGAAAAGGAATTGCTTTCCGGAACCCTTATTTCGGCTGCCGATGGTAGTTTTGAATTCGGTTTTGTACCCGAAAAACCAAAAAATACACAATCGTACCTGCGCGGAAATATTTACACCTATTCGGTGATTGCCGAAGTAACGCAACCCAATGGCGAAACGCAAAAAGGCGAAATGTCCTTCTCGGTAGGCGATAAAGCTTTGTTTATTGTGGCTGCAATTCCTCAGAAAGTCGATAAAAATACAGCGAATGCCTTTGCTATTCATGCCGAAACCATTAATGGCGAGAGAACCGATAGCAAAATAGAATATACGCTTTACCAACTCAATGAAACGGCTGAGTATTTCGAAGAAAATAATAATAATCTTGATAGCCTTAAAGTAAATTCGAAAGTGCTGGCTGGCGAATATAATACTATCGATAAAAAACTGACACTTCCGCTGAAAAAGCTAAAATCGGGTCTTTATCGATTGGTTTTAACTACTAAAGATAAATTCGGTAATGAGATTAAAACGCAGCATGAATTTATTCTTTACGGAAAGAAAGATGCCCGTCCGTCTGTAAAAACTTATGTATGGCTGGATACTGAAAATACCGAATGTGAACCGGGCGAGAAAGCCATTATTCGCTTTGGAACTTCTACCCGGAATACGAAAGTACTTTTCGAGATTATGAAAGGTAATAAAGTACTCGAAAGCAAATGGATAAAATTCGATAACAGTATAAAAGTGTTCAGAATTCCTTTCAAAGCTTCGTATGGCGATGGGGTAAATGTGCATTTTACTTTTATGAAGGATGAAAAACTCTTTACTCGTGAGCTTTCCATTACGAAAAAGGAAGTGAAAAAAGAGTTGAAACCAAAGTTCTCGGTTTTCCGCAATAAACTGCTTCCGGGTGCACACGAAACATGGACGGTGACCATTCCTGAAGCCGATAAAAAGAACGCCGAATTGCTTGCTGCCATGTACGATGCCTCGTTGGATGCCATTCGCGCGCACAGTTGGAATTTTAATCCGACTTACAGGGCTTATTTAGGAAATTCACCAATGTGGCAAACTCCATATATTGGAAATGAACATGCTGTGGCCGATTTTGAATCAATTTATAAGTCCATATCTGAGTATGAATTTGACCGCTTAAACTGGTTTGATTTCTATTTGTCACGACGATATAATAATGGGCCGATCAGAATAAGAGGAGCTAAATCAATTGGCAATGAAGAGTTTATGTCGCTTGATGTAGTTGCAGCAGATGCTCTCCAGGGAAAAGTGGCCGGAGTTGAATCGATACCACCGCCTCCACCCGCACCAAATCTGGCTTTATCGGAAGTAGTCGTTGTTGAAGATGATAATAGAATTTTTGAGAAAACAACTCAGGGTCAGAATAAAACGGTTAAGCCCCGCACCAATTTTGCAGAAACAGCATTTTTCTACCCGCAACTTAAAACTGACGCGCAGGGAAATGTACAATTCTCGTTTACTGCGCCCGAAAGTCTGACCCGCTGGAATGTAAAACTGCTGGCGCATACGCAGGATTTGTATTTTGGTGGTTTCGATACCACAGCTGTTACTCAGAAGGATTTGATGGTGCAAATGAATCTCCCGCGTTTTGTCCGTCGTTCGGATAAACTGACTTTAAGTGCCAATGTTATTAATCTGACTGATGGCAAATTGGATGTAAAAGTAAATTTTGAACTCATAAATCCTGAAACAGACAAAGCAATTGTGTTGAAAGACAATGCAGTCCGAACAGTTGCTTTAAATGCCAACGAAACAAAGGTAGTAGAGTGGGAGGTCTCAGAATTTTCCGATCACGAACTGGTGGTTTGTAAAATCATTGCCGAATCAGGTGATTTCAGCGATGGCGAACAAAAATATCTGCCCGTGTTGCCCGACAAAGTGCTGGTAACCGAAAGTATGCCAATGATAATTCGTGGCGGACAAACACGTACGTTTAATTTCCGTAGTCTGACTGAAAATCTTTCGAAAGTGGATACCCGCAATCTCGCTGTGGAATTTACAGCCAATCCGGCCTGGTATGCCGTGCAGGCATTGCCTACGCTTTCGCAACCCGATGCCGATAATGCGTTGAGTTTGTTCACAGCTTATTATACAAATTCGCTGGCTGGCTTGATTGCCAGTTCGAATCCGAAAATTGCAAAGGTTTTCGATCAGTGGAAAAATGCGAAAGGCAGCCGTGAGGCACTTTTGTCCAATCTGGAGAAAAATCAGGAACTCAAAAATATGCTTCTGGAAGAAACGCCCTGGGTAATGGCTGCAAAAGATGAGACGGAGCAAAAACGTCAGATTGCTTTGCTGTTCGACCTGAATATGCAGAAAAATCAGGCACAGCAATATCTCGACAAACTGTTGAAACTGCAACGACCCGATGGCGGTTTTGCCTGGTTCGAGGGAATGACTTCGAGCCGTTATATCACCCTCGAAATAATGCTGAATCTGGCAAGGCTCGATAAGATGACAGGTGCTGATTTACTTACTTCTCACCTCTCACCTCTCACCTCTGCCTTAAAATATCTCGATTTGGAAATTTCGCGCGATTTCGACCAGCTGAAAAAGTACAACAAAGATTATCAGAAGCAAAATTGTATCGACAATTCGCAGTTGTTTTATTTGCACATGCGTTCGGAATATCCTGAAATTCCTGTGGCTGAGTTTGCCCGCGAAGCGCATGCGTTTTACAGCGCTCAGGCCGAAAAATACTGGACTTCGTTTACGCTTTACGGCAAAGCCATGATGGCTGTGGTGGCACAGCGCAATGGAAAAACAAAAATTGCGGATCAGATAATGAAATCGCTGCGCGAAAATGCTTTGAAAACCGACGAGTTCGGAATGTACTGGGCAAAAAATACAGCAGGCTATTTCTGGAACGAACGGCCTGTGGCTGTTCAGGCTGCCATGATCGAAGCTTTTAACGAAACAGGTGCCTCGCAGGCCGAAATCGACGAAATGAAAATCTGGTTGCTGAAACAAAAACAAACCCAGCGCTGGGATTCGCCTGTAGCTTCAGTAAATGCTATTCACGCCCTCTTGTTACAGGGAACCGACTGGCTTGCAAATAACTCGGAAGTGAAAATTACTGTCGGAAATCAGTTATTGATGCCCGAAACAAAAGAAGCAGGTACAGGTTATTTCAAACAAAGCATTCCGCTGCAAACTATTCGTCCCGAAATGGGAAATGTAACTATATCTACAATTGAGAGGGTGACTCCAAGTCACCCCCTCAATAAATTTGCAAATGAGCAGCTGACTCCGGGTCACCCCCTCAATCAGTCTTCAATTGGCTGGGGAGCTATGTATTGGCAGTATTATCAGGATATCGACAAAGTACAGGGACAAAGCAATGCGCTGAAAGTAACCAAAAAACTGTTTGTGAAACAGGGAAATTCAATGTTGCCTTTGGAGCAAACACAGTTGAAAAAAGGCGATAAAGTCATTACGCGTTTGGTGGTGACTACCGACCGCAATCTTGAATTTGTGGCGCTGAAAGATTTGCGCGCTTCCTGTTTCGAACCCGTAAATCAGCTTTCTGGCTGCGAATGGAAAGAAAGTCTGTGTTATTATCAAACCACAAAAGATGCTTCCACACAATTTTTCTTTAGCTTTTTGCCAAAAGGAACCTATGTGTTTGAGTACGAAATGTGGGCAAACAACGCCGGTGCTTTCACCAGCGGCATAGCAACCATACAATGTCAGTATGCCCCCGAATTTGTAAGCCATACAGGTGGAGAGATTGTTCGGGTAAAGTAATAGCGTATCAGAGTTTCATGTTTCAGAGTTTCATGTTTCAGAGTTTTGGTATACTCATATTATTAGAAAGTTGTTTGATCCAAAAATCTTCAATCAACCCGAAACTCTGAAACTCTGAAACATGAAACTCTGAAACATGAAACGCGAAACCCGAAACGCGAACCCCCAATCGTAAATTGTAAATAATTAAATCGTAAATATAAAATGTCCCGTTACACCCTTCGTGAAGAAAAAGCCAATACCTATACTCATTTGGCAGGTATCATTTTCGGTCTGGCAGCCGGAGTGGTATTAATATTGAGAGCCATTCCCACAGCCGACAACTGGATTCTGGCCAGTTTTATGGTCTATGCGGTGTTTATGACTTTTTCGTACATCACATCTACTTTTTATCATCACGAGCGCGATGAGCATAAGAAAATGTTGCTGCGCAAATTCGATCATGCAGCCATTTATCTGCACATCGCCGGTTCGTACACACCTTTTACGCTGGTGGTGCTTCGCAACGAAGGCGCCTGGGGTTGGGTATTGTTTGCTGTGGTATGGGCTGCTGCGGTGGCCGGCGTTTTGCTAAGCTTTCTGAATCTGAAAAATGCCGGAAAGCTCGAAACTGTGGCTTATGTGGCTATGGGCTGGGTGGTTGTCATTGCCTTCAAACCGCTGACAGATGTGCTATCAGCGCTTGGAAATATGGATGTGCTTTGGTGGTTGATTGGCGGCGGACTGGCTTATACGCTTGGAGCAGTTGTTTATCTCATAAAAAAGGTGGAGTTTATGCACGCCGTGTGGCATTTGTTTGTACTGGCCGGAAGTGTGTGTCATGCCATTGCCATTTACCTGATTGTGCAGTAATTTCGGGCATTTTACAGCATCATTCTGATTTACAGGGGAAGCATTTGAAGATAATACTCTTAACATTATCTAAATTTGCTTCCTTTGTTTTATATAATCGGATAAAATTCAGATATTTGCAACTGAAAGTGACCGATAATTTTTCACCACATAGTGCGCAGTAGTTTTGAAAAATAAGAGAAAAGACTAAGAATACATAGGATTATCCCGAAAATCGGGATAATCTCAGAGCTGCAAAAGTATCTTCAGATACTCTTTTACTATGTGAGCTAAGTCTTTTTATTCAATAATTTCTATGTGTTCTACTGTGTTGAAAATATATCATTAAATATTCCAATTTACTTATTTCATAAATAAATCTTCTAAATTCAAAGAGTTATGAGAAAACACATTTTATTCTTATTTGCTGTGGTTTTAATGGTGGCTTGTGCCCCCAAAGAGTATGAAATTTCAGGAAACATTGATGCAGCTTACAATGAAGGAGCTAAAGTTTATATCAAGGAACGTATTGATCGTGAATGGGTCAGTGTGGATAGTGCTGATATTCTGAAAGGTTCATTTACTTTTAAGGGTGAGGCCGACAGCGGACGTGTGGTGTATCTGGCTTTCGAAAATCAGGATGGTGATCATTTTCGTAAACCTTTTGTGCTCGAAAACGGAAAAATCAGTATCGCTGTGGATAGTCTGACCCGAATGACAGTTTCTGGTACTGAGCAAAACGAAATTTTAAGTGCCTACAATGCTCAGAAGGATGCATTCTATACCAAAGCAAACGATGAGTTTCAGAAACTATCGGCTGAAGTGGCTGCCGACAGTTCCAAAGCTGAAAGTCTGAACAAGCGTATGGAGGAAATCCAGAAAGAGGATGTGGCTTTCGATGTTAACTTTGCTGTGAAAAATGTAAATACCATTGTGGGTACTTTTGTGTTTACCACCACTTTCCATGGCATGAGTATTGACGAAAAGGAGAGCATTGTAAACAAAATGACCGATAAAACAAAAACTGTAAAACGCGTACAGGAAATTATTGCTGCCATCGAAACCGAGAAAAAGACCGCTGTAGGCCAGATGTACACCGATTTCAGTCTCCCGACTCCCGATGGAGGAATGCTTGCGCTATCTGAACTTGTGGGGAAAACCGATTATGTGTTAGTCGATTTCTGGGCTTCTTGGTGTGGTCCCTGCATTCGTTCGTTCCCCGAACTTAAAGCTTTATACCAAAAGTACAAAGGTTCGAAACTGGCTATTTATGGCGTTTCACTCGACGATACCGATGCGAACTGGCGCTCGGCAATTGATACTTATAAATTAGAGTGGTCGCATGTGTCCGACCTTCAGGGTTGGAAGTCGGCAGGAGCTGCATTGTATGCTGTAAATTCAATTCCCGCAACCGTACTTATTGATAAAGATGGAAAAATCGTGGCCCGTAACTTCACTGTAGACCAGATGGATAAATTGTTATCGGAATAATAAGTCATTATTTGATAATTTCCCTTTTTTCGAAAAATATTTAGCGCAATTGTTTTTTAATCAGAATAAAAGCAATATATTTGCAGTCCGTTTTGAGAAAATTTAAATCAATCATAAAATAATTATTAACTCATTAAAAATTACTAAAATGACTAAAGCAGATATCGTAAATGAGATTGCTAAAAATACAGGAATCGATAAGGCAACTGTATTGACAACTGTTGAAGCTTTCATGGAAGCAGTAAAAGATTCGTTGGCTAAAAACGAAAACGTATATTTAAGAGGTTTCGGTAGCTTTGTAATCAAACAACGTGCTGAAAAAACTGCCCGTAACATTTCGAAAAACACTACTATCATCATTCCGGCTCACAATATCCCTTCTTTCAAACCAGCCAAAACTTTCGTGAGCGTAGTAAAATAATTTTTTTTCATTATATAAAACAAAAAGACGATGCCAAGCGGTAAAAAAAGAAAAAGACATAAAATGTCTACTCACAAACGTAAGAAAAGACTTAGAAAAAACAGACACAAAAAGAAATAGTCTAAAAGTGTGGTCTTTAATTTTTTAAAGTCCAAGAAAAACAAACTTATAAGCTTTATCTTGGCTTTATAAGTTTGTTTTTTTATACAGAAAAAAACAAACTAAAAAAAGAAAAAAGTGAATAGCGAATTAGTAGTGGACGTACAACCGTCCGAAATATCTATTGCGCTGCTCGAAGACAAACGCCTGGTAGAAATAAACCACGAAGGACGCGAAGAACAGTTCGCCGTGGGAAATATCTACCTTGGAAAGGTAAAAAAAATAATGCCCGGTTTGAATGCAGCATTTGTGGATGTGGGCTACGAAAAAGACGCTTTTCTTCACTATCTTGATTTAGGTTCAAATTTCAATACTCTTTATCAATTTACAACGCAGATACTCAGCGACCGAAAAAAAGTACCTGCGATTCAGAAAGTAAAACAACTGCCCGAAATTGAGAAAAACGGCTCAATCAACGACATCCTTAAGCCCGGTCAGGATATTCTGGTTCAGATAGCTAAAGAACCCATATCGACCAAAGGACCACGACTGACTGCCGAAATCTCTATTGCAGGCCGATTCCTCGTACTGATGCCATTTTCCGACAAAGTGTCGGTATCGCAGAAAATTAAAACCGAGGAAGAACGTCAACGTCTCAAACAGCTGATTCAAAGTATCAAACCCAAAGGATTCGGGGTGATCGTCAGAACAGTTGCGGAAGAAAAAAAAGTAGCCGAACTCGACAATGAACTGAAAATTCTGGTAAAACGCTGGGAAGAAGCCATTGCCAAAGTACAACAGTCGAAAGGAGTTTCGCTTATTCTCGAAGAATTAGGTCGCACGGTTGGAATAATAAGAGATTTATTCAGCCCGAGTTTTAAACATATCCATATCAACGATCAGTCGGTTTATACCGAAGTACGCGACTATGTAGAACTGATAGCTCCTGAACGTAAGGACATTGTAAAACTGTACAACGACGAAGCCCCTATTTACGATAGTTTTGGTATTACCAAACAAATAAAATCGGCTTTCGGAAAAACAGTTTCGTTCAAAAGCGGAGCCTATCTGATTATTGAACATACCGAAGCACTGCATGTGGTCGATGTGAATAGCGGTAACCGCTCAAAAGCCGGAAATGGACAGGAAGCGAATGCGCTCGACGTCAACCTGGCTGCTGCCGATGAAATTGCACGTCAGCTGCGCTTACGAGATATGGGTGGTATTATTGTAGTGGACTTTATTGATATGCACGAGGCCGAAAACAGACAAAAACTGTTCGACCGCATGCGCGAAGCCATGAGCAAGGATAGAGCCAAACACAATATTCTGCCTTTAAGTAAGTTCGGACTTATGCAAATGACCCGTCAGAGGGTGCGTCCGGTCATGGATATTGATATAGAGGAAACATGTCCTACTTGTTATGGTACAGGACATACCAAACCCTCGATTTTGTTTACCGACCAGCTCGAAAGCAAAATTGACTATTTGGTAAATAAATTAAAGATCAAAGATTTTACATTACATCTTCACCCTTATGTGGATGCCTTTATTTCGAAAGGTCTGGTGTCGATGAAATTGCAATGGAAGCTCAAATACGGTAAAGGATGCAAAGTAATAGCATCTCAAAAGCTTGGATTCCTGCAATATAAATTCTATGATAAAAAAGGTATTGAAATAAACCTTCAGGAAACGATAGAAAAGATCTCGTAACCTAAGTGTAAAACCCTGAGGCTGTCCTGAATAAAGGCAGCCTCTCTTTTTCATTAATTGTGAAGTCTCTTAAATGTGAAGTTCTTAGTTTCATAGTTTTAAGTTTCATAGTTTTAAGTTTCATAGTTTTGAAGTTTCAGGTTTCAGAGTTTCGCGTTAATTAGTTCTCATAGTCGGTACTATTAAATAGTAAATAGTAAATAGTAAATGATAAAATGGTAAATGAAAAATTATCCATTGTACATTGTCAACTGTAAATTGTAAATAATAAGGTGTTAATCAACGAAAGAGAAAACCGTCGCGAGCGCTTGCTCACTGTGGCCAATGCCATGATGACTGCAGCCCGCACCGCCCCTAAAGGCAAGGGGATTGATATTATCGAAGTAGCAATAGCTACCGACGAAACCATCGTACAGCTATCGCAGGCCATGATTCGCTACAGCGAACAGTCGGGGCTGAAATTCTTTTTGCGCGATGCCGAAAATATCCTTCAGGCCGGAGCCATTGTGCTTATTGGTACCAAACGACGCAATCAGAATCTGAATTGCAGTTATTGCGGTTTCGAAACCTGTGCAGCCAAAGATGAATTTAACGATGTTCCCTGTGCTGTGAATACTGTGGATTTGGGCATTGCCATTGGCTCTGCCTGTTCGGTAGCTGCCGATCATCGGGTGGATAGTCGTGTAATGTTCTCGGTCGGTCGTGCTGCCATCGAACTTGGTATGATGCCCGGATGCACTTCGGTGTATGGCATTCCCATTAGCAGCACTTCAAAAAATCCGTTTTTCGACCGTGTAAGCAAAACGCCTGTACAGAAATAATACAGCAGTTTCTTATTCCTATAACTTATCTTTTATCGCATTACAATTATGCAAAAAGAAATCCTGTGGACAAAAAGTTTTATCAGTGCCTGCATTGGTAATTTTTTGTTGTTCTTCGCATTTTATCTGCTTGTTCCTGTGTTCCCGCTTTATCTTATCGAAAAATACGATGCCAGTAAAGCGCTTGTAGGGGTAATTCTATCGAGTTATACTATTGCCGCTCTACTCATACGTCCCTTTGCCGGATTTGTGCTCGATATGCTCTATCGGCGTCCGCTTTATCTGGCTGCCTATGTGCTTTTTGTGTTGACTTTTGTGGGATATCCGCTGGCGCACACCATCGGATTGTTTTTGTTTTTCCGCATTCTCCACGGCTTTACTTTTGGTTTTGTCACTACTGCCGGTAACAGCCTTATTATCGATATCATGCCCCCTGCGCGAAGAGGTGAGGGTTTGGGTTATTTCGGTGTAGCCAACAACCTGGCTATGGCTGTGGGACCAATGACCGGACTTATGTTGCACGATGTGGTGAGTTTCGATGTCGTTTTTTATACCGCCATTGCTACCGGGCTTACGGGATTTGTGTTTGCCACAAATATCAAATCGGAAAACTTAGCCGATAAACGCAATAAACAACCTGTGGCTTTCGACCGCTTTTTTCTATTCAAAGGTCTTAATGCCGGATTCAGTTTGCTGCTGATGGGTATTCCCTATGGAATGGCTGTCACTTATATCTCGCTTTACGGACGTCAGGTGGGACTTACTTCCGGTATAGGCATGTTCTTTTCGCTTATGGCTGTGGGACTTACCTTTTCGCGGCTTTTTGGTGGCAAAATGGTGGACAAAGGAAAAGTAAATGCTGTGATTAACTGGGGCACGCTGCTGTGTGTCATTGGTTTTGCCATGCTTACTTCGCTGCATCTCATCGACCGGCCCGATACTGTACTTGTTTTGTTTTATGTGCTTTCTCTTATTCTTGGCCTGGGCTACGGGTTACTGTTCCCAGCCTACAATACGGTTTTTGTAAACCTCGCACCCAATAACCGCCGCGCCACGGCAAGCTCTACCTACATGACAAGCTGGGACATTGGTATTGGTATCGGGTTGGTGGCCGGTGGATGGATTGCCGATCATTTGGGCGGACTTCAAATGTCATTCCTCGCCGGAACAATTGCTGTGATCTTATCCCTGCTTTTCTATATGCGTATTGCAGGACCACATTATTTGAAAAATAAGCTGAGATGAAAGGAAATTTAATCAGGTAATTTACCTGATTAGATTTCTTCCTTTTCGTTATATTTTTTCAGCGCTTGAGCAAAATCGGGGATCAGTTGCGGTTGCGATTCGAAAGCATTGCCTATTACCACTAAGTCGGCTCCGGCTTCAAAGGCAGCTATCATGGCTTCGGGAGTACCAATGCCTCCGCCCACTATCAGAGGCATATCGAGATTGTGGCGCACGGCCTGAATCATTTCGGTGGGGACAGGCAATTGAGCGCCACTTCCGGCTTCGAGATAGGTGAGGCGCATGCCCAGCAGTTCGCCGGCCACAGCTGTGGATACAGCAATGTCTTTTTTGTTGCGCGGAATGGCACGTGTATTACTCATATATTCCACGGCGCTGGTTTTGCCGCCTTCCACCAGAATATAAGCTGTGGGAATAACTTCCACGCCCGATGCCCTGATACCAATAGCCGAATTTACATGCTGGCCAATCAGATATTCGGGATTGCGGCCCGAAAGCAGCGAAAGCAGCAGCAGCGCATCGGCTTTGTCCGAAAACTGCGAAGCATCGCCGGGGAAAAGTACAATTTTCGAACTTAATTCCTCCTGCAGTATTTCAATCAGGCTATTGGTCGAAAGTATGGTGTGGCTCCCGCCCACAAATACGAAATCGGGTGGGTAACTCTTTAGCATCGAAATAATACTAACTATATGACGGTCTTTGCACTTGTCGGGATCGAGCAGTACGGCCAGCATTTTGTGGTTTTGCTCGCGTTTAACTAAGATATTTCTGTAAATTTCGTTTCTCATAATTCAGTAATTTAGTTGAAATATTGAATGATATACTTCTAACACAATAGCACATATAGAAATTATTGAGGAAAAAGACTTAGTTCGCATAGTAGACGATACTTTTCTTGCTCTGAAATTATCCCGTTATTCGGGATAATCCTATGTGTTCTTAGTCTTTTCTTCTGTTTTCAAAACTACTGTGTGCTATGTGGTGAAATATATCAATAATAATGATCGCTTACATAATTGAGTATGCCAGATTAAATTCAGCTCGAACTATATATTCCACTTCGAAAACTTTGCCACTGCGCGGATCCTCACAGCTTATGTACCCTTTTTCCGAAGGCTCGAAATCATGTATCAGCATCGAAGCTGCAAAATCCACATAGTCTTCGCCCAGCATTTTGTACAAAGCCTCCTTTACCGACCATGCAATTTGAATTTTCAGCAGCTGGCCTTCGAAATAACCCAACTCCGTGTCGTTCAGGAAACGTTGGCTCACTTTTAAAACCCTTTCGGACGGACATTCAATGTCGATGCCAACTGCTTTGCAGGGGTGGTAAATAAGCGCTAAAAACTTCCGGCTGTGAGATATGCTGATATGCCCTTCGCAATTGCTCAGAAGTGGTTTTCCCGCTTTATCGTACACAATCCGAACTTCCTTGTCCAGTAATTGGTTCATAGCCACTCGCGCTGTGATAAATTCCCGTCGGCGTTTGTCTGAACTGATTTTATGCAGCTCTTCCGCGTAAAACTCCGGAAGCTGATGACTTTCAAAGAAAGTATCATGTTCGTCCGGAATCCGGCAAATCATTATGCTGACTTCTTCCTCCCTTATCGTTTCGCAATTCAGCGCTTCCATTCAAAAGTCTCCATTATTTGCACCACATCCTTGCGCAGATATTCAATCACCGGCGCAATCGAATCCTTGTTGGGCACATTGTCGATATATAGTGCCGCTCTGAAAAAATGTTTCGTACTGTCGGTCAGCACAAACTGAAGCGACGAGGCAGTATTTCCCTTTAAATCGTAGAGAATGCCATATACATTTTTTTCAGGATTCTCGAATACCGTTTCGCCAATGCCGTCGGCTTTTATACTGTGCTTGTACACATATTTCCGCGAATCCTCACTCAGTTCAAACAAATTGCCCTGAATGGGTTTGTAGCTGCAATGTATGCTGGCATTTAGTTCGGGATAAACCAGGTCGATCCAGTATTTTTCGCCATCAGCGCTGCGGGCAATAATTTTTGCTGCGTCCGATTGCTCGAAACTGTAAGGCAGCTGAAGCGTGTCCACACTACGATAATGTGGCTCCGGCAACTCAATTCTGAAATATCCGTATGGCCTGGGCGTATAATTACCGGTACAACCAGTCAGAAACACAGAAATCAGGAAAATATATAAAAATGCTTTTTGCATATAGTCAGTTTTTTTTAATGTCAGGATAAATCCGGAACCAAGAACCAAGAATCAAGAATCAAGAACCAAGACAAAAGAGCAAAGATAAAAGAACAAAGACTCAGAGCCGCTAAATTAGATGCGAATCACCTCCGAAACGCACAATCTTCAAATCTTCAAATCTTCAAATCTTCAAATCTTCAAATCTTCAAATCTTCAAATCTTCAAATCTCATGATAAACTCTGAAACCCGAAACGCGAAACGCGGAACGCGGAACTCACTCTTCCTTATAATCGTCTCTTATAAACAACTTCACCTTTTTAATACGGCGATTGTCAACCGCCAGAATTTCGAATACATAACGGCCGTAGCCTATCCGTTCCGATTTTTGGGGGATTTCACCTTTTATTTCAAGTATCAGTCCGGCAAGTGTTTCCACCTCATCGGTTACCCTGGCAAAGTCATTTTCTTCAATCTCTTCAATTTTAAAGAAGTCGTTGAGCTGAATTTTTGCTTCAAACACAAAGGTATGATTGTCTAACTTCACATACAGTTTCTGTTCGTCGTCGTATTCGTCGCTGATATCACCCACAATTTCTTCCAGAATATCCTCCAGCGTCACAAGTCCCGAAGCACCACCGTATTCGTCTATCACGATGGCCAGGTGCACATGGTTTTTCTGAAACTCGTTCAGCAGATCATCAATTTTCTTTGTTTCGGGTACATAATAAGCCTGACGGATAAGGCTTTGCCAGCGAAAAGTAGCAGGCTTGTCGAGGTGCGGAAGCAAATCCTTGCTGTACAGAACACCTTTAATATTATCGCGACTGCCCGAATAAACCGGAATGCGCGAGTATCCGCAGCGGATAATCATTTCTAGCAATTGCTTGTAACCTGTTTTGATATCCACATCCACTACATCCACTCTCGAAGTCATAATATCCACTACATGAATATTCCCGAATTTAATAATACCTTCCAGAATATCTGTGTCCTCGTCGGTGCTGTTGCTGGTAAGTTCCAGTGCCTGCGACAGCTCGTCCATCGATATATTGCTGTGCGCATGTTTGGCAAGCCGGTTGTTGACGATAGACGTTGAGTTAACCAGAAGACTTACAAACGGGCTGAAAATGGTTTCGAGAAACGAAAGAAAGGATGAAGCAGCACTTGCCACTTTTCTGGAATTCTGCGTGGCATATATTTTCGGCATTATTTCACCAAAAAGCAACAGCAGAAAAGTGATAATGATGGTCTGGAAAATAAAACCTATAAGTGGCGACTGATCAAAGTTCAGTATCGAGTTTGTAAAAACCGTGAGCAGCAGAATGATGGAAACATTCACGAAATTATTGCCGATCAGAATGGTTGCAAGCAGTCTTTGTGGCTTGTCGAGTAGTTTAACCACACGTTTCTCCGACTTATTGTCGCTGTCGTGCATACTGTCGAGTTGCTGCGGGTCGAGCGAAAAATAGGCTACTTCAGAAGCAGATATAATGGCTGATATGCACAATAGCAGAATGCTGACTACGAGCGAAATGACTGCCGGCCATGTAATGGGATGTGCAGTGATGCCTGAAAATACAGAAAGCAAAAGATTGGGTTCCAATGTTCAGATGATAAAGTGAATAAAACCGGACTGTTTTATTGCGGTCCGCCATAACTGTTAGTGCAAAATTAATGTTTTTTTTCTGAAAGCCTGATATAAATCACTCCGTCATTTGTTTAATTACTATACTTTAAATGCCAAAACTATTAAATTTCATGTTTCGGGATTATAATTGGAGGAAAAAATATAACTTTACAGCAGCCAAAAGCAAATCCGGACAGCTTAATTGCTTTGAACTTGCAGAATTGATTATTCACTATTTAAATATCTGATATTATGGACGACAAACTTGTAACCTTAGCCATTCGCACCTATCAGCGTGCACAAATGATTAAGTCGGTACTCGAGGAAAACGGCATCGAAACAGTGATACACAACCTGAATCTCGAGCAGCCCGAACTGGCAGTGGGAGTGAGGGTGCGTATTCATCAGTCCGACCTGCCACGCGCACTGCAACTGGTGGAGGAAATTGAAAGTGAATGGGAAAAGGATGAAATCAAAACGCAGGAATCTGAAATACTTATTCCCTACGATTTCGCCGATCCGGTGAGTAAAACCATAGATTTCGGTTTTGGATTTGCCGCCGGAATGAATGCCGAAGTGGTGCTTCTGTATGTCTATTTCAGCCCTGCTTTTACCATTTCGGCGCACAACGATCTGAATACTTACAGCATTAGCGACAGCGAACTTTTGCGTCGTATTATCAGCACTGCCCGTGCCGATGCGGATAATATGAGCAATCTGATACGGTCGCGTATTGAGAAGGGAGAACTACCCGATGTGCCTTTCCGCTTCGAGTTGCGCGAAGGAGTGCCTGAAGATCAGATTCTGGAATATTGCAAAAAATATAATCCTGCACTGGTGGTGATGGGAACGCATGGTAAAAAAGTATCCACCGAGCTTATCGGAAGTGTGACTGCCGAAATAATGGAGTCGTCGCAGGTGTCGGTGTTTGCAGTTCCTTACAGTTCTGCGGTTCAAACAGTTGGTGCTGTGAAGCGCATTGCTTTTCTGACCAATTTCGACCAAAAGGATTTGATAGCCATAGATAAAACCATCGAGATGTTTAAAAGCGATAAACTCGAAATCTACTTTATTCACGCTTCGGAGAAAAACGAAAGCTGGAGTGAAGTGATTCTGGGCGGTATCAAATCGTATTTTGCATCGCATTATCCCTCGCTTGTCACACATTACGCCCTTATTGGAAGTCCCGATAATCCGGATATTATCGAAGATTATCTGCAACAAAAAGGTATCGATGTACTTGCGCTCAATACCCGTCGCCGCAAACTTTTTTCACGGCTTTTCAATCCCGGACTGGCTTATAAAATGGTGCTCAACTCCGATACAGCCATGTTTGTGACACATGTTTGACAGGCTGTTGCGAATGTGTTCGCCTCACCTTTCACTTTGATTCCTGAAATTGGGTTAAATATACACAACTGCTTTATTTATTCAGTTTTTTTTCCGAAATTTGCGGACTTAAAAATACGAAATTAAAGAGAGTAATTTTAAGGAAAAATAAAGTGAAAGAGACTAAGTACATTTTTGTTACAGGTGGAGTTACTTCATCGTTGGGAAAAGGCATTATTGCTGCATCGTTGGGAAAACTGTTGCAGGCCCGTGGTTTTAGAGTTACTAACCAAAAACTTGATCCGTATATCAATGTGGATCCGGGTACTCTGAATCCCTACGAGCATGGTGAATGCTATGTAACAGTGGACGGACACGAAGCTGACCTCGATTTGGGTCATTACGAACGCTTTCTGGGTGTGGAAACACACAAAGCAAACAATGTGACCACAGGTCGCATTTACCAGAATGTAATCAACAAGGAACGTCGTGGCGACTACCTTGGCAAAACTGTGCAGATTATTCCGCATATTACCGACGAAATCAAACGCAATATCAAATTGCTCGGCAATAAAGGCGATTTCGACTTTGTAATTACCGAAATCGGTGGTACTGTGGGCGATATCGAATCGCTTCCTTACATCGAAAGTGTTCGTCAGTTGCGTTGGGAACTTGGCAAAAACTGTCTGATTGTGCATCTGACTTATGTGCCTTATCTGGCAGCTGCAAAGGAACTTAAAACAAAACCTACACAGCATTCGGTGAAAGCATTGCAGGAACAGGGTGTGCAACCCGATATTCTGGTATTGCGTACCGAACACAATATTCCTGCTGAAATGCGCAAAAAAGTGGCTCTGTTCTGTAATGTAGAGCCTAATGCCGTACTTCAGTCTATCGATGTGCCTTCAATCTACCGCGTCCCGCTGAATATGCAGCTCGAAAAACTCGACGAGGTGGCGCTGACCAAAATGGGATTCGATCTGGCAAAAACGCCACATGCCGACATGGACAAATGGAGCACTTTTGTTGAAAAACTCGAAAATGCCAAAGACGAAGTGCGCATTGCCATTGTGGGAAAATATGTGCAGTTGCCCGATGCCTACAAATCGATTATTGAGTCGCTGGTGCATGCAAGTGCCTACAACAACCGCAAACTTAAACTCGATTTGATTCTTTCGGATAAACTGGATGATGAGAATGTGGAGAAAAAACTTTCGAAAGCAGATGGTATTATCGTGGCTCCCGGATTCGGTCAGCGTGGTATGGAAGGTAAATTTGCGGCACTGAAATATGCCCGCGAAAACAATCTGCCATGTCTGGGAATATGTATGGGTATGCAAACCATGTCTATCGAATTTGCCCGTAATGTACTGGGTTATGCCGATGCTAACAGCACCGAAATCGATCCGGCTACCACACACAACATTGTGGATATCATGGAAGAACAGAAAGATGTGCTCGATTTGGGAGGCAGCATGCGTTTGGGTGCTTATAAATGTCACCTGAAAAAAGGAACCAAAGTTTACGATATTTACAAAAAGGAAAATATCAGCGAGCGTCACCGTCACCGTTACGAATTCAACAATGCTTACAAAGCAGATTTTGAAAAAGCCGGAATGGTTTGCAGCGGACTGAACGAGGAATCGGATCTTGTGGAAATTATCGAACTTAGTTCACACAAATGGTATGTGGGTGTTCAGTTTCACCCTGAATACAGCAGTACGGTGGTAAATCCGCATCCGCTGTTTATCAGTTTCGTTGAAGCTGCTATAGGTAAATAATTAAAACCTGAGTAATAATTTTTAAAATGCGGTGTTTGTCCATTCAGGCAAAGCCGCAATTTTTTCTAAATAAAATACTAACAAATTAATGGATAAAAACACGATTATCGGATTTGTGCTGATAGCACTTATTCTTATTGGTTTTTCGGTAATGAATAAGCCGAGTGAGGAAGAAATTCGTTACCAGGATTCGATTGCACTTGTGCAAAAGCAAAAGTATGAGCAGGAAGTAAAAGCCCGTGAAGCTGCCGAAGCTGCCACTGTGGCCAATAATACCGACTCAACAGTTGTTTTGGACAGTGATTCAGCACGTCTGGCTGATGCAACCGGTGATTTCTCAGCAGCTGCTTTTGGCGAAGAGAAATTCTACACAATCGAGAATGAAGTGCTTAAACTGACTTTAAGCAACAAGGGAGGACGCATTTATTCGGCTCAGCTTAAAAACTATCGTACGCACGATTCATTGCCACTTGTTCTGTTCGATGCGGAAGAAAGCAAAATGGGCTTTATCCTCACTACCAACAATAACCGTGTGGTGAATACTTCTGACCTGTACTTTGAACCTGTATCTGAAGTTCAGAAAGACAGCGCCGGAAATCAGGTGTTTACAATGCGTCTGAAAACAGCTGTAAATGCCTACATGGACTTTGTTTATACACTTCGCGCCGACGATTATATGCTTGGTTTTGATATCAAAGCCAATGCGATGAACACTGTGATGCCGGCCGGTACCAATGTGCTCGACATGCAGTGGAGTTCAAAAATCCGCCAGCAGGAAAAAGGACGTACTTTCGAGGAACGTTATTCCAATATTCACTACAAATTTGTAGCCGATGATGTCGAAAAACTAAGCGAAAGTAAGGACGATGAAAAGAAAGTATCTAACCGCGTGAAATGGATTGCCTTTAAGGATCAGTTCTTTAGTTCAATTTTTATTGCTCGTGATGCTTTTACAGCTACCAGCCTGAAAAGCAAAGTGGAAGATAAGGAAAGTGGCTATCTGAAAAGCTATGATGCTGAAATGGCTGTGGGTTTCGACCCGACAGGTAAAAACCCGACAGGTTTCGATATCTATCTCGGTCCAAATCAGTATAAAATTCTGTCGTCGTACGACAAAGGCCTGAAAGGTGACGATCGCTTATTACTTCGCGAACTTGTTCCGCTTGGATGGGGAATTTTTGGCTGGGTAAACCGTTTCGCTATTATTCCTATGTTTAACCTGTTCAGCCGTTTTATTTCCAACTTCGGAATTATCATTCTGCTGATGACAGTGGTAATCAAACTCGTACTTTATCCGCTCACTTACAAATCGTATATGTCGAGCGCGAAAATGCGTGTGCTGAAGCCCGAGATCGACGAAATTCATGCCCGTATTCCTGCCGAAAAAGCTGCCGAACGCCAGAAAGCAACTATGGAGCTTTACAACAAAGTTGGGGTAAGTCCTATGAGTGGATGTTTGCCCACATTGCTACAGATGCCTATTCTGTTCGCCATGTTCAGTTTCTTCCCTGCTTCAATTGAGTTGCGTCAGGAAAGTTTCCTTTGGGCTGATGACCTTTCGGCTTACGATGCCATTGTGAGCTGGAATACCTACATTCCGCTGGTTACAACTTATTTTGGTAATCATATCAGTCTCTTTACCCTGTTGATGACTATTGCTACACTGGTTTCAACAAAACTGAATATGGCCAATACTGCCACACCTGATCAGCCGGGAGCAGGAATGATGAAATGGATGATGTACCTGATGCCCATCATGTTCATGTTTATTTTCAACAGTTATGCTTCAGGTTTGAGCTACTATTATTTTGTATCTACTCTTATTTCTATTGCTCAGACTTACGCCATACGTGCAAGTATCGATGAGAAAAAACTTTTGGCTCAGTTACATGCCAAACGTAAAACCAACGAGAAAAATCCTGCCAAGAAAAAAAGCGGATTTATGGAAAGACTTGAGAAAATGCAGCGCGAACAGGAAAAAGCGCTTCGCAACAAAAAATAATATTCAGATATAAACGTTTGTAAAAAAGCGCAATATGCAAAGTCAATTTGTAATTGCGCTTTTTTTAATACAGATAAATTATTATGACAGATAAAAAGTTATTGTGGATAGCCCTTGCGGTTTTTACGCTTGTTTTTGCAGGTTGCCGTAAATCGAACCGTTTTTCGGCTGATGTGACTCCTGCCGATAGTGTTCATATTGCGCGTGTCGATCTCGATCTGATAGCTTTCGACACTCTGAATGCAGATGCTGAGCTTGAAAAACTCTTTCAAAAATATCCGGATTTTATGCCGCAGTATTTCTCTCAAATGCTGGAACTACCCGCTACCGACAGGAAACTTTTAGCAGATCAGCTCCGATTGTTTTGTGCCGACACGGTTTTCAGTAAGGTGAATGCTGATGTGCAGGCACAGTTTGCTGATGTGAGCGATATTGAGGCTGAACTGACAACCTCCTTTGCTTCTCTGCGGCATAATTTCCCTGAATTGAAATTACCCGGTTTATACTTCTTTGTGTCGGGTTTTAATCGCTCTGTAGTCATTACTCCGGCCTTCGTGGGCATTGGAACCGATATGTATCTGGGTAGCGAATATTCGCGTTATTCGGATATCAGTTATCAGTATATGACTTATAATATGCGACGCGAAAGTATTGCGGTGGACGTGGTGTCGGCAATCCTGTTTAGTCACTTTCCTTCTGATGTAACCAGCGACAGACTGCTCGATAATATGCTTTACCGTGGCAAACTGCTTTATGTATTGTCGGCTTTAATGCCCGAACGAAAACCGCACGATATTATCGGATATACAAAGTTTCAGTGGGAGTGGAGCCGTAAGTATGAGTCGGAAATATGGAGCAGCATTCTCGATCAGAACGATCTTTACAGCTCCGATTTAATGCTTATACGCAAGTATCTGAATGATGCTCCTTTTACTGCGCCCGTATCGCAGGATTCGCCCGGAAGACTCGGAGCCTGGGTGGGTTGGCAGATTGTGAATGCCTGGATGGATAAACATGGAAACGTGTCTCTGGCTGATCTTCTGAAAGAGAATAATTATCAGAAAATGCTTGATGAGTCGGGCTATCAGCCCTGATTGTTTAATATACTTTATCAAAGTATGCTTGAATACATTTAAACTTACAAATCATAAGAATTTTTTATTTCTGTCCCTAATTACTCCCTTTGGTCGGACCGTTGATTTCCCTAAAGGGGACTTAGTGTGTGCAACATAATTTCTTTATTCGCACAATGTCACAGCCCCCTTTAGGGGGTTGGGGGCGATATAAAGTGTAGAACTGTTGGTTTTATATAGTCTTTTTTGATACAGTTCATTAATTCAAAAAAAACGGTTCGTACAAGTTTTATTCTGTACGAACCGTTTAAATTTTAATGCGGAACTTATTTATTTAAGACCGAGTTTCTTTTTTACTAATGCAGTAATGTCGTTTGAGTTTGGAGCTGTGTAAAGAATAACCTGCGAACTCATATCGAAGATGTAAGTATACTTGTTTTCGGTAGCTACATCGGTAATGGCTTTACGAACTTTTTCGATGACAGGGTTTACAAGTTCCTGCTGTTTTTTCTGCAGGTCGGTGTATGCAGTCTGCTGAAAAGTAGCGATACGTTGTTCCATTTCCTGTATTTCGCTCTGACGTACCTGTTTGATACCATCAGCCATCGAAGCTTGTTTTTCCTGGTAATCTTTGATTTTTACGTTATACTCTTCACGCATTTTCAGAAGTTCGCCTTCCCATTGTGCACCAAGTTCGTCGATTGTTTTTTCCACAGAAGCAAGTTCAGGCATAAGTTTGATAATCTCCTGTGAGTTTACGTGTCCCAGTTTTTCCTGAGCAAAGAGTCCGATGGGCAATGCACAAAGCATTATTAAAGCAATTTTTTTCAACATGTTCAATTATTTTTTTAGAGTTTATTTTTTTTTACTTTGAAATTTAAGAATGCAAATTTATAAAATTATTTGGAATAACCCAATTTCTGAAGTACGAGGTCGCTGATATCAAGTTTAGGCGATACGTAAATCATATTCATTGAGGAACTTTTGTCGAAAACGGCACTTAAATCCTTCTCGTTGCTTATTTCCTGAATGGCAGCGTAAACTTCATCCTGAATAGGCTTCATCAAACTCTGACGTTTTTTGAAGAGTTCTCCGTCGGTACCAAAATAGGTTCTTTTCAGTTCCTGAGCTGCTTTTTCTTTGGCTACAATTTCTTCTTCACGTTTAACCTTCATTTCGGCCGAAAGAAATACAAGTTCAGTTTGGTAGTTTTTGTACATATTCTGTACTTCCTGCATCTGTGCTTCCACTTCCGATTGCCATTTTTTGGAGATTTGTGTCAATTGTTCGTTAGCCGTTTCGAATGCCGGAATGTTCTTCATAATATATTCCATATCCACCATGGCAAATTTCTGTGCATTTCCTGCTACGGCAATACCGACCAACATACACAGAGAAATAATTAGTTTTTTCATATTCATTTTATTTAAAATGGTTACTTCAATTTTTATTCTGATACCGGCAATACAAATTCTTTGCCAAAGTTTTTTTGCTGATAATGATTTGCTGATATCTTTTCGTTATAATGCTGTCATTCAACAACTCCCATCTCTTAACTCTTAACTCATAGCTCCCAACTGTCTCCTGTCAACTCTCAATTGTCAACTTATTACAGCTCCTGTCCTAATACAAAGTGGAACTGGCTTCCTCCGCGCTGACCATCGTAACCTTTATCAAATCCATATCCCCAGTCGATTCCCATCATACCAAACATAGGCAGGAAGATACGAACACCGATACCGGCCGAACGTTTCAGGTCGAAAGGATTGTATTGTTTGATACTTGAAAAACTGTTACCCGCTTCGAGGAAGGCCAGCGCATAAATGGTAGCCGATTGTTCGAGAGATAGCGGATAGCGGAGTTCCATGGTGAATTTGTTATACAAATAACCCGATGAAGTTTGTGTTGAAAGATTATAAGGTGTAAGTGTACCGCTTTCGTAACCACGCATGGCAATGTAATCGGTTCCGTAACTTGTGTAAGCCGACATACCGTCGCCACCCATATAGAATGTTTCAAATGGCGATTTTGCATTCACATTGTAGTGACCCAGATAAGAGAACATTGCACGGGTCATAAGTACAAGCGCTTTGTCGTTTGGAGTCAGCGGAGTAAACATTTTACCGTTGAATGTCCACTTGTGATATTCAATCCATTTGTATTTTTCCTGATCAGTCAGGGAAGCATAATCCTTGTTGTTAAACGAAGAATAAGGCGGAGTTATTTTCAGACCAAGTGAGAACGAAGAACCACGACGGGTATAAATAGGGTTGTCGATAGAGTTGCGGCTTAAGGTCAGGTTCAGACTCAGGTTGTTGAACATACCCTCGGTAATAGGGAACATGGAACGATACCAGCCTTTGAGCATAAACAACTGATACGAAAGTTCTCCGTAGAAAGTAAAGAAGTCATCGGGCCAGCTGAGACGTTTTCCGTAACCAAGCGATGCACCTGCTGTACGCATATATTTATCAGGGTCCATTTCGCTATCGTAGTACGAACTGTTGTAAGCGCTGTTTCCGTAGCTGTTTCCATACATGCTGCCATAACCGTAACCACCATAGCCGTAGCCACTATATCCGTAACCCGATTGCATATTGTTCAGATAACGGTTGCTAATGGTCGATTGTGAAGAGTAGTAAATGGCTGCCGAAAGTGAATTCGGACGTTTACCGCCTAACCATGGTTCGAGGAACGACATGCTAACCGAAGAGTACGATTGTCCGTTGGTACGGGCGTTCAGCGAGAATGTTTGTCCTTCACCCTGTGGCACAATGCGGTAGGTTTCGGGGCGGAAAAGGTTCTGAATAGCAAAGTTGCTGAATTTTAAACCAATACTTCCCACAATACCTGTCGAACCCCAACCGGCCGAAAATTCCACCTGGTCGCTACCTTTGGTTTCGAGTTCGTAGGTAATGTCCACGGTACCATCTTCCTGATTAGGCTGAATATCCGGACGAAGTTTTTCCTGATCGAAATGACCCATTTGAGCCAGCTCACGCAATGAACGCATAATGTCGGACTGACTGTAAAGCTGACCGGGTTTGGTGCGGAGTTCGCGGCGAACCACGTGCTCGTAAACGCGGGTATTTCCCTTGATGTTGATTTCGTTGATAGTGGCTGGTTTTCCTTCGTAAATACGCATTTCGAAGTCGATAGAATCGTTTTCAACCAGTACTTCCACAGGTTCAATTTGCGAGAAAAGGTATCCTCTGTCCTGATAAAGTTTGCTTACCGCATCGTTTTCGTCGGTTTGCAGACGTTCCATCAGATGTTTGTGGTTATACACATCACCTTTTTTGATATTGAGTACCGCATCCAGAAAATCGTATGGGTAAATGGTGTTTCCAATCCATTTGATATCGCGGAAATAGTACTTTTTACCTTCGTCGACAGTAATGTACACAATCACACTTTTTTCATCGAATTTCACCACGCTGTCGCTTACGATATAAGCATCGCGGTGACCGATTTCGTTGTATTTTTCAATCAGTGCAATTTTATCCTTTTCGTATTCTTCTTTTACAAACTTCTTGGTACGGAAAAAGTTACGCCAGTTATTGTCGTTGGTCTTTTTCATCGTTTTGTTGATCTGATTGAAGGTAAGCGCCTGGTTACCTGTGATCACAATCTGATGCACTTTGTTTTTAAGCTTTTTGTCCACTTCAATATCCACAATCACATGTCCTGCTTTGGCCGGGTCGTTGCGTTGCAAAACCTTCACTTCCACATTCATAAAGCCTTTTTCTTCCATGAATTTTGAAATGACTTTTTTTGCACGGTCGGAGATATTGGGTGTAATCTGGTTGCCTTTTACAATACTGAGTTTCAGCTCAAGATCTTCAATTTCACCTTTTTTGAGTCCGCTGTAATTGATTTCAGATACACGGGGACGCTCGGTAAGCGCAATTTCGAGCCAGATTTTATCACCTTCAATTTTGGTGGGATAGATTTTTACATCGGCAAAAAGTCCCTGTTTCCAGAATCGTTTTACAGCTGAAGTCACGGCTTCGCCGGGCACATCAATCACGTCGCCTACAGCAAGTCCCGAAAATCCTATCAACACAAAGTCTTCGTAGTTGTCGGCACCTTTAATGGTGATTTCGGCTATTTCGTATTTTTGCGGTGAAGTGTATTCGATGGTTGGCGTGTCGATTGTGTCCTGTGCAAAAGCATTTACCAACTTAGGACTGATGAGCAGCCAGAATAATAAAACGAATAAGGTTTTGTTGCGCATAAAGCTTAAATAAATATCGGAAAGCAATGAGTTTAATAATTTTTATTTACCAAAACGACGTTCGCGCGATTGGTAGTCCACAATGGCTTCGTAGAAATTCTCTTTTCTGAAATCGGGCCAGTGTGTATTCGTAAAATATAATTCGGTATATGCAATTTGCCAAAGCAGGAAATTACTGATGCGAATTTCGCCACTGGTACGAATCATCAGATCGGGGTCAGGGATTTCGCGAGTGGTTAGATAGTTCGAAATGGTTTCGTCGGAGATATCGTTTATGGATATTTTACTGCTTTTCACATCGTTGCAAAGCAATTTAATCGCATTGTTTATTTCCCAGCGCGACGAGTAGCTGAGAGCCAGTACCAGTGTAAGCCCGTTGTTTTTGGAAGTTTCGGCTATGCAGCGTTGCAGCTTAATTCCGGCTCCCTCAGGCAGACGACTTAAATCGCCTATGGCTTTGAGGCGGACATTGTTTTTATTTAATGTGGGAGTTTCATTTTCAATGGTATCTACCAGTAATTCCATCAACGCATTTACCTCTTGCTGGGGACGTGCCCAGTTTTCAGTCGAAAAAGCATACAGCGTGAGGTATTGAATGCCCGTTTCAGCAGCAGCTTCGGTCACTTCGCGTACCGAAGTCACACCGTTCTGATGTCCGAAAATGCGATCGTATCCGCGTTCTTTGGCCCAGCGCCCGTTGCCATCCATAATGATAGCTATGTGGCGTGGAAGTCGCGTTAAATCTATTTTGTCTTTGAAAGTTGACATATTTTTTTCTGTGTTGAAAAAATTTATTTCCGATTCTACCAGTATGTGTTGCAATCGCAGCGTTCTTTGAAAATATTTATTGTCAATCCCACGCTCAGGGTCGATAAAAGATCGTTGTTCAGTAAATTCGACCCGTTGAGGTCATATATGTTGTTCAATGGTCTGATTCCTTCCAGCTGATCGGTCAGCAAAAGGCGGTTCGACCATCTGAAATTCAGATTCATGCGTTTACCAAGCATAAACTTTACACCTGCACCAAACAGGTAGCTGAACTTAAACTGGCCCTGCATTTCGTAATCGTACAACATACTGCCTACTCCTGCAAAAATAAAAGTAGAATATTTCTGACTGAAAGGTTTATAGGGTTTATCTTCCAGATCGAAAAAATTAAACTCGCCGCTCAGATCAAAAGCGTTTACAGGGTTGCTAAAAGCAACAACCGTATTGTTCAACAATGTGGCATCTCCACTCACTTTTGTACTGTTCCATTCGCCCGTAACAGCAAGCCTGCTGTTGAACTTATGACGGTATTGCAAACCATATGTAAAATTCTGGTTTGCAAAGAGTTTTGTGTTTGCGTCGCCAATATAAAATGATGTTCCTGCACTTGGACCGATTTCGCCCCGGTATTTTTCCTGTGCATATCCGTTGAGCGCAGGCACAACGAGAACTGTGAATAGCAAATATCTAATTACTTTAAAATTCATTTTTTCGGTTGATGAGTTTTATTCATTAGATGTTGAACGTAAATAATACATTAAAATTTTACGGTTTAGTGCAAAAAGCAGGAACAAAAGTAATGATTATCTTTTAATTTGTGACGAATGCTGTGGTTGATAATGCCTTATTTAACATAAAATTGCAAAAATAGTCGAATACTTGCAATACAACTGCTGTTGCTGAAAAATCGTGAAATTCAGACATTGCCCAAAAGCAGTCTGAGTGCGTCGTTTTCCTTCTCTGTCATCTCAGCACGAAGTGCAGGTGTTTTGTCATCCTGACCGCATAAATGCAGAATGCCGTGTATGATAACGCGCCTCAGCTCGGTGTCGTAAGCGGTGTCAAATTGCTCTGAATTGGACTTCACTGTGTCGAGGCTGATAAAGATATCGCCCGATATGGTTTTGGCTTCGCTGTAGTCGAAGGTGATAATATCGGTATAATAATCGTGTTCGAGATACTGACGGTTGACCTCAAGTATTTTTGCGTCATCGCAGAAAATATAAGCAATGTCGCCGGCTTTTTTGCCGTATTTCAAAGCCACTGCTTTTATCCATGCGCTGATTTCCTTTTTGTCGATTGCGGGCATTTCCACGCCTTCGGTTATGTATTGTATCATTCGTGTTTTGTGTTCCGTGTTTCGTGTTTCGTGTTTCGTGTTTCAGAGAGTTTCAAGTTTCAAAGTTTCTTGTTTCAGGTTGACTGGTTAATTAGTTGATTGGTTGACCGGTTTTCATAGTCGGTACATTCAAATTCTTGGCAGAGCCAAGCGGTAAATTGTAAATGACTAAATTGTCAATTATAAACTGTCAACTGTCAACTGTCAACTGTCAATTATCAACTGTCAACTATCAAAGTCTTCTAATAAAAGAACAAATATCCAATCAGTATCGCTGCCACAATGCCTATAAAGTCGGCTATCAGTCCGCAGGTTAGGGCGTAGCGAGTTTTTTTGATACCTACCGAACCAAAGTATACTGCCAGAATATAGAAAGTAGTATCGGTCGAACCCTGTATCACACTGGTCAGTCGTCCGACAAAAGAATCAGCTCCATGCAGGGTCATGGCATCTACCATCATACCACGTGCACCGCTACCGCTGAGCGGTTTCATAAGCGCGGTTGGTAGTGCCCCTACAAAGTCGGTGTTCACACCTGTGAGCCCCACAAGCCATGCAATGCCATCGGTAAGCATAGTCATCGCTCCCGAAGCCCTGAACATACCAATAGCCACCAAAATAGCAATCAGATAAGGAATAATGCCAATTGCCACCTGAAAACCATCTTTGGCACCTTCGATAAAGGTTTCGTACACATTAATTTTTCGAACTGCAGCCATGGTAACAAAAGCTACAATAATGGAAAGTAATATGAAGGCAGCCGAGAAGTTTGAATAAAGTTCAATATCTTCCTTGGGTAGCCGACTCATGAAAAATATCAGTCCGGCAATAAAGGTAGTCATGCCCAGCAAAGTACCCATAATGACTTTGTTGAACAGATTTATTTTTTGGTAAATAGCCACGCTGATAAGTCCGGCCAGAGTGGAGAAAAAAGTAGCAAGTAAAATAGGTAAAAATACATCCGATGGATTTGCAGCCCCCAGCTGAGCACGATACACCATTACACTGATGGGAATAAGCGTAAGTCCCGATGTGTTCAGTACAAGGAACATTATCATGGGGTTCGAGGCCGTTTCTTTATCGGTATTCAGCTCCTGCATTTCCTTCATGGCTTTCAGTCCCATGGGGGTGGCAGCGTTGTCGAGCCCCAGCATATTGGCGGCAACATTCATAAACATAGTGCCCATGGCCGGATGATCTTTCGGTATGTCGGGGAAAATGCGCACAAAAAATGGTGCTACCAAACGCGAGAAAGCATTGATTACACCACCACGTTCGCCAATTTTCATTATCCCCATCCACAGTGCAAGCACGCCGGTAAGCCCGAGCGAAATCTCAAAACCGTTTTTGGCCGAATCGAAAGTGGAGTTTAAAATATCGGAAAAAACCTGTGCATTGCCAAAAAACAGCAATTGTACACAGGCTACCACAAATGCAATCAGTAAAAACCCTATCCAGATATAGTTCAGAATCATATCAGCAATGTATTTATTGGAAAGCCGTATTTTTTTGTTTGCAAAAATACATTTATTTTCCGTTACTGCGAAAAGCATTTTTAGTTGTAATTACAATATCGTCACCCAAAACGATTTTTTTCGATGATAATGCTTCGAATGATATTTAGAACCTGCTGAAAAGAAGTTGAATGAATTGTAACGCGGATTAAACTGATATAACGGATAGTCGCCGTAAAACGATAGTCATGTGTTATGGATGATATAGTTGGAAATTGCTTATTTTGCAAATCAGACTGATATAATCGAATTTATGAAATTATTTACTGGTTTATATCTGATTATGTTTTCTTTGAAAACAGCGGATATCTAAGACAAATGCTGCAAATCAGTTTCGATTTATCGAAATATCCGTTTTTTATTCGGTTTAATATTTATCAGCGGAAACCTGCAAAATCCGCTTAATCAGCGTTTCTATTCTAACTGATAGTCGGGGTGAGACTTCAGGTCGCACTCCGAATATGCACAAAAGATGAAAAATGCCGCCTGAAATACACGATTCACAAGCGGCAAAATAATGAATTTCTACTCAAACAAAAATGGTTTACTAACCATATCTTTGGGTGGTTTTTGTTCGAAAAAAAACTTCTCCTCGTCGAAAGCAGGTTTCAGCTGATTGAACCAGGTGGCCTTCGGGTCGTACTTTGCAAAAAACGGAATATGCACCCAGGCCGGGTTTCGTCCCTGAATAAACCGAAGTACAAACACCTTTTCGCCCTTCACTTCCTGCACACCGAGAATCTGAATTTTGCCCGGATGATCGCTCATGCTTGGCCCGCGCACGGTGCGGCATAAACCACTTACCTGACGATATGCCCTGCGGAATATCTGCCAGCATTTTTCCAGTGGAAGTTCAAAATAAGCTTTTGAACCGGTGTCGCGTGCTACAAACATATAATAGGGAATGCAGCCCAAATCCACCTGTTTACGCCACATGGCAGCCCAGAGTTCGGGTTTATCGTTGATATGTTTCAGCAGTGGCGATTGTGTGCGTATTTGTGCTCCTGTGGCTCTGATGGTTTTTATGGCTTGCTTCACCGCTTCGGTCGAAAGTTCCGTAGGATGATTGAAGTGAGCCTGTATGGAGAGGTTTTTGCCCGCAGCCACAATCTTTCTGAAAAGTGCAATAATGTCTTCGCTGTCCGCGTCGGTAGTATATCTGTACGGCCAGTAAGCCAGGGATTTTGTGCCAATACGGATGGTGTGTATATGTTCGAAGCCGGGTGCAAGAAGTGGCTCAATATAAGCACTGAGCACTGAAGCCGACATAGTCATGGGGTCGCCTCCGGTAAAAAGCACATCGCTTACCTGTCGGTGTAGTTTCAGATATTTGAGCAACAGATCAGCTTCTTTCATGGCAAACTTTAGTCCGCTCATACCCGAAAACTGTGGCCAACGAAAACAGAAGGTACAATAAGCGTGACATGTTTGTCCCTGACTGGGGAAAAACAATACTGTTTCGGGATATTTGTGCTGTATGCCTTTAAGTTTCACCGCATCGAGGGTGGGTACATTGTGCTCCTGTCCTGCAGGATTGGGATTCAGTTCGAGCCGGATTTCATGTATCTTCCGGTCGAGGGTAGCTTTGTCGACACCTTCGTCGAGCATTCTTTTTACCGCTTGGTAGTGCTTTTTTTCCAGCATCTCACGGCGTGGGAAATTGAGCGTAAAAATCGGATCATCATCGGTCCTGGTCCAGTCAATTAACTCGTTCACCACATAATTATTGGTTTTGAAAGGGAGTACGCGCCCTACTACTTCTATCGCTTCAATATCCGACTCCTTTAAAGTGGCTATTTGAGGTATTGTACGATAGTTTTGCAGGGTGTAGGTTTTTAGTTTCTTGTCCATAATTTGTGTGTTTTTGTTTTATTATTTGATCGCTATCGGTTCAAATCTACAAAAAAACGAACAAAAAACGGGCTTTTATGACAAGTTTTAATGTTTTTTCTGTGCTTGTTTACATGGGATCATCGTTCATTGATTGTGCTGAATTTGTTTCAGCACAGCAGTACCGACAACTCTTTGATATGGTACAATTGTGTCTGCAAACTGTTATTCATAACAATGACTGTTATGATACATAACAATGCTGTAGCATTCGTTATTCAGCGAATCAATGCCCTGTATTCTGAGTTTTCAGGTTGTTTCTCGGGGTCTTTAACTTCTATCACTTTTTCATAGCTTCTGCTTTCATGTCAGAGGGCATTTTTTCGATGGCGTAGCGTAATGCTGTGCGCGGCATTACTGCTTTGCGGGCTATCACAAAGTTTAGAACAGCTTCGGTATGTGCTTCGCTTGCAGCTTTGAGCATCCAGCCGTAGCCTTTCTGTACCAGGTCGTCGGTATCGGTAAGCAAAATATCCGCAATTTCAAATATATCGTTCAGGAAAAGTCCACGCCTTGCAGGGATAATCAGCGACACGGCTGCAGCCCGTTTAACCCAACGATTTGGCGATTTTGCCCACTTTTTCAACTCCTCAATATATTCAGGATACTTTTCGACAATCGTACCTACAGTGTGATTACACAAAGTATCGCATGTAGCCCAATTGGTCACATATTCATTTACCCAGCGTTCAAAAACCACAAAATCAGCAGGCTCATATTTGCGCGAAATATAATACGAAAAGTGACAGGCCATGTAGGCTTCTTCGCTGTAACCCGATTTCCACAATTCTTCGCAAAGCGCGAAAATATCCTCTTTGGGCGAGTCCTTTAACGTTTGATAAAAGTGCTTACTTATTTTGGTTACTTCGGCCACACTTAGTCCAAGCAATTTGACCTCTTCTTTGAAAAACCTCTTTTTTGAGTTGAGAGTATCTTCTTTTATGTTATCTCTCAGGGTTTGCCTGATTTCAACAAGGGTAGGGTATAAGTTCATATTTATCTGAATTTAGTGTAGGGTGATTTGTTGTACCTGATTTTATTTCATAACATTGCCATTCTCGTCCAGAAACTCAATCTTCGGATTATTAGCTCCGTCGATATATATTTTAATTCTGGGTCTTCCCTGATCGTCGTTAATAAATAAACCGGTTTCGTTGTTCATTCTTTTACCCACAAACATTCTGTCTTCGGGCAGCAAACCGGCCTGTTTCATTTTCAGATAAGCTTTGTTTTTCTCCTGCTCATCTTCAATTTTCCGGAATTCGTCAAATGCTTTGTTTCTCTCGTCATACCCATCTTCTTTGGGATAATCCCAGAACTGAATGCCGTAGGTTCTTGCATTTTTCTCGGTATTTTCAATGTAGCGAAACTGCATTATCTGGTCGTCACGGTATTTATCCACCGAAAGCACAAGTCCGGCCTCCTTGTCATTTCCATCGTACACAAGGCCTCCGCATTCGTCACCAGCAGAATTAAAGAAAATCAGACCGGCCTGCCTATCTCTTTTGGTCAGTGGCTTGCCGTTTACAATGCCCTGATGCTGCCTCTCGCTGTTACTGATTACCAGTTTCAGATCGCCGTTTTTTTCCACCACATTGATTCGCTCCACTGTGATTTCCTTATAGCTTTTATTGTCGGATCTGATAACAAGATATAATACAATACCCGCAAAAGCAATGGTCAGTAATCCGGCATAAATTTTCAAAAAGCCAATTTCTTTTTTTTAATTTCTCGTCCATATTTTTATGTTGTTATGATTGTTTTTAATCATATCACGTTTACAACTGAATTTCTTCAAGGGTTGCAGCATCAATCAGTACCAGTTTCATGTTTCGCTCAACGCCACTGTCTTTAATATATTCAACGGTGGCGTTAATTTTTTCAATAAGTTCTTTGTCTGTCCAGAATTCTTTATTCACAAAGAATTTTATGATATAGTTATTTTCAGCATTTATAAATATTATATCAACAACCTGATTGGGCGGAAAATATCCCTTTAATCTTCGGATTGCTTTTTCAACTTTTTTTACCTCGGCTAAAGGCATCCCCACATTATGATGGATAGTCTGGAAGTTGTTTAGCCTGTAATGAAGCAGGTGGTACACAGGATCCTGATTCTTTTCAAAATAAACTTCTGCTTCAACAAGATCATATTCTCTTTCAAGTTCATTATCATAAAAACCAACTTCAATTTTTCTGTCCAGTTTTGTGTTGTATTCCAGATAATTCTCCAAACGATTGAAATCCGAGATCACCAAAGAATCCGAGATTAACGCAGGATCCTCGATGATAAACCTCAGCATGTAAGTATTATCCTCAATATTCAGGAATAAATCTGCAACCCCGTTTTTATCCAAAAATCCGGAATGATTTATCACTAACGAAATTATCTTTGCTTTTTCTTTTTCAATCTCCTTGCTGTAATACAATTTGGTGTTTGCATCAACCCTGATAGTTTTTTCATATCCCTCTATCGGTGTGCTATAGGTTACAAGTACACTAAACGCCAAAATAACAAGCATACCTGCAACTCCGTATCCAAATGCTTCCCAACCCGAAGCTTTCTGTCCGCCGGCTGCAATAAACTCCCTGATTTTCTGTCCCTGTAAGCGCTTAACCAGCATCGTAATAATAACTGTATAAATGCCTGGTATCAGCGCCTGAGGAATTCTGACATATATGTGTTCGGGAATTATCAGAAATCCGCCTATCAAAACAAGTGTACATAACAGACCCCAGAAAATCGATTTGCGGGCTGACTCTTCGTCTCCAAATGCCTTAAAGTTTTTCGAAATCAGAAATCCTGCTGCAAGTGGGCCACCAAAAAATGTAGCAATTGAAATCGTTTTCTTTGTAAATATTTTTCCTGAGTGGTCATTCATGGTGAACGCTTTAATGCTTTGTGAAATTCAAATTTCTGTATCAACTCATTACCGGAAGAAGGTTGAGTGTTTGAAATTGTGAAAATACATTTTTTTGATTGTTTTTTTTAGTCTTTCCTGTATTTTTATTTTTCAGATAGTCGCTTTAACCGTTTATATCTCACCAAAATCCATACAGCAAGTAAAAGCAAAGCCAAAGCTGTAAACCCGGGAACATAGAAAATTTGATCGACATCCACCAGCAAAGCTATGCACAACGACCCTACCGAAATAAGAATGGCTGCAATTGCATATCCGATTTCGTCGTAAAACCAGGCATACGGGAACAGATGTGCACCTGTAATAATTGCATAAGCCATGATAAAGTAATCGGGATGTTTAATCAAAACAAAAACCAGAAACGGAAAGTAGATCAGCTGGGCAAAGTTAAGCCACAGACCCAACGACTGCAGGGGATTATCCTTTATTTTCCAGTTGGTTTTAAATATTTTAGAGAACCCCAATGCCAAAGGCATCAGCACAGATCCAAAAATAAAGGTGATAACACTCGTATTGTACGATGAGTAGTTTGAATATTTCCAGATAAAGAATACTCCTAACCATACTATGGAAGCTGCAAATATAAAATCGATGCCATTTCTGGCTTCCAGTTGAATGTTACGTTTCAGTTTCTCAAAACCAATAGTTGTTTCAGATTTTTTGTTTTCCATAATTCTTAATATTGAACTCGTCTTGACTTTATATAATGTCGCTCCTACGGAGCTATTATGCAAAAAGGACTAATAATAGCTACCATAATTACGCTCCTAACGGAGCTGTTTTTTAGCTTCGGAGAAGCTATATTATGGTAGAGATGTTGATTGCAGAGTGTTTTAAGAGCTCCGTTAGGAGCGAAATTATATTGTTTATAAAAAAGTCAAGACGACTTCGTTTTATAGATATCCACCTTATTTCTGAGGCAAATAATCCGGAGTTTAACAAATTGGGCTTTCTTCGGATACTCATTAGAATAAATAACTCCCAAAGTGTAACTGTCATATTGTTGTCCGCATTTCTCTACTAATGATTGCTTAAGCCTGCGTTTTCCACAGTCTGTTCAATTGCTGCTGACTCATTTTTCAGTTGTCTGAGTCTTACGAAATAATGTGCCCTCACAACTATAAAGTATGTTTCGATCAGGGATATAAAAACAGCAACGAAAGCCAGAATTATTTCAGAGTCGATAATACCATAAAGGAATGGAATTGTTAATGCTATTTCTAGTGTAAATTGTAATACAAACAACAGAGTATAAAATCCGAACACTTCCCACCAATGATTTTTTACCAATTCCTCACTTTCGTCGCACTCATCTTTAAACTTGTTGCTGTTTGTAACAACTATGCAATCAATAAACGATAATCTGATTGATTTATAAATGCCCGGTATAATTAGCAGAAGTGTATATCCAAGAATCTTAAATCCGGCAATAATACCGGCTCCGATAAATGTTGACCATTTATTGAATCCTGATATTAGAATCTCTTTTACTGTTAGTTCTTCTTTATCCTCATCCTCCAGTTTAATTATCACAAAGTTCAGAATACCCAAAAGAGCAACAGCCCCAATCAGATATCTGATCAGTTCATAAATATTATTCACCAGCCTGATTGACGACGAGTCGTCGTCTGCCAACAAGGTGTTATTGAGAGGAATGCTTATTAATCCTATACAGATTTGAGTCGGGATATAAACTATAAGTCCGACAATCATAATTTTCAGAAAGTGTTTTTTCCATAGCCCGAATCCTGATTTCATAGCATAGGAAACAGACAGTTTTGATTCAATCATTTTATTTTTATTGTTTTTATTTCAGCTTCAAAATTCCAAATTTGATAGTGTTTTTCGATGATCCTGTCCTCTGAATCGCTACATCATAATTATGTTGCACAATGATTACTGAGTCCGGACCGGCATCTTCAAAAAATATCGGACACAGGTATTTGGGCTCTGCGCCGTTTGTGTTTATTTCAGAATATTTTTCGTTACCATTTATATCATATTTTATACAAATAGTTTTTGATTCCTTCGAAAGATAAAGTGGTTTCTTTGTTTGTGATTGATTGAAAATAAAATACACATTATCATTATCGTCATATTTTAAATGATAATGGCTTGCTAGTATATCAGCATCGGTGGCATGTGTGTTTTTTACAAGTTTCTGCATCCATTTTACTGTACCATCAGGTTTAAAACTTAATACGTATATATCGTCAAAATAATAATGGATTGTTGTAAGGTTATTTCTGGTAATAATCTCTATTCTGCTTTTTTCAACTGACATAGTAAAACTACCATCTTTGTTGAAGTGAATGTCAGAGCATTTATAAAAATATTCATTATCAAATTCTTTATTCTTCGCAGTTTTCTTCGCAATTTCTGTAGCTTCTTTCTCGTCGAGACCTTTTGATAATAACGATGTGGGAAATTCCTTAATATTTGAAGATATAATTTTTGATAACTTTGGAGCAATAACATACGAAAAACAGCCATATGCACTTTTAAGATCCTTCTTGCTGTATACTCCCGTACATATAATTTCTTCTTTATCGTTCAGAGCTATTTTATAGTAGCTTATATAGAGGTTTTCAGGTAGTTTTAACTCCAGTTGTACCGGCGTTTTGGTGTCGATGGGATAATATGCAAGCGAAATAATACTGTTTCTGAATTTGGATTTATCCTTCTTGTTTTTAAATTTACGAATCCCGAAATAATAATTTCCTGACTTGTCTGTTTTGTATTTTCCAAAATTCGGATCGTAGTTTTCTAAAACAAATTCAGGAATTTCAAATCTATCATTTGTGGAGTCCGGTTCAACTGTTTCCCGGTCTTTTTTTATTTCCAAATTTGCAGTGTCTAATATTAGCTTTTGTACCTGTGTCTGATGACTTCTTTTTAAAGCATAGATATAAGAGCGGATTTCTAAATTACCTTCCACAATTTCTGCAGAACTGTTTACACGTTCTCCTAATTTGTGTTTTACTTCTATATCAAACTCAATATTTTTACCTGTATTCCAGTTGTGTTTCACAATAAACTCCTTTGCTCCGCTTAAAGCTGAAGTACTTACCAGATAGAAAACATATGGTTTCTCGTACTTTATAATTTCTATAGACTTGGTTTCTCCTTTTTTATGATAGGGTTGTTCTTTTCCCCACTCAATCGATAAGGGTTGTGCAGTCGTTGTCTGAATAGCGATTGCCAATGTAAAAATCAGAATGGAAAAAATCCGGGTAACTTTGTTGTCCATATTTTTGTATTTGAATTTTGTAACTTTATGACAAAATAGTCTTGAAATTTTTGAACCCTATTTCAGAGTCTGACCTATATTGAGTCTCATGTACAAACGAACAGAAGTACAATCGGGTAAACCATACCTGTTTAGTGTTGTTTTCTGGTCTCCGAAAAATTTATACTCCGAACCCGGACTTAAAGGAGTCTGAATTGTGTAGGATAAAGCAATTGTAGGGGAAGTTAAAAAGCTGAATATATTGGGAATATAGCTACACGAAAGCCCTATTTCATTTATCAATAAATCAGAATAAGACCTGAAACGATAAAATGTACCAATACTGCCCGAGCTTCTCAGCGTTATAAACTTTTCTTTTGTCTTGAAATAGTATTTGGGCTCTATTAAAAATGAATAACCAAATTTATTATTATCAAAAGCTGCGTTGTTGTAGATAGTTAAATTGGCTATTTTGGAAATCAACGAGTTATGGTCCATATTTTCGGTGAAGCCCAAATACTTTGTAGTTAACGAATAAGGCATTAATAGTCCCGCACCCACTTCAAAACCCACACGATCAGTAAATCTGTGTTCCCATACAGGCTGAAACTCTCCATCAAACAGTGTAAGTATATCTGTTTTGATTACGTTCTTTGTCGATGTTTCATTGATCGCTTTCCTCTTTTGTATAAGATTGATATAGGTAGTATCGTTTGTTTGTGAGAAAATACTCAGCGAACTGATAAGACCGCAAAGTATAACTCCAATTCCCTTTTTTAAAGGCATCAGATGCTTTATATTCATTTTTGTAATTTATTAATTCAAATGAGATAATTACAAAGGCAAAAACTTATTATAACTCCGCTTTTCCACGCATTTTTCCTGATTAATAATACCATTTAAAATCGTTTGGAAAGTCCTTCTGCGAAAAAAAGTCAAATTCCGGATTAGGTGATGTTTTTGTCAACTCTCCAATGATAATATTCCAGCCTGATTTTAAGCTTACATCATAATTTGCAGTTATTGTTGATATTTTTCTTATACCAGTTATTTTTACTTCTTTATCCGCAAATATAAATATTGCATTTTTTTGACCTGGTCTTTCAATGGAGCCATTACTAAATGATAATGTACTTAAAGAGGATGAACTATGCGCATAAAAACTGGCTATTGCAATTTTAACTGAATTGTCAGTTAAAGTCAGTCCATCGAAATAATTTGTATGAAAGTTTTTTTCAGGAATAGAGGTTGGGAATATTATATCGAAACGCTCATTGTTATATTTGTTACGCTGAAAAATGTAATACTCATCTGAGTTAGGTAATGAAAGAACACAATAAATCGAATCGATATTTGTGGCTTCATTTTTATTTGAAATTAAGAATCCCAATTTTGTTACGACAGATCCATCAGAACTATCATTCACTATATCCTCATTGCATGCAGTGAATAAAATTGTCAGGGTAAATAACCATAAATAGTTTATTTTGAGTTGCTTAGTCATTAAATTTTATTTTTGATTGTTGTGTTTTTATATTGCTTTCATTCCTCTGAATGACTTTGGCTTGCCTTCGGTTTTGGTTCAATTCATTATAGCTTAAATAAGTTAGAAAACAAAGTGAAATATTTTATTTAACCGCAAAGAACGCGAAGTTGTAAAGATGCGTATGGAACAATCCGTGAATCGGATGAAAAACTGATAAGTTTTTCTCTTTGCGCTCTTTGCGTTAAATCTTGGAAGTATGTTTTCTTTACGAACTTATATAATGACTTTTGTTCAGAATCTATACCCCAGTATCAATGCAGCCGAATTGTTATTCAGATTAAAATCTAATCTGGAGTTGATGTTTTCAGAAGCCGGATCGGGTTTTATCGTTGTTCGATTGTAAGTTAAGCCCGGAACAATTTCAGCCGACAGTTTCAGGTTTTTACTAATCCTTAGAGTTGAACCCAAAACGAATCCCACTCCGGCCGAATAACTACTTATCCTGTTGTCAGTGGTGCCAGCGTTACCATAAGATTTGATTCCCGACAAACCGCCCTGCAATTCAGCCCCGTAGTATAAGTTTAATTTCTCGTTTATACTTAACGGTTTCTCTATCCCGAAATTAAGCCTGAAGCCTGAAAATGAGCTTTCCATATCACTATTTGTAACGTTCGATTCTGTCTTTTGATTTCCTGCGTTTACCGATAAGCCCGAAAAGCGATAGACTAATTTGTCACTTCCGGTTTTAAAAATAAAACCAAAGTTGTCGAATTTCAAATTAGTAAAATAGAGTCCGATTTCGTTGAAAGAGCCTGCTTCCTGCGATTTTAATGTCTGAAGACTTAACATTCCGATAATAGATAAGATCAATAGTTTTTTCATTTTTGATGTTTTTAAATGGTTGATAATATGTTGTTTTTGTTAAATTGTTCTGGCTTTTTTTTGATACAATAGTTCACATAGAAATTGTGCTAAATATTATTTCGACCACAACAGCTGAAAAACATCTCTGATATTTTAGCTATGTGTGCTTTTTCTTTTCTTCTTAGCCAATTTGTCAATCAGTTTTTATGCTGTAAATATTTCAGTTAAGGTTATTGCTTCTAAATAATAAGTCACGGTTCACAAGTTACTTATTCAGGTTCTTTCGGATTTGCTGTTGCGATTATTTATAGTCTCACTTTAAGCGACAATTGCAGATAAGTAGTATAAAGTTCTGTGCTACTCATAAAATTATCATTAGCATCCGCCCATACAAGATAATATATGTTTTTCAAATTAACGCCATATCGTAAGCCGGCATCAAAGCGTTCGTTGATTCTGTATTGTAACCCTAAGATGCCTGAATAATAAAATCCGGGATAATCTTCATCAGGAATAATGTTATCTGCATTAGTATTCAGACTAGTACCTCTTACAATATACAAATATCCCGGAGCCGTGCCCACATGATTTGTTGTAGCTTTATTTGTCATGACAGTTTTTTCTGATATTTTGTATTCCGCTTCAATACCTGCTGAGATATAAATTTTATCACTCAAAAAGAAATCCACTAATATTGGTATTTGTAATGAAGTCATTGAGGCAACAACTTGCTTATTTACAGGTTCAAGCCTGCTGTTCAGGTAATCGAAAAGTTGTACTCCACCTTTTCTGATAATACCGGGCTCTGCACTAATGCCAATAAAAAAGTCTCCTTTATAGGATACAAATCCATTAATGTTATAGCTCAGAATTGGCGAATACATATTCTTATATTGATTGGTTGGTATATCAGTCAAATGCATATTGGTGACATCAGCTCCAATTATGACTCCATAGTTTATATTCCGGCTATGTGCAGATAGTCCCTGCAACAAAATAAAGGCAATAAATAAAATTTTCTTTTTCGTGGTTTTCATATTTGTAAGTCGTTTTCTTCAGAGTTTGACAAATACTTATGGCGCATAAACTGCCGGAAACTCATTCGCCGCCCAAAGCGCATAGGCGTGTGTTAGGTACTGGCAGCTTGGTTGCGTATCATTTGTCTTTTTCGTTCATTTCAAATCAATAATCAGCTTATTCAAGCGAGTCTGGTTAGCTTTAAGTGGGTTATCTTTTCATGTAAAAGGTTCCTATGGCATCATCAGAAGGCTTCCAACTATTTTTTTTAATTTCATCAACAGCTAAATTGTCAAACAATTTTTTTGAGCCTAATATTGTTATCGTGTAGCTATCACTTTCGATTACTTTGTTTATTTCTTGTAAGTTTACAGAAGAAAGCAACAGGTATTCTCCTTTACGCACTATTTTTTCTATCTCTATACTCAAATAATCCATTACGGCTTTAGGACTATTAAATATTTTGGATTTTTTTGCTGTAATGTTAAAACTACCCTCAAAGGTAGATTTAGGAATATAATAATACATTAAATTAGTATCTTTTTTTATTTCAGTTACATAATTGTTAAGTTCCGTTTGGTTGCTAAAACTTATTTTTTTTTCATAACTTTCCAGAGGATGTTTTTTATGTAATTCTTTGATTTTTTCAAAATCAGAAAACTTAAATGAATTTGTATTCATTCTTAGAATACCCAGGTCAGGCATAATCGCAATTTCAGATGACAACAAATGGTTGTTAACGATCCAAATATTAAATTCTTTAGTAGTGAAAGTATTCCTGACTTTATCACCTACTACAAGTGATTTTGCAAATTGGGCAATTGTAGCTGAGTCTTTCAACATGAAGCTATATGAATAATAAGGATTGTCCTTACTGAAACAATTGCCATATATCCTGGTTTTAGAATCAATTTTTAGTGTGTCTAATATATGCGTTTTACTACTTGCTTGATTTAAATTGCTATTAGATAAGTTGTTTTCTTTCACTATACTTCTGATTGGCGAATAGAATACTAAGAGAAGTAGAGTCACACATATTTTTCCGGAGATATTTTTTTTCATAATGATTTTATATTTTGTTGTATTGTAAAATTGAATGATTAGATATTTTTAGTAATCACATAAGCGTTTATTAGTAAACGTTATTTTGCTTTAGATTCAATCAACTCAATTATTCTTTTGTTCTTACTCTTTTTAGCAAGTTTAAGACTTGAATTGCCCTTGTCGTCAATAAAAGTCACTAATGCGCCATTTTCTAATAGTAACTCAACAATGTCAGCGTTTTTATTCATTATGGCTTGATTTAATGCACATTCCTTGTCGTGTGTTGCTGCATAAGCATTTACATTTGCCCCTTTCCAAATTAAAAATTTGACTAATTCGTAATGATTGCTTCTGGCTGCCTGAACAATCGGAGTAATTTGATCATCTGGTGTGTCTTCTAAATCTGCTCCGTTGTCGAGTAAATATGATACAAGTTTCACAGATCCTGTTTTACATGCAAATCTAATGGGTGTCTGATTTCCGGCACACTTATTTTTTGAATTTACATCGCCACCATTTTCTATAATAAGTTTAACAAAATCATACGAATTATTTTGACAAGCGATTAGAAGCGGTTTTGCTTCACATTTTCCAACCGGCATATCTACTTTACCTCCATACTTTACCAATATCTTTCCTACTTCTACATTATTATCGCCTGCAGCAAGAAACATAACAGTAACTCCGTCTTCGTTTAGTTGGTTGGGATTTTCACCGTTTTTTATTAATGTTTCAATCTTTACTAGATCGTTTTCTTTGTATGCTCTAAATAGTTCTTGTGACCACGATTGTAATGTCATAAAAATCAGTGCAAATGTCAGTAATGTTCTCATGTTTGTTTTTTTGTATGTTTGCTAACGACTAAAGCACGTAGGCGTGTGTTAGCGCAAGGTGTTTGTTGTTTTATTTGTCAAAACTTGAAAATAAATCATCGATTAGACCTTCGTTATCAACGGTATTATAACCATAGTCTTTCCAGTCATCTTGATACGCGTCTGCCTCTGCAGAAGCTTTTAAATTGTCCGAAATTAAACTTTCCGAATCAATTTCTTCAAATGGGTCAATAGTAGGTTTTAAGTCTTTACTTATAACATACTTATCAATGAGTTCGTCATATTTTTCTTGAACCTTAATTTCCAATCCTTCAAAGTCTTCTTTTGAATAAATATCATTTTGTTCATGCTCAATAATTGCATCAGCCTCTGATTTGTATATTCTATTAATAGCTTCATAAATCAAATCTGCCCAATATTCGTCCGCTATAAATGAATCATAATCAAATTCATAATAATAAAACAAATTCTTAACTCTCTCTAATTCAAAATCTTCTTCAACAATCAAGATAAGTTTGGCAATTATAATATTCCATTTGTCCTTTATGAAATCATATAATTCGCTTTTCAAGTCTGTAAATTTTAAAATAGGAATCAAGTCAGAGAAAAATTTTATATTTATACTTTCCCAATCTATCAATTTAAACTTTTCAAGAATTAATGAATCAATGAATTCTTTATTCTCACTGTGTCTGTATTCGGAAAACAAATATGCGTACCTCAAATTCAGATTATCATTATCCTCAACCTCTATAGATTTTAGTTTTTTTAAATTTGCTATTTCTAAGAACTTACGAATCTCAATGTGATCTATAAAAATGAAATTTGATGTTAGTTTTCTGATTTTGAATGCAATAAGAAATTGCTCGATGTATTTAAATGATTCAATTAATCTCCATTTTTCAGAACTATTTCTATTGAAATACAAAATTAAATAATCTCTTAATGATGGATTAATATAGTTGACATAACTTTTCGAGCCGTATTGACTAAAATAGAAGTTAGTAATATAGCCACTCAAAAGATTCTTAAATGATATGTTAAATATATTGACTCTTCTCGTGAATCCATACTTAATAACCTCATTACTAATTCTTTCATCAAAAGCAATTTCTAAAACCTCTTTATCGACATTTCTACCAAGAGTCAACAATGTAAATAATAAATATTTTTCTTCTTCATTTAATTGATTTGTAATAGCTGAGTCCCAAATTTCACCAGGGTTTTCAAGATGATATAAAATGAAATCAAAATATTCACTAGGTTTAAGATGATTGATATTGTGTAGTAATGTAAAAAATTCAATTAAACGAGGATTATAATTTCTATGTTTAATGATCTTCTTATATCTTTTTTCTTTAAATATTTCAGACGTCATTTCAATTGGCAAATCGTTAAAGTATAAATGGTTGTAAAGAATTTTGGCTTTCTCATAATCATTGTAATTGGAAATTTCAATTTCATATTTCAATGAGTCAAGATTTGCTCTTGATAATTTCTCATGAATGCTTCTTGCTTGATTTAATATTGTAGTTCTTGTTGTAAGTACAAGATATTTATTGGGCGTAACTTTGACTCTTTCAATGAAATTTACAATTGATTTATCTGTATTTCTCGAATTAATTATTTCAAGATAATTACTGCCTAAAAAATCATCAAAATAAAACAGCTGTTTTGCATTTAAATCATCGTCAAATAAATCTTCTCCCTCTCTAATCTTGTCATCTATATATACAAGCCGAAAGTCTCGTGACAACAATCGATAAGTAATGAGATTTGCTAAAGTAGTTTTTCCAATGCCTGGAGAACCTGTAATCAGTAAAACTTTATGTTCTCGCAATTTCTCTAATGCATTTTCATAAGTTTCATTTACCACATAGAGTCCTAATGTTTTTTTTATTTTATCTGCAATGAAGGCCGATCTCCCATCAACTCCATTACTAAATATCTTTTGTAATATATAAGTGTTAGAAAACCAGAGTTTAAAATGTTTTTTCTCTATATCAGAATATTTTGAAATAAGAGTGTTTAAATCATCGCAACCCAATATATCATTGGTGCTTTTTATATGCGGTTGTAAAGTGGCTTTTATTTTTTCCTTATCGGTTGGAGATAAACCAATTGATGTTATTAGTATGTATCGTTTAGGACTTAATTTATCTATTTTTTCTTTCTCTTGTGATTTTAAAGTATTGACTAACTGAGCAAATCCAGATTTTAGATAGTCGAGCCTTAAAAAGCCCATTTTCGTATTATATTATTGTTGATTTGGTAAAACATAGCTTTTATCAAGTCAACAATTTGTATTTTAAATTCG
>SAAO01000036.1 GCA_009929375.1 Bacteroidia bacterium
GAATTTAAAATACAAATTGTTGACTTGATAAAAGCTATGTTTTACCAAATCAACAATAATATAATACGAAAATGGGCTTTTTAAGGCTCGACTATTTAAATCAAATAAGGAGAAAAATCAATGAGAAATTATGTGAAAATCACATTTGCCGCATTATTTATTTTAATGTTGGTAAATGTTCAGGCACAGAAAAAGGTGACCTACGGAAAAAGTACATTTACAGTTTATCAGCCAATGCCGGATCTTGCACCCATTCCGCCTTGTGGATTTGCGCCTGATGTACCCGGTTACACTCTGAAAAGTAAGAATTATGGCCCCGGAACTTACTATTGCTATGCACCGGGCAATGTTCCCAAAACCAGTTACAAATGCGTTTTAACCGAAATACGCGATTGGGTAGGGTACCGTCCCGAAGTGGTTAAGGAACTTGCTGCCAAAAAAGGTCTGGTGCCTATGAACGAAAAAACCATTAAGAAAATGTTTAAGAATACCCGTTTGCCTAATGGTGGATTGATGTATCAGCTTACTGATAATTCATGGATATGGTTTTACATCAATGGATTGCAGAATTGCGGGCCAAAAGCATGGGCATCCAACGAAGAATATGTAATCAGTGTATCGTACATCGAAAAGGTTCCGCAACAAACCGATGTGGTGCTTGACAAATTATATCGTTTTTGGAACGACGGAGTGAAATTTGCCGATTATGCAATTGTAAATCAGTCGAATTCTAAAACAAAGCCAACAGCGCCAACTGATCAGAATCCAAATAATTTCTCTATTGGTGAGGTATTGAACAGAAAAAAAGGTTTTTACAGACTTTCGTTTGGTGGCGGTGAGCCAACTTATGTGTGGCATAGCTACGAAAAAGTGGTGGATGCAAATATTAAAAAACCTGATTTTGATGTTTCGGGAGCAGCTGGTTACAACGATTTGTTTACAGCATTTGAATATGAGCTGGATGCTGTAAAACTTGCGAAAAATGTATATTTTAGTTATAGTGTACAGTCACGTTTTTTGCGCGATATCGAGCCCGGCCGTACCTGGCAAAAAGAAATGGACGATCGTAAGAAAAATGATGCACTGTCAAAAATTGAAATACAAAAAGTGCAAAAAGCGAATGCTACAGCGCTGGAAAAAATGTATAAGGAAATTTTCAAATAAAAAGACATTCTCCGTTTTATTCCCAACGCATTCACTTTATCCGCATGGATTTGAAGTGAATGCGTTGCGGTTTAGCGGCTGATACAATTATTTTGGGATCTCAAAATTTTCCGAAAGTTTTATCCCTGAAACAGGCTTGGAAATCTTATTTAAATTCTATCTTTACAGTCATAAATCGCTAATGCTTACTGGCCGATTTTATAATTGATTATGACTGCTTTACAATTACACTCCTCTGCACATTTAGATATATATTCGGCTCAGACTGATACTGAGCTCAATCTGCCTTTATTTGAAGGAGTTCGTGCCGGATTTCCTTCGCCTGCTGCCGATTTTATTGATGTAAGTATCGACCTGAATAAGCATTTAATCAAACATCCTTCAGCTACTTTTTATGCACGGGCAAAGGGCGATTCGATGAAAGATGCCGGCATTTTCGATGGCGATTTGCTTATTGTGGATAAAAGCATCGATCCGGCCGATGGGAAAATAGCCATTTGTTATGTAAATGGTGAGTTTACAGTAAAACGAATCAAAAAAGAGAAAGATGAAGTGTGGCTGATTCCTGCCAACACAGCATATCAACCCATTAAAATGGAGGAGGGCAGTAGCCTGATAATTTGGGGGATAGTAACGCATGTAATTAAATCTCTTTGAAATGTTTGCGCTGATTGATTGCAATAATTTTTATGCCTCCTGCGAAAGAGTGTTTAATCCTTCGCTCAATGGCAAGCCGGTGTTGATTCTTTCGAATAACGACGGTTGTGTAATTGCGCGTAGCAACGAAGCAAAAGCGCTGGGCATTCCGATGGGTGCACCTGCTTTTAAGTTTAAGGAAGTGATTGAAAATGGCCAGGTACATGTGTTTTCGTCGAATTTTGCACTCTATGGCGACATGAGTAATCGGGTAATGACCATTTTGGGTGCTTTTAGTCCGAAAATGGAAATATACAGCATCGACGAGGCTTTTTTGGATTTCTCAGGTTTTGAGATGCACGACCTTGAAGCCATTGGTCGTGAAATTCGTAAACGTATATTGCAATGGACAGGAATTCCGGTGTCTGTAGGATTTGCACACACAAAGGCGCTGGCCAAAGTAGCTAACCGAATTGCTAAAAAATTTACCGATCGCACCGGTGGTGTGTACAAAATTGATACAGAAGAACAACGCATAAAAGCATTGAAATGGCTCAAAATTGAAGATGTATGGGGAATTGGTCGGCAACATGCCCGACGCCTCAAAGAAATGAATGTGCTGAACGCATATCAGTTTACGCAACTTACCGACCGCTGGGTGCGCGATATGATGACTGTGGTGGGACTGAGGCTTAAACTCGATTTGCAGGGTGAACCTACATTGCAACTTGAGGATGTCAGAGATAAGAAGAGTATTGCCACCACCCGTTCATTCGACCATAATTATAAAGATCTGACTCTGATAAAAGAACGTGTAACCAGTTTTGCAGTGTCGTGTGCCGAAAAGTTACGCCGTCAGCACTGTTGTTGTCAATCGGTGATGGTTTTTTTGCATACCAATGGATTCAGAGAGGATCAGCCTCAATACAGTAAAAATATTGTGATAAAACTGCCTTTTGCTACCAATTCGTCCATCGAAATTGTGAAGTTTGCAGTAATGGGTCTCGAACAAATTTTTCGCGAAGGTTACGGATATAAAAAGGCAGGAGTAATTGTAAGTGATTTCTCGCCTGAGGATAATCAACAATTAACTCTGTTTGATAGCCGTAATGTAAAACATATTGAGCTGATGAAAGCTGTGGACAATATAAATCGTTCAATGGGTCAGCAAAAAGTCCGGTTGGCTGCACAGGAGCCCGGCAGAGTGTGGAAAATGAAACAGGAAAGGCTTTCGCCCCGTTACACCACCAATTTGAATGAGATTATAACTGTAAGTACCTGAATTTGTTTGTTTTTTGCTCTTCTTGCATCGTGCTCCCGCAGCCATAGTACTACTTTGTGTAAGTTTTGTGCGTATCTCTCTTATGTTATTATGCGTTGCCAGCCGTTTGTCTTCCTATTAATATGAGTCTATTTATAATTTCTGTAAATAAGAAATTCTGTTTTGCATTCACAGTTTATTAAAGTAATTTTGCGACTTGATAAAATTTTTATAATAACAATTATCCATGAGTGGTTTTTTTGGAAGTGTTTTGTCGGCCGACTGTGTGAATGATGTGTTTTACGGTACCGATTATCATTCACATTTAGGTACTAAGCGTGCCGGAATGGCATTTTTCTCACCTAAAAAAGGGTTTCAGCGTGCAATTCACAGTTTGGAAGATGGCTATTTTCGAAATAAATTCGAAAATGATATCCAAAATTTCAGTGGAACGAGTGGGATAGGAGTGATCAGCGATACCGAAGCACAGCCCATAGTTGTAAATTCGCACCTCGGACGCTTTGCAGTGGCAACTGTTTCGCGCGTTGCCAATATCGACGAACTGGAAGCTTATTTTCTTGCCAAACATCATACTTTCTCTGAAACAAGTCAGGGCACAGTAAATCCTACGGAGCTTGTGGCTATGCTTATTGCCGAGGGCTCCAATTTTCTCGAAGGAATTGAAAATGTGTACAAGCGCGTAAAAGGTTCGTGCTCCATGCTTATTCTCACCGACGATGGTATTATTGCTGCACGCGATAAAATGGGGCGTACGCCAATTGTTATTGGTAAAAAGGAAAATGGCTACGGACTGGCTTTCGAAACCTGTGCTTTCTCGAATCTGGGTTACGAAATTGAGCATTTTATCGGTCCGGGCGAAGTTATGTTCATTACTTCCGAAGCTTATACACAATGGCGTAAACCCAACGAAAAAATGCAGATATGCTCGTTCCTTTGGGTGTATTACGGATATCCGCCATCGTTTTACGAAGGTATCAATGTGGATGAAAGCCGTTATCGTTGCGGAGCCAAACTGGCCGAAAAAGACAATATTAAAGCCGATTTTGTGGCTGGAATTCCCGATTCGGGCATTGGTCATGCTATGGGTTACAGCCATGCCACAGGAATACCTCTGAAACGTCCTTACGCCAAATATACGCCTACATGGCCACGAAGTTTTATGCCTCAAAGTCAGAATATGCGCGAGCTTGTGGCCAAAATGAAGCTTATTCCCAATAAATCAGTTATATCCAACCAAAGTGGGGTTTTTCTCGACGATTCGATAGTGAGAGGTACGCAGCTGAGAGACAATGTGCTCGATTTGCATCAGGCTGGTATTCGTGAAGTAAATATGCGAATTGCTTGTCCGCCATTGACTTATCCCTGCGATTTTTTGAATTTTAGCCGTTCGCGTTCGAGTCTCGATTTGGTTACGCACAAGGTGGTGCAGAAGCTCGAAGGCCGCGACAATGTGGATATGAAAAAATACTCTGATAGCAGTACTCCGGAGTACAAAGCTATGGTGGAGCAAATCAGACTGGATTTAGGACTTACCACGCTTAGTTTTCAGAAAATTGAAGATCTGGTTGAAGCCATTGGTTTACCCCGCGAAAAACTCTGTACACATTGCTGGGATGGTTCAGGAACCTTTGAATAAAACTAATTAATATAATAACGTCACAAATAAATTCAGCCGATTCTTAGCTTGAATTATTTGTGGCGTTTTTTTATTTTTTCAGTTCTACAGCTGTTACTGTAAAACCTTTCGATTCAAGTACTTTCAGTAAACCATGTTCGCCGGTTAAAGTAGCTGCATTTATAGTTATAAAACAAGTGGTTTTTCGAATCTCGTTGTCAATGACAGCAGCTCTTTGTTTGTTTCGCTCATACAAAGCATTGCTTTTTTGTGATAAAGCCTGAACATTGCCTGTTTTGTATTCGTCAATTTCGGTACTGAATAGTTGCTTAAATGCATCATTTTTTTTCATTACATTGAGCATCTTATCAACTTGTTCCGTTATTGAAGTGGTATCGTTACTATATTTAAGATATTCTCCGAGACTTTCCAATCCACCTACTGATTTGCCTTTTTCGCTGGCATACCATTGAAACCATGCATCGAGAAAAATACCATCTTTATTTTCAGCTAAAGTCCGGGCAAGTTGCTCATAGTATAGTTCCAGTACAAATTGCGGTTTCAGCAACGCCACACTTTCGAGTGTAAAGCCGGCATTTTCCGAAAGAAACGTATCTGCAAACCTGAAATCTTCTTCGCTCATAAAAAACTTCAGCGATTTTTTTCCATCCAGAAAAGCATTTTGCTGAATGACTTTAATCCCTTCAAAATCTTTTGAATCGAATTCGCCCAGCACTTTCGTTGTTTGGTTGAAATATTTAAAAACATCTGACTTTGAATCCAGGAAATTACTGCTAACATACGGATGAGTTGCAAATATATAAGATGGCTTTTTAAGTCCGCCATTGCTGATTTTCCATAAATGCTGAGCCTGAAGGCTGGTTGTTGTTACTAAAGCAATAATAATAAAGATGATATTTTTCATACAAATTCCGATACAAATTTTTTTAAATATTTTTTGTTTCCAAAGGTAGACAAATATCGCATGCAAGGTTTCGGGCAAATGCTTATTTTCTTGTTTTTTAAAATTCCGATTGGTTAATGGCATTTTATAGATAAATTGTTTACAAACATTTACAACCGTTTCACACTATTTACTTTGACTCGAATAAAGTACGTACATAGAATGAAAATAAATTTTTGTATCTTTGAAGTCCATTTTTTATAAAAAATAATTCATACAATTTTAATATGTCTCCATTCGCAAAGAAAATTTTGTTCGCAATAAGTGTTTTTGCTGTATTTATGATACTGGCCACCGTGCTTAAACTTATATCCGGACAACAAAATGAAGAAGCTGTAATTCTCGGAATGTTTTCCGAAACCGATTTGCTTTTAGGCGTTGCAGTGGCTGCGTTGGTGACATTTAACCGTGAACGAAAAAGAAAACAAAAGTAACAAACGAAATACCCGGAGAATTTCCCACAGCTTTCTGCTTTGTGATGAAAGTGGTTTTTTGTGACTCTCCGGCTTTGGTATATAACTCATCCACAGCATAAATAATACATGCAGGAAACGATACAATATATTATTCAGTTTTTGTTAGGCTCACAGGTGCCGGCTTCCATAGCCGAAACAATAGCTTACTGCCAACCTGAGGATGCTAAACCAGATCATAAAATCATTATTCAACCTTCTGGATTCTTTAACCCTGAAGTGTATGGCACGCCCGATACAATTCCTCAAATGCCTCTGAAAATCTGGGAGGAAACGCCAATTATTTACGGCGACAATACTTCGGAACTGATTGATGGAAAATTGATTTTGAAAGCCGACATTGTGGCTTCAGCCTATTTTTTACTAAGCCGTTACGAGGAAATAATTCGTCCCGATGTGCGCGATCCACATCAACGCTTTCCTGGTAAAGAATCTCTTCCGTATCGTGCTGGTTTTATCGATCGCCCTCTGGTGGATGAATACGGACGCATTTTAAGACAATTACTACGTGATCAGGGTGTTGAAGTTCCTGAGCCACCTGCTGTTATCCAAAAAATTTACCTCACTCACGACGTAGATCAAATGGCTCATTTCCGCAATATTCGCGGTATGCTTGGTGGCTTTTTGCGTGGTTTAAAACGTCGTAAAGAAGGTAGTCGTGCATTGAAAAGCTATTTTGGAAATTTGTGGGACGATCCGTGGTATACTTTCCCGTTTTTGTTTAAACTCGATAACGATTTACGTAAAAAACTGGGTGAGGAGCGATGTGAAAATATTACATTTATTCGATCGTCTGGCTCAAAACTAAAGGAAGATAAACCATTCCCTGACCTTTTGCATCCTGATTATAAAACACTGATACGGTATTGTAAAAAGAAGGGTGTGACAATTGGTCTTCATACAAGCTACGAAGCAGGAATTGATCCCTCGCTGATTAATGCCGAGATGGTTAAACTTGCAAAATTTACCGGAACGAAGATAAATTACAACCGTCATCATTTCCTTAACGCCCGTAAACCGCAAGATATGCAATATATATCACGGGCTGGTTTTCAACACGATTTTTCGCTTGGCTATGCCGATATGGCAGGATTTCGGTTGGGTACCTGTCGACCGGTGCAATCAATTAATCCGCTCACGGGCCTTGTCGACCATAATTTGACGCTCCACAGTCTGAATATAATGGATCGCACACTCGACGATAAACGCTATATGTATATGAATGCGCACGATGCGTTTCAGTATTGTGTGCAGCTTATCGAAATGATTGCTACCTACAATGGCGAACTGACTTTGCTTTGGCATAATAATTCTGTCGAAAAATTATCCATTTCGTATCACCGGCAGCTTTATCAGCAGTTACTCGATTATCTGTCAGAAAAATAAATGCCCTGATCAAAGAAAATACAATAATTTCTGCTCGACAAATTCTGAAGAAACCACATTAGTTTCAGTGAAAAAAAAAATAATATACATGCTCGTTTCGAGCGACCTGATTACCGATCAGCGGGTACTGAAAGTGGCAGGTAGCTGTCACCGTCATGGCTACGAAGTACATTTGGCCGGGCGAATGCTTCCATTTAGTGCACCTATCAATCAACCCTACGATTGTATTCGTAAATCTCTGAAATTTAATAATTCATTTCTTTTTTATGCCGAACTCAATATCCGTTTTTTCTGGATGTTGATGCTCTCACCTTTCGATATCGTATTGGCTAACGATACCGATACACTTCCCGCTGCCTGGCTTGCATCCGTGCTAAAACGCAAAATACTTATTTTTGATGCACACGAACTTTTTCCGGAAGTACCAGAACTACAGGGACGACCCAAAGTGAAGGCTTTTTGGCAACGCATCGAAAATCTTATTTTTCCGACACTTAAAAATTCATATACCGTTTGCGACTCAATAGCTCAACATTATCAGAAAAAATATGGTATAAAGATGAAAGTGGTACGCAATATGCCGTATTTCAGAGCTCCTCACGAAAAGCTTTTAAATTATAGCCCCGATCGTATTATACTTTATCAGGGTGCGCTTAATACCGGTCGTGGTCTCGAATGGGTAATTGATGCGATGCCAATGGTTGAAAAAGCTGTTTTGGTAATTATTGGTGATGGCGACATTCGTAAGCAACTCGAAGAAAGAGCCCGTAATGCTGGTTTGGCAAGCCGTGTGTATTTTATGGGGCGTATCAGTGGCAACGAACTTTACCGCTATACTTCTTCGGCCGATATTGGTTTGTGTCTGCTCGAAGAACGTGGATTGAGTTATTATTATGCGCTTCCCAACCGTATTTTCGATTTTATTCAGGCTGGTGTTCCTGTATTGGCGACCGGTTTTCCTGAAATGAGAAATATTGTACAAAAACATCGGACTGGTTTACTAACTATGAGTACTCAGCCCGAAGAAATAGCTAAATTACTGAATCGTATGCTTAACGACCCAATGTCAACAACTCATTTCCCTGAGTTATCCGCACAATTTTGCTGGGAAAATGAAGAAAAAGTACTGCTTGATATAATTGAAAATGCCGTAAGGTGATTTTGTTTAAATTTGCGGTTACTGCATAAAATAGAAAAAACTCTTTTGGTCTGTTACCAAGAGAGTTTTTTTGTAATCGAAAAAATATGCAGTTTATAATAATTGCATAAAGAATTTCGGAATTATTTTTTTGATTCTTCCAAAGAAACTTTTCTGAATTCTTTCAACATTTTTTCCAGGTCAAGCGAGCTTTTGCGGGCGCGTGTTCCAGCTGCTTTATTACCTTTTTCTGTTTGTAAACTTGCATCTTTTACAAAAGCTTCAAATTCAGCTTTGATTTTGTTAACAATTGCTTCCATTTTTACGTTTGATTTTGATTTATTATTTGGTTATTATCTAAAAACTATTTGCAAATATAATAATTTAGTAAAACTTAAAAGCATTTTAAACGGTTTTTTATTCACTTGCTATATTTTTTTTTTTTGTATAAATTTCAAAATAATCCGGATTAATTGTTTATTAGCCTTAAAAACAGAGATTTGAGTGTGTGACTGTAAAATGTGACTTTGATATTTTTTTTTGAATAAAAGTCAGGAATATTGCTGTATAAAGCAATCTGAGCAATGTAAACTCGCGTTTTTAAATTTTTTCAGACTTTGAAATTCGAGAATTTTAGTTATCAACAAAATAACGTATGTAGTATTTGTTCCTTAAAATAAAAAGTAATAATTACTTTTACAAATTATATATTTTTTTCTTACAACTAATTCTCTTTGAGCTTAGATAGTTGCTCTAAGCCAAATTCAACACTTTATATTCTCATAAATTTATAGTTAATATGTATATGTATTTAATTATAAGAAATTTAATTCAAAAATTAGTTTCGAATAAATATTGATTTTATAATGATAAAGTGTCGTTATATCGATAAAAAACAATAAGTTTGTAATCAATCAATACTTTTTTTCTCATATTTTCTATTATCTTTGCATCCGGTTGCAAAAATTCAGTTTGTAATAACTAATTTAAATTGTATCATTGCAACTTTAGTGTTGAAAAATAACTGTTTCTGTTACATTTTAAGTTTACAATATGAAAAGTTTTCAGTTTTTCTTACGGGGATTCTTCAGCAGAGTTCTGAAAATTTCTTTGCGTCATCGACATTTGGTCCTCGAAGTGGATCTCATTTTAAGTTTGTTAGCATTTATCTTTGCCGGATTTGTACAAACAAGATACAACGGGTTAACAGCCGGTTTAAGTGATCTTTGGCTGGCTGGTATTGTGTATATAATTGTATGTGGATTGTTTTTTCTGCTTTTCAAGTCATACAGAGGGTTAAACCGCTATTCGCATTTTATGGAAATGTGGCGCCTGTACGCTTCTGTTTTGGGCGCAGGTTTGGTCTTATATATTACACTGGGTCATATGGCTATTATGACTTATCCTTTCTTTTTTACTCTGATCGTTCTTCTCAGCAATATTTTTCTGCTCTTTTTTGTGCGCTTCCTTGTTGTGCTTATTTTTAATTATAGTATGACTTATGTAGGAAATTCGTTCAAGAATGCTTTTATTTTTGGTACCGAACCTCATAGTATAGCCATCGCACAATGGCTCAATAAAAGCGGAAACAGAAAATATCAGGTGCGTGGATTCTTAAGTCCGAATCCGAATACCCACAAAACCCGTATTTCAGATTTACCTGTATTTTACAGTGGACTGGAATTCCCTGACTGGATTTTTCGCAAACATGAGATATCTGTAATTATTTTCCCTGATTATGATACTGTAAAACGGGAAAAAATATTTATCGATAAACTTATTCATGCCGGAATTCAGTTGCTTGTTCGACCACCTTTTGAGGGGCTTACCGAAGAGGGACAGGCTCCAATGCGAATAAAACCCATACAACTCGAGGATTTGCTGGGACGCGAAGAGATTAAAATCAACATGGAGCAAATTGCTTCTCAAACCAATGGAAAAACTATTCTGGTTACCGGAGGGGCAGGCTCAATTGGCAGTGAGCTGATACGTCAGTTGGCACGCTTTAATCCGGGTCATATAGTGATATTCGACTCCGCAGAAACTCCGCTTCATAATTTACGCCTTGAACTTGAAGTGAAGTTTCCCGATCTGAAATTTACAGCGGTCATTGGCGACATGCGTCAGCGACCGAGACTGGAGTATATTTTCCGCGATTTCAAACCTGAGATTATTTTCCATGCTGCTGCTTATAAACATGTGCCATTGATGGAAGAAAATCCATGTGAAGCCATTATGACCAATGTGTATGGTACTAAAATGCTGAGCAAACTGGCATTGGAGAATGAAGTGGAAAGTTTTGTGATGATTTCGACCGATAAGGCCGTGAACCCAACAAATGTGATGGGTGCTTCTAAGCGCATTGCCGAAATTTTCATTCAATCACTTGCCCGCAAAGCACAACGCGAGGGCATGATTACACGTTTTGTAACAACACGCTTTGGTAATGTGCTTGGATCGAATGGTTCCGTAATTCCACACTTCCGTAAGCAAATTGAAAATGGAGGTCCGGTAACAGTTACACATCCTGAGATTATTCGTTATTTTATGACTATCCCCGAAGCTTGTCGCCTTGTAATGGAAGCAGCTTCGTTTGGCAGGTCTGGCGAAATTTATGTCTTTGATATGGGCCAACCCGTAAAAATTGCGACTTTAGCACGTCGTATGATAGAAATGGCCGGATTAGTACCCGATAAAGATATTGAAATTGTATATACAGGACTTCGTCCGGGTGAAAAGTTATACGAAGAACTACTCAACGATAAAGAAAAAACACTGCCTACCAGTCACGAAAAAATTACGGTGGCTCAGGTTCGCGAATACGATTTCGAAGATGTTCGGGAGCAGATACTCTATATGATTGAGCAAGCCGAAAAGGTAAATGTAATGGCAACAGTTAGTGCTATGAAGGCTCTTGTTCCTGAGTTTATTAGTAAGAATTCGCCTTACGAAGAGCTTGACAGAAAGAAGGTGACAGCTTAATATTGTTTGTTTCGTGTTTCGTGTTTCGTGTTTCGTGTTGATTGGTTGATATTAGTTAGTTGACATACCGGTCGGGAAATTATTATATTGTAAATTGTACATACCTTTATATGGTTTTATATTTGATTCCCACTTCGTTGGGTGAAACTGATTTAGACAGAATTTTGCCGGCTTACAATAATGAAATTGTAAACCGGCTCGATTTTTTTATTGTGGAAGATGTGCGCACAGCCCGTCGTTTCCTCAAAAAAATAAATCCTGCTACTGATATTGATAGTAAGACATTTTATGTGCTTAATCAGCATACGCGACCTGAAGAAATTGCCGGTTTTCTGAAACCGCTGAGCGAGGGTAGGGAAGTAGGGGTAATTTCTGAAGCCGGTTGTCCTGCCATTGCTGACCCCGGAGCTGATGTTGTAGCTATTGTGCAGGAAAAAGGTTTTAAAGTTGTTCCATTGGTTGGTCCATCGTCTATTCTGCTGGCATTGATGGCTTCTGGCTTCAACGGACAGAGCTTTGCCTTCAATGGTTATTTACCTGTGCAGCCTGCCGACAGAACAAAAGCCATTAAGCGCCTCGAAAATCGCGCGCACAGCGAAAAACAATCACAGATATTCATCGAAACACCTTATCGCAACATGAAAATGTTGGAGGATATTCTCGCAGTATGTCAGCCCGCTACACGTCTTTGTATTGCTGCCGATATAACGCTCGAAACTGAATTTATCCGCACCAAAACTATTCGTGACTGGAAAAAACAACTTCCTGATCTGAATAAACGGCCTTGTATATTTATTTTGTATTGAAGAGCGGATAATTAAAAAAGGGTTTATTGAAAATGATTCAATAAACCCTTTTTTACTCTCCCAAATATAGTGCTAAAGAATTGTTTTCTATGTTTTATGCCCTATTTTTTAATAAGCCTTAAAGTAATAATTTCTTTGTTTGATTTTAGTTTCAGAATATAAACACCCGATTGAGCTTGCATGCCATTATGCATCAATCCATTCCATTTCAGAATGTTTTTACCAGTGCTTAGTCCTGAAGTCTCAAATTTGTATACCTCAGCACCATTTAAATTGTAAATACATATTTCGGATATGTCGTCAGGATTTTCACAGTTGAACTCTACCGAAAGTTCGTTTACAAAAGGATTTGGATATGCTTTTAACGAGAAAGTATTTTCAGCAGGAGAAATTACATTTACGTAGTCCGATTCATCAACACAATCCTCACAATAATAGATTTTATTTTCCAGACAAAGAAATGCAGTATAAGTTGACAAAACACGATTTTTGACACTGTTGTAAATTATCTCATTTACAGTATTGTTTGAGTAATTCGACTTTTCAAGCGATTTAATAAACTGTCCTGTCCATATTTTATGAATCGATGAGTCTCCGTTTATACTTTGCTGATCGTAAATCGTAATGGTTTTTGAAAATGGTTTGCTGTTATAAAGTCCTGAGAACTCAATAATAAACGGAAAAGTACCATTAAATTTTCCTGTCTGTCGTATGATGTCGTTAAATGAAACCGATTGATCCTCCGTGATATTATACCTGCTGTAACAGAAGCCGGTTTCTAATTTTGTATGCAAATCGAACGAAGTAAAAATGCCGTTTGTGTTTTTAATAGCGGCAGCTATAACACCAGATTGACTAAAACCATCACGCACACGCTGATAAGTTCCACCGGTAATTTTTGCTAAGTTCTGATAAAAATATTCATTCCCACTGAAATTTGTACCATTTATGTAATAGTAATTGTAGTTCTGACTCTGATAATCAGCAATGTGGAAACTGATCTTCTTGGCAGACATGTTTGTAATGTCGTTAATAAGATTATTGGCAACAGCATAGGCTCCATATTGAGAGGAATTTGAAACAAGCAGTATTATCCCTTCGTTGCCATTCTTTTTTATAAAATCCACACCATTGCTAATCAACGAAGTCAGATTACTATAGTTGCTTATGTTATTATTCAGAGTTTGAAATGCCTGATTAATATTTTCCAAACTGGCCGATTGCCACTTTTCACTACTTCGGGCTATGCTCATATTCGAAAACATAACTACAAAAGAGTCCTTTGTACCAAGTTTCGATAAAAGTTCAGTTTTCAGGTTGTTGATAATTGTCGTATTTACCAGTCCGGTATTTGCAATATCGTAATCGAGCAGAACAGCTATCTTTTTACCAGAAACTTCGTCCAGAAAATTCGATGGGGAGAATGCAAGCTGATAAACGCCTTCGTTTCCATTACTTGTTTTTGAGAAAAATATTCCACTGGGTTGATTGAGTGTGTAAGCAACTTTTATATCTGAATTGTATAAGGTCGATGGAACTTCCACTTGTTTATAATCGCCATATTCAATATCAGTTTTATTCTTTATTACAGCAGTAGGGAAATTACTAATAAAAGGAGTAGAAGCAATTAGGTTCTCTTTCATTAGTATCTGAAATTTATAAACCGGAACCGACGAAGTCTTAAGTATATTTACTGGCAAACTTGCATAAATTTTATCATCACCCATTTCAACAGGAACAAGATAGGTAATTTTTACCTTACGTGTTGAATTTCCAACCATTGGGAAAATTCGTAAGCTATATTGAGTTTCGTTCTCTTTTGTAAGAATTGAGGGATCTTTTCTGCGTTTTACAATATCTTCGTAGATTGAAGAAGCTGACCACCTGTCCATGATAATTGCTTTGGAAATATCCTCGCCAATCCACAACCACGAATCGGTCACAATTGCATTTTGCGGGAGCTCGAAGTCTAATACAACTTCAACCGAATCGTTCTGATTAAAATTAGTTCCCCGTGCTGAAAAGGTAAGATAAAGGCCATACTCCATAAACAAACCTTTGGGCGAAACAGACAATGTCGCCTCTTCAATAGTACCCATGTATGAGTACCATGAATTACGGGCATCGGAGACAGTCAACTGATTATAACAAAAAGCTAATGAGCTTTGTAACAAAAGAAGGAGGGTAATTAGTTTTTTCATGATATAGATTTTTTACAAATGTATACAATCTAAATCAGTTAAACAATAATATCAGAAGTTTTTTTAAGTAAATTTTTATTCTGCTATATAGTGCTGAGTTGTATGCATCTATAGAGTATTACCGATTAATATATTGGCGTTTATCCGTTTTCTTTCTCTATCAAATATCCAGCCCCATTTATTGAAGTAACGAATCATATTTATAATATGTATCCATAGCATTTTCGGGCTCGAATATGAACTCTGAGCATGGTGGTGTACAATAGCAACTTCTGGGTAAAAGATTGTTTTGAAATGCTGGTGAATACGGCGGGTAAGATCAATATCTTCAGGATACATAAAAAAGCGTTCGTCAAATATTCCGGTTACTTTCAGTGCCTCAGTTCTTAGAAACATAAAGCAACCTGAAAGGTAAGGTACGTTCATTATCCTGTTGTAACCGCTCTCACGGAGTTCGAATTTTCTCATCCGTTTATCTCTTACATTTTTCTGCAGAAACCGCCTGAAAATAAGATCTGTTGGAGTAGGAAGCAATTTGCAGAGGTATTGAAGATCACCATTCGGATAAAATACTTTAGGCATTAAATGTCCAACATCCGGATGGTTTTCCATATATGTGACAATAGTTTTCAAAATTTCCGGTTCGAAGCTGATATCCGGATTTACAACTAAATGATATGGAGTATTCTTAGCAATTGATTTTCTTAAAGCAATGTTATGAGCTTTACCATACCCCAGATTACAGTTATTGAATATGTAATTTGCATTTAGTTTTCCAAAATCTTTATTCTCTTTTGGCGAATTATCAATAAGAAAGATTTCCGATACAAGACCTGAATTCTGCAATATTTCTACAAGAGGACTTATATCGGAAATAGTATGTTTGTAAATTACAATAGAAACGTTTAGCATCGTACCTTGTAGTTTTTCAGTGTGTTAAACTGATTTATCTTTCTGAGGTTTTTCATTATTACAGTTTGAAAGCCTCCAATCTTGTTTATTTTGATGGCTTTATAATCCTCAATGCTTTTTCTGACTATATTTTTAAACGAACGATTGCTTACTCCACCAATTTCCATTTTCACCATAATAGTAGGTAAAAAGGCTTTTGAAACTTCAGGAATCTGAAAAATACGCAAAATAAATTCGTAGTCTGAAGATATTCTGAAATTTTCGTTGTATAAGCCGTATTTTTCATACACTTCGCGTTTGCAATACAAAGTGGGGTGAGGGGGCATCCAGCCAAATCTCAGACAACCAGGGTTGTACACATTGCTTTTCCAGTAGCGAATGGTCTTTCTGATATCTCCTTCTTTCGATTGATATACAATATTGCCGTATACCACATCCGTCTTTTTTATGTTGAAGCAGTTTACTACTCTCGAGATTACGTGAGGATTTGTAAATGTATCGTCAGAGTTCAGAAAACCAATAATATCACCTGTCGCCAGTTTGATACCTTTATTTAAAGCATTGTAAATGCCATTGTCTTTCTCGGAAATAATTTTTGAAATTCTTCCGTTGTTTTTATTTACAATTTCGAGTGTGTCGTCGGTTGAACCACCATCAATAATAATATGTTCAATATCAGTGTAGTCCTGCATTGCAACAGAGTCAATAGCCCGTTGAATACTTCGTGCGCTATTGTAAGTAGCAGTTATAATGGATACTTTCATTAAATGAAAAAGTTGAAGAAGATGTATGATATAAATAAACGGTGTACTTGATATTTTTATTGTCTAAAATGAGATCAATAATAGTACTTTATTTGTGTGAAAAAGCATCGACATATAATTCAATAGTTTTTTTATAGGTTTTTTCCCAACTGTATTGTGATGCGTTGTCAATACCATCTGATACAATTTGTTTACGTTTCGTTGCATCGTTAAGGTTTAATTCAATCATATTTGCAATTTTCTGAACGTTGAAGGACTCAAACATTAATGGATTATTACCTGCAACTTCTTTTGTAGCACCTGATTTGTAGGCAATTACAGGACACCCTGCTTTTTGTGCTTCAATAATTGGAATCCCGAAACCTTCATATTCTGATGGATATAAAAGGCAGTATGCAAAGTTGTATAAAATATTGAGTTCTGAGTCAGATAGATGCAAAAAGTGATAATATGGCTGGTTCCTATTTTCGGATTTAAACTGCTGAATTTCATTTTTACTTAATGGCCCTCCACCAACAATCACAAGAGGTTTGTTGATTTCATGTGATATATTAATCGCTATTTCAAATCTTTTATATTCATCCCGGCTACCTACAAATAATAAATATTCGTATGGGTTTATGTTTTGGTAATTAAATTCTGATTTATCAGTCAGCGGAAAATAATTATCTGATACACCATTGTATATTACATGTATTTTTTCCGGATAAATATCAGGAAGCAATTTTAGTAAGTCTTTTTTTGTGTTTTCAGAAACACAGATTATATAATCAGAGTTTCTTATTGCTCTGAATTTTTGGAAACTGTGTATGTACTTTTTTAGTCCTTTTCTATATAATTCGTATGTGAAATCGTGAACCGTTGTAATATTAATTGCACTTTTATTTTTTGAGATACGATAGTAACTGGAGTGAAAAATAAAGTTATTTTGTTCTTTTATTTTTGGATTAAAATATCGCTTAAGTTTATTCCAGTTTTCTGTTTTTTTATTTGCAGAGGCAATATCAAGTTTTTTTCTGAAAATATTACTGCTGCAATTTGTATACTCAATGAATTCTGTTGTTACACCTTTTTCTTCTAACAGTCTTTTGGTAAGCTCATACCAAACAACTGAAATTCCACCTGATTTTTGGATAGAGTAAATTATATTATCGTAAATAATTTTCATAGATTAAATATGCTAGTTGTTAACTGCTTTATGAAATATATCAGCTGCACTTTTATCAGAATAGTGCTTTTCAAAGAGTAGTCGGCTTGCCTGTTTAAGTTCATACAAATTATCAGATTCTGAGATGTTTTGTATCGCCATTTTAAATTCTTCGATATTATTACATCTGAACACTGATTGGTTATTCGTTTCGTAACCTTCGAGAGCCTCATCAGAAGCTGCTATTACGCAACCATACATCAAAGCTTCTGCAATCTTCACCTTCATTCCTGCTCCTTCAAAAATTGGTGAAATAACACACATTGACTTAAAGTAATACTCTTCCAAATTATCGGAAGTACCAATAACAGTGATTCTATCACTTTCGAATTCAGTTCTTTTTGTTTCAAAATCTTTTCCGATAATAGTAAGCTGAATGCTTTTATCCAGAACAGTCATTACATTATCAATAAACCATTTTACTGAAATGTAATTTGAACGGTTAAGTGAACCTACGAAAAGAAGCGACTTATTTTGTTTATTATCAGATCTATATTTTTCAATCATGTCGCCCCACGCATAAGTTGAATTCAGTGTTATTGGTACGATAAACTCTGGCTGTATAGAATAAATAGTCTCTAACCGGTCCTGATCTCTTTTGTTTAAACAGATTGAACTATGTGAGTATTTGAGCGATAAGCTTTCATTGTACTTGCATAGCCAACTGTAAAGATACTTGTTAGCAGATTTTCCAAATCTGACATCTAAGTAATCAATTTCTACATTATGAAAAAACACTATTGTTTTAAGTCCTTTTCTTTTGTACAAAAATTTCACCAATCTTCCTAAAAGTGATGTATCAAAGAACACAATGTCGGGCTTAGTGCGATTAATTCTGTTGATGATTTTTACAAAGGCAATTATTGAAAACGGTGGGAACAATAAAAAAACTGAAGAAATTACTTTTTCTATTTTATTGCTGTTAATGACAAAAGTATCTGTTTCACCTAATTCAGAAAGAAGTCTGAGATTTCTAAGTGAGCACACAGACCCTCCTGAGTAATTTGCATTTATATCATTTAAAGTAATAAAAAGACTTCTCATCGCTTTTCTATTTTCGACTATACTAACTTAATACGCAAAAGACCTGTTATAAATTACTTCTCAAGTCTTTTGTAATTTGCATCATATATTTCTTTACGATGCCTATAATCTTTGTGTGAATCACTCAAAGTGGAATCGTACTCATAAAGAACATTGTTTGTGAGCAAATGGATCTTTAATACAATGATTAATGTGAAAAATATATAAATCAAGGGCTTTACTCCCTTTTCTGAATTATGAATAATCATAGGTACAAGAAACCAATAAGCAAAAGCATAGTTACCGGCTAATCTGATAAGTATAATAGATATTTCAGAACAATAGAGGAATAAAAAGATGTATACAATAAAGGAATTCATAAATATGATGCCCTTTACATCTTTTGTTATTTTTTGATAGTAGAAAAACAACAAAAAAGACATTATACTTCTTTCAATATAACCAAAGGTAATACCATAAGGTTTTGAATACATCTGACTTTTAATATACATACTTATTCTTGCTGAAATATCTTCAGGCAAAAAGTTTAAAACATAAGTGATCACAGGAGTAATGTATTCAATTCTAAGTAAATAAATCAGGTTTCCCAAAACAAAGATTATAAGAAAAAACTTTAACGAAACTTTTTTATGCAGGAAAAAATAGAGTGGAATAAATATCAGGGCACTCCAGTGAAAAATAACAGCCAGTGCTATTAGGGAGAAATACTGTAGTGGTTTTCTATCAATTATGTACTTAATCGAAATTAAAAATATGAGTAATGATTTAATATTCCTCATTAAATCGGTCTCAAAAATCAGACCGTTGAAAGCAAAAAACAATGCAAATGCCAGCGCGTAATACCGTTCAGGAAGATATCTCCTGAAAACGATATGAAGTAACAGGGCATTGACAATAGTACTTACAAGTACAAATGACTCGTAGGTTTTGAATAAGTATTTGATGGTAAACGAGTAATATTCAAAAGCAATATCATAGTTTGAGCCTAATGGTGGTTGTGTAATGGAGAGATCTTTAAAGAACGGATAGTAGTTCACCCAATCCCAACCAATGAATCCTCTGAATCCCCAAAAGAGAATATAAGCAAAGAATACAGAAAAATTGATATATTTCTGAGAACTTTTATCAAAAGCAATACCCAGTTGTAACACAGATACAACCAGTATAAAAACTATAAAAACAATATACGGTAATGAATATTCCATTTATTTACTTTAAAATACGCTGATATTCTTTTACATACATTTCAGCAATTTTGTTCCAGGAGTATTGTTCTATTAGTGATCTGGTTTCTATTTCTTTCGACATCATAGTTTTAATACCATTTTTTATTTCGTCCACGCTTCTCCATTCAACATAAAATGCGTTGTTTTTGAAGTAGTACTCTGTGCCACCATACTTGGTTATAACCAGAGGCTTGTTAAAATAGGCAGCTTCCATTGCAGAAATTCCGGGAGTTTCCATTGTCGACGGAAGACAAAATACCGAGCAGGCTTTATAAGCCCCGAAAAGTATTTTTTTGTCATATATCGGCCCTAAATAATACAGTTTGGAATATCCGATTTGTTCTACATCCGAAAAGGATTGCTGATCAAGCTTGTTTCCAATAAGAACAACAGGAATCTCTAATTCCATACAGGCTTTGACGAGATTTTTTTGATTTTTTCTCCGATCAATTCTTGCGACATTCAATACGAATTTTTCAGCTCGCAGAAATGGATATTCAGTATAAAATGCTTCTTCATCACCAATTTCCATCTCGTCTAAATTAAGTCCGTTGGGTATTATTCGGGCATCAGTTCCTACTCCGATTGAACGTAAAAACGATAATTCCTTATCGGTATTTGGAAATAGCATTGCTGCATTATTCCATAAATTGTAAAGCATTTTAACCCAGGAAATTTTATTTAGAAAAGGAGTATAGTGCAAAAATTTAAATCTGAATGTATCTGTTTTTTTTTCCGGATAAATGATAGTAGAAATAACATAAGGTATATTTTGCCTCTTTAAAGTTTCTGCAAAATAATAGTACGAAATACTCGACTTAAAGAAATGAAACAAATCAAACCGACTTAAATCACGGGTTTGAGAACTGATAATTTCAGTGCTGATGCCTTCAATTTTATTTAGTGCGGCAACCGTATTTTCGATTTGTACTTCTGCTCCTCCACGATCGAAGTTTCCAAACTGATCACATACAATTCCAATATGTATTTTCTTCATACAATTATTTTTACATTTTAGATTTCCAACGGAGCGCCACAAAACTTTGTGTTACACTGTGTAAAATGTAGCTTACAAGCATTGCGTAGGATAGACCCACTGCACCTAAATTCAATTTTACGACAAAAATGTATGTGAATAAAATCAGCCACGCAGCCCACAGGCTATTTAGTGCAAAGCCACTCCACATTCTACCTTTGCTCGCAATTACCTGACCAAGTACGTTATTGGCTGCACAGAAAACAGCAGTTATCAACATAATGATCATAGGTAGATAATTGGTAAAATCTTTTCCGTACAATTTGTTTATTGCCGGAGCAAGAATGCCAGTACCTGTGGCCAGTACCAGTGTAATCACTACATTAAGATACAAATTGACTTTTATTAGTTTCTTGTACTGATTATCTGTTCCTTCGACCGCTGTGTTGGTAAGCAAAGGTAGCAGTATACCACTTAAAGCATTCGGTATAAATAATAAAGTGTAATACCATTGTTCTGCCACATCAAATGCTGCCATCTCTTCGTATCCACTATACTCAATCAATTTTGTTTTAGTCCACCATATTACAGGTATTACAGTAATACTGGCCAATAACGAAGGTAGTGAAAATTTTATAAATACAGAAAACAATCCACTGCTGTCTGTTGTATTTTTTGAATAGTCGTATAGTTTATGCAGATTCGGTCTGACTGCAAATTGCAGTTGAATCCAATAAACAAATGCACTTAATGCCATCCCTGCTATGGCTCCGTTTATTCCCCAAAACAAAGTGCCTGCAAGTGTCAAAACGAACTGAACCACACCGTTAAATACCGATCCTATTCCGACCGATCTGAAATCCTCAAATCCATTCAATACACCATTCTGAGTTGCTGTTAATGAAAGAAATAAAAGAGAAATTGCGCCAATCTGAAGTGTATACTGCAGGGTTATATCCTGCATACTTTCAACAGCAATAATTTGACTGAATAGCAAAATTACGCCGGAAATAATCAAACCAAAGAGTAAAGTGCCACGACTGGCAAAACGATATACAGAAATTGCTTTGCCCGGGTTTATATTTCGGTACATCGAAATATATCTTGTTGCAGTTGAACTTAATCCGAAAGTTGAGAAAATCATAAACATTGTAATTGTTGAGCGAACAATGCCTATTTTTCCATAATCCTCTTTACCTACAATGCGGGCCACAATCATAAATGCTATTAGCTGCAGCATCTTTCCTCCGATTGAGCCTATCAGAGACCAGGATATTCCTTTGAAAAATCGTTGTGATAATTCAGATCTGTTTTTTAATTCCGTAATTTTATTTATTATTCCGGTAATCTTCATTAGCAGTTTTGTTTAATTCTCACAGTGATTTACCTTAATCTTTAATGAAGTAAATTGTTGAGGTGGATTCTCTATCAAGTATTTATATATTCAAAACTGTATTACTCATATTTCCCCATCTTATCTTCAATACTCACACCTTCGTTGCCATTGCTCTGAATTTTGAGGTAAGTCATCAGATTTTCGGCGCCGGCATCGTAGCAGGCTTGTTGGGCAAGTTTTACCACTTCCATTATACGGTCGTAGCTCCCTTCCATTACTGTTTCAAAAGGCGTTACCCGGTATTTTAATCCCGATGCGGCAATTACTGCAATCGCTGCATCAACAATGCTGTAGGGATGTACCGTTTTTGAAGTGGGAAGTATTTGCAGGGCTATATTAACTGTATTGTTCATTAATTACGGATTATGTTCATCTAACTAATTATAACGGTTTTGAATCTGAAAAATTGTATCGAAAATCAAAGAAAACCGAATGCGGAATAAACACAGGAGTGAAGTGGAGAAAAATTCACATCAAACCTTTCATATATAAAAAAACCCGAAATTGCTTTCGGGTTTTTATTATGTCTGAAAATAAAGAACTTACTCGGCGGCAGCTTCTTCAGCAGCTGGAGCTTCTGTTTCTGCAGGTGCATTAGCAGCAGCTTCGGCTTCGGCAGCAGCGGCTACAGCTTCAGCTTTTTTCTTAGCCAGTTCAGCAGCTTTAGCTTTGTTCACTTCTGCTTCAGCAGCAAGACGTGTTTTTGCAGCAGCTTGTTTTTCGGCAGCAATTTGTTCTTTTGTTTTGTTTACATTGGCCACTTTGGCAGCTTTCCAAGCTTCGAAACGTTTGTCGGCTTCAGCAGTATCGAAAGCACCTTTTTTCACACCTTCCAACAAGTGTTTCATCATCAACACACCTTCAGCTGAAAGAATGTTGCGGGTAGTGTCGGTTGGCTGAGCACCTACCTGCATCCAGTAAAGGGCACGTTCGAACTTAAGGTCGATTGTAGCAGGGTTAGTGTTAGGGTTGTACGAACCGATTCGTTCGATGAATTTGCCATCACGTGGCGCGCGACTGTCGGCAATAACGATATGATAATAAGCATATCCTTTACGACCATGACGTTGCAATCTGATTTTTGCGGGCATTTTTTTAATTTTTAATTGATTATACCTAATGCTTTTTCTCGAAAAGCGGTTGCAAAGATAATCTTTTTTTTTGAATTCTGCTATATGAAAGTTTCAGAGTTTTATGTTTCAGAGTTAATTTGTAAATTGCAAATGAAAAAACAGTAACTGAACCTACTTTTTACCATATTTTTCATCAATTTTCAGAAATGGTATAACCGATAGTGTCGGTATTGCACAGATCATTACAAAAATAAAGAAATGATTGTATCCGAGCATATCCTGTAACCAACCTGCTATCATGCCCGGAAGCATCATGCCCAAAGCCATTAGCCCGGTACTTATAGCAAAATGTGCTGTTTTATGTTCACCTTCGGCAAAGTAAATCATAAACAGCATATAGGATGTGAATCCAAATCCGTAACCGAATTGCTCAATTGCTACTGCTGCATTTATAAGTAAGAAATTTTCGGGCATAAACCACGAAAGATACAAAAATGCAAGATGAGGCAGCGTAATGCACAATGCCATTGGCCAAATCCAGAATTTAAGGCCCTTACGGGAAGCTGCAATTCCACCTACAATTCCACCCAGCGTGAGCGACACAATTCCCACTGTTCCATACACAATTCCCACTTCCCCGGTTGTGAGTCCAAGACCGCCTACTTCGCGGGCATCAAGCAAAAATGGAGAAGCCATTTTGACCAGCATAGCTTCGCCAAGTCGGTATAACAAGAAAAATGCTAGAGCAGTTCCAATTCCCGGTTTTTGAATAAAGCTTACAAATGTGTTACCAAATTCTTTCAGAATATCTGAAGCTGTGTGAGTTGTTGAAGCTTTATCTGTGGCTGGATATGGAAGAATAAATCGATGATAAACCATCAATATTATTACAAAACCAGCCAGAATAAAGAAAGTTATACTCCATGCAAGTTTAATATTACCCGAAACACCTTTAAACTGTGTGTTTACTTCTGATTTTAGTTTATGATCGAGTTGTACAATCACATAAGCAGGTTTATCCCAGTTTTCGGAAGTGAAGACAATGCGTTCGCCATTAATAATAGAAATACTTTTATCGCCGCTAATAAATCCGGTGTTTAATACCACCTGTTTCCCATTTTCAGGCTTTTGGGTAATTCTTACGACAATAACTCCCGCATTTCCTACTTTTCCACCGGTAGCAGATACTGTATCGCGTTTTTCACCGAAATGTGTTTTTATATAATGTCCGAGCGGAGCGGATACATTCTTTACCCACCACGTACTTTTTTTATTTTTATCTTCCGAACTTTTGTTTTCATCTGCCACAAAACAGTTTTCAATATTTTTCTGAGTGGCAAATTTCTGAATTTTCTTCAAAGAATCGGCTGTGATATTGTTGACATTCAGGATAAGATTTTCAGGATAAGCCACAAAAGTCATCTCCTTGGTAGCAGGTACTTTCTGCGACTGATCAGCCAACACAAGTTCTGTTTGTTGATTTTGCGACGAACTAACCTGAAATTTCAGAGGTTCAAGTCCTGTCCAGGTCTCCAGACCACCGGCAATAATAATAAGCAACCCCTGACCGGTAATCATTGCCAGACGATAAAAAGTGCTTCGTATGCCTACAAAGAATGATTGTTGCGAGCTGTCTAATGCCAGCATATAAAAACCATCGGCAGCAATATCGTATGTGGCCGAACTAAATGCAATTAACCAGAGTACTGCAAGTGTCGCCTGAAAAAAGAAGGGCATAGGAATTAAAAAAGCAACACCAGCAAGTCCCGCACCAACAAGAAACTGCATAGTAACAATCCACCAGCGTTTTGTTTTGAGCAAATCCACAAACGGACTCCAGAACGGTTTTATCACCCATGGCAAATACAACCAGCTGGTATAAAGGGCTATGTCGGTGTTCGAAATGCCCATTCGTTTATACATAATAACCGACACGGTCATAGCCACAACATAAGGCAATCCCTGTGCAAAATACAGAGTGGGTATCCATGCCCACGGAGAAGTGTTGTTTTTATTCATGTTGTGTTTTCAGTTGTGTGTCCGAAGGGACAGGTCGTGACCTGTCCAAAATAAAGAAAAAGATTTGAATTCATTAAGAATTTATTGGGAATAAATTCTTAATGAATTGGGATTTGAATTCAATGAATTGAATTCAAATTAACCGGACAGGTCACGACCTGTCCGTACGGGCATTATCGTTATGCGTATCGGTGTGCCAGCGGGCCGGATTATTCGTAATATAATTGAATATATTTTCATAAGCTTCCGGGCTGCGCACAATATGGTCGTGAAAAGATCGATGCCATCGGAATTCAGTATTTCCTGCCAAATGAATTTGTTTAGAACATGTAGTTTTATAAGCTCCAATCAGTTCAGAAACAGATTTGACTTTTATTTCGCGGGGTAAACATATTGTGTCTATTTCAAATAATATATGAACATGATTCGGCATGATAACAGAGTTATGTATTATAACGTACGAATATTGTTCTTCGAGCCATTTTATCTGGTTACTTGCAATAACTCCATAGTTGTTTAAGTGCATATCATTGTTTTTGACACAACCGAAATAGTGTTTAAATTCGTGTATGCAGATTGTTACAAAGTAAATGTTTTCAGAGCTATAATCAAAGCCTTTTTTACGATTTCGTTTACGATTTTTGTACTCCATGACTTTATGAGGTTAATATATTCTCTTCAATTCAGCCCCACGGAAATAATGCATTAAAATATCTTTGTAAAAATATCCCTTTTCGCCCATCATTGCTGCGCCAATCTGGCAAAGACCCACGCCATGTCCCCAGCCTGCACCGCTAATTACAAATCTCTGAGGAATATTGTTGGTTGTTTCATGCTTGTCAATTACAAATGCTGAGCTATAGAGATGCGAATTCGACAGCCATTTACGTATTTCAAGCTCTTTACCTACAACAACAGTTTGTAGCGTTCCCACAATTTTAAGTTCAATGATACGACCTGATTCGCCACGCTTCAATGGAATTAAGTCGATAATTTGTCCGAAATCAATTCCCGAACGACGATGCAGTAGTTCTGCAATTTCAGTTTGACTGTATTCCACTTTCCAGCGATAGAAATCGGTAGTTTCCTGATCGTAATTGTTCAGCACCTGAGCCAGCACCTTTTTGTCGGATGTATTGCAAAAAGCTTCCGGAGCAAGTCTGATCCATTTTTGAGCATTCTGCTCGTTTGTCAGATTGGTTTCGAAACCATCAGGTGTTTTTGCACTATCGAATACTCTCACCAGGTAAGGATGATGCACAGGTGCCCAACAATTTTCGAAAGTTTCGGAAGCACCACCACAACATTTCGAAAAACGCGCATCGCAAATGCTGTCTTCATACATAAGCACTTCGCCACGTGTAGCCTCAATGGCAGCTTCCACAGCCTGAGTTGAAGCGCGGGTTATACCCTGATAACGCTGACAATGGTCGTCGGCGCAGACATCAAAGTTTGTATGTGCGTCGCGTTCGTACCATTTATTTATATGTTTCGTGTTTCGTGTTTCGTGTTTTATTTCTGTGAATTGTTGATTTTTTGTTTCTGACTGTAGTTGTCCGTTATTCTGATTTTGAAGAGGATACAGCAGCCAGCTACGCGAAATAACTGCATGTGCTTTCAGAAGCTCATCGGAGGCGGTGGCACTCATTTCGCTCGAAATAACGCTTGTAAGGTAATCCTCAACCCCGATACGGTTAATAGCTGTCAATCGTCCATTCTCCACTATAAGTTTCAGAGCTCCTTTGAAACGCTGATTTTCTTTTCGCTCCCAGTGAAAATTGATGCCAATAACTACATCAATTAAATCGAACGATGCATTTTGTGAAACTGGTTCAAAGTTTAATTCGTCAAACAAATTGCTGTTAAACAGTATTTTGTCGTTCTGAATCTGAACAATGTGATTCCCGGTATAGTTGTTTCGATTATTATCCACAAAAGTGCCGTTCAGAATAAATTCAATTTTTTCTGACGATAATATTCCTACCTGTATAATGGGTTCTGATTGATTCATAAAATATTATATTGAAACCTGTTCGAATATACTTTCAATGTCATTTTTGTTGATTTTTTCAAAATGAGTTTCCACGGGCGTAATCAAAATGCCGCACATTTCCACTGTAGCAGGACTTATCAGCAGTTGTTCATTTTCAGGAGCAGTATATTGCCATGGACGAAAAGCTTTGCGAGGAATCACAAATACGGTCCACCGGTTATTTTCGTATGTACAAACAATATTGAGCATTGGTTCCGTTGCATTTAGCACCTCACCCCCGACCCCTCTCCCAAGGGAGAGGGGAGATGAAAATTGTGCGTACAAATTTTCAAAAGTAAGCTTTGCACTTTCCAACCCAACTGATTCGATGATATAAACCGTACGTAAATATTCTTTCAGCCTGTAGAGTTGCGTTTCTCCGTTGTCGGAAAGTAAATCGGTATGTGTAGCTTTCAGTCCTTTGTAATCATTTACCAACGGAAGAAAATTTTTCGTGCCTGCCTGAAAGTGCATATGGTCGGGTGCTGAAGCTCCACATTGCGGACCGTTATAAAACACCAGATAATCGTCCATTGCCACAGCAAGCTGAAGCATATCGGCAAAAATAGGCAGGATTTGCTGAGCTACGTGCTCTTTACGGGGAATTGTGAAATGCTCAGGAAAAATAGGGAAGGGGTTGACCAGAATTTCGTAATCGCCGAAATCAACAGTTTTCTGCTGCTGTGGACGATTGGATGTACACAGAAAGCACGGACGCGCGGCAATGCTTTTGGCATCGGTTTTGGCTCCCGACGAAACTATGCGGGCCGGATTAAACTGAACCTTCACTTCAAAATCACCAAAGGAAAAAGATTTTGATTTTACGGTTTGCAGTCCTGCAAAATTGACACGGGCAAGCTCCCAATTGGAAACCTGCTCTTGAAAAAGTTGTTTTACATTCAGATTTATAGTTTGAAGTATATGCTTACTATCGTTTTGTTTCATTATATAGTAGTATATCAATTAACTCTGAAAGAGTTCAATATTATCATATCATATACATTGAACTCCTACGGAGTTCCGGCGTTTTTCGATTTTTATTATCCCCGAATTTACATTCGGGGTTATTTATGTTCAACCACTTTGTGGTTGTGAATGATCTGTTAAATCTTCTTTCTCGCCTTCAGCTCTATGGTTCTGATTTTATCCTTGTATAAATTATGTCCGTTCATTTTTACCACATCGAGCGAAGCATCCGAGTTTTCGTCCCAGCGGCGACAAAGGTACAGCGAATCGTAAATACGGCCAATCTGATACTCGCGACTGATACGAAGTCCGAGGGCGTAATCCTCTCCATAGCTTGTGTTAGGCACTTTTATATCGCGAAGCACAGGTGTGTAAAATGCGCGTGGTGCACCCAATCCGTTGATGCGAAGCGCGTTATTACGCCCATTGTCCGGTGTCCATTCTTTGTGATCGATAAGTCCGGGAGCGATTGTTTCCATGGCGAAATTGGTCATAGTGTAGGAACCTACTACCATAGCGCAGTTTTGCGCATAGAACGCATCCACAATTTTTTGCAGCGTATTTTCGTCCTGATACACATCGTCGCTGTCGAGTTGCACTGCAAATTTTCCACAACGGCTATCGTGCACACCTTCGTTCCAGCAACCACCAATGCCTAAATCTTTGCGTTCAGGTACAATGTGAATCAGTCGTGTATCTTTTTGAGCAAAGCTTTCAATAAGTTCCGAAGTTCCATCGTTCGAATAATTATCCACAATAATCAGGTTGAATGGGAAAGTAGTTTTTTGCAACAAAACCGACTGAATGGCATCACTGATGGTTTTCACACGGTTTTTTACCGGAATAATCACCGAAGCTTCCACAGGAAAATGGTTTTCGTCGAATGCAATATCTTTAAATTCAGGTGCCAGATAAGCACCAATCATTTTCAGATGTTCGGTGCAGGCAATCTCCATTTCAATTTGCACTGCGCGATTGCGCGGATCGACATAGTCGAATTGTTTTTCGCCACTTTTGCGGGTGTCAGTTTCCACTTCGGTGTAGAGATATTCGTTGATGTGGAAAAGCTCAGCCTGCTGCGAAACACGAAGACGTGTATCGTAAAGTCCGGCAAACTGATAATCAGTACCATTGGCTTCCACTGCTTCACTAAGCATAGCTGCATTGTAAAACAGCACCGAGCCAAAATTGAAATCGTCGCGCAGACTGCCTTCCTGATAATCGATAACAGGATGAGCCGAGCGGTTTCCATCTTTAATTTCGTAATAATCAGAATAAACCAATCCTGCTTCGGTATCGGTGGCAATGCGTGCAAATCGTTCCAACGCAAACCGACCCGTTTCGAGCGTAGTATATTTAGTGTAAATCAGACTGTATTCGGTGTCCGACTTTGCAGCAATTTTGCGCATAGTGGAGCTGCTCTGCAAATTGTCTATTACTATGGTTTCGTAGCCTTCGAAACTACTTTCGGGATTTGTGCTTAGTAAATAAATTTTATTTAGTAGCGCCGATTGACTGAGGTTTTCAATAGTTGTAGCAACCTGCGCAGCATTTTCAAAAGGAATAAAACAATTGATTTGCTTCATATTATATTGTTGTGGATAATGTTCGTGATTTTTAACTCGGTTTTACTTTGACAGATTAATTTAAAAAGAAATAGTAACGCGGATTTAGCGGATTATTTTTAATAAAGATAAGTGATTTCGACACGGATTATAAAATTTCATAAATGAAATTTTCATAGTGAAGTTATTGTGTCTCGTATCATCCAAATTTTGACTTGTCAAAATTTAAATCCGATTTAAATCTGTTTTTTATTCAATTTATATCTGCTTTATCCGTTAAATCCGCGTTGCTATTCTTTTGAATTTCTTTCTGTAAAAAATTAATCTTTAATCTGTCAAAATAAAAATAAAATGTAATTCGAAAACTGAATTGTAAAAGTAATATTTTTATTCGTTTTGTGAAAGATAGTTTCAAAACTCCTTATTCAGAACCACCAACTACAAAAAACTTCCGCTTATTTTGCCTCTTCAATCATTTTGCGTTAATTTGCACAATAATATTCTAAATAAACAAAAACATCCCGGGAGACAAATATATGCAACTTATTGCTGATAGCGGTTCAACAAAGACCGAATGGATATTGATTGAGAGTGGTCGTGTTCTGAAACAACTGATAACTAAAGGTATAAATCCTTTTTTTCAGACAGAAGAAGACATTTATGCAGAACTGCAAGCCGTGATGTCTCCGAAAATAGATACCGCAAAAGTACAACATATACATTTTTTCGGTGCTGGTTGTGCGCTTCCCGAACGAAAAGCACAGGTTGCAAATGCTCTTAAAGCCGTCTTTACAAATGCTGTTATCAGTGTGGAAAGCGATTTGCTCGGGGCTGCTCGTGCATTACTTGGTCGTGAAAAGGGAATAGCCTGCATTCTGGGTACAGGTTCGAATTCCTGTTTTTATGATGGCGAAAACATTGTGCAAAACGTTTCACCATTGGGTTTTATTCTTGGAGATGAAGGAAGCGGAGCTGTGTTGGGCCGAATGTTTGTGGGCGATTGCCTGAAAAACCAGTTACCGGCTGCAATACGTGATAAGTTTATGGACGAATATCAGCTCACTCCGGCCATTATCCTCGACAGAGTTTATAAACAGCCATTTCCAAATCGTTTTCTGGCTTCGTTTATGCCTTTTCTGGCAGCACATCAACACGAGCCTGCTATTTACAATAATGTTTACAATGCTTTTGTGGCTTTCTTCAGACGTAATGTGATGCAATACGACTATAACAGCTATCCTGTGTGCTTCACGGGTTCGGTGGCGTATGGTTTTGCCGATATTCTGCGTAAGGCGGCAGCCGATTGTGGCGTGAGAGTGGATAAAATTGAAAAGAATCCTATGAATGGATTAGTGGAAATGTATTGTAAAGAGACCCCCAACCCCTAAAGTGGAGCTCTGTGTGCAAATGTATATCGTTTGTACAATTTTCAAATTTTCAAATTTTCAAATCATCACATCATCGCATCAAACCTGCCCCCAACCCCCTAAAGGGGACTGTAACATTGTGCAAATGTATCTCGTTTATAAAATCTTCAAATTTTCAAATCTTCAAATTTTCACATCACCACATCACCACATCAATACTGCCCCAACCCCCTAAAGGGGACTGTAACATTGTGCAAATGTATCTCGTTTATAAAATCTTCAAATCTTCAAATCTTCAAATTTTTACATCATCTCATCACCACATCATCACATCTTTTCCGGCATACTTACTCCATATACTTCAGTGTATATAGTGTTTTTTATTCTGCTAAAATGTTTTTCGCCAAATGTGCTGTCATTACACATTAGCAACATAGGCAGATAAAACGATTTTTTATCATACGGAGGTTGCATATAAGTTTGCGAAACAACTTTGAAGCCGTGACGCTCGTAAAAAGCTATGCGCCTTATGGCTTGGGTGGTTTTGGGTGTTTCCACTTCGAGAACAACAGGGCGTTGGGCTGTGCGGCATAAGTCTTCGATAATTTCGCTTCCGATACCTTTTCCACGCAAAGCATCAGCCACAGCAAAATGCTCCACATAAACAAAATCGTCAAAATTCCAGCTGGTTATAAATCCGCAGAATGTTCCGTCTCGGGAAATACTTTTGATTGTAAATCTCTTTTCATTCATTTCCAGCAACTCCATTTCGGCCCAGGGGCGACGTTCGTTTGCCGGAAATGCCGAATGATATAGTTCGTGTATGGTGCTGTGTTTTTCCATTACTGAAATTTTTTCCGTCTCGTGGGATTTGTAATCCCACGATGATTATAAACGGATTTTAAATCCGTAAATATAATAGCTTCGGATTACAAATCCTCGCGTCAGGGGTTGATTGTTAGTAAGATGTTTTCAAACACAATAGTTCACATAGCCATAATGTAAGAAAAAGACTTAGTTCACATAGTAAAAGTATCTGGCGATACTTTTGCCTGGATTGAAGTTATCCCGATAATCGGGATAATACTATGTGAGCTAAGTCTTATTTATTGAATTAAAAAACTATTGTGTGCTATGTGGCAAAACATAGTTGTCATCCCAAAGCGAGGGAACTAATTCTTAGCTTTCTAAAGCTGGATTTACAGTTTTCTCTTTTATCGAACCTGTAATTTTCATATTTTCCTTATCCAGATCCATTACAATCACATCACCTTCGTGCATTGTATTGCCAAGTACGATGTCAGCCAGCGTATCTTCCACATATTGTTGAATAGCACGTTTCAGCGGACGGGCGCCAAACTGCACATCGTAGCCTTTATCAGCAATAAAATCTTTGGCTTCAGCAGTAAGTTCGAGCGTATAACCCATGGCTTTTACACGTCCCAGAATACCTTTCAGTTCAATGTCGATGATTTTGCCAATAGCTTCACGGTTAAGCTGATCGAACATCACAATATCGTCCACGCGGTTGAGGAATTCGGGTGCGAAAGTGCGGTTCAGTGCTTTCTGAATTACGCCACGCGAAAATTCTGAATCCATTGTTACTTCAGTGGATGTGTTGAAACCCACACCTTTGCCGAAATCTTTCAGCTGACGGGTACCCACATTCGAAGTCATTATAATAATGGTGTTCTTAAAGTCGATTCGACGGCCCAGACTGTCGGTCAATCGTCCCTCGTCCATCATTTGCAGCAGGAGATTGAACACATCGGGATGCGCTTTTTCAATTTCGTCGAGCAATACGATAGAGTAGGGTTTACGGCGCACTTTTTCGGTCAGCTGTCCACCTTCTTCGTAGCCCACATATCCCGGAGGCGCTCCGATCAGACGTGATACACTGAATTTCTCCATATATTCGCTCATGTCCACACGAATCAGCGCATCTGTACTGTCGAACATAAACTCGGCAAGTATTTTGGCCAAATGGGTTTTACCAACTCCTGTAGGTCCGATAAATATAAACGAACCAATAGGTTTGTTCGGATCTTTCAGACCGATACGGTTACGCTGAATGGCTTTTACAATTTTGGCCACAGCTTCGTCCTGACCAATCACTTTGCCTGTTAGCGCTTCTTTCATCTGACGCAATTTCAGACCTTCGGCCTGTGCAATACGTTGCACTGGAATTCCGGACATCATGGCCACTACTTCAGCTACTTTCTCTTCGTCGACAGTTTCGGGATGTTGTGCCGATTCCTGTTCCCAGCGTTTAATAGCATCGTCGAGTTGATATTGAGCCTGTTTTTCCTGATCGCGGATAGGACCTGCCAGTTCGTATTTTTGTTCGCCCAGCACACGGAGCTTTTCCTTGCGCAGTTCTTCAATTTTCTTTTCGAGTTCTTCAATTTCGGCAGGAACCGACACAGTACCAATGTGCACACGCGAACCGGCTTCGTCCAGCGCATCTATAGCCTTGTCGGGAAAGCAACGTTCGGTAATGTAACGATCGGTGAGTCGTACACAGGCAGCAATGGCTTCGGGTGTATAGCGCACATTGTGATGGTATTCATATCGATCCTGAATATTCTGCAAAATCTGTAATGTTTCTTCGGCAGTGGTTGGATCTACCATTACTTTCTGGAAACGACGTTCGAGCGCGCCATCTTTTTCGATACTCTGACGGTATTCGTCGAGGGTGGTAGCGCCCACACATTGTATTTCGCCACGCGCCAGAGCTGGTTTCAGCATATTGGCAGCATCGAGCGAACCCGGAGCGCCGCCTGCACCTACAATGGTATGTATTTCGTCGATAAACAGAATGATATTCGGGTTTTTCTGCAATTCGTTCAGAATGGCTTTGATACGCTCCTCAAACTGTCCACGATATTTTGTACCTGCCACAATAGAAGCCATGTCGAGCGAAACCACACGTTTGTCGAACAATATGCGCGACACACGACGCTGAATAATGCGCAGTGCCAATCCTTCCACAATGGCCGATTTACCCACACCGGGATCGCCAATCAGCACAGGATTGTTTTTCTTGCGGCGACTCAGAATTTGAGCCAGGCGCTCAATTTCGCGTTCGCGACCCACAATGGGATCGAGACGGTTTTCGATAGCCGCTTTGGTTATGTCCACACCAAAAGTGTCCAAAGCAGGCGTGTCGCTGGTTTTATTTCCCTGTGGATTAGCCTTTTGCTTACGGCGCGGATCATCATCTTCATCATCGTCGTGAAATGCCTGACCCATAGTAGGTACATCGCGGGGAGCTTCGATATAGGCTTTAGCCTGCTCGTAGCTGATATTTTCGTTACCAAGCACATCAACAGCCAGATTGTTTTTATCTTTCAGTATAGCCAGCAACAGATGCTCGGTATCGGCCAGCTCGGAAGCCAGCGAGCGGGTTTCGAGTTCCATTATCTTTTTGATACGTTCTGTACTTTTCAACAACGGAATTTCCTGCCCTGTGGGTTCAATATCGGTGCGTATCTGACTTTCGATGCTTTGCTTCACACGCACAAGATTTATGTTCGAGTGATTGAGAATCTCGATAGCTTTACCCGATCCGTTACGCAGCAACCCGAGCAGCAAATGTTCAGGTCCTACATAATTATTCCCCAGGCGTTCAGCTTCCTGAGTGCTATATGTCAGTACTTTATGTAATTGTTCTGAATAATTGATTGTCATATGCTTATTTCTTTATTTATTGACTTTACAAATATAGTGAAAAAAAAACGTGTTTCGGGTTTTTGGTTTTTAAAGTTTCAGAGTTTTGCGTTTATGAAGTGATTCTCAATTAATCATCCGCCTCTCAGTCTTTTGTCTTACCTCTTACCTCTTAGCTCTTGCCTCCGAAGATGCTCCACTGTCCATTATACTCAAACCCTGTGCCACTTCTCTGTTGTCGGCTAAATTGGTTTTTTATACGCAAAAATGTCAGTTTGTGAATTCAAAATAAGATTTTTTCTGTAGATTTGCAGGTTTTTATCTGCAATGTGAGTGAATAAAAACCGCTTGAAGACCTGTTAAATACAAAATGAGTCTTACAGTTTTAATAATTAAACAGAAAACAGGTAAAAATAGTTGAGTGGGAATAAATAGAATTTAGCAATATGGCAATTTAGCAGCTGAATATATTTAAGTTTATTTGAAATAAGATGTTATGTGGCAAAAAAACAAATAATTAAGATATAAACACAAAGACACAAAGACACAAAGACAAACAAATAAATACATAATCTAAATAACAATACTTCGTTATAAAAACAAATATATAATTGATTGATAAATGTTTAGATAATAAATATCGATTTTTGATATCCTTTGCGTATTAATGCTCACGCAAAGGCGCGAAGGCGCAAATTATAAATATAACTATTTGATAGTCAGTTTTAATTAAAAATGACGCAAAGATAAAACTTAACATTTTTCATCCGTTTCCCGGATTGTAGCATTGGCGACTTAGCGCCTTTGCGTGAAAATAAATATTTTTTACCGAACTATTGCAATAATGATTAATAATTAAAGACGCAAAGCATAAAACATAAATGTCTTATTTATAATACAATAACGAGAATGTAAAAAAATACTTGTGTTTTTTCTTTTTATTTCTTACAAGAATTTGTGTCTTCGTGTCTTTGTGTTTAAATTCTTATTATCAAGCTTTTAATTGTTTAATCGAAATAAAATCTATTGACTCATAAAAACCCTGAAACCCTGAAACCCTGAAACCCTGAAACCCTGAAACCCTGAAACCCTGAAACCCGAAACAACTAAATAACAAAAATAAAATCATGACAGAGAAAATTTCAAACACGCTGCGCGAATCGTCCGTAGCACGCTGGACAGCCCTGATATTACTGGCCAGTACCATGTTTTTTGCCTATATGTTTATCGACGTACTGGCTCCGTTGAGCACCATGCTCGAACAAAGTCTGAAATGGACACCCGATACTTTTGGTTCGGTGGCCGGTTCGGAGTATTTTCTCAATGTGTTTGCTTTCTTCCTGATCTTTGCGGGTATTATTCTCGACAAAATGGGAGTACGTTTTACGGCAGTACTTTCGGCGACTGTAATGGTAGTGGGTGCTTCGATAAAACTTTATGGTATAAGCGATGCATTTAATAATGGTGGTTTTGGCTACGAATTTCTGAGTTCGTTCTGGCCATCGTTCCCTGCTTCGGCCAAAATGGCTTCCATTGGTTTTGCCATCTTTGGTTGTGGTGTCGAAATGGCAGGTGTAACTGTGTCGAAAGGAATTGTAAAATGGTTCAAGGGCAAAGAAATGGCGCTGGCTATGGGCCTCGAAATGGCCATTGCGCGTCTGGGGGTGTTTGCAGTGTTCCGCCTGTCGCCAATTATGGCCGAACATGGCGGTGTGAGCATGTCGGTAGGAGTAGGTACATTATTGCTGCTTATTGGTTTGCTGAGCTTTAGCGTGTATTTCTTTATGGACCGCACTCTTGAGCGTCAGGATGCTTCGGCACGCGATCAGGCCGATCCTGAAGAGGAATTCAAAATCAGCGATTTGAAAGCTATTTTCACCTCCAAAACATTTATGATTGTGGCCGGGTTGTGTGTGTTGTTTTATTCAGCTATTTTCCCGTTCCAGAAATTTGCCACCGGAATGCTCGAAAGCCGTCTGAATATGAGCACTTCTGAAGCCAGCGGCCTTTTCTCGTTCTTCCCTGTTGGTGCTATGGTGCTTACTCCGCTGCTGGGCTGGTTTATCGACAATAAAGGTAAAGCGGGTACTATGTTGATGCTTGGCTCCTTGTTAGTGGTAATTTGTCACCTGATATTTGCACTTACGCCTGCAGCCAGTTTTACATTCTCAGTGGCACTGAGCGCCATTATTCTGTTGGGAATTTCGTTCTCGCTGGTGCCTGCTGCTTTGTGGCCTTCGGTACCCAAACTGGTCGATAACCGCGTACTTGGTTCGGCTTATTCCATTATTTTCTGGATTCAGAATATCGGGTTAATGCTCACTCCAATGCTTATTGGCTGGGCGCTGAAAGTATCGAATCCCGGTGTGGCCGATGGCATTGCTGCAGGCGAAGCGCTGAAATACAACTACACTGTACCTATGCTGATATTTGCATGTCTGGGCGTAGTGGCTTTCTTCCTGGCCATCTGGCTTAAAGCCGAAGATAAAAAGAAAGGTTATGGCATTGAACTGCCTAATGTGAAAAAGTAGAATTGATGTGATGATGTGGTGATGTGATGATGTGGTGATGAGAGGATTTGAGAATTTGAAGATTTGAAAATTGTACAAACGAGATACATTTGCACACGGTTACAGCTTCCCTTTAGGGGGTTGGGGGCAGGTTTGATGTGATGATGAGAGGATTTGAAGATTTGAAGGATTTGAAGATTTGAAGATAAAAAAATACTTTTCATCTTCTCAGCCCCAAACCCCTAAAGGGGCTTAAAGAGTGGTATGCAAAATGATTTGCAATTATTTCAGGTCTCAGCAATTTAGGAGACGAAAGTTATTTACATCCCCTTTTAGAGCCTGTGCGCCATTGCGGAGGCTTGGGGCAGAAATCACACCAGAAGGAAGATATAAGATAACAGGGCTACACACCTACATTTAAATCTTCTCATTCCTATGCTACTAAGTAACGAATTGCCATTAATAATATATTTCGAATCCGTAGGATTCAAATGTTTATAGATATTGTTTTGATACAATAATACGACCCCTTTGGGGTCGAATGTATATGTTATATTTTTTGTTCTATAAATATGTTATCCCTCCGGGATAAAGAGCGGTGTTAATAATTCCTTATGTTTACTTATGATATCACAGCTCTGCTGCTAATTTCATAAATTCATATCCCTGACGCGAAAATTTCTTTCCAAGCAAAGCGGCAGAGCCGGGCGGTAATCCGAAGCTATTATATTTACGGATTTAATATCCGTTTATAACCATCGTGGGATTACCGGCATTTACCGGTTTTTACCGGAAAATGTATGATTTTTTTGTAAAAAACGAAGCTAAAACGCTTATTTTATGTGTAAAACTCTTGCATTTTACATATTAAGTGCTATTTTTGCAAGCAGAAATCAAAATAATCACTTTATTTTGTTGAGTGTAAAAACAAAAAAAAGCCCCGCCAACAGGCAAACGGGACTTCTTTCTTAAGTAACACTTTAAATGTATCAGGCAGTCGCGGTAGTTGTAGGAGACAACGCGACTGTCTCTTTTTTTATAGTGTTTTGGCGGCGGGTGGTGCGGCTGTTTATCTTAGCCTGATAATCGCCAAGCACCACGTTCAGTTCACTAATCAGCGGCCGGTAGTCCGTTTCCGGATTCAAAACCACTGCCAGTTCAATGGCCGAAAGTAAATTACGAAACAACTCTCTGGCTTTAAAAGCTAACTCTCTGCGATTGACGAACTTTTTAGTCGACTTTTTTTCAGATACCTGCTTTTCTATCAACAATATCCGGTTTTGTACCTCCGACAATTCTGTCAGATATACCATTAAACCCAAATCGGTGAGCAATGTGTTTGTTTCAGCACTTTCAGTAAGCTTCAGTATCTGAAACATTTTCTCATTTCGCTCTTTCTGATTCCCGTCACTAAAGTTACGCAGATAAACCAGAATTTTAGGTTTTAACTCCCGGGCTTTTGCCTGCAATGCAGTCGAAGCCATTGTCGACACCAGTTGTTGCCTTGTTGCCACCACTAGTTTTTGCCGTCTTTCAATAAGGCTTTGCAACGAAGCCGTGAGCTCCTTGTTGCTTTCCTCCTTGTCGAACAGCTTCTCCAGTTCGGGCATTGATGCTTTCAGCATGGTGAAAAACTCTGTAATTTTAAGCGCTTCGGGCTTGTGTTTTTCAACTACAGCCACTACTGAGCCTACAAATTGTGAAAGTTCGGAATACCGGACTTTCGAAAACGAAAAAGAAACTATCTGTTTCATCTCAATAATCTTTAAAATGTTTTTAATAAAAAAATAATTTAAAAAGATTACCGCATGCGTTCCTTCTTGTCAATTCAACCAAGCTGCCTGTTAAGCTTTGCATCAAGCAGGACTACACGCTTGTAATCCTTTGTAAGTCGTTCACAACCTGAAATTGTACTGCCCGAATTCAAAATTTATTTTGTAAACCAATAAATTTTTCCGATAGTATTTTGCAGCTATCTCTTTATACCTCAGCAAACAATACCGATGTTTCAAACTTACAATTGCAAATATAGGTATTTTATAAAATTAATTCCTAATAAAAACAATAATATTTTCAACAGTCTGTTGAAAAGTTTTCCGTAATATTTTATAAATATCTGTAAAACAGTGAAATGGAAATTTTATTTCAGTGAAATATTTCCCAAAATATTTTTTTTCAAAAAAAACTATGGTTTACTATTGCCTAATACAATTGTTTTGTTTTAGTAAGCACAAACTGCTGATAATGTAATATTTATACTGTTTAATTCCGGGTTGTAATTTTCGCGAACGCACATTATACTATGGCCTGAATTTTCGTTTCTCAATACTGCCCACTGTTTTTCGGGTAAAAAAGAATGCATATTCGTCCTGTTACCTATATAATCCCAACCAAAATGCCAGCCATTGGCCCAACCGCCTGTATAACAAAAAACAGCTCCGGCTGTGCAATATAAATGCCCGAATACAGCGCCGTCGATCGTAGCCATCATTTACCGCTAGCCCTGAAGCACCATCAACGCTCGTCGTTAGCATTCCCTGCCTGCCCCGAAGCACCATCATCAATCGTCGCCGGTAATGCCCGCCTCCCCCCAAATGCCATCATCGTTCGTCGTCAGCATTCCGGATGCCTCCTGAGTACTATCATCAATCGTTGTCAGCATTACCCTATTTCACCAAAGCACCATCATCGGTCGTCGTCAGCATTTCCGGCCTGCCCCCGAAAGCCATCATCGGCCGTCGTCAGCATTTCCGGCCTGCCCCGAGGTCCATCATCGGTCGATGACAGCATCTCCTGCCTGCCCCGAGGTCCATCATCGATTGATGACAGCACTTTCTACCTGCCCCCGAAGTCCATCAACGGTCGATGACAGTATTTCATGCCTGTACTCAGCTGCCTGTTTGCCGAAAAATATAATATAGGGGAAGGGGAGGGGTGTTGAAATGTGGATTGAATTGCGTAAATTATATGTGAAATTACTTTACAATAAAATGAATATATCTCGTTAAGATTTCATATATTTGTGAGTCTGAAAATACAACAAACCAGAAATAGAAAAATGCAAACCGGACTATACGAACAGCTTATCAACAAATTGATTAAATCGAAACTCGATGGCATTGATAGAAGCACATACTTTGTAAAATCAATTTCCATTGATAAAGAAGAAGCTGCAAAAATCTTATCGCGATATTTGGTAGATGTAATTCAGTATGGTCTGAGCCTTATGGTTGGTGATGATAAAGTAGAAAAACAAATCGACTTATCAAATAAAATCATCAAACTACTGCGTGATGAAACCAAAGAAGAAGATTTTGACGAAGATTTGATTGATGCTCAATCAAATATATTAAGCGCTATCTTAAAGAAAATTGATACAGGAATAGCTGATTTTGATAAGCACCTTAAAGAAATTACACCTTATACAGGCTTATCGCAAAGTGAGTTATTTACAGGAAATAATGCAGGAGTATCGCTCGAAAGTGAAATTAGAAAAGAGATTTTGTCTGCTGATAGAATCCACTTTTTAGTTTCGTTTATTAAATGGTCAGGTATCAGCATTTTTCAAAAGGAATTGCAGGAATTTACCGAAAGAGGAGGGAGATTGCAAATAATTACCACCTCTTACATGGGTGCAACTGATTATAAGGCTGTTGAATATCTATCGAGTTTAAAGAATACTGAAATTAAAGTTTCGTATAATACTAACAGCGAAAGACTTCATGCAAAAGCTTATTTGTTTTTAAGAGATTCAGGTTTCGATACTGGCTACATTGGTTCGTCAAATATGTCGCGTTCGGCATTAACCAATGGATTAGAGTGGAATCTGAAAATTACGACGAAGGAAATCCCTCATATTATCGACAAATTCAAAAAGACCTTTGATACTTATTGGCAAGATAATAACTTCGATTATTTTGATAAAAGTAGAGATTCCGAAAAACTCAAAAAAGCTTTAAAGGTTGGTCGCGGTGAGATTAATAATGGAACTACTGTGTTTTTTGATATAAAGCCCTACCCATTCCAATATGAAATTCTTGAAAAACTTGAAGTAGAACGAAATGTACATGGACGTTTCAAAAACTTGATTGTAGCAGCAACCGGAACAGGCAAAACAATTATATCTGCGTTTGATTATAAGCGATTTAGAAAAGAAAATTCTAATTCAAATCTTTTGTTTGTTGCTCACCGTAAAGAAATTTTAGAACAAGCGCGAGCTACTTTTCAAGCAGTTTTGGGTGATAATAATTTTGGTGAATTGTGGGTCGATGGTATTGAACCAACTAATTACAGTCATGTTTTTGCATCGGTACAAACATTAAATAATCGATTAGATACCTTAGAGTTAACTGACAAATTTTACCAATATATTGTAATTGATGAAGTGCATCACATTAGTGCGTCGAGTTATAGACCTATTTTAAGTAGGTTTTTCCCCGATGTGCTTTTAGGGCTTACAGCCACGCCTGAACGAATGGATAATCAGGACATTTTAGTGGATTTTTGTAATACCATAGCTGCTGAAATACGATTGCCGGAAGCATTGAACCGCAAACTGCTTTGTCCTTTTCAGTATTTTGGAATTACCGACAATGTTGATATATCGCATGTTACATGGCAAAATGGCAAGTACGCAACTTCGGAACTTACACAGCTATATACACACAACGATATTCGTGTAAACCAAATATTAAAGAACTTAGATAAATACCTTAACGACAAAGAGAATGTAAGATCTTTGGGCTTCTGTGTGGGACAAGAACATGCCAAATATATGGCAGAGAAGTTTACATTGGCAGGCCTAAAAGCTGATTATTTAGTGAGTGATAACACTGCTCAACGCGAAGAACAAAGGCGAAAACTTAAAGCAAAAGATATCAATTATTTGTTTGTAGTCGACATCTTTAACGAAGGAGTTGATATACCTGAAATTGATACAGTTTTGTTTTTACGCCCTACAGAGAGTTTAACTGTTTTTCTGCAGCAATTAGGTCGTGGATTAAGATTGTCGGATGAAAAAGACTGCCTGACAGTACTCGATTTTGTAGGTAATTCCAGACCAGAATATGATTTCGAAGGCAAGTTCAGGGCATTGGTTGGCAAAACAAATACAGCTATACAGCACGAAGTAGAGGCCGATTTTCCACATTTACCTACAGGCTGTTCTATTGTGTTGGAAAAACAAGCAAAGAACTTTATCCTTGACAATATTAAGAAGGCAATTAATTTCAATATCAACAAATTACTTCTTAAAATTAGAAATTATAAACATCAAACGAATCTCCCATTAACCCTCAGAAATTTTATAGCATTGAATCACATTCCTGTTGAATTAATTTACAACAGGGGATATACTTGGAGTAGGTTGTGTCAAAAGGCTGGTCAAATAGCTGAATTTGATACAATCAATGAATCAGAGGTTTTGACTGCAATAAGCAAAAAATGGCTATCATGCTCTTCCAGTTCTTATTTTCAGTTTATTTTGAGTTTAGCTCGGAAAAACTTTCAGGTGGATTTAAACAAACTTACCGACAACGAAAAAACCATGTGTTTGATGTTGTATTACGATATTTGGCAAAATCCAGGTAAATTCAGTACGCTTGAAGAAAGTATTAAAGCTATTGGCGCCAATCCAGTTTTAGTAAATGAAATAATTGAAATACTTGAGATATTGCTCAATAGAGTGGATTTTGTAGAAAGAGAAATACAACTACCTTACAAGCAACCACTGAAAGTACATGCAAGATATACTCGTGATCAGATTTTAGTTGCATTTGGTATGAACACATTTGAAAAATCGTCTTCAAATAGGATTGGGGTAGGTGTAGCTGAAAACAAAGACCTTAATACAGAACTTCTTTTCATTGATTTAATAAAATCAGAAAAAGATTTCTCACAAACAACTCTTTACAACGATTATGCGATAAGCAATAATCTGTTTCACTGGCAGTCGCAAAATGCAGCCAGACCCGATAGAGGAAAAGGATTATCGTATATTGAGCATAAAATTACAGGAAAAAAGATATTACTTTTTGTGCGTGAATGCAAAAAGAACGAGTACAACACTACAGTCTCGTATGTATTTATTGGCGAAGGAAGCATTCAGGACTACTATGGCTCAAAACCTATGAGCATTAAATGGGAGTTGAAAGAAGAATTGCCACCTTATTTATGGCATGTATCTGCTAAAATGGCTGTAGGCTAATGAAAATTGAGTATTATGAGCAAAAATAGTAATTTCTCCCGCGCTGACTTTATGTCCTTTTTCCGCGATACCGAAAAGCTCAACGAATTATCAGTTGACGACCGCTTAGAAGTTTTCTGCAGTATATTGACGGGTAGTAGCGACTTTAGCGCTAAACTGCTGAATGAATTGTTGTCCGATTATGGGGTAGGGCATCTGAGAGTAGTGGAGGAGAATTAGTTTCTTATATTTACTTTTGTGGACACGATTGACTGTTTCGACCGTAATAATAATTTAACCCGGGTCGAAAAGGTCAACCACGTCAACCACCTTAAAAAAAACAGTTATGGAAAATCAGTTCAGAGAAGATGGATTTATCCCCAGGCACGGAGGATATGAAAATCTTATTACCTTCCAGAAAGCCGATATTATTTTTCACGGAACTAAGTTTTTTTGCAACAAGTATATCAGTAAATTTGATCGTACTTTCGACCAAATGGTACAAGCTGCCCGTTCAGGAAAAATGAATATACTGGAAGGAAGTGAGGCTTCGGCCACCTCTAAGGAAACAGAAATTAAATTAACCAACGTGGCCAGAGCATCATTAAAAGAGCTCAGAGAAGATTACAAAGATTTTATAATCTTCAACAAGCTTACTTTCTGGGATAAAACGCATCCTTATTACAATGCTCTGACAGAAAAGCATCTTGTGCTGAATCCTACGTATGAACTGTACCAAAAAGGCATTGAAAGTGACAATCCTGAAGTTGCCGCTAATGTGCTGTACAGTTTGACCAATATCACTCACTTTATGCTCAAACAACAACTGAAACGTCTGGAAGCCGACTTCCTCAAAGAAGGTGGTTTGCGCGAGCGTATGACGCGTGCGAGAATTAATTACCGGAGTAAAGAAGAAGTTCAATTGGAAAATAAACCCGTTACTCACAAGGATAATGGCATTTCAATGGAAGTTGTAAAAAAGATGGTGGATTGGGATAAGGATAGAAAAGTATTGGAACACTGGAAATGGAACACCATGAAACTGATCACCGAAGGCACTTACCCTCTGGCCGGCAAATACATTTATGCCTGTTCGAAGAATCTTGAAACGCTGAGGGAAGCGGGATTTGAGGAATAAAAACAGATGATTATCTTTGCATACCGAATGGTGTATGTTTCGGGTTGTTGATGGCCCGATTCATAAAAAAATATACTTATCCGCCACCTGCGGCAAAAAATGCGAAACCACAGAATGTCAGAACAAACTGATTACAAAAACATAAAACTATTTCCGGGATTGAACTCGCTGCGCTTTATGGCAGCTTTTTTGGTGTTAATGCACCACAGCGAAACAATAAAAAGCAAGCACGGAATAGTGAACTTCGACTGGCTGGGGCTCTTTAAAAATGGTGGCAATGCGGTGACTTTCTTCTTTGTGCTCAGCGGTTTTCTGATTACTTATCTGCTTTTGAAAGAACGCCACAAAACAGCAACCACAAGCATTAAAAACTTCTACCTGAAGCGGGTGCTCCGTATATGGCCGCTGTACTTTTTGCTCGTGTTTATAGGCACTGTGGCGCTTCCGGTGGCTTTTGGCTTTGTGCAGGTGGATTACGAAATGCCTTATACGCTTGGACAAACCTGGTATTGGTTTGTGTTTTTTCTGCCCGGCATGGTTACTTTTTTGTATGGCAGTCACTTTCTGGAACCGCTGTGGTCGATAGGAGTGGAAGAAGTGTTTTATCTGATGTGGGCGCCGCTGTTTAAAATCAGCAAACAGCATATTCTGTGGTTGCTTATCGGCGTGATAGTGCTGAAAACTGTGCTGAGCATTGTCGGGCATTTCTACATCACCAACGAGCTGTTTCATTACCTGATGAGCATTTTCAAATTCGAGGCAATGGCTGTGGGCGGTCTGGGAGCATATCTTGTATTTACGAAGGGGGAAGTTTTTGTAAACAGTGTGCTGTTTAAAATACCGGTGCAAATAGCTGTATTTGCGGTGCTGGTCACTTTTCTGACTTTTCATATCAATATCGACAATGTGGTTTGGGATGCTGCGTTCCGTACTCCTGTATTCTCTTCGTTGCTGGTGGATGCGCTTTTTCTGTACCTTATACTGTGCGTATCGGTGGTGGATCACAGTATTGTAAAGTTTCGCAGCAAAGCTTTGTCGTTTCTGGGCGAAATATCCTACGGCATTTATATGTACCATTTGCTGGCCATTTTTATCACCATTCATTTTCTGAAACCATTCCTGCAGCAAACCAATGCAGCAACTGCACATTTGCTGTTTTACGCACTGGTAAGCGCACTAACCTTTATCATTGCCTCACTGTCGAAATACCTGTTCGAGGATTATTTCCTGCGTTTGAAGAGTAAGGTGGGGTAGTAGTGACTCATACGGCCCCAAACCCCTAAAGGGGATTTATATTACTTTCGTCTCTGATAGCGTACGAATTACCATTAATGATATATTTCGAATCCGTAGGATTCAAATGTTTATAGATATTATTTTGATACAATAATACGACCCCAAAGGGGTCGAATGTATATGTTGTA
>SAAO01000089.1 GCA_009929375.1 Bacteroidia bacterium
GAATATACGGAGCATATAAGTCCAGTAGCTTCTACAAAACGTTTTGATGTATCGTAAAAAGCCCATCTAAGCACAATTGTACTACCTTGAAAAACGGTAAAAGCATTAGATGTGGCCATTACATCTTAGCCTCGGAAAGAGTGACAACTGTGTTTAACCTGAACCCATTTGTGTTTTGGAATGCAATGCGATAGTTCGCAACTGCCACTATATCAAAGTAGACTATGGTTGTACATATCTCACCAGAGAACGAAGCAACTTTCGAGATCGTCGGAAAAGTGGATTGTATGCTATTAAGCCCAATAGGAAAGATCATCACATTTCCGGAAAAGCTCGGGGACGCCGGTGGAGATGGAAGTGGATTGGAAGTTCTATCAACAGCGGCTGTAATATGTACACCTATTTTAACTGTGTTATACCCAGATAACACAGGACTCAAAGAAGTCTCTCCTGGTGCCATATTCACACTGCCAATTATGTTCGCAGAATAAGTTGTATTAGTATAAGCCATTCTAAGCCTCCCTGTATGCTACTTCTACTCTAAACTGGTATCCATCATATTTTTCTGAATACGAGCTGCATGATCTTGAGTACTCAGCAAAAGTTGGGTACCCAAAAACGCTAGTCCCTTGTCCTGAATAAATTTTAACTGTATTCAATTCTACCAGTTTTGAATAAGTATCCGCGAAATTCTGTGCTTGCTCCAGGGTAGAACATAAGTTATTCTCGACACGTATGTCTCCTGAACCAACACCATACGGAAAACGCACTCTGTACCCATCAAAAACCCATTTGAACTCTATTTCACAAAGCACTGATGCAACAACAAGTCTGACGAAGTTTGTATCAAGATCAGCGAAGTCTTCGCTGGATGAAGCGGAAATTTCTTGCTTAGTGACAACGGCAAAAAACATTGTAAAAGCGTCAGATACGGCATTTCCGTTCGTTACTTGGTAAGGTATTATATGAATGTTTTTTGCGGTATCGCTTGATTCTTTTGATAATTCCCCCTTTGCTGCAACAATATCTTCGTTGACATCTGTTTCGTTTGTAATATCGTACATTTTAATTTTGTCCGTTAAATTCGTAGTTGTTAATACGTTGTTCGCGCATCCTATCTTATTCCCATTTGAATCTACGGCCGCGCCGGTGGGATCGTTGAAAGAGCAACAAACTTGATCTTGTGTTATTGACCCATACATCACAACCACAGGGGTAATAGATGATGTGTTATCTGCCGTGCTTTGAACTATTCCTGATGCAACATCTAATTTTGGGTCAATAGCCCACGAGTTTAATTCAGTACGCAAAAGAGAAAAGTCATAATCAAAATTGGCTGGTTTAGAATAAGCACCTGACGGTTGAATTTCGGGGCTTCCTGGCGCTGCACTGAATTTGCTGTTCAAAACCGGTTTTCGATGCATATTCCCATACACGTAAACGCCGTGTTTTGACGCTGGAGATTCTGATACAGAAATAAGTTTTCCGTTTGATGGATTTGCAGAAAGTTGCGAGGCGGACTCAAAAAAAATTTTGTTGTTTGTTGTTGAAAGGTTTTCTAAGCATGTGGTTGGGTACCACCCGGTATGATGGAAAAGAAACATTAAAGCGTCATAAATAGAGCCATTAAAAAATATAAAAGGTAAGTGTTTTTTGTCGCCAAATGCATCTGAATACGCAGAAGCCAAAGGGCTTGTGCCAACAACTAAACTTAAATCGCCATAATTTTCAATTGCTGTAATAAAACCGGTAATGTCAACGCCTTCTGGGTCGCTATCGAAGTATTCAAATTTCTTAGAGTGATAAAGGTTTTGCGCAGATGCAGCCGTTAAGTTATAAATATAACTTGTATCAGTATTAGAAACAAGTGTAATTGAAATTACAGTAAACTTAGCGGTACCAAAATTTCCGGTATAATCGAATGTTCCGCCACATGACAATGTTTGTTCTGATTCGCACTCAGCGGCAAACGAAAGTGTTACTGGGTCTATGCCCTTGCTCCAAGTCATAATACTATTTAGCAACGTAACTTTTCCGGTTCCCCACGAAATTGTCGGTCTTTCCATTTTATAC
>SAAO01000004.1 GCA_009929375.1 Bacteroidia bacterium
CAAAGGAACTTTTAAATCAATTAGAACATGAATACTGAAATAACACTAACAAAAGAGCAAAAAGTTTTGTTATTGCGTGTTTTGAAAAATGGCAAAATAACGAAAGAGCAAATTAATGAACTTTCAAAACTGATTCAATCAGATACACCCTTTGCAATTTTGCCCGATGGTAATGTGATACGATTATAAAATATTAAACATGAAAACAATTCAATTAACAAAAGAAGCCAAAGTAATAATGTTGCATGCTTTAAAGACTGGCACGATGGACGAACGCACAGCGCAAAAGCTGTTTGATAGCTGGGGACTTATCGACCCTTTCAAACAAATGAGATTGAACGCTGGAATAATTGACGAACAGGGCAAAATAAATGTACCGTTCGCAAAGTGGGCAGATGATAAGAACCCGAATGAATAAAAATAAAAAAACCGTTTCATTAATTTGGAGCGGTTTTTTTGTGCATAAATAAAGGGACTAAAGCGGAAATAGTCCCGTTTTTAGTCCCTTTTGTTTTTAATAAACTGATTATCAATAATGATTGTGGAGATTACCGGACTCGAACCGGTCACCTCAACACTGCCAGTGTTGCGCTCTAGCCAGATGAGCTAAACCCCCAAAACGTGATTTTAAATTGCGGTGCAAAGATAAGGAAGTTTTCGAAATTATACGTACATTTGTATGAAATTTTTTGTTCCGAAGCTGAATTTATTTACTGTTTCCGGGCTTTAAATTATACACGATTATTCAAACCCCAAAGTGCCGGAATCGAAGGCGCTGAAAACAATGTATTTATGCTTATTTTCAATACAACATATCTTGTGCCTGACAAGGTTTATGGCAAATGGATAAAATGGATTCGCGAGGAAAATATTCCCTACATGCTGCAGAGTGGCTATTTCGAAAAGCCACAGATTGCCAAAGTATATTCAAACGAGGAGCAGGAGGGGGAATCGTTTTCGGTGCAGTTTCACGTAGCAGGACTCGACGAACTGGAGCAGTGGCATCTGAAGTACGCCACCGAATTTCAGACAAATTTCAAATCAAAGTTTGGTGAAGAGGTGATGTTTTTTGCTACCATCCTTGAAATTATGGATTTATGACCGGTGAGCAAATCATATTGGGTATCGACCCCGGAACCACAGTAATGGGTTATGGAATTCTGAAAGTAACAGGAAACCGTACCGAATTGCTGGCTATGGGTGTGCTCGATTTGAAAAAGTATAAGGATCATTACCTGAAACTACAAAGGATTTTTGCACGGACGCTTTCGCTGATCGACGAGTTTCATCCCGATTGTCTGGCCATTGAGGCTCCTTTCTTTGGTAAAAATGTGCAATCGATGCTCAAACTCGGCAGGGCGCAGGGAGTGGCCATGTCGGCTGCTTTGTATCGCGATATACCGATAACGGAATACGCTCCGCTGAAAATTAAAATGGCTATCACAGGTAGTGGAAGTGCATCGAAAGAACAGGTGGCCGATATGTTGCGACGATTTCTGAAAATTCCGCTGGAGAATATGCTTCCCCAGCTCGATGCAACCGATGGTCTGGCGGCAGCTTATTGTCATTTTTTACAAATGGGAAATCCAACTTCCGAGAAATCGTTTTCAGGTTGGAAAGATTATATCAGCAAGAACAAGGAAAAGGTAAAGAACGATTCGCGCAAAATGCAGGAATAATAAAAGGGCTATCCAAAACGGATAGCCCTTCATTTTTCCTTAAAAAACTAATTCTAAAACTAAGTTACCTTATTACAAAACTATCATCTAATCTTTAGCAAACAACCTTTACTTTACAGTTGCAAAAATACAAAGTCAAAGGAAAAGCAGCGGTCAAATTTCAATCAAAAAAGTAGAACATTCGATTATCTGACCGCTTTATTGGCTTCAGTAACGATAGACTGTTGTTTTAGAATTAATTATCTGATTACCTTCACAACGGTCTGGTTTACACGTACAAAGTACACTCCTTTGCCCAGATTAAAGCCTGTTTGATGGCTTGCAGCTACCTTTTCGGCCATTAACTGACCATTTACATTGTAAACGCTGATTTTGTTTCCGGCTTCAACACCACTTACAAGTAATTCCTGAGCTTTCGAAATTACAGTGAATTTGCTGGCTGTGTTTTTATCCACAGATGTCTCAAGTCCGACAATTTCGAGATCGGCTACGGCTGCCAGAATTGTGGCATCACTGGCTATGGTCAGGTAATAAATGCCTGTAGCAGGTACCGAGAATGCAAATTCGGCATTGTAAAGTTGTTGCAGTTTAGTGCTTTCAACAAAATAATCGTTTGACGATACAATGGTACCTGTGTTGTCGGCCAGTGAATTGAATCCAATGCTGAGTTTTGTAGTGGTTACGCCACTTGGCACAACTGAGTTCCATGCATATTTGCCTTTGAATGTATAGTTTTTGCCTTCCTGAAGCATTACAGGATAGCTGTAAACACCGGTAGTGGTCACATTTCCATCCCAGCGGATATACATGATTCTGCCTTTGTATTTTACAGTGTCGGTAGCTGTTCCGGTATTCAGGGTGTCGCCAATATAATAATATCCGGCAGGATTGTCGATATAGCGTACAGTTCCGGCAGCTGTTGAGTTAGCTCCAACCCAGCTTGCATTCGCACATTTCCAACCCCACTGACTTGGTACTGAGCGCGAAGCATTTGTTTCGCCACGGGCATTCCAGTCAAAACCGAGTGCTTTGTAGTTGAAAGTGTAAGGAGTTGTGCTGTTGCCATCGCCCGATACTCCACTGATGACCACGCTTCCCGGTGTTGCTTCGAGCAGTGCATCGTTGTTGTCGATAATGGTTGCAAGCGAAGTGGCTTTTGCGCTAATGGTGATCTGATTTACATCCACAGGCGACAAAACTTCGTATGAGGTAACTTCGGGGCTGAAAACCGGATTGAGTAATCCTGCGCTGAGTGTTACAGCAGACAGACTCGAAATGGTTTCGTCGAACATATCATCGGCAGGTACAAAGAACCATTCACTGTAAGGTTTTCCGGTCGCATTAAGCACAAAAGTCTTGTCGTCGTACAAACGGCTGTCCACAGTTGTTCCATCGGTACCGAGCCATTTGGTTGTTACATTGTTTTTTACTTCCCAGATACCATCAGTACGTTGATATACTTTCCATACAGATCCCGGAGAATAGTAACCCCATTCTACGTCCCAGTTGCTCGAAGGTACTTTACGCATCATTGCATAAGTTCCATCCTGCACAATATAGAACAAACTGTCGTTCACACCCGGATTTACTTTACGAAGCATTACTCTTTGCAGATATCCGCCTTCCTCAATGTTCGGGTTTAGTTCGGTAAGTGCAGGGTGATTTGCATTGGCCGAATGGTTTCCAACTACCAGATTGCTTGTTTTATGTTTCATGTAGAAGCGTTCGAAAATATCAACCGGGCGCATTTTAATTGTATCCAGATAAAGTGTTGCTCCGCCACGTTCGTAGCTGAATGTGAGTTCGTGCAACTGATCTCTTACTGCATCGGTGAGTGCAAAAACATCTACTTTGACAGTGCCCGAACCGGCTGCAAAATCGGCAGGTGTGTAAGTGGTTTTATCCACATAGAAGCCTGCAGGTACATTTACCTTAATGTCGTAGTTGTGGTCTTTGCCAAATATTTTGACAGGGTAGGGGTTACCATCCACTTCAATTTCGTAAATCATGCCTTTTTCGAATACAATAAATTCGGGGCGGTCGTCGATTGTAGCCACCTGAGCTTTAAACAAACCATTGGCATGATCCACAGCCTTGTCGGTATAAAGTGCAGATCCGTCGGTAATGTTGTCGGAAGCAAGATAAAGATTGTTGTAGCTTAATTTAAGGCGGAATCCGGCTTCGTTATCGCCTTCAATGGTCCATTCGGAGTAAAGGGCATTGGTGGCTGTTTCAAAAACAGAAGTCCAGTAGTTGCCGGGATCAGTCGAAAACATGTTCAGGTACATACCTTCGCCATTCAGCATGTAATAAGTTCCGGGTTTTCCATCGACCGGAATAAATTCAAAAGCCTGCGATTTTTTGTTGGTAAGTGCTACCACTGAAGGCTGTGTGCTCGAAATTCCGGCACTAACCGATGGACCTACTACCAATCCTGAAATAGTTTGTTTGAGATTGTAGAATACACCCGCTTCAGGTGTGAAGTTTTGGGCATTCCCAAAAAGCCAGGCCAAAGCCAGGCCTAAAGTAAGTAATAGTTTTTTCATGATATTAAATTTTAAAATAATTGTGAAGTGAATAACCAGACAAATTTATTTTAATTTAAAATGATCATGGGTGAAAATTAAATCAAATTGGCATATAAAACGTGTTAAAAGATTCTCGTGTGTCGACTGTAAAAAAGTAAAGCTTCTGCCGGATAACCGGAGAAGCTTTGTAATGATTTGTTTGTCAGTGTTTATTTTTCGGTCAGACTGTTGAAAAGTCCATTACAGGCATCTTCGAGTAAGTCAATCACATTTTCGAAGCCCTGATCGCCGCCATAGTATGGATCGGGAATATAGTCGGGATTGAGATAGCGCGAAAAACTCACCATTCGGTGAATCTTATTACGATGCTCCTCGGTGCGTGCAATGGATTCGAGACCGGCAATATTCTTTTCGTCCATACCAATGATCATGTCGTAATAATCGAAATCGGCACGGGTAACGGGGCGTGACAGATGTGTGAGTTCATATCCCCGCTTTGCTGCATGATATCGCATTCGTGAGTCAGACATTTCGCCCTGATGTACGCTGATAAGCCCTGCAGAATCTATCTCAAACTCATTTTCAACTCCGTTTTCCTTCACCAGACGTTTGAATACTCCTTCTGCCATTGGCGAACGACATATATTACCGAGACAAACAAAAAGTATTTTCTTTTTTGACATTATTACGACAGAATTTTTAAATCGACAGAATTTGTAAAACACCCAAAAGGTTTTCGTTTACAGGTTTATCGTCTTTAATAGCTTTTGTGAAAGGCACATGTACAATTTCATTGTTTACAATACCAATCATAATGCTGCGTTGTTCGTCGAGCAATGCATCGATAGCTGCCACACCCATGCGGCTGGCCAGAATACGGTCGTAAGCAGTTGGGCTGCCTCCGCGCTGGATGTGTCCGAGAATGGTTACACGTACATCATAATCTGGATGCTCGTTGTGCATACGTTCGGCAAGGCCATTGGCTCCTCCTGTCACTTCACTTTCGGCCACGATTACAATACTACTATTTTTCGATTTGCGGAAACCGTTTTTTACAAGTTCTTCAAGCTGATCCACTTTGGTTTCGCGTTCGGGTATAATAGCAGCCTCAGCACCTGAAGCCAGAGCACTGTTCAAAGCCAGAAAACCTGCATCGCGCCCCATAACCTCGATAAAAAACAGACGTTCGTGCGAGGTAGCTGTGTCACGGATTTTGTCCACAGCATCCACAATGGTATTCATGGCTGTATCGTAGCCAATTGTAGAGTCAGTTCCGTAAAGGTCGTTGTCGATGGTTCCGGGCAGGCCAATAATAGGCACATTAAACTCCTGAGCAAAAATACGTGCTCCGGTAAAAGTTCCATCACCGCCAATCACCACCAGCGCATCTATACCTTCTTTTTTCATATTTTCGTATGCCAGCTGACGGCCTTCCTTTGTGCGGAATTCCTGACAACGGGCACTTTTCAGAATAGTACCGCCCTGTTGAATGATATTACTTACATTTTGAGTCTGAAATTCTACAATTTCACCTGTGATTAAGCCTTTATATCCTCTGTAAATGGCTTTTACCCTGATGCCGTTGAAAATAGCAGCACGGGTTACCGAGCGAATGGCTGCATTCATTCCGGGGGCATCGCCTCCCGAGGTAAGTAAACCGATACATTTAATTCCGTATTCCATATCTTATAATATTTTGATTTTCAATTATAATAAAAAAACAAAGTTCCCTCAAGTGTCATTCAATAATAAATTTCACAGGAGGGAACTTGTATTGCATTTAATTGATTTATTGCTTACTCAGTTCAATAAGTTTTGCTTCGACCTGCTCCATTTGCCAGCGTGGGGTGGAAGTGGCTCCGCAAATACCGATTTTTTTACTGAAATCAAATTGTATATCATTCAGTTCACTGGCTTCCGATACCATGTAGGTATTTGGATTTATCGATTTGGCATGTTCATACAGAACTTTGCCGTTTGAGCTCTTTTTGCCACTGACAAAAATTACTATATCATTTTCGCGTGCAAAGGTAGTAATATTTGGAATTCTATTGGCTACCTGACGACAAATTGTATCGGAATATTCAAAATTTACCTTGTCGGCAGTGCGTTCTTTCACGGTTTCCACAAGATGATTGAAGCCATCGAGCGATTTGGTAGTTTGCGAAAATAAACGAACGTTTTTGCTGAAATCCACTTTGTCGAGCTCTGTTTCATCTTCTATCACAATGGCTTTTCCTTCAGTCTGCCCCACGAGTCCATTCACTTCTGCATGTCCGTGATGTCCGTAAATCACAATCTGTGTGTCTTTGTCAGCGGCTTCCACATAAGCCGTTTTGATGCGCGACTGCAGTTTAAGCACTACGGGGCACGAAGCATCTATCAGCGTTATGTTATTGGCTTTGGCCAGTTCGTAAGTGGAAGGTGGTTCGCCATGCGCACGCAGCAAAACTTTTACGTTGTGCAACTTTGCCATTTGCTCGTGATTAATGGTGATCATACCCATTTTTTCGAGCCGGCTTACTTCCTCGCCGTTGTGTACAATATCGCCAAGGCAGTACAGAGGCTCGCCTTTGGCAAGTTCTTCTTCGGCTTTGGTTATGGCTTTTACCACTCCAAAGCAAAACCCTGATTTTTTGTCAATTTCAATATTGGGTGTCATAAAAATGATTCGGTTTTTAATGTAAAGCCATTTTAATGGCATTATGTGAGTATGAACAAATAAATTGCTGAATAGTTTTTAAGCAACACATGCTTTAACGAATGATGATATTTGTTTGAAGTGAGTAATCAACACTTCGTTATAAAATATATTTTTTATCGCGCAAAGTCGCGAAGACGCGAAGAGAAACCGAAGGCTTCTCTTTAATGCGACTTAAAAAACACTCTGTAGCGCAGAAGTTTATATCAACTTTGCGACTCCGCGTCTTTGCGTGAAATAAATAAGGCGCAGAAGAAAACGATAAATCGTTTTCTTTAGTTATCAGGCTGATATATTTAAACATAGTCTATTCTTCTACAACAACTAGTTAAATAATATTGACCAGAAAAATCCGAATGCAAAATTACAAAAAAATGCCTGTAGAGCATGTGCAGGAAGCCGATGCGGACAAAATTTGCAGTTTATTGCAGTTTGTTCTGTCAAACTGTCACACTATGTATGCTGGCATTTTTTTTGACAATAAAAGCCACTGAAAGATACTAACAGATTGTTTCTGTTGGAGATTTAATTGTGTATTTGACTAATAATCAATAATTATAACATAAATAATCAGATAATATGGCAAAAGGAAACATCGGGGTGACGAGTGATAATATTTTCCCCGTTATCAAGAAATTTTTGTACAGCGATCACGAAATTTTTCTGCGTGAATTAGTGTCGAATGCAGTGGATGCAAGCCAAAAGCTGAAAACGCTGGCTTCAGTAGGCGAATTTAAAGGCGAACTGGGCGAACTGAAAGTGTGGGTGAACATTGATAAGAAAAAAGGCACACTTACCATTTCCGACCGCGGAATTGGGATGACTGCTGAAGAAATTGAAAAATACATCAATCAGATTGCTTTTTCGGGCGCTGAAGAATTCCTCGAAAAATACAAAAACGATGCGCAGGCCATTATCGGACATTTCGGACTTGGTTTTTATTCGTCGTTTATGGTTTCGAAAAAAGTGGAAATCTTCACTCTGTCGCATAAAGAAGGTGCTGTTGCTCAGCATTGGTCGTGCAAAGGCGATCCTGAATACACGCTCGAGGATACCATAAAATCAGATCGGGGAACTGATATCGTACTTCATATCGACGACGATAACAAGGACTTCCTCGAAGAATCGAAAATTCAGGAATTACTTACCAAGTACTGTAAATTCCTGCCTGTGGAAATTGCTTTTGGCAAGAAAAAAGACTGGAAAGATGGCAAACAAGTAGAAACCGACGAGGATAATATCATCAACAATCCGAATCCGGCATGGACACGCAAACCTGCCGATCTGAAAGACGAGGATTATGCTGCTTTCTACCGCGAATTGCACCCAATGAGCGAAGATCCGCTGTTTCATATTCACCTGAATGTGGATTATCCGTTTAACCTGACAGGAATTCTTTATTTCCCGAAAATAAAAAACAACATTGATATTCAGCGCAATAAAATTCAACTTTACTGCAATCAGGTGTTTGTAACTGATCATGTTGAAAATATTGTTCCTGAATATCTCACACTTCTGCATGGAGTGATTGACTCACCGGATATTCCGCTGAATGTGTCGCGAAGCTATCTGCAAAGCGATGCCAATGTGAAAAAAATATCTGGTCATATTACCAAAAAAGTAGCCGATCGTCTGCAGGAAATTTTCAAAGCTGACCGTAAGAACTTTGAAGAAAAATGGGACAATCTCAAAATCTTCATACAGTACGGAATGCTCAGCGATGAGAAATTCTACGAACGTGCAGAGAAATTTGCGCTGCTGAAAAATGTGGACGGCAACTACTACACTTTCGAAGAATATAAAACGCTTGTAGGAGAAAATCAGAAAGATAAAAATGGTGATCTGATTTATCTTTATGCTAACAATACGGACGAACAGTACAGCTATATTCAACATGCCAAAGACAAAGGATACGATGTGCTTGTAATGGACGGACAATTGGATGTGCATGTGGTAAGTCAGCTCGAACAGAAATTCGAAAAAACACGCTTTGTTCGTGTGGACAGTGATGTGATTGACAAAATCATTGTAAAAGATGAAGTAAGTCAGGTAAATCTGAACGAAGATCAGCGCAATGCACTTGTGACTGTTTTCGAATCGCAGATTCCTGCAATGGAAAAGGCCAACTTCATTGTGACATTTGAACAACTTTCAGCTACTGCAAATCCTGTTTTTGTAACTCAAAATGAGTTTATGCGTCGTATGAAAGAAATGTCGGCACTGCAGGGTGGCATGATGAGTTTTTATGGCGAAATGCCCGACAGCTATAATCTGGTGGTAAATACCGCACACCCGGTTGTTGAAAAACTTCTGGCTGAAGAGGAAGCTGCCTGCAGTACAGAAGTGGCTTCTGTGGCTACAGAACTTGCTGAGGTGAAAACCAAACATGATGCGCTGAAAGACAGTCAGAAAGGCAAAAAGGATGAGGAAATTCCATCTGCAGAGAAAGATGAACTCAGTGCTCTGGCTAAACAAATGGATGAGCTTGAAGACAGAAAAAAAGCAGTGTACCGCAATTTTGCTTCAGACAACAAACAGGTGCGTCAGTTGATTGATTTGGCTCTGCTTGCCAATAATATGCTCAAAGGTGAAGCACTTGCTAATTTTGTAAAACGCAGTGTGGAAATGCTATAAAAAAGATTGTAATTTAATAGAAAAGCCCTGCAGAATTATTCTGCAGGGCTTTTTTTATACTTAGCTTTGATCTTAAGTTCGTTGAAATAATTAATGATATATTTCTAACACAATAGAACACATAGAGATTATGGAGGAAAAAGACTTAGTTCACATAGTAAAAGTATCTTACGATACTTTTATCTCTCTGAAATTATCCCGATATTCGGGATAATCCTATGTGTTCTTAGTATTTTCTTTTGTTTTCAAAACTATTGCGTACTATGTTTTGAAAACATATCAATAATAATTATCGGTTACTTAGTTTTTCTCTTTAATCCATTTGTCCATCGATGCAGCAGCTTTACGGCCGTCACCCATAGCCAGGATGACTGTTGCTCCACCACGCACAATATCGCCACCGGCAAAAATCATCGGGATATCGCTTTGCATCGAATCCTGATTTACCACAATGGTTCCCCATTTGGTGACTTCGAGACCAATCACTGATTGCGGAATAAGCGGATTGGGCGATACACCCACGCTGACAATCACTTCGTCCACTTCAATGGTTTCGGTTTGTCCGGGCACTTCAACCGGTGCACGACGTCCCGAAGCATCAGGCTCGCCAAGTTCCATCACCTGAAGCACCATTTCAGTCACACGTCCCTGTTCATTTCCTCTGAATTCAATCGGATTGCGAAGTGTCATAAACTCAATACCTTCTTCTTTGGCATGTTTTACTTCTTCGAGTCGGGCAGGCATTTCTTCTTCGGTACGACGATAGATAATCATGGCACGACTTGCACCTAAACGACGGGCTGTTCGCACTGAGTCCATGGCGGTGTTTCCACCTCCGATTACTGCCACATGTTTTCCGAGAAAAACTGGAGTGTCTGAATCTTCGCTGGCAGCATCCATCAGGTTTACGCGGGTCAGATATTCGTTCGACGACATTACGCCCACAAAGTTTTCACCTTTAATGTTCATAAAACGAGGAAGTCCGGCGCCACTGGCTACAAATACACCTTTGAAACCATCTTCTTTCAAATCTTCGATAGTGATGGTTTTGCCAATAATGCAGTTGGTAATGAATTTTACACCCATTGAACGAAGGTTCTCGATTTCCACATCTACAATGGCATTAGGCAAGCGGAATTCAGGAATACCATATTTCAATACGCCACCAATTTCGTGAAGTGCTTCAAAAACAGTGACATCGTAACCCATTTTGGCCATGTCGCCTGCAAATGAAAGTCCGGCAGGTCCTGAACCAACGACTGCGATTTTAATGCCATTGGGTGCACCTATTTCGGGTACCGATATTTTTCCGCTTTCGCGCTCGTAGTCGGCTGCAAAACGTTCGAGGTGACCGATAGCTACAGCTTCTTTTTTCATTTTTACGTGAATACATTGTGCTTCGCACTGTTTTTCCTGAGGACATACACGACCGCAAACTGCAGGTAGCGCTGAAGTTTCCTTCAGTGTTTTGGCAGCACCCAGAAAATCGCCTACTTCAATTTGCTTTACAAATTTAGGAATATAAATTCCAACCGGGCAACCCTCCATACAGGTTGGATTGGCACAGTCGATACAACGTTGTGCCTCAGCCATTGCCATTTCGGGAGTGAGTCCGAGGTTCACCTCTTCCACTCTGGTGTGGCTGCGATATTCCGCATCAAGTTCAGGCATGTGTACACGCGTTTTAGCTGTACGATCCTTGGTTTTTATTTCGTTACGTAAGTCAGCTCGCCACTGTTGAGCTCTTTCTTCGTTTAAATCCATCTTATAGAATTTACAATTTATTCATTTACAATTTCTCATCACCACATCATTACAGCATCACTTTCTTGCTCCGCTTGCGCAACTTAGTTTTTCAAGTTCTTCGCGTTCAATATCCTTGTAGCCGCCAAGACGCATCAGCATTTCGTCGAAATCAACCAAATGTGCATCGAATTCAGGTCCATCCACACATACAAATTTTGTTTTTCCACCAATACTTACACGGCATGCACCACACATTCCGGTTCCATCCACCATAATGGTGTTCAGCGAAGCTACAGTTGGCAATTCGTATTTTTTTGTGAGCAGACTTACAAATTTCATCATGATAGCCGGGCCAATGGTCACACATAAATCCACTTTTTCGCGGTTTATCACCATTTCCACACCATTTGTCACCAGCCCTTTGTTTCCATACGAACCATCGTCAGTCATGACAATAACTTCGTCGGAGTATTGTTTCATTTGTTCTTCGAGAATAATCAGTTCCTTTGTACGGGCTGCAATCACAGTAATTACTTTATTACCTGCTTCTTTCAGCGCAGCCACAATAGGAAGCATTGGCGCAGTGCCCACACCACCACAGGCGCAAACCACAGTGCCGAATTTTTCAATGTGAGTGGCTTTACCGAGAGGTCCGACAAGGTCGGTGATATATTCGCCTTCGTTCAACTCACACAATTTTGTAGAAGACACGCCCATTTTTTGCACCACAAGCGTAATGGTTCCTTTCTGCAAATTGGCATCGGCAATGGTCAAAGGAATTCGTTCGCCCTTTTCGCCCACTTTTACCATCACAAAATGACCGGCTTTGCGCGATTTTGCAATAAGCGGAGCTTCCACTTCAAACTTCACCACATTGGCCGAAAAATACTCTTTGCTGATAATCTTGTTCATTTATTTAACTAAATTAAAGAATTGTGCGACAAAATTACACAAAAAAAGTCAGTTCGATAGCAAATTTGTTTTCATTACACTGAAATTGATGTTATTTTAAAGTAGCAAATTTGTTTTTTCTTTACAATAGAAAGGAAAAATGTGAGTAATACTGCAAATTATTAGTCCTACCTATAAAAAATTATGAATTTTGCTATAGAAAGATATAAAGTAGGAATAACAGCGTAATTAATAACTATAATCAGAAATAGTTACATAATGCCAGGGTAAATCTCAGAAAGACAAAAGAAAAAGTAAAAGCTGAAATGTGGTTTCGAACTCTTATTAAAACAGACCTCAAGACTACATTTTGAAATAATTTTCAACTTTTTTCTTGTTGTTTGCACAGTTTTCGCAAAATTGTATTACTTTTGCTGCGAAATCAGAAACAGAAAAGAAATGAATCGATTTTTTACATACTTTTATTTTTACTTTTACTTTAGCAGGTGAGAGCAGGATAATCGTATGTAAGCATAAAATGAAATAATGTAATACAAAATATGAAAAGTCCTGCTCATTTGGTTGAGCGGGACTTTTTTTTATTCTAAACTTTTATTTTGAACATAAAATGAGGAAAGTAGCAATACAGGGAGGACTTGGAGCTTATCACGGCATAGCCGCCGAAAGATTTTTCGAAAACGAAGAGGTTGAAATCATTCCGTGTCCGGGTTTTATCGATATTTTTAAGACTATAAAAAAAGAACCTGAGGTAGTGGGCATTATGGCTATTGAAAACACTATAGCAGGAAGTCTGCTTCAAAACTATGAATTGTTGAAGGAGCATAAACTGCCTGTGGCAGGCGAATATAAACTCAGAATTTCGCATTGTCTGGCTGCATTGCCCGGACAAACGATTCATGATATACGCGAAATTCAATCGCATCCTATTGCACTGATGCAGTGTGGTAATTTTCTGGGTACTTTGCCGGGCGTAAAAGTGGTTGAACACGAAGATACAGCTCTTGCAGCGCGTGATATTGCACAACGTCAGTCTACTCAGATGGCCGCTATTTGCAGTGAGCGGGCTGCCGAGATTTATGGTTTGAATATTCTGGCCAAAGGAATCGAGACGAACAAACACAATTTTACCCGCTTCCTGATTTTTGGAAATGAATGGGTTGTGGACGAAATCACAAAGAACGATGACATTAATAAAGCATCAATTGTTTTCACACTGCCTCACTCTGAAGGAAGTTTATCCAAAGTGCTTTCAGTTTTTTCGTTTTATGATATCAACCTTACCAAAATTCAATCGCTACCAATTATCGGACGCGAATGGGAATATCAGTTTTATGTTGATTTTAAGTTTAGCGATCATGAGCGTTACAAACAATGTCTGGTTGCCATTAAACCACTGATCAATGAGTTTCGTTCGCTCGGCGAATATCCCGAAGGAGTGACTCCGGAGATATAAAAAAAGAACTCCTAACCCCCAAAGGGGAATAAAAATTGAATCGATTATTACAATTATGATTATGAATAATATAGACAATACTAACCCGAACTCTCCTTCAGGAGTTGGGGGTAAAACAATAAAACCTGCAGACCGTTTAAACTCGGTTTCGGAATACTATTTTTCGACCAAACTGAAAGAAGTGGCTGAGATGAATGCCCGCGGTCTGAATGTGATCAGTCTCGGAATTGGCAGTCCTGATATGCCACCGTCAACCGAAACAGTGGAAGCTCTTAGCAAATCGGCTGCCGAAGCCACTGTACATGGCTATCAGCCTTATGTGGGTATTCCTGAATTGCGTAAAGCATTTGCCAACTGGTATCAGAAATGGTTTGCTGTAACGCTGAATCCTGCTACAGAAGTACAGCCTCTCATTGGTTCAAAAGAAGGAATTCTGCATATTTCGATGGCATTCCTGAATCCCGGTGATGGCGTATTGGTTCCCGATCCGGGTTATCCGACATATTCATCGGTAAGCAATCTGGTGCAGGCAAAAATCCATACTTACGAACTGGATGAAGCCAATGGCTGGCAACCTGATTTCGATGCGCTCGAACAAATGGATTTAAGTAACGTTAAACTCATGTGGGTAAATTATCCTAACATGCCTACAGGAGCTCCGGCAACAAAAGAGTTGTTTGAAAAGTTAGTGGCTTTCGGAAAAAAACACGGAATTGTAATTGTAAACGACAATCCGTACAGTTTTATACTGAACGAAAATTACCTGAGCATTCTTCAGGTGGAAGGAGCAAAGGACATTTGTATAGAACTGAACTCAATGAGCAAATCGCACAATATGCCGGGCTGGCGTATGGGAATGCTGGCTTCGAATGCCGAATTTGTGCAATGGATTCTGAAAGTAAAAAGCAATATCGACAGCGGACAGTTTAAACCCATGCAGCTGGCAGCCATTGCCGCGCTTCAAAACAGTAAGGAATGGCACCGGAAAATGAACATTGAACTTTACAGCAACCGCAGAAATCTGGCTGAGGAAATAATGAAAACGCTCGGTTGTACTTTTGATGAAAAACAGGTGGGCATGTTCCTCTGGGGAAAAATTCCAGACAACTATGTTGATAGTGGCGAACTGGCGGATAAAGTACTTTACAATGCCAAAGTATTTATCACTCCGGGTTTTATTTTTGGTGAAAAAGGAAAACGGTTTATACGCATTTCACTTTGTGCCAGCGAAAAAATGCTGAATGAAGCGCTGGAAAGAGTGAAGGTGATGTGATGATGTGTTGATGTGATGATATGATGATGTGATGATTTGAAAATTTGAAAATTTGAAGATTTGAAGATTTGAAGATTTGAAAATTTGATTATCTGATAATGAGAAATAGTAAATGAATAAATAGTAAATTAGAATATATGGAATTAGAATCAATTTTGCTTCCGGGAATGGAAGATAAACGTCCGATGATCATAGCAGGTCCCTGCAGTGCTGAAACGGAAGAACAGGTAATGGAAACTGCCAGAAGTCTGGCAGCGCGTGGAGTGAAAATTTTCCGCGCAGGTGTTTGGAAACCCCGTACAAAACCCGGAGGTTTCGAAGGTAACGGATCTATTGCTTTTCCCTGGCTGAAAAGAGTAAAAGCCGAACTTGGAATGTATGTTTCGACCGAGGTTGCTACTGCGGCTCACGTGCGTGAAGCACTGGCCAATGACATCGACATGATTTGGATTGGTGCCCGTACTTCGGCTAATCCTTTTGCCGTGCAGGAAATTGCTGATGCGCTAGAAGGTGTGGATATTCCTGTACTGATCAAAAATCCGGTGAATCCTGATCTGGATTTGTGGATTGGCGCTGTGGAACGTATTTACAACGCAGGTATTCGCAAAATCGGAGCCATACACCGTGGTTTCAGCTCATACGACAAGAAAATTTACCGCAACCTGCCACAGTGGCATATTCCGATTGAACTGCATCGCCAGATTCCTAATTTACCGATTATTTGCGACCCGAGCCATATCGGAGGAAAACGTGAACTGATTGCACCCATATCGCAGCAGGCAATGGACTTAAACTTCGATGGACTGATTGTGGAATCGCACTGCAATCCTGAGAAAGCATGGAGCGACGCTTCGCAACAGGTAACACCCGAAGTGCTCGACTTTATTCTGAATACACTTGTCATCCGCGATATTACACAAACCACCGAAAGTCTTTCGGCACTTCGTCGCCAGATCGACGACCTCGACAATAGTCTGCTCGAACTTCTTGCCCGTCGTATGCGTGTGTCGCGTGAAATCGGTCAGTACAAAAAGGAGCATAATATGCCCATTTTACAGGCGCAACGATATGATGAAATTCTGCAAAAACGAATTTCGCAGGCCGAGCAAATGGGAATGGATACAGAATTCATGAAAACTGTACTGGTGGCCATTCACGAAGAGTCGGTTCGACACCAGCAGGAAATTATGAAAGATTAAAAAGCAACGGATTTTCCGGTAATATATGATAGCGGAAACAGTGTAAAATCAGCACTGTTTCCGCTTTTTTTATTTATTTTTCCGGGCTTCAAAATGTGCTTTAAGTACTTTCTGACGGCTTTGTATGTATTTCTAGGCATTTGTACAAAATAACAGCATCGCCAAATAGTGGAAAATGTACTTTTGCATTTGAAAAGTGCACATGCTATATGCTGCCACAATAAATGCTCATTTACCTTAAATTATAAATTTCATGAAGAAATTGACGAAAATTCCTTTTCTCTTGTCGTTAATTATGCTGATAGCAGTTTCCTGTACCGACAAGGATGAGTACTATGAACGTCCGGGATGGCTCGAACCTCCCATTTATCAGGTACTCGAAAAAGAAGGCCGTTTCAGCCAATACCTGAAATGTGTGGATCGAACCCTTTATGCAACCTCATTAAAAGGCAGCGGACTATATACCGTTTTTGCTCCCAACGATCAGGCTTTTGCAGCCTATCTTGCATCGAAAGGTGTAAATAGTGTCAGCGAACTTCCCGATTCGGTGGTGAACCGTATTGTAAGTTATTCTATTCTTTATAATCAATATCCTTACGAAAGACTTACCGATGTGCTGAGTGGTGGCTGGGATACACTTAGTAGTATTAAAAAGAAAACTACTTATTACGAAACTATTCACCGCGATACTTACAAGGGTAAGAGCATTTGGGTGTACGATTTGTCCAACTTCCGTGTGGGCGACAACAATTATAAGTATATGCCCATGTATCTGCGTCCGGTTTTCGAACGTTCGCGCTCAGCTGCTCAGGCTGCTCAGGATTACAACATTTTTTATCCAACCACTTATACCGGTGAAAATATTCAGAATGCCCGTCTTGTAAAAAAAGATATGTACTCTGAAAACGGTGTGGTACATGAAATTGACATGGTACTTGAACCACTGCCGAACATCGAAAATCTGCTCAACGATCCCGATTATTCATTGTTCAAAGCGATGATTAATAAAGCCGGAACTACCGGTGAACCATATTTTATCACTTATCAGTATAATAAGGAACTTACAAAATACATTCAGGAAGCTTATCCAGATAAAAACATCGACGAAGTATATATTAAATATTACAGCGGATTGGCCGTAAATATTAATGGCGAACGCTACGGAACAAACGACAAACAGGCCGAACAGGGAGGCTATACACTTTTTGCTCCGAATAATGCGGCTGTTATGAAGTTCTACAACGAGAGACTGAAAGATTATTTTCCAGATGGTGTAGAAACGCTCCCGATGGATGTACTTGGTTATTTTATTAATGCACAAATGATTGACGAACTTGTTTGGCCGGGCGATTTCAAGGGAAGTATGAACTCGCAGGGAGAATTCTTTAATGGAAAAGGAAACCGTGGCGATGCCTTCGACATCAACAAATACTCCAAAGTGGCTCCGGCAAGTAACGGATTTTTCTATGGTTCGAAAGATTATATCAAAAGCCGTTATTTCGAAACTGTATTCACCGAAATACTTCTGAATCCTGCTTACAGCTTGCTGAACAGGGCATTTATTGAATATTTCGAAAGTACACTCAAAGAAGAACTTTTGAAATGTGAACTCAATGGTTACACGCAGGAAAACTACACAGTACTTTTACCTTCCGACGAACTTCTGGCTGCCGATGGTTTCAGCTGGCAATGGCTTGGCGGATCAAACAAATACGGATTTGCGCATTCACAATCGGGTAGTTCGCTGGGTAATTTCGACGTAACCACCCGCATGCAGCGCCTTGTCCGTTCGCATATTTTTAAACGGCTGAAAAACAATGATGTAAACTGTGCGCTGACCGATTTTGTGGTTGATCCGGCTTTCGCAACTGCTTACGGCGGACATGGATATGCTGTAAACGAATACGGCGACATGATTCGATACAAAGATGGAAAAGTACAAATGCTTGGAAATTTTGATGAAAACGATTGGGTAACAGTCACTCCATACAAAACTTTCAGTAACGGACAGGTTCTGAAAATTGATAAAATGCTTCAGTATTCGCGCAGAAACACAGCTCCAACCGAAGTTGAAAAGTACAAGAGTCAGGATTTGATTACCTATATTCTGAAAATGACTGCAGCCACGCAAAATCCGAATGTGGCAGTTTTTAAAAATTATCTGATTCAATGCTTAAAAGGTGATGAAAGTAATGAACTTGCCGGTATTTCCGCAGATATGACATTGACCTTATTAATGCCTACAAATGCAGCAATGAACAGGGCTGTCTCTGAAGGATATTTACCTGCTTACACTGCCGTTTCCACAGGCGATGTGCCCGCCCGACTCAAGGCCACAAAATTCATTTTGCATCATATTGTAAAGGGAAAGGTGTTTGTTGACGATGGATTGAATTACATAATGCCTAACAGAGAAGTGATTACCGAAGAAACATGGCCCACACTTTTAAAAGATGTGGTGGACGACACTTATTTATCGATAAGCAAGGATGCAGAAGGTAAGTTAGTGGTTTCAACCAAATCGATTAGTACAGGCAAATTGTTTTCGAAGATTCACAAAACAGCAACTGTAACCCGTGGAATAAAACGAAGCAATTATTTCGGAGCCAAGAGTGTGATGCACGAAATTAATGATTTTATGGTTTACGAAAAAGTAACCGAGTAACGAATTTTGAATCAAGTACATGAAAATGAAACAGAATAACAGGATATTTTTATTGGTCATAGCGTCGTTACTTATTACTTTTACAGCGGCTGCTCAGGCTAAAATTATACACGGACAGGTTACTGCCAAGTCGGATAAACTTCCCATTATCGGGGTTTCGGTGGCCGAATATGATGCCAGCAATCGTATCCTGAATGGTACGATTACCGATTTCGACGGAAATTACACATTGCGTATCAGTGGAACGCCAACTAACCGCGTAGTTTATTCTTATGTGGGTTATAAAACTGTTACACGCACAGCTGGCAATGGTGGCAACATAAACATTGTAATGGAAGATGCCACACAAACGATAAAAGAGGTAAATGTGACAGCTCGCCGTCAGGTAAGCACCGGTAATATCAATATTGCCGAGCGCGACCTTACATTTGCCATGAGTAAAATTGAAACCAAAGAACTCGAAGGTTTGCAGGCAGCTTCAATTGATGAAGCTTTGCAGGGACGTATGTCGGGTGTGGATATTGTGGCAAACAGTGGAGAACCCGGTTCAGGTATGTCCATTCGTATTCGTGGTACTACTTCTATCAACAGTGGTTCCGATCCTATGATTGTGGTGGATGGTATTCCGTTCGAAACAAATATCGGCTCCGATTTCGACTTTGCAACAGCCGACGAAGAAAACTATGCGCAATTGCTGAATATCTCACCTGCGGATATCGAAGAAATTTCGGTATTGAAAGATGCGGCTGCTACCGCCATGTATGGAAACAAAGGTGCAAATGGTGTTTTACTTATCAAAACAAAACGTGGTACAATAAGCAAACCACGTGTAAGTTATACTTTTAAAGGTTCGCTGAATACGCCTGCCGATCCGATTAAAACATTAAATGGTGATCAGTACACCACTTTGATTCTCGAAGCTGCTGCCAATGCCGGAAATCCGCTGAGCACAGCTGCTTATCCGCAATTCAGTTACGACCCCAACAATCCGTATTATTACTATAATTACGGACAAAATACCGACTGGTACGGAGCACTTACCCGCAACGGATTTACGCAGGATCATAATATCTCGCTTTCGGGTGGTGGCGAAAAAGCCATGTACCGTACCTCGATTGGTTTCTACGATCAGGATGGAACTGTGATCGGACAATCGTATTCGCGTGTAACTGCTTCGCTGAACTACGATTACAATGTGTCTGATTATCTGAAATTTCAGGTAAGTCTTTCGTATACCCAGGGAACTCAGGATAAAAATTACACCACAAATCTGATGAATTCAGCATATACCAAAATGCCGAATATGTCGATTTATGAGTATAATACGCTTGGGGTAATGACTCCAAACTATTTCTCGCCGGTTACCACACCACAGGGATATTGGTCGTCAACTTCAAATTCCGGTATTTACAATCCTGTAGCAATGGCTAATAGTGGTTACTGGAAAGTGAAAAGTGAACGTATTATGCCAAAATTCAATCTGCAGTACTGGATTGTTCCTGAAGTGCTTAAATATCAGGTTGATTTGGCGTTTGACATCAATACTTCGAAAGATAACCGTTTCCTTCCACAAACTGCCACAGGTCGCCTTTGGCCGGAAATCAGTGTGAACCGCGCTACCGACTTGTATACCGAAGCTTTTGTGGTGCAATCTTTCAACCGACTTTATTACACTCCAAAAATGGGTAAGGATCATGAGATTGTAGGTCTTCTGCAATTCAATACCTACGATGGTCGTTATTCGTCGTATCAGGAAGTAAGTGCGCTGAGTGCTTCCACAAATTTGCAGGATCCGTCAATCCCCGCCAATATTATTGGCAATGGTCTGGGTTTGAATTCAGGAAGTTCGCAGGCACGTACATTATCACTTTTGGGAATGCTTCAGTATAAATATCTCGACAGATATATTATAAACGGAACAATGCGTCGCGATGGCGATTCGAAATACGGAACCAAAAACCGTTATGGCTATTTCCCAAGTGCTTCATTCCGCTGGAGAACCTCGAACGAGCCATTTATGAAAGATGTGAAATTTATTGATGATCTGAGTTTGCGTGCTTCCACAGGTATGAGTGGAAATCCGGTAAACAAAAATTATCTGTATTACAATACTTATGGCACTTACGAGTGGACATATCTCAACGATCAGGGGGTTTATTCAACCGGATTACAACTTGCCAATCTGCGTTGGGAAAAAGTGTCCGACTTCAACATTGGAGCGAATCTTATTATGTTCGATAACCGTGTAAATATGGATTTCAACTGGTATAAGAAACGTACCAACGACCTTTATTTCCCGAATGTAGGTATTTCGAGTGCTACAGGTTTCAATAATATCAATCAGAATGTGGGTGTAATGGATAACCGTGGCTGGGAGCTCAGCATATTTACCACACCTCTGAAAACAAAGGAATGGCAACTCGATTTCAATATGACTTTTGCCCGCTCGGAAAATGAGGTAATGGAACTTTCGGATAATATTCCGCTTATTTCTACCCCGACTGCTGCCAATAACAAATATCTGACAAAGATTCAGGTGGGTAATCCTCTGGGATCGTTCTACGGTTATCGTTACGAAGGAGTTTATTTGAACGAAGAAGAAACTGTTGCACGTGACAAGAAAGGTAATCCGATTTACACATACAATGAAAATGGCGAAAGAGAAGCCGTAAATATGCGTTTCTGGTATCCTTCGGTAGGTTATGAGTTTCAGGCAGGCGATGCCAAATATGCCGATATCAACCACGATGGTAATATCAACTCGCAGGACATTGTGTATCTTGGCGACGTAAACCCTACACTTACAGGTGGTTTTGGACCTACATTGCGCTGGAAAGGCAAACTCACAGTAAGTGCTTATTTCTATTATCGTTACGGTTTCGAAATTATCAATCAGACCCGTATTGACATGGAAAGTATGCATGGATTCAATAATCAGAGTACTGCGGTGCTTAAACGCTGGCGTCATCCGTATGCCGATCCTTCCACAGCTCCTGACGATCTCTTGCCACGTGCATTGCTCGGAAAAGGATATAATTTCCTTGGTTCGGATCGCTTTGTGGAAGATGGTTCATTCCTGCGTTTCAAATCGCTTACCGTGAACTATAATTTCAATCGCGATAAAGTAAAACGATTCGGACTTAACGAACTGAAAGTGTGGGCTACCATGCAGAATATTTATATCTGGACAAATTATTCGGGTATGGATCCTGAAGTGACACTGCGCGGAGGTATTGCCAGTCTTGGGTACGATACATCACGCTCGGGTCGTCCAATGGAATTCTCATTAGGAACAACAGTTAGTTTTTAAACTCTTTAAGACAAAAATGGTATGACTAAAAATCTGAAATATATAATTTTAGCAATTCTGGCTTTGCAATTGTCAGCATGTTCCGACTGGCTTACGCTCGAACCCGAGGATGGAGTAACCCGTGAAGAATTCTGGCAAACCAAAGAGCATGTAAATTCAGCTGTGGTTGGTTGCTATATGTCGATGCAGGCAAATACAATCGAAAAAATGTTTGCCTGGGGTGAATTGAGAGCCGATATGCTCGAAAATGGTGCCATTATCGATAATGATATAAATAATGTTTTTGAGGGGGAAATATCGCCTGAAAATTCGATTGTAAACTGGGCCGGATTTTACAATGTGATAAACAACTGTAATACCGTGCTTAAATTTGCTCCTCAGGTTCGCAAAATCGATGGTACCTTTACCGAAAAACAACTGAAGGAATACGAAGCAGAAGCGCTGACAATCCGTGCCATAATGTATTTTTATCTGGTTCGTGCTTTCAGGGATGTGCCTATGACGCTCGAAGCTTATTATTCCGATGATCAGGATTTGTATCTGCCCACCACTCCGGGCGATGTAATTCTCGATACGCTTGTGCATGACCTTCGGATCGCTATTGCCAATGCTCCTATAAGCTATCCAAGCAGCGAAAAAAACAAAAGCCGCATTACCAGTTGGGCTGCCAGAGCTTTGCTGGCCGATATTTTCCTGTGGCAGGAAAGATATGCCGAAGCTAATGCACTTTGTGATGAAGTAATCGGATCGAATCGTTTCAGTCTTATTCCGGTCGAAAAATTTGAAGTGGAAGTGGGCGAAGGCGGAATTATTGTGGACACAGTAACTGTGGCCAACGAATCGGATGCTGATAAAATGTTTGTGCAGACTTATGTGAATGGTCGCTCGGTGGAGTCGATTTTCGAAATTCCATTTACTACCGATTTTACAAATCCGTTCTATTATTTTATGGGTCCAACGATCAATCGCATTCGTCCCAAAACTGATATTGTAGATGGAACTATTTTCCCTGAACCTGTATATGCTGCTGTTCCTGATGCAACTGACATTCGTGGTTTGGGTTGTTCGTACCGTGCAGGACTGGTTTGGAAATATGTGGGAACAAGTCGCACTGGCGATTCGCGTGCTGCGACAAACTACACCACACCATGGATTGTATATAAATATTCCGATATTTTGCTGATGAAAGCTGAAGCGTTGAATCAGATCGGATTACAAACCAATAACGAAACTGCTCAGAATTACTATAAAGGAGCGATCGACGCTATGAGTAAGGTGCGTAAGGCACGTAATGCTGTGGAAACATCTGATTATAAATTTATCGAAAATGATGTGGAAGGCAAAATGCTCGAAAAAGCTATTCTTCAGGAACGTGCCCGTGAATTTGCTTACGAAGGAAAACGCTGGTTTGATGTATTGCGTTATGCCAAACGAAATGATTACGGCGACAATAATATCCAGTATCTGATTACGCTGGCTATCAACAGTGCTTCACCTGAAAAACTCGGAAGTCTGATGGCTAAATATCGTGATCCGAAACACAACAGTCATTACTGGCCAATTTATATTCACGAAATCGAAACAAATAAAAATCTGACTCAGAATGAGTTTTATGCAAAATAACATATCACTTTCTCAAAATAAAAAAGTCGGACTATTTTTAAAATAAAGCCTTATGAACAAAATTTTTAACACTATAAAACTATCTCTGTGGTGTGCGATGGCTGTAGCGTTGATAACATTCAGCTCGTGCGACGACTACATGAAAGGAAAAACTTTCCTTACTTCTGACGAGGTGATGGTCGACGAATATATAGAACAAAGGGACAATTCAATGTCGGAATTTCTGAAAGTGGCCGACAAAGCCGGATTTCGCGGAATGTTACATGCATACGGAACGAATACCTGCTTTATTCCAACCAACGAAGCCATTAGCGTGTATTGCAGCCGTATGGGTATCGATTCGCTTCAGCAATTGCCGGTGGAAGAACTTGAGAAATTCATGAAATTTCACATTGTACGTGATACCATCAAAAGTGCCGATTTTGTTGACGGACGACTTGCCACAGCTACCATGCTTGGAAAATACCTGACCACACGCACTGTACAGGAAGGCAGTAATGAACCTGTTTTGCGTGTCAACCGTCAGGCTGATATCGTTCAGAAGGACATTCGCGTTGCCAACGGAATTATTCACAAAATAAATTATGTACTTTCTCCGAATCCAAAAACAGTAGGAGAGATGATTCAGCTTTTACCAGAAAATTATACACTTTTTAAATCGGTAATGACAGAATCGGGCATACTCGATACGCTAACCAATAATAAGGCAGCAGGTGAATGGTTTACAGTGTTTGTGCAATCCGACGAGGCTTTTGCTTCTGCAGGTATCACCGACAGAACTTCGCTCATTGAAAAACTCAAAGTGGCTCAACCCGATTTTGCTACTGACGAAGCAGCACTGATCAATATTTTTGCCAGATATCTGGTAGTGAAACGATTGGCTTATGTGGCCGATCTTTCGATGAGTAGTGCTGAGCTTACAATGGCTACCAATCAGGTGCTTACATTTAAAAACAGCAAAGATTCACTGATTGTAAACGAATATCAGACTCTTACCAAGTTCGAAAAAGGAGTTCCGGTAAAAAAAGATTCTGAATGGACTGATTTGAGTTGTTTCAATGGAGTTATGATTGATCTCGAAGGATATATTCAGCCTGTGAAACGTGGGCCGGAAGCCATTTACTGGCAGCTTACCGACCAGCCTGAAATCAAAAAAATGAAAGAATACCGCAAAAAAGGTTCGTGGTATGTATTCCGTCCGGGCGATCTTTCGGAGCTTCAGTTTGGTGGAAAAAACAATCCGACCATTACTTATGTGGTGGACAATGCATTTGGTGAAAAAAACCAGTATGTAAACTACGATTATTTCGAAATACCAATGCGCCCGACACTTCTTCAGTGGATGGAAATTAAAACTCCGGTGCTTACCGAAGGTGTTTATAATGTATGGATTTGCTGGCGTCGTGGTGGTAGCAATAATAAATTTAAAACCACATTCCGTCAGGAAGGAAAAGAAGATCAGGTGTTACCAAACGTATTCGACCTTGGCGAATATTTCAACACAGATAACACACCCGAGGTAAACCTGAACAATGGTATGAAACAATACAATGCAAAACAAAAAATCAGTGTATTCTGTAGCCGAAACTGTGGTGCAATTAAAGTGGAATATACAGGTCGTCACACGCTGCGTATCGATGCACTCAGCGGAAACAGTCAGGCTGCGTGGTGGGATATGATTCAGTTTATTCCGGTGGATCAAAACCAGATATGGCCACGTTTCGATATCGAAGGTAATGCCATATATCCGGGCACAGCCTGCGAACTGATTGCTCCTGCTGATCAGGTTTGTGTTGGTGACTTATTGAATTAATTATCAGAGCTCTTTATTAATACCGAAAAGTAAAAAACATAATATTATGAAACATCTCAGAAACTGCATCTTATTACTGTCCCTGCTTCTAACCTCATTGTTCTGGCAGGGTTGTAACGAAAATGCATGGGAAAAGCGCCTGAATGGGGATTTAAATACCGACAAGGATTTGTATGAGGTACTTTCGGCAAAGCCTGAATTGTCAGTCTTTGTGTCAATGCTGAACAAAACCGGCTACAGCGAAATCCTGAAATCGGCTAATACTTACACTGTGTTTGCACCGGCTAATCCTGCATGGACAGGCGTTGATACTGCCAATGTGGACTTAATGCGTAAAGCGGTGGGGATGATGATTGTTTACAACAGTTATTTCACCGACAATAATGCACTCTACACTCAGATAAAGGCTGTAAATACAAAAAGTATTTTTTACGATGCTCAGCAAAAAACTTTCAATGGTGCTAAAATCAGCTCAGGCGATATACCTGCAGCTAACGGAGTTGTTCACATTACCGATAAACTGATTGAACGCAAGGAAAATATATGGGATTATCTGACTACAAAAACCGATAATCAGCAGTTTGTGTTTATCAATAAACTGAATACCCGTATCATGGATGAGGAGAAAAGTATTGCCACCGGTGTATATCCTGATGGAAAAACCAAATACGACACTGTCTGGAAAAATATCAATCATTTTCTGGAAAAATATCCAATTGACAATGAGGATTCAGCTTATACCTACCTTGTGCTCGACAATAGTAACTTCGATTTAATTTACACAAAATACAAACCCTATTTTAATATGGGTACTGAGTTGCGGACCGACTCGGCTACACGTTTCAATGTTTGTCAGGATTTTGTGTTGAGTGGAATTGTGGATATTACCAAAACCGACTCGGTGACCAATGTGGATGGTGTAAAAATAAGTACACAGAATCTGCAAATTACAGGAACTTATGATGCTTCGAACGGTAGGGTATATATGGTGAGCCAGATTGATGTTCGTCTGAAGAATAAAATCAGACCTATCAGGATAGAAGGTGAGCATTACAGCGGCTCGAGTAATTCAAACTATGTTTTAACACGCTACAAACGCTGGGCAAGTGGCGAACGCGATATCGCGGTGTCGGCTGCCGAAGCGCAAAGCGATTCACTGTGGCGTAAAGTACCTCTGGCCCCCGACACAGTGGTGAAACGCGATAGTGTGGCCACCAAAACTTACTTGATAAACAGTAATCTGGTCGCCAATATCAATAACTTTCATATTGAATATACGGCTAACGTGAATTCCTGCAACTACGATGTGTATTATGTGGCTTTCGACGATCTTGCCGATCATGCCGACAATACTTATACAAATTTCGGTGTTTATGATGTAATTCAGAAACTTTTCATTTCAATGCCGGGAGCCAAAAAACTAACCTTCGGTATCTCTGAAAATACGAGAGGTGTTGAAAATAATTATCTCGGAACTTCGCAGTGCTTTGTGGGAAAAGGAAAAGCCGGAGTGCGGGAATTGACCAAACTGCGTCAGCATACATTACAGTTGCCTGCTCAGACAGTGCTCGAAGCTGTACCGGGTGATGCTGCTGAATTGCTGCGGGTGAATCGTACAGGCGAAATGACAATGTGGTTGTGTAATACAGCAAGAAGTAATACAGCCAGTCGTCAGGGCTTATTATTCCTCGATTATATATTGTTGGTGCCACGAATTACAGAACAATAATTTTTGATTTAAAAAACAACTAATTTCTGTTTCCCCTGAAGGTTGGGACAATAAAAAAATACATGAAACATGCACTGTTACTTTGAGTGCCGTTCCATCTGACAATAAAAAATAAATAATATACAGATGAAAAGAATCAGATATTATATTGCATTATTCTGCTTCATGGCAGCATTTCAGTTACCCGCTTTAGCCCGCGATGTGGTAACCGATACCGAAATAAGCGGAATTGTATATCAAACGGCTACCGGAAAACCGCTGGCAGGTGCGCAGGTGTCGATACCCGGAGTTGCTTCGGCTACGACTTCTGAGGATGGAATGTACCGTTTGCGTCGTTCCTTTGGTTCGGCTGTGTTGCTGGTGAAAGCACCCGGTTTTGTGACCAAACAGATTCCTGTGAAAGGCCGTACAAATATCGATATTTGGATGATCGACGATAGTTTCAATGATAATTATGGCGAAATTGTACTTCCATTTGTAAAAAAGGACAAACTGAAAACCACGCAATCAGTGTCAGGGCATGCTAATCGCCGCGATTATCAGACCGGTTCGGTTACTGTGGAAAATATCCTTCAATCCAGTGTCAATGGTTTGAACACGGTTTCGCGGTCGGGAATGCCCGGAGCAGGTGCTAATTTGTTTCTAAACGGAATAAACTCAATTCATAGTACCAATCAACCCCTTATTGTGGTGGATGGTTTGATTTACGATAATCAACCTTATTTTTCACTGATTGGTGGAAATGTAAATTCGGCTCTTTCCGATATTGCTGTACACGACATTGATAATATCACGGTGTTGAAAGACGGAACATCCATTTACGGCTCGAAGGGAGCTAATGGCGTGATTCTGATCAATACCATTCAGGCCCGTGAAGCCGCCACACGTATCGATTTTCATGCTTATTCAGGTGTGAATTTCGAACCGGACACCAAATATAAAATGATGGATGCATGGTCGTACAAAACTTACCTGACCGATATGCTGCTTTCGCAGGGAATGAGTTCATCGGATATTCAGGCTTTGCCATATATTAATCAGGAAAAACCCGTCATCGAAAACTGGGGCGTTTCCGGAAACAAGGACTATTACCGTTACAATCAGCAAACTGATTGGCAGGACGAGGTATTTCGCAGTTCGATAAACAGCAATTACCATGTAAATATTACCGGAGGTAATGAAAACACGCTTTTTGCCTTTGGTGTGGGATATCTGGGCCACGAAGGACTTGTGGAAAATACTTCGTTCAACCGCTATTCAACACGTGCGAATGCTAAAATTAAAATGACCGATTGGTTCCGTTTGAATGCCAACGTAAGTTTTGTGTATTCTGAACGCGATCTGAAATTCGAAGGTATGAGCAGGAATTATAATCCCGTATTGGCCGGATTAATTAAAGCTCCATTTACTTCGGCCTATGTTTATAATATGCTTGGTGAAGAAACTCCGAACTTTGAAGGCGTTGATGTGTTTAATATCTCGAATCCCAAAGTGCTGACCGATAACAGTTCGTCAGAAAACAACCGTTTCCGCTTTTTTGGTGGTTTGAATGCTGAAATCAGATTTAATCCTTATCTGAAAGCCGATTTGATTTTCGGTCTGACTTCGGATAAAGTAACCCGTGAACGTGTATTTTTACCCAATGCCGGTATTTATCATACTGCCCTGGCAAGTGGTGAAATCACAAATCAGTCGCAGCAACTGCGCAACAGCTTCTCGCTGGTGAATACAGAAGCTGTGCTGAGTTATACACGCAATTTTGATAATCTGCACGATCTGACAGCCCGTTTGGGTTCAAGAATTCTGAACGGAAAAAATGAACTCGACTGGGGTAAAGCTTATAATACATCGAGCGACGAAATGCAAACACTAGGCGACGGACGCAATACCCTGGCTCAGGTGGGTGGTATGCTTGGTAGCTGGACATCGATTTCGAATTATCTGAATGTGGAATATGGTTACAGCAACCGATATTTTCTCTCGCTCAATGCCGCACTCGATGGTTCTTCGCGATTTGGCAAAAATGCGGATGGAATTCGTATTTCAAACAATGTATTCGGACTTTTTCCATCGCTCAATGGCGCCTGGATTGTGTCGGCTGAAGAGTTTATGGCCGATCAGAATTTCTTCGACCTGATAAAAGTGCGTGCAGGTTACAGCGTAAGTGGAAACGATGACATTGGCAACTATTCGGCACGTTATTACTACGAACCTCAGGTATTGTTGGGTGCTTACGGACTTGTACGCGCCAATATCCCCAACGACCAGCTCAAATGGGAAACCAATCGTAAAGCTACTGTAGGATTCGATTTCGCCATGTTCCGCGAAAGACTTAATCTGAGTGTCGATTTTTACAACTCCACAACTCACGATCTGATTGGCATTAACTCAATTTCACCAGCCACAGGCATGAGCATCACTTTGTCAAACGACGGTTCATTGCGAAATCGCGGTATCGATGTCAACATCAACGGACGAATCATTGATAATAAAGATTTCAAATGGGATCTTGGACTGAATATTTCACATTACAAAAATACTTTGTTATCCATCAGCAATAACGAAAAACTGACTGCTGCTGCCAATGGCTATGTGATAAGCAGGGTAGGAGCACCTGTGGCTCAGCTCTACGGATACCAAACCGACGGCATTCTGAATTCAACCGACGAAGCTACCGAAGCCGGACTATCGATTCAGAAATCAGACGGCACGCTTATTCCGTTCACAGCCGGCGATGTACGTTTTGTGGATCGCGACGATAATAATATCATAAACGAAAAGGATATGACCGTAATTGGCGATCCTAATCCGGATGTGTTTGGTTCGCTCAACAGTCAGATTACCTGGAAACGTTTCAGTATGAATGCTGTGTTCACCTATTCTGTTGGTGGAGATGTGTATAATCTGATGCGTTCGGAAGTAGAATCGATGCGCAATACCGACAATCAAACCATTGCAGCACAATATCGCTGGAAAACCAACGGACAGGAAACACTCGTTCCGAAAGCTGTGTGGGGCGACCCAATGCAAAACAGCCGTTTCTCCGATCGCTGGATTGAAGATGGATCGTATTTGCGACTCAAATCGCTTACATTTGCTTACGATATTCCTGTAAAAACAGCCATTCTCAATAACTTGCAGGTTTACCTTACAGCCAACAATCTGCTGACTTTTACAAATTATCTGGGTTACGATCCTGAATTCAGCACAAGCCAGAGTCCTTTATTTGCCGGAATTGATTCAGGAGTAAGTCCGCAACCGCGTACGCTTTTATTAGGAGTGAAACTCGGTTTGTAATCTGTTTATTGAACGATATCAATTATAAAAATAAATCCTTTTTTACAATGAAACGGGCATAAACACAGAGTTTGCTAAATATGATAAAAATCTGATATGTAGGTTCCATTTGACAAAAAATTAAATTATTTACACATGAAAATCATAAATAAAACTTCCATTCTGCTTTTTGCAGCATTTTCAATGCTTTCGCTGGCCTCGTGCGACGACCTGCTGAATCCGGATGCGACTCAGGTGGTGGAAGACAGCGAAAACTATCAAAATGTGTACGATGCCGACAATGCCATTTGGGGGCTGTACGGAAAATTTGCTGAGCTGGCCGAACATGTGGTGGTGCTAAACGAGCTTCGTGCCGACCTCATGGATGTGACTCCTAATGCAACGCCCGATCAGGTAGCACTTAACGAACACACTGCAACTGCCGAAAATGCATATTGCGACCCAACACCATTTTACAATGTCATTCTGAATGCAAACGACATGATTGCAAATTTCAATAAAATGCTGGCTGAAAATAAAATATCGCGCGAAAACTACGAACCCCGTTATGCCGATGTAGTGGCTGTACGTTGCTGGACATATTTTCAACTGGCCATGCATTTTAAAGATATACCTTATGTAACAAGTCCGCTCGAATCGGTTCAGGCTGTGTTGAATGCTGATAATTTTCCCAAAAAGAATATCGATGAACTGATCCCGTTGTTGATTGGCGAAATGCAGGCACTCCCCACACTTTCGGAAAATACCCTTTCGTCGTTTTACGGAAAAACCATTCAGGATAACAGTAAATCGTTTTTCCTGAATCTGCAGTTTTTGAACAAAAGGCTTTTGCTGGGCGACTTATATCTCTGGAATAATCAATATGTGGAGGCAGCCACACAGTACAAAGCTTACATGAACGATGCTGATGTGTCGAGTGCTAAAACTCAGATCAAAAATAAAGTGAGTGGTTGGGTGTGGGCAGGAAACAACGAACCACGTTTTCAGATTTGCTATCAGCGTTTCAAAGATCAGGACGTGTCGTCGTATCGCAATATGTGGAAAGAAATTTTCTCGCGCAATTCCACCGATGTCGGAAGTTCAGCTAATGTCGGTCTTCAGGACGAAATGATATGGATGATAAGCTACAGTGGTGCTGCCAACTCCTCAAGTCCGTTTGTAAAGCTTTTTGCTAATACCGGACAGGGCGAATATCAGCTGAAACCATCGGCTTATGCTATCGACAGTTTGTGGGAAACACAGGTTCAGCAATCCAATGGTTTCGTATTTGATGGCCGTGGTCGTGAATCGTCGTTCGATGTAATAAACGGACAACCCGTTGTGTTGAAATATCTTTACGACTATTATAATAATCAGTCGGTTGATGGAAACAAAACCATTCACCTGAATTACGATCTCATTTCGAATCCTTATTCAAAACCGGGAAAATGGTTTTTGTACAGAGCGGCTCTGCTTCATCTGCGTTTTGCCGAAGCTGCCAACCGTGCCGGATATCCGCGCTTAGCTTATGCGCTACTCAATAATGGTATTAAAGCCAATTACGACTGGCCACGCTCCAATGGAAGTCTGCGTGTTGACAAAGAAGGTGTACAATATAGCAGTTTCCCGCCTGTGGACGATAATACAGCTGCCGAACCATATCCCGAACCATTTTATCTGGATGCCCGTCAGAACGATGCTCCCTATACATTCCTTCGTTCACCCTGGCGCGATAATTCAGGTATTCGTGGCCGGGCATATCTGGTAAATATTCAAAAGCCAGACTGGGTTATCACCACAGCAGACTCTATTCAGTGGATCGAACAATCATTACTTAAGGAAGCTGCTCTTGAATGTGGTTTCGAAGGTCAGCGCTGGGGTGATCTGTTGAGAATTTCGAGACGTAATGCCAACGGAGATTTGAATAATACTGCCACATTTGTAAAACAATATGTGGATAAAAAATTCGAAGCAGCAGGCAAGGGCAATGTAAATCTGACTTCTTCAAATCTGTTTCTTGAAATGAAGAAATAATACAGAAAAAAAGATACGAAAATACATAGTTTTTTACCGGCGCCCGACAGGTTTTAACAGCCTGCCGGGTGCTGTTCTTTTGTAATAAAATGGCTCGCTTTGTGCTGAAAATCAGATATAATTAACTTGTATGTTTCTGCTTTGTTCTTTTATTAACCTATGTATATTTGTTCTGAACGAAATTACAAGAAATAATACGCTTTTACATTCCCTTAGTTGTTCATACAGGGTATTTTTGCGAAATAATGATCAATTATAAACAACTAAATTTAATATCATGAACGCAAAAAATTACTTTAAAAAGCTTTTCATGTTTATGGCAGCAATAGCCATGACTTCGACTTTTGGGGCAAAAGCTGATTGGGTAAAGAATGTGCAGTTATCGTATTTCGATTTTCTGAGCGGAACACATTCATTTACCACTGCTAACTCAAATCTTTCCGGAAACAACGTTGGAGCACCAACTGTAGCTAACGGATATTTGTACACTGCAGCCAGCGGAAGTGGTGCGCGTGGAACAAAAATCACCAACATGACTTCTACTGACGCACGTCAGGATACAGTGTATTATGAGTTCGACTGGAATCCGTATAAAGTGAACGGACAAGCTAATGCAACAGGAACTAATGGTATTGAACCTGCTTCATATGCAGTTTGTATCGTTCGTGGAAGTAACGACAGTATTGCATTCGGTTTGTGGTTCGAACGCTGGAGTCAGAAAGCCGGATCGAAATACAATTCAGTAGATGGTACTGAGCCTCTTGGCGATATCCACCTCATGAATCTAAGCACCGATCCCAACAACCCGGTTCCTGCTGCGATAGTACAGCAACCCAAACCTGATTTGACCACATGGTCGTATTATACCAATACACTTGTACCATTTGCCATGCAGGATTTGAATTTTTCTTCTAACTTTTATGCTGTGAAGTGCGATAGTATTAATAAATCCACAGATCTTGGAGCTGCATTCAAAATGAATCGCTGGTATCATGTAAAAGCTATACTTGATTTCAAGAATAAAAAAGTGGCATCTTTTGAAATTTTCGAAGTAGATCAGCCCGCAAATAAGAAAACTTATACCGATCTTCCTTTTGTAAATACAGGTACAAATGATGTGTCGCGTTTTGAAGTGGCCAGTACACGTGGTAAAAAAGAAGGCGAAACAGGTAATGGTGTTAACACTGATTACGAACAACGTTTCGATAATTTTGACATCTACACTGTACGTCAGGCTGTGGCAGCTACTGTAACAATAAAATATGTGGATGCAAACGGTGTTGAACTGAAATCGGCCAGAACTATTCCAAGTATCGAAGTTGGTACAACCTACACAGCATCTGCTGCCGATAAAGTAACCATTATTATTGGTGATGATTATTATGTATACGATCCTAATTCTGTGGATAATGTACTTGTTCAGGTTGGTGGAAGTGAAATTGTTCTCAAATTTATCAAAGCTGTTCCTTCGGTAACTACAGTTCAGCTTACTGCTCCGGCTACAACAGAATTATATAAAGATGTAAAACTGGATATTGCAGTAAAAGATGCCGCTAATAATGCTGTTCCATTTGGCGATGTATTGGTATTTGTAAATAAACTTGTGAAAAACCGCGTCACTCTTGATGTACTTGGAACCGGTTCGGTGACATTCCCTAATCTTTTAGTTGGCGACGAAGAAATTTCAGCTGTTTATATTGGCGACCATATCAATTATTCGACCAGCGATACAGCCAAAACTACAGTTACCGTTACTGCTTCTACAAGTAATATAAAACCATATCCGGTATATTTCGATCTTGTTGATCAACCCGAAATTCAGGCATGGGACAGAGCACGTGGAATGACAACTGCTACTCCGAGAGCTTATACTCATTACTTCAGAAGAGACTCCCTCGAAGGTATTTCAGTAACAGATACAATCAATGAAAGTCATAAAGTAGGTTACTATTACGCAGGAAGTACTTACGATAAAATTGACAATGCCTACAACAGAGCCGACTTTGTTATGGTTCCTCTTGGAAGCGGACGTCCGACATGGGTGAAATTTAAAACTCCATGGTTAAATACAGGTAGTTACAATATTTATATTTCTCACCGTGTAAGTGGTGATGCCAAAACAAATATGACAACTATTCAGATGAATGATAAGGAATTATATTTCCCGAACGAAGAAATGTACGGACGTTGGTTTAAATCGTGGGTAGGTGTAAACAACCGTCGCCGCTGGAATGCAACCGGTCATTCAGGAAGTATGGGTATGAACTATATCGGATCTGTAAGCATTGACCAATCAGGTACTCACCAGTTGAAAATTAATGTGGCTTCGGAAAATGGTGCTACTTATAATCTGGATATGTTGCAGTTTATTCCTGTGGATATGGACTCGTTGAACATTAATCTTCCTGCTGCTGAAAGCATGGCTAAAAATTACTATCCTATGTTCGATTGGTTAGGATTTGCTCACCTCGATGGCACAACTACAGGTATGACTACTTATTCTGACTTTACCGAATTTGCAGTTCCATATCAGGTAGCCGATCCTACTGTTTATGAAAAGAATACAGGTAAAATTGAATCTCTGGGTATTAAAACCATCGTGGTTGATAATGCCGAAATGATTGCTAATTATGTAATTGTGTACAAAGCCGAAGATAAATGGACACGTGTTGCCGAAGGATCGATTACCGAAAATCACGACTTCAGCTACGAATTGCCTGCCGGAAATTATTACTATCAGGAAATCAATTATATCGATATGGGTATAGCAGGTGCTGCAGGTTACCGTACATTTATCAGCGATGGTACTTTCACAGTTGAAGCTCCTAATCAGGTTATCAATCAGGCTACTTCGAAAATCAAAGCATTCTCGCTGAATAGCACACTTGTGGTTCGTGGTATCGAAGCCGGTGCTGAAATTCTGGTTACCGATCTTTCAGGACGTATCATTGTGAACAAAAAATCTCAATCAACTTCATTCACTCAGGCATTACGCACAGGAGCATATCTTGTAAAAGTAATTTCTGAAGGTGAAACACTGAGAACCAAAGTAATCGTAAAATAATAATTCGATTTCTCTGAATACTTTAAGAGCTTTTTCCCAACCGGGAAAAAGCTCTTATTATTTGTGGAATATAGCAGCTGTTTTTTACTTTACAAACTCATTCATGTTTGCGCTTATTTGCAGCAATGAAATTTCGCAGAGTTTAGTGTTGTATTCAGCCTGCACAAGTCTTTCTTCAGCTTCGAGCAGACTGTTTTGCGCTTCACGAAGTTCGATACCCGATAAATCGCCAAGTTTGTATCTGTCGATTGCTATGTCATAGTTCTCTTTGGCGTTAAACAGATTTTCTTTTTCGAGTGCGGTGAGTTCCATATTGTTGCGGTATGCCATCCATAAATTGGCAAAATCACTCTTCAGACTCAGCTGCAATTCCTCCATTGCAAGTTGTTTGTTTTCGGTCTGAATACGTGCATTGCGTTGTTCGCGCACTCTGTTCATTCCATCAAAAATATTAAAGCCGAGCGTAACCCCAAAGTTTGGTCCCAGATTATCCTGACGGGTGTAGGTGGCAATTTCGTAATTGTTTTGAGTATAATTATAGCCTGCGTTTAACCGTACGTATGGATAATTTTTGCTTTGAGAAGCCTTCAGGTCGAGCAAACTGAGTGTTTTTTCTTTTTCGGCCAGTTGCAGAAATACATTCGACGAAACGGTGCTTGACCATAATTCATCTTTTGAAAGCAGGGCATTAAACATAATTGTACTGTCGGCTACTATCAGTTTTTTATCCACTTCGGGTACAGCCATTAATGTATTTAGCTTTACAGCCGAACTGAAAACCACTTCCTGCTGACGAATAAGTCTCGAACTGTCGGCATTGAAGTCAACACGTGCCTGCTGCAAATCGAGTCGCGACATAGAACCAATATTGTAGCGGGCCTCTACGATTCGGAGTCTTTCTTTCGAAAGCCGGACAGCTGATTTCAGATTTTTGAGTCGTATTTGTTGCTGCACGTAGTTGAAGTATTCGGCACTGATACCGGCAATAAAATTCTCGATATTTAATCGTGTGTGCAATTCACCCATTTGATTCATTTCGCGCAGCTTGTCGTAGCTTACAAACATTTTGAAACCGTCGAACACTGTCCAGTTCAGATTGATGCCTGCCTGCAATGTGCTGTTGTATAAATTCTGACTATTTACAACTGCACTGCCATCCGAAGGATATTGCTGTGTGTTATTTACGCTGCCCGAATATCCGGCATTCAGATCCACTGTAGGAAGAATCCCTGCATTGCCCGGAGTCATATTGTTTTCGGCTACTTTTTGCTCGTTTCTACTGATACGAATGCTGTAGTTGTTTTCTAATCCGGTTTCGATACATTTTTTCAGACTCAGAATTTCCTGAGCCTGCAATGCAGGAATTGAAAATGCCAGGGCTGAGGCCAGAAACAGTTTTGTGATAATATTATTTTTTGATATATTCATCTGTAAATAAAGTTTTTAAAATACCTGTAAATCAGCTTTTCTGAACTTTTGTTTTACGGTTTGTAGATACAAATAAGTAAATAGCAGGTACCACAAACAAAGTGAGGAAAGTAGAAACGATAAGTCCGCCAATAACTGCAACTCCCATTGCGATACGACCGTTAGCACCCTCTGCACTTGCAAATGCCAGTGGCAACAGACCGAGGATTGTGGAGAAACTGGTCATCAGAATCGGTCGTAAACGTTGTGTTGCAGCTCCTCTGATAGCTTCGAATTTATCCATTCCGGCTTCCTGGCGCTGATTGGCAAATTCTACAATCAAAATACCATTTTTAGCAACCAAACCAATCAGCATAATGATACCGATCTGGCTGAAAATATTCATTGTAATTCCAAAAACAAGCATGAAAACCAATGCTCCGGCCACAGCAAGCGGAACAGTCATCATGACCACAAACGGATCTTTGAAACTCTCGAACTGCGCTGCCAGAATCAGGAAGATAAGAACCAGAGCCAGCAAAAATGCAAACATCAGACTTGATGAACTTTCGCGGAATTCTTTCGAGTCGCCAGTCAGAGCAGTACGGAAACTGTCGTCGAGCGTTTCAGCTGCAATGCGATCCATTTCGTCGAGACCTTCGCCAATAGTAACGCCCGGCGCAAGTCCTGCCGATACAGTGGCCGAATTGAAACGGTTGTAACGATACAATTGCGGAGGGGCAACGGTTTCTTTCAGTTCCACCAGATTGTCGAGCTGAATCATATCTCCGGCCTGATTTTTCAGGTAAATGGATTTCAGATCGAGCGGCGTATTTCGTTGCTGGCGATTTATCTCACCCAGAATCTGGTATTGTTTTCCGTTCATGTAAAAATAACCCATACGTTGTCCGCTTAATGCGTATTGCAGCGTCTGTCCGATATCACGCGTACTTACACCCAAAAGTGCAGCTTTATCACGGTCGATCAGAATACGGGTTTCAGGCTTGGTAAATTTCAGATTCACATCAGCCATTTCGAACTTTCCGCTCGCATTTACCTTTTCCATAAATAGCGGAATAAATTCTTCGAGTTTTTCAATATTAGGGGCCTGCAAAACGTACTGAATCGGCATTCCGCCACGACGTCCGCCAAAAGTTGATTGCTGTTGCACAAAAGTACGGGCTTCTGTTTCGCCACGCACAGCAGCTGTGACTGCATCGGCAATTTCCATCTGATTACGTTCACGTTTATCAATGTCAGGTAAAACAAGCCGAACCATACCAAATGAACTTCGCATAATCGCAATGTTCGATTCACGTTCGGGAGCCACCGAATCGACAATGTCATAAATTTTTTCGGTATAATCCCGAACAAACTCGTATGTAGCACCTTCTGGTGCTGATGTACGCACTGTAATTGACGATCGGTCTTCGAGCGGAGCCATTTCAGCAGGCACCGCATTCCACAGCACAAAAATGAGAATCATAGTGACAACAATGATAGGAATAGCCACCATTTTATGTTTCAGAAAACGGAGCAGTCCATTTTCGTAAGCACTGTTCATTTTTACAAAGAATGGTTCTGTTTTCCGGTAGAACCAGTTGTGTTTTTCGCGGTGTTTCAAAAGTTTTGTTGACATCATAGGGGTAAATGTCAATGCTACGAACGATGAGATTATGACTGCTCCCGATACCACAATACTGAATTCGCGGAACAAACGTCCTGTCATTCCCTCGAGAAAAACAATAGGAAAGAATACAGCCACAAGTGTAATTGTGGTGGAAATTACCGCAAAGAAAATTTCTTTCGAACCTTCGATTCCGGCTTCGCGGGGTTTCATTCCCTGCTCAATTTTCAGGTATATATTCTCAGTGACCACAATGGCATCGTCCACCACAAGTCCCACAGCCAAAACCACAGCCAGCATTGAAAGCACGTTGATAGAAAAACCGGCCAGATACATGATGAAAAATGAACCCACCAGCGACACCGGAATTACCACCACAGGCACAAGTGTGACGCGCCAGTCGCGCAGGAACATGAATATGATGAAAATTACAAGAAGAAAAGCTATATAAATAGTTTCTTCCACTTCGCTGATGGAAGCGCGGATAAATTTTGTATTGTCAAATACCACTTCCACTTTCACATCTTTGGGAAGGTCTTTCTGCATTTGCTCCACACGCAGAGCTACTTCATCGGCAATTTCAATCTGGTTTGCACCGGGCTGCGGAATAATCACGGTGCTGACCATCGGTGTTCCGTTTCGTTTCAGAATATTTTTTCGGTCTTCCGAATCGAGTTCAGCTGTACCAATATCCCCGAAACGTACTATGCGGTAATCATCTTCACGAATGACGAGATTATTGAATTCTTCAGGAGTTTCCATTAATCCGAGTGTACGGATGGTGAGTTCAATTTTATCACCTTCAATACTTCCCGAAGGCAGCTCCACATTTTCTTTGTCGATGGCATTTTTTACGTCCAGAGGTGTGACTCCGTAAGCAGCCATTTTTACAGGATCGAGCCACAGGCGCATAGAATAGCGGTTTTCGCCCCATATTTCCACAGCACTTACGTTCTGAATGGTTTGTAAACGTTCCTTTACGGTAAGTTCGGCTATTTCGGTAAGTTCGAGCAGTGAGCGTTTCTCGCTTTGTACTGTAATTTGTACAATCGGATTTGCATCCGCATCGGCTTTCGACACTGTAGGAGGATCACAATCGCGGGGAAGATAACGCTGCGCACGCGAAACTTTATCACGCACATCGTTGGCAGCTGTTTCCAGATCCACACTTAGTTCAAATTCCACTGTGATACGGGAACTACCCTGACTACTCTGACTCGAAAGTGAACGTATGCCCGGAATACCGTTGATGTTTTGTTCCAGAGGTTCGGTAATCTGATTTTCAATAATTTCGGCATTGGCTCCGGGATACGAAACGGATACGGAAATAATTGGATTATCGACACTTGGAAACTCTCTGACACCGAGATATGTGTATCCGATGAATCCCATTAAAAGGATAATCAGTACAAATACTGTGGACAGAACCGGACGTTTTATGCTTAATTCGGATATATTCATTGTTTGTGTTTTCTTTTTTTGTGAAGCTTATTTTACTGCTTCAGAATATGCTCAGAATGTGTTTTTGATGTTTTTTTGCAACTGAAATTATTCAGATTCTGCACTGTTGGAAATTATTTGTTAATCACAACATCCATTCCATCACGAAGCTGCATCACACCGCTAATAATCAGAGTATCGCCACTTTGAAGTCCATCGATTACCTGTAGTGACGAAGCAGTGCGCATTCCTTTTTTAATTTCAACCTGATGTGCTTTTCCTGATTTGTAAACATATACAATATCGCGACCCATTTCGGCAATGGAGGCAATGGCCGGAATCACAATGGCATTTTTGATTTCGCTCAGCTGAATTTCGATATTGGCCGATCGACCGGGTTTAAGTTTCCCACCGGGATTGCTGTAAAGTGCACGTGCTTTGAGCGAAAGTGTTTTTTCGTCGAGTTTCGATTCCACTGCATACACAGGAGCTTCGTAGGTATTCAGGTCGTTCTCGACAGTAAAGGAAACTTTTGTTCCGGCTTTTATATCATTGGCCTGACGTTCGTTTACCGAAAATTCAATTTTCAGAGGCGATAATTTTGTGAGTGTGGAAATCACTTGACTTGGCGAAGCATAAGCACCTTCACTGACCTGACGTAAACCGATAACACCATCGAAAGGTGCCCGAAGTTCGGTTTGAGCAATACGTGCTTTTACCAGTTCAATGTCGGCTTTCAGTTTGTCGAGCTCTGTGTTCACCGATTCGAATGCTTCCTGACTCACAGCATCCTTCGCCAGAAGTGCTTTCTGACGATAAACTCTGTCGTTTGCCAGTGGCAACTGTGCTTCAAGTTTTTTGAGTTCGGCTTGCAGTGGGCTGTCGTTTACTTTTGCAAGTAATTCGCCCTTACGAACCGAACTTCCTTCTTTAAAATAAATTTTTGTGATTTTACCAGAAGTTTCGAACGAAAGTGCCACTTCTTCGTCGGGAATCAATACCCCTTTGGTGCGGAAAATATCCTGAAGCGTTTCATTCCCAAGAACTTTTATGTTTATATTCAGTGGTGGACGTTTCTGGCCGTTGTTGCCAGACTTGCCTGCAGGAGCTTCTTTATCTGTGTCATTACCTGTAAAGCTACGTTTAATAGTGGGGTAAAATGCCATTCCGGCAATTAAAACAGCTATCACAGCCAGCAAAATTATTTTTGTTTTTTTTGTCATATTGTATGATGGAGAGTTGATATTTTTACAGAAACCGTCTGCTAAGTTAGTCAAATTCTTAATACTGAATTAAAACAGACAGACCAATTTTAAATATTTTGACAAAGAAAGAGATATGTTATAATGTGAAAAGAGAGGATGAAAAAATATAGAAAACCAGTTAACCTTTTATAGACTAAGTATCGCCTGAAAGGTTTAAGAGGGCAAGAAAAATATGTGTAATCAGATTTTGAGCGGAACTTCGATTACTAAAAAACGGGCAGGATTTTTAGCGGTAAATGTCATTTCACTCACATTGCTTACAGCCATTCCATCGCGCTGAGCGAGTTCTTCGTTTTCACAACAGATGGTTCCTTCAATTACAAATACATATATACCGCTGCTTTTTGGCCTTTTCAAAGAGTAACGGAGTACAGTTTCAGTGGAGGTTATTTTGCCGATATTCATCCATACATCCTGATATATCCACACTTTGTTTTGATGCAAATCCGACGATAGAATTTCGGTAAACTCATTGTCGGTGAGTATGTATGAAGTGTGGCTGTAACGGGGTTTTAGTTTTTGCAATTGTGGCAATATCCAAATGTTTATGTAGCGAACCGAATTGTCTTTACTTACATTCGTTTCTCTGTGAAAAATACCCGTACCCGCACTCAATGCCTGAATATCGCCCGGTCCAATGATTGCTTTGTTGTTCAGTTCATCTTTGTACTCGAGTTCTCCTTCAAGCGGAATGGTTATGATTTCGATATTGCTGTGAGGATGTGTGCCATAACCTTTTCCGGGAGCCAGCATTTCGTCGTTGAGAACCCGTAAAGCTCCGAAATGCAGTCGATTGGGATCGTAAAAATCCCCGAAACTGAATGAATGACGGCTGTGTAACCAAACCTGATTGCTGGTTCCACGCGTTTCGGCTCTATGTATTACAACGTTTGGCATTTGTAATTATAACAAATAAGATGATAATTGGTTGAATGGTTAGGGATATTGTTGACCTGCAAAATGCCGGACGAATTAAGTAAGTTGAATTATTGTAATACTTCTAACACAATAGAACACATAGAAGTTATTGAAGAATAAGACTTAGTTCACATAGTAAGAGTATCTGACGATACTTTTATCGCTCTGAAATTATCCCGAAAATCGGGATAATCCTATGTGTTCCTGGTCTTTACTTTGATTTTAAAAACTACTGTGGACTATGTGATGAAAACATATCAATAATAATTATCAGTTACTTATATTGTTTATATTTCGGATTAATGAAGTATTTTTGTCTGTCAATAATTATCATTGCAATGAAGAAAAACGAAAAATATAATTTTATCATTCTGCTGGGTAAATATCTGCATACCTACGGCATTCCTTCGTATCAGATTCAGTCCTATCTCTCTGAGGTGGCCAAAAAACTGGGACTGAAAGGTACTTTTATGGATTCGCCCACATGGATAAATTACGTGTTTTACGATGACGATCATCAGGCGCAATCCTACAACTTTATCGATCGGATTCCCCCCGGAAATCTTAATCTGGGAGCTTATTCGCGTATCGTGGAGACTACTAATCAGTTAATAGCAAATAAAATCGATATTTCGGAAGTGGAAGGTCGGCTTTTGAATATCGACCGGAAGGCTCAGAAAGTGAATCATCTTTTTCTTACAGGGGCTTATGCACTTGCTGCAGCCACTTTCAACCTGATGATTGGCTCTAACTGGACTTCGGTGTTTTTCTCGGCTCTGCTTGGCGCATTTGTATATTTGCTGGTTTATTTTTCTACAAAATTTGAGTATCTGAATTCCATTCTCGAATCGGGTGCTTCGTTTATGGTAACTATTATTGCCGGACTAATTTCGGTTGTTTTTCCGGAATTGAATGTCGGTCTCAGCATTATTTCGGCCATTATTATTTTTGTACCCGGGCTTTCGCTGACCATTGCGCTGGAGGAAATTACGTCGAAAAATCTTGTTTCGGGAACAGCCAAACTTTTTGATGCCATTATTTCGCTTTTTAAGCAGTTTTTTGGTGTAATTCTCGGACTTACATGCCTGAAGTTTGTGATTGATTTCGAAATTATAAATCACATGTCGAATACTCCTAACTGGGTTATTTTTATGGCTATACCTTTGTTTTCGCTGAGTTTATTCCCCATACTTCAGGTTCGGAAAAAAGATATGCTTTTTGGAATGCTTACTGGTGTAATTGGCTTCTACATCACCTATCTGTTTTCGGGAGCCGGAATGCTTTTCAGTACATTTATTGGTACAATAAGCATTGTGGCCGCAGGACATTTATTCAGCAAAATGAACAAAACCCCCCGCACAGTTTTTATAACTCAGGGAATTATCATGCTTGTGCCGGGAAGCAAGTCGCTTTTCGGACTCAGCAATGTTTTTCTGGATACCACTATTGTAAACGTAGGGAATATCGGCGAACAGGTTGCTTATATTTTTATGGGAATTCTGGGCGGACTGTTATTTGGCGGCGTTTTCAAACCGGGTACTAAATAGTTATTTTCCTGATAATTTTTGCTTATGGAAAACAAATGGGCCGAACCGCTTCGCTTGCTTATTCAGCAATATGCCGGACGAAAACATCCACTCGATTATAAAAGCCGTTATCAGTTGGTGGTAATGGTTATTCTCTCAGCACAGGATTCCGACAAGCATATCAACGAACTGGCACCATCTTTTTTTGCTGTTTATCCTGATATGCAGACATTGGCACTGGCTCAGCCGGAAGATTTGTATCCTTTACTCAGTACGGTGCGTAATTTTGCAAACAAATGTGGCTGGCTCGTAAAACTGGCTCAAATCACGGCTTCGGATGCAGGAATTCCAACTACAATGACCGAATTGACAAAACTTCCGGGTATTGGCCGCAAATCAGCCAATGTAATTATGCGTGAGTCGGGCGTAAAAGCTGAAGGGATAATTGTCGATTTGCACGTGGTGCGCGTGGCTCCCCGCCTTGGCATTGCTACAGGTACAAATCCTGAGAAAATCGAAAAACAGTTGATGTCGATTATTTCTCCCGAACAATGGGGCGATGCAGGTATGGCTATTTCGTTTCTGGGTCGCGAAATCTGTCGTCCGACCCATCCGAAATGCGATATTTGTGTGATGAATAAAGTCTGCCACTATCGGAATCCGGATCAAAAGCAACTCGATCCTGAATTGTTTTAAAAAATTGAAAAGCCTAAAATCATTTATATGTCAGTATTAAGCACAAAGGAAAAATCAGTTCATATCAATCTCTATTCTAACTATTACGGTTCAATCGCAGAAATTGGAGGAGGGCAGGAGACAGCACGTCATTTGTTTCAGGCCGGAGGAGCTTCAAATACTGTAGCCAAAACAGTTTCGGCTTACGATAAGTCGTTCAGCGACCATTTTTATAACAACGGACAACCTTCGCGATATGTAGCTCAGGAACGTTTGCTGAAGATGATTGATTATGAGTACAACGAAATGGTTGAAGTGCTCGACAAAAAAAACGATCAGAAATTTTTTGCCTTTGCCAACACTGTCGAAATTCTTAATTACACAAAAACTAATCAGGGCAATGGCTGGCTTGGTATTGCAGTGGAAGGTTCGGAACGTTATAAGCCCAACAAAATACTCCTTCATATAAAGTTGCACGAAAACGATACACTGCTTCAGCAACATACGCTGGGTACAATTGGCATTAATCTGATACATGCGGCACTGAACGAAAATCCGGATCCACGACAGATCATCAGTGCTTTGCTTGATAATCTGGACACAGATCGTGTGGAAGTGGATTTTGTGCATGTGGAAGGCCCTGATCTTGAATGGTGTGATAACCGCTTGCTCAATCTTTTTCTGGTGAGCAATAACATGACGCCTGCTGTAATGTTCGACGAAAATGGTCGCGTACAGCAACCTGCCGATATGCTTTACAAAAAAAATGTACTGCTTATGCGCGGGCATTTCAGACCGATCAGCAATCTGGTGCTCGAGTTTTTTGACGACAGTCTTGAAATGTTCAGGCGCGATGAGGATTACCGGCCCGATAATACAATCGCTTTTTGTGAAATATCACTGAAATACCTTTTTCAGAACGAAAAACTCGACGAAAAAGATTTTCTGCACCGCGTCGATTTGCTCAATATGGCTGGTAAATGTGTAATGGTGTCCAATTTTTACCGTTATTTCAAACTGGTGGATTATTTTGCTCAATTCAAAATGATAAAGTTGCGTATTGTGTTGGGATTGAATACTTTCGATCGTATTTTTCATAGATCGCAGTACACCGACCTGAAGGGAGGAATGCTCGAGGCTATGGGTACACTTTTTCAGGAAAATGTAAAATTGTATTTGTACCCTTTTACGAATATCAACTCGGGCGATATTATTTATCCCGACGATGATCATTTTCATGAAGAATATAAACCATTGTGGCAGTATTTACGGGCAACCCGCAAAATTCTGGTGCTGAACGGTATTCCGACCCATCATTTGCGTATTACGCCCGATCGTATTACCAAAATGATTCGAAAGGCTGATCCTGCGTTGAGCGAACATCTTCCGGCCAAAGTTTACGAACATATCAAATCCGAAAAGCTTTTCGGATACGGAGATGAAATCTGAATATATGGAAACAAATCCTGAGTTTTACGGATTGCCGTCACGCGTGCAACTTGAAGCACTTGCCGAAAATCATCTGGCCATCCGCAAAGTTATCAAAAGCCGCATTATCCGGAAAGATGCTGAAAAAATAGCTGAAACAGCCCGGAAAATAAAAAGCGTAACACCCGGTGTGGAAGTTACGCTTATATGCACTACCAATATTTGCTCCAAATCTATCGCATTACTGGCTTCCGAAGGTGTTGGTATTCAGTATTTTTAATTTGCTTTAGCGGAATCTGCCTGCAATTTCGTCCTGTGAAAGTATCACGGTTATTGTTTTACCATCGGGTGTGCGGTTAGGATCACTACAGGCAAACAATCGGTCGATCAGATCCGACATTTCAGCTGCACTAAGTGTTTGCCCTGATTTCAGAGCCGAAGCTTCGGCCAGCGAAAGGGCAATCATTTCGTGAATGCTGTCGGCGCTGTCAGTGGCCGAGTGACGGGCATTTTCAAGCAAATTGTGAAGCAAAGGAACCACAGTTTGCGAATGAAAATGTGAGGGCACACCATTCACCATTACATTTTCACTGCTTTCGTTTTCGAAATCGAAACCTACCGAACGTAAGCTTTCCTCAATCTGGGCAAACCAGAGTTTTTCCTCAGTGTTTAACTGCAACGACTCGGGGAAAAGCAACTGTTGTGAAGGAGTTTTGTGCTGCTTCATTCCAAGTAAAAATTCTTCGAAAAGAATTCGTATATGCGCTCTGTGCTGGTCGATAAGCAGCATACCCGATTTTACACCGGTAATAATATAACGGTTTTTAAACTGAAAATTTGCCGATTGAGCATCGCCAAGCTGCATTTCCTGTTGCTGAGGCTCTTCCTGAAAGACGGGTTCCACAGTTACAAATTCCTGAGCGGGTAATTCGTCGGTTTCCTGTTCTGGCTCAATTTCAAAATCAGTGATCCCGGTTTTCGGTTTTTCGTTTTCAAAGCCTCCGTAAAGTTTTTCCCAATCGAATGAAGGGCGTTTGTACGAACTGCTGTTGAACGGATTGTACGAAGGATTAAAGTTGGTTTGCGGCGGACGTACATTTTCCGGATTCGTTACGATAGGTATGTCGACAGCACCTTCCTGATCAAAATCGATGGATGGCACCACATTGAATTTGCCGAGCGATTCTTTTACAGTGGCATTCAGAATAGACCAGATAGCCTGCTCATTTTCGAATTTTATTTCGGTTTTGGTTGGGTGAATATTGATATCGATGGTTTGCGGATCGACTTCGAGATAAATGAAATAGCTCGGATTGTCGGTCGGCTGAATCATTTGGTGGTAGGCCATCATCACGGCTTTGTGAAAGTACGGATGACGCATATAACGGTTATTCACAAAGAAATACTGATTGGCTGATTTCTGAGCAAACTCCGGACGACCCGTAAAACCATAAATATTGACCAGTCCCGTTTGAGTTTCAACAGGTAAAAGTTGTTGCTGAATTTTTTTCTTCTGATTTTTACCGAAGATATTATCAATTCTCACTTTTATATTCGAAGACGGAAGCCGGTAAAGTTCCTCATCGCCATCGTAAAGCGAAAATTCTACTTCATTGTTTACCAGTGCGATACGATAAAATTCGTTGAGTATATGCGATTTCTCCACATTGTCGCTTTTCAGAAAACGCCGACGTGCAGGCACATTAAAAAACAGATTTTTTACCTGAAAAGTGGTGCCTTTTTCGCATTGCACAGCTTCCTGACGAAATACGCGCGTACCCGCAATTTCAATCATTGTACCGAGTTCATCTTCAGCGCGTCGTGTACGCATTTCCACCTGAGCTACAGCAGCTATTGAAGCCAGCGCTTCACCGCGAAATCCCATTGTGCGCAGCGAAAAAATATCAGCAGCATCACGAATTTTCGATGTGGCATGACGCTCAAACGACATGCGGGCATCAGTTTCGCTCATGCCCTTGCCATTGTCGGTGACCTGTATCAGTGTGCGGCCGGCATCTTTTATCACAATCTGAATAAACTGAGCTCCTGCATCGATGGCATTTTCGACCAACTCTTTAAGTACCGACGCCGGACGTTGAATAACCTCGCCGGCTGCTATCTGGTTGGCTACCGCATCGGGCAGTAACTGAATTACATCACTCATTCGGAAAATTATTGTTTTTGCAGATTACTTTTTCGTGGTAACCATGCTGTTTTTAAAATACAAAAATGCCGCAGGGTATAGCCTTGAGTGGTTTTATCCTGCGGAATTTATAAATAATGTTCAATAAAAATTACTCTGGAGCCGAAGTTGTTTCCCAAATTTATTTCAACAGAAAATAAGCAATGGCAAACAACAACGCCATGATAATGATCAGTCTGATATTTGACTGACGGGACATCTCCGAGCGGGCTTTGCTGTTTTGTTGAGCCATTTCGCGAAACGTTCCGCGGCGTATTGTGGGTTTATATTCACCGCTCTCGGCCATTTTTTCTGCTGCTTCGCGTTGTTTCTCTCTTTCCTTTTGAGCTTCCTTTTTCGGATCGTAATAAATATACCGGTATTTATACTCTTTTGGTTTGTAAAGACTGAATAATCCCATTGTATTTTTCTTTTTTATATTTAAAAATCAGTGACCTGTCTGATTGAATTTCAGCTAAGAGCTTAAATATAAGCTCCTTCAAAATTCACACTCACATCGTTTACAAACTGACGGATGCGTTGTTCCTCCTCGAGTTTGCAAATCAGAAGCACATTGTCCGATTCGGCTACGATATAGCCTTCGAGATCCTGAATCACAGCAAGTTTACCTGCCGGAAGCGCCACGATATTCGATTTGCTGTCGTAAAAACGGGTTTTACATTTCAAAGTTACGTTTTTCGATTCGTCTTTGGGCGACATTTCGTAAAGCGAACCCCAGGTTCCAAGATCGGTCCAGCCAAAGTCGGAGCAAAGCACGTAAGTGTTTTCGGCTTTTTCCATAATGCCGTAATCTATTGAGATATTTGGGCATGTTGGGTACATTTCGTCGATAAATGCCTGTTCCTTTTCGGTGTTGAAGACTTCGAACCCAGCTTTAAACCGATTAGCTACATCCGGTAATAAACTGTTGAATGCCTGATCGATAGTTTGTAAATTCCAGAGGAAAATACCTGAATTCCAGTAAAACTCACCTGTTTCGAAAAATATCTGAGCCAACTCTGCATTGGGTTTTTCGGTAAATGTTTTTACTTTTCGCAGGTTGCTGCCACCTTCGTCGATCTGAATATAGCCGTAACCGGTTTCAGGACGACTGGGTTTTATGCCAAGTGTAAGCAGATTGTTGTTGTTCGATACAAATTCGAGTCCGGTGCGTATGGTTTCCAGAAAATCCTGTTCTTTGAGTATCAAATGATCGGACGGAGCCACTACAATATTCGCTTTTTCGGTTACAGATTTAATTCTGTTTACAGCATAGGCTATACAGGGAGCAGTATTTCGTCGGTTGGGCTCAAGCAAAACCTGATTCGGTTTGAGTTCGGGTAATTGTTCGAGAATGAGGTCGCGGTAAATCACGTTGGATACAATCAGAATATTTTCAGCAGGAACTACCTGACGGAACCTGTCGTATGTCATTTGCAAGAGTGAGCGTCCGGTGCCAAAAAAATCGAGAAACTGTTTAGGACGATCGTTACGGCTGAAAGGCCAAAAACGGCTTCCCACTCCTCCGGCCATGATAATGCAATAATTGTTTTTCATCAGACTATTTGATAGTTGTTTATGTTTTGATAAGCCCGCAGACTTACTTTTAATGTGTTATTTCTGAATTTTCAATTGATTATCCGGTACTTTGATTTTCCGGATGTTTCCCATTAAAAATTGCACTAAGATAATATTATTTTTCGTGACTCCGAAAACAATATCTCTTCGGCGAACTCATTATTTGCAAATTCTTAACCCTTCATTTTCCATACAGTCACTTCACAAATACGATATTCGCTTGTGCGCGACGATAATGGCCTTATTTGCGTCAGGTTGACGGGTGGCACGATTTCGTTGAAGTGTGCGCTTAAAATTTCCTTTATACCTTCGTACGAACTTACAGGTTCTCCATCGCGCTTGAAACCTCCGGGGCGTTCAGAGCGTTCAGTGTGGTTACGGTCCCAATCGTATGTGGATGCAATGACCAGTAAACCACCCGGTAACAGGCGTTCGTGAATTTTCTGCAAAAAACCGACAGGCGATGTAAGTTCTTCGAGCAGTTGAGGCAACACAATCAGGTTATATCCGCTGTAAAGTGCCTTCAGATTGTTGGCATTGTCCTGCAGAAATTGTATTTTTTCGCTTCCGGAGATTTTTACTTTTTCGTTCAACACTATTTCACGATAGTGTAGCAGTTCGCATTCGTCGGTTACAATATAGCGCATGAAACCCTGTTCGAGCATTTGCACAGGCATACGAATAAAACGTGCCGAAAAATCGATGGCTGTTATATTTTCGGCAAAAGGAGCGAGTTCGAAAGCCAATCGGCCGGTGTCGGCATTCAGATCGAGTACTTTTCCCGGTTTGCCATTTGTAATTTCAAGTAAATGTGCTGCCAGTTGCTGTGTGAAATTTTGTGTTTGTCCACCGGGATTTGTCCATTCGGTTTCGCAGGCAAGTGTCACTTCGCTGTCGGTTTCGTATTCGTTATTGCGAATGACAAGAGGCTGTTCCGACTCTACGATACGGAAACCTGCATGCTGGTAAAAATGCCTCCGGAAAGCATAACGTGAGTGCAATGTGGCTTCGTTTCCGGTTGAAATCCACGAACCACCTTTTATGATATTGTGTTTTCCATCAAAGGTAGGTGTGGAGAAGTCGTCGTACATAGGATGTACTTTGAAGCCTGCAAAGCCTGTAATGGGCGTTTCGGTCCATTGCCACACATTGCCCACCACATCGTAAAAATCGCCCTGAGGAAATTTGTCGACAGGACATGGTGAGCTGAATTTTTCAAGATTCAGATTGCCGGGAGTGCTATTTCGTTCGCTCACATCAGTTATTTTGCATTGTTCGGCCAATCGGTACCATTCGGCTTCGGTAGGCAGGCGATAAGTTTTACCTTCGCGGGCCGAGCGCCAGTTGCAATAAGCTTTTGCTTCCAGATAATTTACTTCCACAGGCCAGTTCCACGGCATGGCAATTTCTTCGGCAACAAGTCGCAACCGGTATTCATTTCCGTCCTTTCGCCAGAAAAGCGGCATTTCAGCCTGTTTGAAGTTGCGCCAGTGCCAGCCTTCTTCAGTCCAGTAACTTTGGGTTTCGTAGCCTCCGGCATTTATAAATTCCAGAAATTCGGCATTGGAACAAAGATATTTAGATGTTTTAAAATCAGCTACATTTTCGGTATGGCTTCCATATTCATTGTCCCAGCCATAAAAATGATGATCGGCCGGTTTTCCAAGTTTCATTTCGCCTCCGGGTACGGCCAGCATCTCGTTTGCAGGAGCGGTTCCAAATTCAGTACAGACAAAACCAAATCGGCCGGCCACTACTTCGTTGAGCGGCAACTGACGAATCAGTACGGAAGAGGTTTCGAGGTGGATGCGTTCGTGCTCAATGCCCATCATAACTATCCAAAACGGATCGTCCCATGCAACAGGAAGTTTGAGAGGAGCATTGTCGATTACATCGAGAATTACTGCTTTCGCTTTGTTGCGGTATTCACGTACTTCGCTTACTTTTGGCCAGTTGTAATGCCGTTCGTCGAGGTCATCCCAACTCATTTCGTCCACACCAATTGCAAAAATTGATTCAAAAGCAGGATTGATGCGGTTGTCAATTATTTTAGCCAGAAAGAATTTATTGATATAAAATACAGCTGTATGTCCCAGATAAAAAAGCAACACATGCCGCAGAGGATCGCCGCGGTGGTAAAAAATCTCATGCGATTTTAGTTGAGTGTAGAGCAATTCGTCCACAGCCCATGTTTTCTCGAAATAATCTCTTATTTCACGACGTTTATCATTGATATTTCCGTTTTTTAAATCAATAGTGTGAGTGATGAGTTGCTCCATTTTGTATGTTGAATAAGATTATTTATTATTCCTGAAATGCAAATATACCTTTTCCATTTCAAATAATGTATTTCCGTCGGGTTTTGTTTTTGTTTCAGTAATCGTGGCCACTTCGGTAAATCCGGTTTTGAGATATAACTGAAGAGCAGCCTCGTTTTTTCGCCATACACGAATCAGAAAATCATGTTCAGGAAAATTATTAAGCAAATTGTGGAGAAGTTTACGGGCCAAACCACGTCCACGAAAATCTGTATCTACCATTAATTCTGCAATGTAAATGCTTTTGTCGTGGACCAAATGAATAATTTCCGGAGGAAAATGTGTGTGTAACCGTGCAGGGAAATACAACAGAGCTGCAATGGTTTTGTTATTGTCGGAGTATGTGGCGCATGTTCCTCCCTCAGCAATTGCCCGACTGAAATATGCTTCAGTTTCCTTATTGTCGATTAACTGGGCTGCGTCGCCCCGGCCAAAGCAGTTGGCGTACAAATGTACTATTTCGGTGAAATCGTGGTGGCTGTCTCTGATGTTTTTTTGAATCATTTCCGTTGCTTTGGTTTATATTTAATAACAAATTGAAGACGGAAATGGTTTGTGGCGTCAAAAATGAGTTTCGTCTGGTAATGAATCCATTGTTTGTGAGCTTTCTTTTCATTACATCTACCCATTGAATTTACCGGATCATGAATGAAAACATTTCTTTTTAATCCAAACAAACTATTTCTTTGTTTTTTGCGTTGATTGGATATTAGTGTTTTTAATGTTTATATCCTGCATTGAGGGATGTTTTTACTGAAAATTAAAAATAAAAAGTATGAAGAAAATTGTTTTGTCTTTAGCCTTCTGGGCTGCAATTTCAGCATCTGCACTGGCGCAGGTGAAGGGAAATGCCATTGGTGTACGTGGCGGTATTGGTTCTGAACTTTCGTATCAGCATAAGCTTTCAGGTGCCACTCGTATGGAGTTTGATCTTGGTTGGTATTTTAATCATGGTTTAAATGTTGCGGCAGTACATCACTGGGCGTTCGATTTGTCAGAACTGGCTACTGGTTTTAATTGGTATTTAGGTGTAGGACCTCAGGTGGGTTTCTGGACTTACAATAACGAAGGACTTGCTGTAGGTGTTGCCGGGCAAATTGGTCTCGAATATAATTTTAATATTCCACTGCAGCTTTCATTGGATTATCGCCCCGGTTTCTATCTTGTTCCTGCCGGACATGGTGGTGCCTGGGAAGGCGCTGCCCTTGGTATCAGATACCGCTTTTAAATAAATAGTCTTTTGTATGAAAAATCCGGAAAAGAATATGCTGAAATCAGATCTTCTTTTCCGGATTAATTATTTATGCTTGTATGTCTGAAAAAATGAGTTTTTTATTGTCTCAAAAAGTTCAAACGGTTGAGGCGTCCTGTCCATACATCGGTAAAATAACCTGCCTGATTACGTCCGCCAATCACAATTATTCTCTTGTCGCGTACAATCGCCGAAGTGAAATATCGTGGTTCCATATATCTGTAGCTTGTGTCGGACGGGCTGTAAACCAACTCACGAATCTGAGTGTAAGTTGTATCAGTATTTTTCCAGCTCAATCCTTCGTCTTTCGATTCGAGGAACCAGCTTTCAGGTACTAGTCCGTCATCGTTCATTCGGCCAATCATAAGCAGTTTGTCGTCGTAGCTTACAATGGTTGCACCGGCCAAATGTTCCAGATTTGTTTTTTCAGTACTGAAGTCAATCCAGTAAGATCCGTTTTCAGTGGACCATATATTGCGCATGATACTTTCGTCCTCAGTATAACCACCCACCACAATGGCTTTGGCAACTTTTGTACGCGAGAAAAACGAATGAGCAGCAAAACCTTTAACAGGAAATCCTGTGGGTACTTCATCTTCTTTTGCCCAATTTAATCCATCGTCAGAGTTTGCAAAATGATATTTCTTTGTGCCGGGCAAATATGCCACAGCCCATAGTTTATTGTTCATTTCGAAAAGCAGATTGTGGATATAAAAGTTTTCCGATCCGAATGATCGTTTGTTCCACTGTATTCCGTTATCACTCCAGTAAAGTATACTGTCCTGATGGGCATAAAACAGTTTGTTTTTAAAACTCAGAATGTTTCGTAAATGTGCAAAATCAGGTAAGGAGCTGATATTTACAGGAGCTTTCCAACTTGCTCCGTCAACCGATTTGTAAAGCGTATTGTTTAAGCCGCTTCCCACATAAAAGAAAATTGAGTCCCTGAACAACAGCGCTTTTTGTTCGCTACCAGCGTGTGAGTAAATCGAACTGTTTATACGGTTCCATTGATAAAGCTCAGGTTCCACAGTGTGAACATTTACTTTTACCACATATTTGGCGAAAGTTTTGCCATCGGCAGCATAGTTAAGAATGCGCACTCCCCAACGGTAATCAATGGTGTCGGCTGCGGTAGTGGCTGAAATATTAATGGTGTCGATACCACCAACCGAGTCGGTTACATATGCATAAGTAGTGCCCACACTTTTAAAACTGTAGGTACTCAATACTTTACTGATATCGGTTTTATAAGGCAATGAGTCTAAGTTTACAATCACCGAATCTTCGATACCTTCTTCTTTTACAAGCGTAAATGCTGCACTACTGACGCCCGAAGCTGATGAGGTAAATCTCAGCGAGACAAACGAAGGATTCGTCGAAACTTCTGTTTCTTCATTGTTGTCGAGCCAGTTACAGGATACAATCGTAAACATTGCAGCCAAAAGTATAAAGAATCTGAAAGGATTAAGTGACATAAAATTCGGTTTTATTTAAACAGCTGACAAAGTTAATACATTTCGGCGCATACTAATCACCTGAATTCTGTTTTATTGTTTTTTAAAATTAAAAATCAGTTGTTTGCAGTGAAAAAATCAGTCGATTTCCACAGTAACAGGGCAATGGTCGGAGTGCATAGCTTCGGTGAGGATAGCCGCACCTTTCAGACGATTACGCAAAGGTTCGCTCACCCAGTGATAGTCGATACGCCAACCTGCATTACGGAAGCGGGCACCGCCTCTGTAGCTCCACCAGCTGTATTTTTCGGCACTCTGGTCGAAAACGCGGAACGAATCGACCATACCTGTTGCTTCGAACCGATCGAGCCACTCGCGTTCTTCAGGCAGGAAGCCTGAAACACCGTTCTGACGTTCGGGATGATTGATGTCAATGGGTTTATGACAAATATTATAGTCGCCACACACTACCAGATTGGGGCGTGTTTTGCGTACTTCTTCGATAAAAGGCAAAAAGGCTTCGAGAAAATCCATTTTAAAAGCCTGACGCTCATCACCCGATGAACCGGAAGGAATATATACGCTAATAACCGACAAGTCGCCAAAGTCGGCACGAATGACGCGACCTTCGGCATCGTAACGCGGGTGATTCATTCCAACCACAACATTGTCAGGAGCTGTTTTTGTAAGTATGGCCACACCGCTATAGCCTTTTTTCTCGGCTGAGTGCAGAAACGAAGTATAACCCATTTCAGCAAAAAGCATGGTGTCGATCTGGTCAGGTTGAGCCTTTGTTTCCTGCAGGCACAAAATGTCAGGATCTTCTGCCTGAAGCCATTCGGTAAAGTTTTTCGTCAGGGCTGCCCTGATACCGTTTACGTTGTATGATATAATCTTCATAAGTTGATAATTGATAGTTGATAATTGAGAATGAATAATTGAGAATTAAGAATGATGGATTTATAATTTATGAGTATCATTCTCATTAACCAGAAATCTTCAAATCTTCAAATCTTCAAATCTTCAAATTTTCAAATCTCAAATGTTTTAATGTTTTACGAATTCGCTGCTTTTACTTTTTTGTAAAGATTGGAAGCAAACACAAAATCGTTCAGATCTTCATTGTCAACATGGAAAATGTCTTCCTTGCTGCCCTGCCATGCTTTTTCTCCTTTATTGATAAAAATAATATTTTCCCCGATTTCCATTACTGAGTTCATATCATGCGAATTGATAATGGTGGTAATATTAAATTCAATGGTAATATCATGAATCAATCGGTCGATAATGAGCGATGTTTTTGGATCCAGACCTGAGTTTGGTTCATCGCAAAAGAGGTATTTGGGCTGCAATGCGATGGCCCGGGCAATAGCAACACGTTTCTGCATTCCTCCACTGATCTCTGAAGGGGCAAGTTTGTAAGACTTTTCCTGTAAATCGACATGTTTCAGACAAAAACGAGCACGTTCCTCCATTTCTTCCTTTGTGGTACGCGAAAACATTTCGAGCGGGTACATTACATTTTCGAGTACCGACATGGAGTCGAAAAGTGCCGAACCCTGAAAGAGCATGCCCACCTCGCGACGTAGAACGCGGATGTCCTTCATGCGCATATCAGGCAAATTACGTCCATCGTATTCAATACGTCCGTTATCGATGCGGTGCAAACCAATGATGCTTTTCATTAACACTGTTTTTCCCGATCCGCTGGCACCGATAATCATATTTGTTTTACCATCTTCGAATACTGCTGACACATTTTTCAGCACTTTATTTCCGTCAAAGGATTTGTCTATGTTTTTTACTTCAATCATTTTCTCTTGTTACGTGTTTCGAGTTCCGGGTTTCAAAGTTTCAGGTTTCAGAGTTCAGGATTTGAAAATTTGAAAATTTGAGATTTGAAAATTACCGGACTCAGGAGACTATTCTTCATCGATTATCAACTATCAACTGTCCACTGTCAATTAAATTCATTTCAAATAATACTCTTTCATAAATTCAAAATAAATGTTCATTGCATTTTGTTGCATCATCACATTCAGATTTCGTTGCGAGCCCAGCAGGTTGCGGTAATCGGTTCCTTTGAGTAGCTCCATCACGGCAGTCTCGCGTACGGTGCGGAACATGTATGACTTGGCCACATTGGCATCGACAAACGGACCGATAATTATTACCTGCATTTTATTTACTGACTCTTTTTGAATTTTCAGATTCAGCATCGCATAATTCTGACTGTGATATTTGTCGAGTCCCGCTTTGAATTTATCGAAATCCAGATTCCCTGATAAAACAGCCACAGCCATATAATGTTCTTCTTTTTCACGATATGCGTACAGGTTTTTGAACAGTGGCACATCGTCCTGCACCACTGCAGGAGGTGTCTCGCGCACAGGTGGAGTTACATTTGCTTGTGACGGAGTTTGATTTTGTGCAGTTTGTGGTTGCGCAATCTGTGTGGCCGGTTTGGTTTCAGCAGGTTTCTCTGGTTTTGTTTCAGGCTTCGTTACAGGTTTTACTTCCGGTTTTGTTTCCGGTTTATTCTGCGGTACGACTACTTCATTGTTTTGTTTTACAGCGCTTGTCGCTGGTTTGGATGCTGTTGTGACTTGTTTTACGTCTTTTTTAATGGCTAAGTTAGCAGTAGTATTACTTGCAACAGTGTTATTCGCCAGATTTTTTTGATGGAACAATTGATAGTCCTCAAGAGTGAAAACAGTTCGCAACAATGCATAATTTTCTTCCGAAATAATCAGTTTCTGAGTATTGAAACTGTCGAAAAGAGTCCGCAAATCAGGATCGGTGCTTACTGAACTGAGATACCAGAGGGCTTCGTCGTACGAATCGAAATTGGTAACCGAAAGCGAACTGTTCAGACTGTCGATTTGATTCACCACCAAATCGAAATCCTTTACCATAAAACGTGTAAAGTTATAAGCTGCTACGTTGAAGAGCAGTTTATTCATGCCTTCCTTGTCGGCTGAAGTAATAAGTAAAAGTCTGTGTTTACTTTCTTTTTCAGTTGAAAACTGTTGGTCTTTGATTTCTGTTTCGGTGCTGGTGTTGCTTTCTTCACGACGCGAAAGCAAACTTCCGTGAGTCGATCCGGTTTTGGCTTCACGCCCTTGTTTCATAAGTGCAATAATGTCTTTCGACATGGCACTCACATCGCTTTCCGGGTATTTCTCAACCAGACTGTTCAGCTTTGTTTCAAAATTCGTCTGACTGTCCGATTTTCCGGTGCTCAGGGCATCCAGAAACAGAAATTTAGGCATAAGCGTCGAAAGCGGATATTCAGCTTTCATAAATTCCACCTGTTTGCGAACTGTGGCAAAATCACTTCGGTTGTAGGCGTCGTAAGTCACACGATAAAGCGAATCCTGTGTGCGTATCATTTTTTCCATTCGCCCACCATAGTTGGGTTGCGAGAGTATTTCGGCGTATTTTGATTTCGGAAATTGCGTGAGCAGCATGGTTTTATATTGTTGCGCAGCAGCTTCGTCGCTTAATCGTGTGCTTACAATATACGCATGGTAATAAGCGTCTTCCACGCGTTTGTCGGCAGGAAAACGCTTTGCAAACTCGTCGAAAGTACGAATGGCCATGGGGTAATCTTCCACTTTGTCTTTGTAAATCATTCCCATGTTGAAAAGTGCATCGGCAATTTCGCTGTTCGATTTTTTAATGGCAGCGGGCGTCATCGGAATTTGTTTCAGGTAAAATTCCGGTGATTTCGGATCGCTTGTGGTGCTTGTGGCTCCGGTTCCGGCTTCGTTTTCAGTACCTTCGGTTACTTCGGCAGGATTGTTTGTCGTGCCGGTTTCTTCGGCAAAAAGCGCCGAACTTTTATTTGTACGTCGCCAGTTATCTTCGAGTTTTCGGGTTCCCCATTTTTTGCGGAAATCACGTTGTCCCGATTTTACAATGGAAGGATTGTAAAAATACCAGTCGCCGGCACCCTGATTGAAACCGATAGGTTGCATAAGTTCAGGTCCGTCGTCCTCCTGATTGAGTTTGGCCGTTTCAGCTTCGGCAGCTGCTTTTTCGTCAGCAATAAGTTTTTCAATTACTCTGTTTACTGCTTCCAGCCTTTTATCTTCGGGGAGTGAGGCTAATTTTTGAAGACTGTCCTGCAAGATCACAATTTCGTGCTGCACCACGAGTTCACTCAGAGTGATGGCGCGTTTTTCCACACGGGCGTAATCTTCGTTATCCACGGTAATGATTTTCGAGGCCTCGTCGTAGCAGGGTTGCGCTTTAATGTAATTTTGCTTGTTGTAGTACAAATCGCCGAGAGTGATAAGTGTCAGCGCTTTGTCAAAACCATCACGGGTGCTGCTTTCGACCGATTTTTCGTATAATTTCATCGCCTGCACAGTATCGCCCTGAGCCATATAGGTTTTGCCAAGCGTGTAGTAAATCTGGTCGTGAAAATCCTTGTTGTTCACGTTTTTGAGCATTTTATTCAGCTCTTTTCTAACTGCGCTTACATTCGGATTGAGTTCAGCACGGTAGATGCGTGCGTTGAAATCCATTTCGTAGGGCGGATTCATTTTCGTTACCTCTGTAAATGCTTTAAATGCATCGTTGGATTTGCCTGTTTTGCGGTATAATTGTGCAAGCAAAAAGTTGATGCGTTGCTTTTGCAGTTTGTCCTTTTCGTTTTTAAGAGTGAGTTCCAGAAATGGAATGGCCTCGCGGTATTGTTTTTTCTTAAGCAGCAAATCGGCATTGACCGAAGCATACAATCCGGTGTTTGTACTTTTCAGATCGTCCTGTTTTATTTTCGACATAACCTGCTCTTCTTCATATATCCAGCCCATTTCGCCGTACGCGCGGGCTATCCACAACTGGCATTGTGCCACAATATCCTTATCGTGTTTGTAGTATCGCGAAATATAGGTAAATGTGCCCACCGAACCAATGAAATCGGCTTTGTGAAATTCCGATTTGGCCAGCATCATCCATGCTTCTATCAGCGCGGGGTTAAATTCGTTCTGATTGTACCACAGCTGATATTCAGGATCGCTCCATTTGCGGATATTGCGCTCGGGTTTTTGCTTAATGGAATACAGTTTAATGGCTTTGCGCGATTTTTCGATGGCTCTGTCCATTTGCGATTTACCCGAATTAGCATTTTCGTGCCGGCTGATAGGGTAGAGTGGTATAATGGCCGAATAATCTTCGGTATGTGCCTGTGCAATAGCTTTCAAACCTTCTTCGTAGCTTGTGTTGCCGTTGTACCATACGTTGAAACGGGTGTTAAGAGCTTTGAAGTTACGGGTGCTCCAGGTGTTTTTTTTCATGGAACAACCGCCTGCAAGCACCACAAGTAATGACAAAAGGATGATATGTTGAATTTTCGCTTTCAAGAAGTCAGTTGATAGAAAAAGTGTTCTTAATAATAATTCAGAATTCAGAAGTACTAACTTAAAAAACTGCAATCTATTGTGTTTTTAACTCACAAAAATAAGCAAAATCGGCCATTAGGAGTTAACTTTGCAGCGAAAATTATGTTGTATTAAGATAAATCTCGTTTTAAATATATGTGGGTACTTGTTATTACGCTGATAGCGTTTGGATTGCTGATATTTTTACTTACATTTTTCAATCGTAAGAATAAAAATGAAGAGCAGGAAATTGTGATTGAAAATAATCCCGAAGGTTGTTGTGGGGCACACGAAGTGTGTGAATCGGATTCTCTGCTGAACTCGAGTGATAAAATTGAATATTTCGATGACGAGGATCTTGATAAACTCGCAGGTATTGAAGCAGAAAGACTTACCGATCAGCAGCAAACACAGATTGCCGATGTGTTTTACACACTCAGAGAAAATGAAGTGGCTTCGTGGCTTAAAAGTTTGCAATTGAGAAATATACAACTTCCTGTAGCCATCCGTGATGAGGCATTGCTTATTGTAAGCGAACGTCGCGGACTTTAACATTCAAACACAAAAACAACATTCAGTATCCGTCGGGATTTTTCAACCGTACGGATACTTTTTTTATATGTAAATCAAAACTGCTGTTGTTTGGCTCTTTAGCTAAAATTCAGTACTTTTGCACGCTCAAAAAAATTAAACATCACTTATGTCATTAGTTTCAGAAATTCAGCGTCGTCGCACCTTTGCCATTATCAGTCACCCCGATGCGGGTAAAACCACTCTCACCGAAAAACTTTTGCTTTTCGGGGGTGCCATACATGTGGCAGGCGCTGTAAAATCGAACAAAATTAAGAAAACAGCCACGTCGGACTGGATGGAAATTGAAAAACAACGTGGAATTTCGGTAGCTACATCGGTGATGGGTTTCGAATACCGCGACTATAAAATCAATATCCTCGATACGCCCGGTCACCAGGATTTTGCCGAAGATACTTACCGCACACTTACCGCTGTGGACAGTGTAATTATTGTGGTGGATACCGCCAAAGGGGTGGAAGCACAGACACGCAAACTGATGGAAGTTTGTAGAATGCGCAACACTCCGGTGATGATTTTTGTGAACAAAATGGACCGCGAAGGGAAAGATGCATTCGACCTGCTCGACGAACTTGAAGCAGAACTCAAAATTAATGTGCGTCCTTTGAGCTGGCCTATCAATCAGGGATTTTCGTTTAAAGGTGTATATAATATTTATAAGGATAATCTCGAACTTTACACACCCAACAAACAAATGGTGAGCGAAACCGTAAAAGTGGATGTGGACAGTGAGGAACTCGATAATCTGGTTGGAAGTACAGATGCAGCTAAACTTCGTGAGGATCTTGAACTTATCAACGGTGTTTATTCTGATTTTGATGTGAATAAATATCTGGCCGGCGAACTGGCTCCTGTGTTTTTCGGAAGTGCACTGAATACTTTCGGGGTGAAGGAATTGCTCGATTGTTTTGTGGAAATTGCTCCATCGCCACGCCCTGTGGAAACTCCGGAACGAGTTATTGATCCTTATGAAGAAGCTTTTTCGGGTTTTGTATTTAAGATTCATGCCAATATGGATCCGAACCACAGAAGTTGTATTGCTTTTGTGAAAATATGTTCTGGAAAATTTGAACGAAATGTCAACTACCGTCATGTGCGTCATGCTAAAATGATGCGTTTCTCGGCTCCGACAGCCTTTATGGCGCAGAAAAAAGAAACTGTGGACGAAGCTTATGCCGGCGATATTGTGGGTTTGCCAGATACAGGAACTTTTAAAATTGGTGATACCCTGACGGCAGGTGAAATTCTTCAGTTCAAAGGTATTCCGAGCTTCTCGCCCGAAATGTTTAAATATATTGAGAATGCCGATCCAATGAAAACCAAACAGCTGGAAAAAGGTATCAATCAGCTTATGGACGAAGGTGTGGCGCAGTTATTTGTGAATCAGTTCAACAACCGTAAGATTATCGGTACTGTGGGTCAGCTTCAGTTTGAGGTTATTCAGTATCGCCTTTTGCACGAATATGGTGCTCAGTGCCGCTGGGAGCCTATAAACCTGTACAAAGCCTGCTGGATTGAAAGTGACGATGCCACTGAACTCGAAAATTTCAAAAAGCGTAAATCACAATTTATGGCTGTGGATAAAGATGGTCGCGATGTATTTCTGGCCGATTCAGGTTATGTGCTGCAAATGGCTCAAAACGACTTCAAAAATATCAGATTCCATTTTAGTTCGGAATTTTGAGAATAGTAATTAGTTTCTTAGTTGGTAGTGAGTAGTAAGTAGTTTTTAAAAAAGAATAAGACCCATTCATTATTATATCCCTGTTTGAATTGAATTTCAGACGGGGATTTTTATTAATTTCTCCGGTATTTTGCAAATTGAAATTTGTTTTCTTATTTTGTGTCACTTTTCCAAATGATCAATTAACCTTTTCGTACATGAATATAAGCCATCGCATTATCACTTTTTTTATTTTCCAAATGCTTTTGCAATGTGTGTTTTCGCAGGAATTTACGCCCATTGTAAAGCAATATAATAAAAAGGACTACGGCGCTGCCAATCAGAACTGGGCAGTGGGGCAGGGTGCCGATGGTATGATGTACTTTGGGAATAACAATGGTCTGTTGCAATACGATGGTTCATCATGGGAATTGCACCGTATGCCTCAGAATAAAATTGTGCGTTCACTCCTGGTTTCGGGCGAAAGAATTTATGTGGGCTCGTTCGAAGAGTTTGGTTTTTTTCAGAAAGATGAACTTGGTCAACTTGCTTACACCTCACTTTCCGATAGTCTGAAAGCCTACGATATGCAGAATGATGAAATCTGGACCATTTTGCAACTGAAGGACCGCGTTATTTTCCAGTCCTTTACTTCATATTTTGAAATGAAGGATAATAAGGTTTACGGGTATCGTTTGCCTTATACTTTTCTGTTTTTCAATCAGTACCGCGATAAAATTTACACACATACCGAACAGATTGGTTTTGGCATTTTCGATATGCAAAAACGAAAACCAATCCCTGTTCAGCAAAATATGTTTGGCAGTCAGGTGTTTTCGGTACTTACTTTCGATCCGCTACATGCACTTGTGGTGACAAAGTCGGACGGGCTTTTTCTGTTCGATGGAGCAACATTCAAACCTTTTAAAACGGCTGCTGATGCGGAAATTAAACGGGCTGAGATTAACCGCGCGCTGATCACCACCGATGGAATTATTGTACTTGGAACAATCCTCAACGGAGTAACTGCCATCGACAAAAAGGGAAATCATTTGTGGACGCTTAATACTTCGAATATTCTGCAAAACAATACGGTTTTAGGCATGTTTTACGATAAAGACAAGAATCTCTGGCTGGCTATGGACAAAGGACTTGCGTCGATTCAGCTCAATTCCTCTCTGCGTTACATTCATGCATTCAAACCCTCTATCGGAGCTGTATATTCATTAAATTACAATGCTTCAAATTTGCTTATCGGAACTAATCAGGGACTTTACCGTGCGCGATATGACGAGAACCGGCGGTCTGTAAGTGACCTGAGGCTTGAACCAGCCTTAAAGGGACAAATTTGGAATGTGAGCCGCTTCGATAATCAGGTGATTTGTGGTAACAACGAAGAAACCTATAATATAAATCCCTCGGGAGTTTCGTTTATGTCGCCTGTGCGCGGAGGCATTTGTATCCGGAAAGGTTTGGTGCAGGGACAGGAAATTCTGGTGCAGGGGACTTATACCGACCTCTGTATTTATACACGCGAAAACGGACAATGGAAATTCAGCCATACCGTATCCGGTTTTGTAAATCCTGTGCGCTATATCGAAATTGATTATACAGGTACTATATGGGCCAGTCACCTGCATCAGGGACTGTATGCCATAAGGCTGAAGCCTGACTTGAGAAGTATTGAGTACATTCAGACTTTTAATACACTCGATGGAAAAACGCAGGCAAATATCAATGTATTTTCGGTGAACAACCGTGTGGTATTTACCGATCATAATGCTTTTTACACTTTCGACGATATTCAGAAAAAAATTATTCCGTATAACGAACTGAATGAAAAACTCGGATATTTTTCAAAAGCCTACAGGGTGAATCATTTCAAGTCGGATTTATACTGGTTTATCCTCGATGGCGAAGCTGCTCTGGTGCGTGTGAAACCAGGTGAAATTGCTATTCTTGACGTTGTTCATTATTCGCTGTTCCTCAATCAAACGGTTGACGATTATCAGAATATTATTCCCGTTTCGGACAATGAATGCATCTTTACACTCGAAAATGGTTTGGCACTTTATCGTTACGATGAGTCGCTTAATGAGAAACAAACTACCCGTTTAGCCATTCGGAGCGTACTTAGTTTTGATGCCGAATCAAAAGAAAATGTTTTTCTTCCTGTCAGTGATTCGGTACTCACAAAATTGCCATTCCGTACAAATAACCTGCTTTTCAGAGTTTTCTACCCGGATTATCGTTTGGCTAATTTACTTTATCGTTTTAAACTGAACGGGCTTGATAAAGTGTGGAGCGAACCCACAGCAACTCCTTCGAAAGTATATAACTATCTGCCTTACGGAGAGTACACGCTCGAAGCTGAGGTGCTCAATAATACAGGAATTGTGCTGTCAACGGTTTCGTACCGTTTCGAAATAAAGCCTCCGTTTTACCTGAGTTTGCTGGCTAAAATTATATATGTCATATTGATTTTGCTGACGTTTGCGGGAATTTATTTTTATATCCGGCATCTGTTCATGGTTAAAAAGGAGAAAATCCACCGAGAACAGGAGGAAATAAGAATGCGAGAAATCGAAAAACGTGAAAAACAGATTATCGAACTCGAAAAGGACAAACTGAAATCGGAGCTGACGCTGAAAAGCAAGGAATTGGCCGAATCCACCATGACCATTATCAAGAAAAATGAGATTCTGGTGGGAATCAAAGAGGAGGTGATGGCGCACAAAAGCATTTTAGGTTCGCAATATCCCAACAAGTATTATGATAAACTGATTCGTCTGCTGGACGAAAATCTTAGTTCTGAAGCCGACTGGGCAATATTTCAGACCAACTTCGACCGTATTCACGAAAACTTTTTCCGTAACCTGCGCGAACGTTATCCCGAACTAACCTCCAACGACCTGCGCTTCTGTGCATATTTGCGTCTCAATCTGTCGAGCAAGGACATCGCGCATCTGATGAATATCTCACTCAAGGGGGTAGAGGTAGGCCGCTACCGTATCCGCAAAAAAATAGGTTTGCCCTCGTCGAAAAGCCTTACTGAATTTATGATTGAGTTTAAATAGTGGGCTGTTTATTTATAGTAGTCTTTATTGGGTAAATATAATTATTTAGCTCTTTTGACATAGTTTATTGAACAGACCCAACTATACCCGAAAACTGAATGATTTCTATTCTAATCAGAAATTTTTCTATTTTTATCCGAATAATTTCATGCCCGGATAGACAGTTTTCTGTTTCGACCCGAAAGATTTCTGGTTTCAACAGAAAAATGTCTGTTTCTACCCGAATGATTTCTACTTCCGGCAGAAAGTTTTCTAATCTGACCCGAATGATTTCATGTTTGAGTAGAAAGATTTCCTCTGAAACATGAATGAGCGGTTATTTTAATGGAATGATTTCTATTCTGACCCAAATGATTTCATGTTCTGATAGACAATTCTCTGTTCCGACCCGAAAGATTTCTGGTTTCAACAGAAAAATGTCTGTTTCTACCCGAATGATTTCTACTCTCAACATAAAGTTTTCTAATCTGACCCGAATGATTTCATGTTTGAGTAGAAAGCTTTCCTCTAAAACATGAATGAGCCGTTGTTTTTATGGAATGATTTCTATTCTGATCTGAATGATTTCATGTTTGACTAGAATGATTCCCTCTTACACATAAATTGTCAGCTGTTTTTGTAGAAAAATATCAGGTTTGGGTCATGTATCAGAATATTTCCCTTCAAAAATTGCTGTACTTTCACTGAATATTCAATGTCCGGCCAGTCTGAATTAGCCGGACATTTCCGTAATTATCCCTTTTTTGAGACTTTTTTCCTCTTTCGGCTTATTAAAATTTAAAATTCTTTCTAAAAAATCACTTCGTATTAAATTGTAGATAATCAAAACTTTAGTCTCTGTCATTTTGTTATAGTAGTGCTTGTGTAGGGTTGGTTTTTGTGGGTAAATTTTTATGTAGTGATGTAGTGGGGTGTGAAAAAGTATCAATCTGATTTTTGTCCCCTTATATTTGCAGCACAACAAAACCGAAAATAATAATATCACAAAATATGAGACACACAATTTATCAAATGCTGCTGATTTCGTTCAGCGTGTTTTTTGTAGCCTGCGGGTCAAAACAGAGTTCAGGCGATGCCGCACTCGATCAGAAAGTAGATTCAGTACTTCAACTTATGACGCTCGAAGAAAAAATCGGGCAACTTGTACTTTATACAAGCGACTGGGATGTAACCGGTCCCACACTCCGAAGCACATATATGGAAGATATCCGCAAAGGTCATTGCGGAAATATATTCAATGCACATACGACGGCCTATGTACGCGAATTACAGCGTATCGCTGTTGAAGAATCAAGGTTAGGTATACCGTTGTTGTTTGGTTATGATGTAATCCACGGGCACAAAACGATTTTCCCGATTTCGTTGGGAGAATCGGCCTCGTGGGATTTGGAAGCTATTGAAAAAGGTGCCCGTGTAGCTGCTATCGAAGCTGCTGCCTCGGGTCTCAACTGGACTTTTGCGCCCATGGTGGATATTTCGGTTGAACCACGTTGGGGACGCGTTTCCGAAGGTGCCGGCGAAGATCCTTTTCTGGGCTCAAAAATCGCGGCTGCCCGCGTTCGTGGCTTTCAGGGCAAGGACAACGACCTTTCCGATACGCTGACTGTACTTGCCACTGTAAAACATTTTGCTGCTTATGGTGCTCCTCAGGCAGGTCGCGATTATAATACCGTGGACATGTCGGAGCGTACTTTCCTCGATGTTTATCTCCCTCCTTACAAAGCTGCCATCGATGCCGGTGCTATGAGCGTAATGACTTCGTTCAACGAACTCGATGGTGTGCCTGCTACAGGTAATAAATATCTGATGACCGATCTTTTGCGCGATCAGCTTGGCTTTAAAGGCTTTGTGGTGACCGATTATACTTCTATCAACGAAATGGTACACCATGGTGTGGCTGCCGACGATGCCGAAGCCGGACTTCTGGCTATAAAAGCCGGAGTGGACATGGATATGCAGGGCGAAGTGTATTTCAAATATCTGAAAAAACAGGTAGAAGATGGTTTGGTGGACGAGAAACTGATTGACGAGTCGGTGCGTCGCGTACTGAAAGTGAAATTTATGCTCGGACTGTTCGACGACCCTTACCGCTATTGCAATTCAGAGCGCGAGAAACGCTATGTATATGCTCCTGAACATTTGGAAGCCGCTTTGGATGTAGCCAAAAAATCGATGGTGTTGCTCAAAAATGATAATCAGGTTTTACCACTTACAAAAGGCGAAAAGTTAGCCGTGATTGGTGAACTAGCCACTTCTACCCGCGATATGCTGGGTTCGTGGAAAGCTGCTGGTGACTGGGATTTTATGAAATCGTCGCTCGATGAATTGAAAGCTTACAATGGCGAAGGCAATATTATTTTTGCCGAAGGTGCTAAAAAACAGGGAACTGATCGTAGTGGTTTTGCGGCTGCTGTAGCTGCTGCCCGTCGTGCCGACAAAGTTGTTTTCTTTATGGGTGAAGACTGGGAATGGAGTGGCGAAGCTGCCAGTCGTACCGATATTTCGGTGCCGGGTGTGCAGACCGAACTTCTTGCCGAGTTGAAAAAAACCGGAAAACCAATTGTGGTGGTGCTGATGAATGGTCGCCCGCTGGTGCTCGAACGCGAAAACGCTCTGGCTGATGCCATGCTCGAAACCTGGTATCCCGGAACAATGGGAGGAAAGGCCATTACACAGGTACTTTTTGGCGAATACAATCCTTCGGGAAAACTGACCATGACTTTTCCTCTGAATCTTGGACAGGTTCCTGTTTATTATAATGCTAAAAATACCGGTCGCCCGATTTATTTGCCAAACGATAAGTACAAATCAAAATATATCGACAGCCCCAACGATCCGCTTTTCCCCTTTGGTTATGGTTTGAGTTACACAAAATTTGAATATTCAGACATTACACTTTCGACAACAGAGTTATCGGCTAACGGTGAACTTACAGCCAAAGTGGTAGTGAAAAATACAGGTAAGTACGATGGCGAAGAAGTGGTTCAAATGTATGTACGCGACCTTGTAGGCAGTGTTACCCGTCCGGTAAAAGAACTGAAGGGCTTTGAAAAAGTGATGATCAAAGCAGGCGAAAGCAAGGAAGTTACATTTAAAATCACCCCTGATATGCTTGCGTTTCACCGTATTGATATGACTTACGGAACCGAACCGGGTGACTATAAATTGTTTATTGGTGGTAATTCACGCGATGTAAAAGAAACAGGATTTAAGATCCCTGCCCCCTAAATCCCCCAAGGGGGACTTAAATGCCCATTTTTAAAAGTTTGATATATTTTTAATTTAAGAATTACGATTGAAAAGCTAAAATAATAACACACTATCTGCGCTTATTCCCCCTTTAGGGGGTTAGGGGGCTGGAAGATAATTTTAAATATGAATCGACTATTAGTTATATTCACTCTGATAATCTCAGTTTTCGGATTTGCAAAGGCCGAAAGCCCGAAGTACTTTGTTCCTTTCGAACTGAAAGCCAGTGCATATCCTGCACATGTGGAAATTACATTTCACAACCGCACGGGGTTTGAGTACGAAGTATATCGCTCGCAGAATCAGGGTAAGAAATTTGTAAAAGCAGGCGAAACAAACAAAGGATATTTTCTGGACTTTTTCGGAAAACCCGTGGCTTCGGAAAGCACTTTTGTATATCGTGTGCTCCCCAAAGGTATGAGTCTGAAAGATAAGAATGCTGAGAAATATCAGATTTCGGTAAATGTAAAACCTGCCACCGACGAAGCTTTGCTAGATATGACGCAGCGTTACACAACCCGTTATTTCTTCGATTTTGCTGAACCCAAAACAGGGATGGCACGCGAACGAAGCAACGACGTGAATGGCGAAATTGTAACCACAGGTGGCACCGGATTCGGAATCATGGCACTTGTGGCGGGAGCCGAACGGAATTATCTGTCGAGAAATGATGCTTTTTCAACCATACGTAAAACCGTTGATTTTCTTGAAAATGCCGAACGTTTTCACGGTGCGTGGGCGCACTGGTACGATGCCCGTTCGGGAAAGCCTTTCAGTTTTTCGAAATACGACGATGGTGGCGACCTTGTGGAAACGGCATTTCTCGTGCAGGGTTTGCTTACTGCCCGCGAATATTTCAAAAACGGAAATGTGGACGAACGTTTGCTTGCCAACCGCATTACACAACTTTGGGAAACCGTAGAATGGAACTGGTACACACGCGGCACCGATTCGCTTTACTGGCACTGGTCGAAAAACCACGAGTGGAAAATGAATCACCGTATCAAAGGCTTCGACGAAACGCTGATTACTTATGTGCTGGCAGCTTCGTCGCCTACTTATCCTATTAGCCGGAAAGTGTACGAAAGCAGTTTTAAAAACTCACCTTATTTCCTCAATGGAAAATCGTATTACGGCATTAAACTCGATTTGGGAATGGATATGGGCGGTCCGCTGTTCTTTACTCATTATTCGTTTTTGGGTTTGAACCCTACAGGACTGACCGACGAACATACGAATTATTTCGAACGTAACAAAGCACATGCATTGATTCACAGAGCTTATGCCATCGACAATCCGAAAAAACATGCAGGGTTGGGCGCCAATCTGTGGGGATTCACTTCGTCCGACGATCCTTTGGTGGGCTACACTTCGCACCACCCCGGAACCAACGACGAAAACGGAACTGTTCCGCCTACAGCAGCGCTGTCGTCGATAGTTTATACACCGGCCGAATCGCTTGAAGTGCTGAAAAATCTGTATTATAATCATGGCGCAAAGGTTTTTGGTAAATATGGTTTCTTCGATGCCTACAATCCTTCGATGGTCGAAGGGCAGCAGGTGGTAAAAAGCTATCTGGCCATCGATCAGGGTCCCATTGCGGTAATGACTGAAAACTATCGTTCGGGACTGATTTGGAAACTGTTTATGCAGAACCCGGAAATCAGAAACGGACTTGAGAAATTAGGATTTAACCATATCTAAAATAAATACTACTTACTTGAATATTATCACATTATGAAGAAAAGACAAAGCATTTTTTTGATATTGTTATTTATGTTTGTACCATTAATGGCACAAGAAAGGGTGACAATAAAAGGACAAATCACGAATGAGAGTGATGGTGAAACATTGATTGGCGCAACTGTACAGGTTGTTGGCTCTACTTTGGCAACAATTACAGATTTTAATGGAAACTATCAGTTAGTTAATGTCCCTGTAAATAGTAAGGTGGAAATAAGATATGTGGGGATGAAGTCAAAAATTGTCGATATTAAAAATGGAGGAGAGTTTAATATCACTCTAGAATCTAATTCAAAAGATTTAGATGAAGTAATTGTAGTTGGTTACGGTACTTCCCGTAAGCGTGATCTTACCGGTTCTATTGTTTCAATTAGTGGTGAAAGTCTTAAAACTTCACCTGGTCATAACCCTGTTAAATCACTTCAGGGCAAAGTTCCTGGTTTGGTTGTTACGAATACCGGAGCAGCAGGAGGAAACCCCGATGTAAAAATTCGTGGGGTTGGTACAACCTATTCCGGAACGCAGCCACTGTATATTGTGGATGGAATGTTTACGGATAATATCGATTTCGTAAATCCCAATGATATTGTTTCTACCGAAGTATTGAAAGATCCTTCCTCTTTAGCAATTTTTGGGGTTCAGGGTGCTAACGGAGTTATAATTGTTAGCACCAGACGTGCCGAAAAGGGAAAAATGAGTGTAAGTTACGATGGTTATGTTGGCTCACAAATTTTGCATAGCCGGGATAGGGTTAACTTGACTAATGCCGATCAGTTTACCATGCTTTACAATGAGCAATTGAAAAACATGAACCCTGCATCTTCTGAATGGTCGGGCGATTTGTTGGGTGGAGGAACAGATTGGCAATCATTGATTTTTCGTAATGCCATGGTTACAAACCACGGTGTGACGATAGCAAACTCAACCGATAAGGCTAACTCAGTATTCTCATTGGGCTATTTTAAACAAGATGGTGTTGTAAAATATAATACCTATCAACGCTTTAATGCGCGTTGGGCAGGAGATTATCAGATCTCAAATCATATAAAAGTAGGAAGTAATATCACACTGACCCGTTGGGATAGTGATCCGGCAGCTGCAAGTGTGTCGAATGCGGTACAGGCTATTCCTACCTACTCACCCTACTCACCTACAGAAGATCATAATCCTGAAAATATGGGTTCGTATTATACTCCATCTCCCGGAATACAAAAAGACGTTGCAAATCCGGTGGCTGTCATGGAAATCAACAAAGGAAACACTGAGACTTATGGGTATAGGGCTGTGGGTAATGTGTATGCAGAGATCAATTTTTTGAAGGATTTCACATTTAAAGCTGTAGGTTACGCAGATTTGGGCGTTAGTTTGGGAAGTAAATTTACACCGCGTTTCGATGTAAATAATGCAAATTCTAATTCTTCACATAAGAGCGAGACAACCCGTTTCTCCCGTAATTCCGATGAATACACAAAATATCAGGCAGATTTTCTGTTGAACTATAATAAAAAAATTGGCGAACACCGTATTGGAGGCCTTTTGGGATACACTGCGCGTATTCAGACAAGTCAGGGCTTTAATGCATCAACCGACTCACTTATCAGTGGTACAACCTGGATTGTACCCAAAGATTTTTGGATGCTGAGTGCCGGTGCTGATCAGAACAGAGGCAATGGAGATTGGTATTCCGCTGAAGCATTCACTTCTTATTTAGGTCGATTAAATTATTCGTATGCAGATAAATATATTGCCGTATTGACTTTCAGGGGAGATGCTTCATCGAAATTTGCGAAAAAATACCGTTGGGGATATTTTCCATCTGTCGGTTTAGCCTGGATTGCTTCCGAAGAAAATTTTTTTGAGCCTCTAAAGGCTACAGTAGATTATTTAAAGTTAAAAGCATCGTGGGGTAAATTCGGCAACGATAAAATCGGAAATTACATGATGTATCCGCAAATTAATCCTCGTGGACAGCAAGTAGTTGTTAATGGAGTAACTTATTATCTTCCTACTCAGGCAAATCATCCCGATACTACCTTGCATTGGGAAGTAATCAAAGAATTTGATGCCGGTTTTGAAGCACAATTATTCAAAAACCGAATGAAAATCGATGTAGATTACTACAATAAATTAACAACCGACATGTTAGCGTTTCTCGAAACCTCTTCGGGAATAAACAGTGTCGATGTTACAAATATTGGCTCAATACGTAATAGTGGAGTTGAATTTATACTTTCGTGGAACGACAAGATTGGCAAATTTAACTACGGCGCAAGTTTTAATGGAGCTACACTGAATAATGAGGTGATAGCCATTGGCAATACGAATGCTGATATTGTAACCGGAAAATACCACCGTACATCGGTAGGGCATTCAGTAGGAGCTATTTACGGCTACGTACAGGATGGAATTTTCCAGAATCAATCCGAAATAGATGCTTATTATCCTGCTCCATGGACTTCGAAACCGGGCGATATCAGGTACAAAGATTTAAACGGGGACAATAAAATTACTTCCGCCGACCGCGATTTTATTGGCCGAACCATTCCAACATTTACATATGGTTTTAGTTTAAATGCTGCTTATGCAAATTTCGATGCCAATGTTGATTTCAATGGAGTTTATGGCAACGATATTATCAATACAAAAAAATTACCAACTTATGCGCAATTTAATTTTTACACAACTTCGCTCAAACGCTGGCATGGCGAAGGAACTTCGACAGTAGAGCCTGCTCTGAATACTGCGCAGGGTCATAATTTTGAATCGTCGACCAACTTACTCGAAAGTGGAGCTTATTTACGTTTGCGCTCGGTTCAACTTGGTTATAATTTTCCATTACAGTTAATTAAGAAAATAAATCTTTCGAAAGTGCGAGTGTATGCCAATGCACAGAATTTACTGACATTCAGAAAAAATAGTGGATTCACTCCCGAAATTGGCGGTTCTATATTAGCTGGCTCAATCGATAGCGGCGGCACTTATCCAATTCCTACTACTTACTCATTTGGCTTAACTGTTAATTTCTAAAATTATTACAATCATGAAAAAGTACATTTTATATATCGCTGTGGTTTTTATTGGTTTCGGTTGTGCCGACGATTTTCTTGAATTATATCCAAAAGGATATTATCACCCAAAAAACTATACTCCTGACATGGAAATAGATGCCACAATTTTGGCCGAGGGAAAATTAGCCGAAGCGTATGCTACATTGCGAGCGTGGGGTTTTCAGTGGGGTGGGTTAGGAATGCATAGCTACACCACACCTGATGCCGAAAAGGGAAGTACACCGAGCGATGGGGGTGAAGTTACTCAATTTAAATCGTTGAGTTATACATCAAGTAACGGGCCAATAAAGGATTATTATGCAAGTTGCTACAGTAGTATTGTACTTTCTAACGAAGCACTTGTAATTGCCAATGCATTGGCTGATAGTGTTGTAAAGAAGAAAACCTACCAAGCGGAAGCACTATTCCTTCGTTCGGTAATGTATTTCCGGTTAGCTCAGGCTTTTGGAGGAGTTCCGTATATTACTACAGTTCTGAGCGCTACCGATAAAATTCCAGCACGCTCCACGCGTGATGAAATTTGGAGCAATATTGAAAAAGATTTATTGCTAGCTATTCCACATTTGCCCACACGTATGATGCTGGTTGCCAGTGGAAATACTGGCCGTGCAACTCAAAATGCAGCAAGAGCAGTATTAGCAAAAGTATATTTATACCAAAAAAGGTGGTCGGAAGCATTGGCGCAAACTACAGCAATTATTACTTCGGGCGATAATGACCTGACAACTCCATATGATCAAATATTTAATGAGCCTAATGAGTTTGGCCCCGAATCAGTATTCGAAGTGTATTGCGAACAAAAACCAACTGAAAAAATATTCCTTTCGAGTCAATATGGACAAATACAGGGATTCAGAGGCATTCCTAATTTAGGCTGGGGATTCAACGGTCCGAGTCAGGCATTGATGGATGCATACGAAGCAGGTGACCCTCGCAAAGCAGCAACAGTTTTGGCTGATGGAGAAACGATTGAAGGCAAAAAAACAAAAGCAGATGCAGCAGCATATAAATTCTTTAATAAAAAGGTTTATGTAAGTCTTGCAGAAAGGGCTTTGTATGGTCGCTCAACCGATATTCAGGCTTATTGGTTGAATATCCGTTTGATACGTTACGCCGATGTGCTTTTGATGCATGCTGAGGCCGCTTGTGAGTTGGGCAATAGTACCGAAGCGCTTGCAAAACTTGAAATGGTACGTGAACGTGCCCGTGGTGGAAATTCATCTGTACTTCCCAAAATTACCACAACAAATAAAGAAGAACTCAGGGCTAAAATTCATCACGAAAGGCGAATTGAATTAGCATTGGAATGGGAACGATTCTTCGATTTGGTACGTTGGGATGAGGCAAAAACTGCCATTACAGGTTTTGTAGTTGGCAAACATGAACTATTTCCAATTCCACAAACTGAAATTGATAAATCGGAAGGAGCTATTGTTCAAAATCCGGGATATTGACCCCTAACCCCTAAAAGGGATGCATAATCAGAATACGAGATTAATGAAAACACTAATAATAAATATTCGAACTAACCTCAAATCCCCTATTAAGGGGTTAGGGAGCAGCATTCTTATATTAGTAGTTTTCATGTTTTTTTCCTGTAAAGATCCGGTTGTACCAACCATTACTGTTGTTAAGAACGATGAAACCTATTCGCCTTCGAAAGTGAGAGCGGTTATGGATGAATGGCAACGCAAAAACTTCAACTTCTTCTTCAACGGAGCTTCACCAACCGGAATGGCTCTCGAAGGGAACGACAGGGGAGATGTGGTTACAACAGGAGGTAGTGGCTTTGGTGTGATGGCTCTTATTGTTGGGACTGAACGTGGTTGGATAACCCGCGAACAATCAACAACACACATGCAAAAAATAGTTCGTTTTCTGGGGAAAGCTGAACGTTACAAAGGAGCCTGGTCGCACTGGTATAACCCCGATGGGACTGCACACGCTTTTGGCGATCAGGTAAAAACAGGAGATATAATTGAAACTGCTTTTATGATGGCTGGTTTGTTGGCTGCCGGAGAGTATTATACAAATACAACGGCTGTTGAGAAGGAAATACGCGATTCGGTTGCTTCTTTTTGGAAAACAATAAACTGGAGATTTTTTGCCGGAACAGACAATGCCCTGAATTGGCTCTATTATTCGCAGGAAAATCGCCTGACTATGCACATCAAAGGTTGGAACGAAGGTTTAATCAGCTATATTTTAGCATTGGGAGCACCTGAACCAATGAATATTAGTGCAGATGTGTACAACAATGGTTGGTTAAGTGGCGGAGGTATTCTGAACAGAACAGGTAAGTTTTATGGTTACGATTTACCTTTGGGCGAGAACTATGGTGGTCCTATGTTTTTTGCACATTATTCGTTTTTGGGCCTGAACCCTAATTTAATGGAAGATAATTATGCTAATTATTGGCTACAAAATGTAGGTCATACGATGATAAACAGACATTATTGCGTTTACGAAGCACCAAAAAGCTTTAAATACAGCGAACGTGATTGGGGGCTCACCGCTTGTTACGGTGGTCGTCCTCCCTGGGAGTATTCCGCCCGTTCTCCTTTAAATGATGATGGGGTTCTGGCCCCCACGGCTGCTTTGGGCTCATATCCGTATACGCCTTTTTACAGCACACAGGTATTGATGCATTTGGCTGAAAATAGTCTGGCTCATGGTACTTATGGTTTTGTGGACGCTTATTCGCCTGAAACATCTACTTCGGAAAAAAAACATTTGGCTATTGATCAGGGACCAATTGTCGTTATGATGGAAAACTATCGTAGCGGATTAATATGGAATTTGTTGATGAAAAATCCAGATATACAAAAAGGACTCGTATTGGCAGGTATGAAAGCAAAACCTGATTACAAAGAGGGATTTCACAAAGCAATATCAAACACTTATACAAAAGAATACGATATGATGCGACATCCAGACAGGGAGAGTTTTGAACTGGATTATTTTTTAAGTTCAGCTGGAGCAACCTGTTTTAAAATAAAAAGTGCCAATGATTCTTTAGTAAAAGACACAACACTAAATAGTTTGTCAGGTGAAAATACTTTCAGATTTAAAAACACGAACTCCATATTGAATGGAAAACAGTATACTATAACGATGACCACGCCATCAAACAAGAGTTATTCGTTGATAGTTCGTTTAAGATAAGTAAAACAAATAATTTTTTATTAATCCTTAAATTTTTATTTTTATGAAACAGTTTTTTACTTTACTGGTAACTGTGCTCACATTCAGTGCTTTTACCTTTGCTCAGGAAACTTTTGTTCTTGACAATTTTGAGAATGGGTTGGTGAATTTCACCGATGTTGTAAATGGAAATCCTCCTGCACATTTTGATTATGCAGTAGTGGATAATCCCGTAAAAGCTGGAATAAATACCAGCAATAAAGTATGGGAATGGAAGCGCTTTGATGCTGAAGCGGATAACAAAATTTGGGCCGGTTTTTATGCTACATTGAAAACTGAAATTCCGAAAGGTTATCATCGCATTGAAGTTAAGTATTTGCGTAAAAATTCAACATCGCAATTGAAGATTAAATGCGAAGGTGCAGTTAGCAAAGAAATTGCTCCGGTTAACGCAGCCTCAAAAACAAACGAATGGGAAACGCTGGTTTTTGACATTTATGCAAACGGAATTAAAAACATCAAAGTTTTCAGTATGTTTCCAGACTTTTACGAACCTATTGATGCAAGTGCAATAGTTTATATCGATGACATTAAAATTATTTACGATCCTACTATCGTACCACCTCCTGCACCAACTTCAATTTCGTTTTTTACAAATAGCGCCAGTAATCTTTTTCACGATCAAAGTTGGGTAAATCAAACTTCACCGAGTACAGTTAATGCAGTTCTTTGGTCTGATCCAACACAACCAGGAGATAAATTACCAGTAGTAACTACTCCTGTGAAAGATGGTGCCAATGCGCTTAAACTTCAGTGGAAGTCGGTTCCAACAGGCGATTGGATGGCTTTGGTTGCAGCTATTGGCTGGGTACCTGCTGATCTTTCGCAAATGACGCATCTCAAATTCTGGGTTAACTCTCCAGTTACAATAGCTAAAGCCGATTTACCTAAATTGCGTTTCGAAGCTACAAGCGGTAATCCAAACAATACAGGTAAAGTACTTATGGGTAATTACCTGACTTCCGATTTAGCTGCAAATACATGGACTGAGGTTTCAATTCCATTGGCTGATATTTGGGCCGCTGACCCCGCATTCTTGTCGAAAGATGTAGTAAAAGGAATATTTTTCTCGCAAAATACAACTGATAATGTGGAACACACCATGTTTATCGACGAAATAAAATTCGAAAAAGTAACACCTGCTTTAGTCCTGTTTTCGAATAGTTCTGATGATAGATTCCATGATCAAAGTTGGACAAATGTAACTGCACCCAGTACTTTAGCAGGAGTTCTGTGGTCAGATCCAACACAGCCGGGCGATAAATTACCTGTTGTAACCACTCCTGTAAAAGATGGTGCAAATGCATTGAAATTGCAGTGGAAATCGACCGAAGGTGGTTCGTGGATGGCTTTGGTTGCCGCTGTTGGTTGGACTTCTTTTGATTTGACTCCGATGACGCATTTATCGTTCTGGGTAAATTCTCCGGTACGCATCAACAGAGAATTACTTCCAAATATTTACCTGGAATCGCATAGCGGAAATCCAAATAAAACGGGCAAATTACCAATGGGTAATTATGTAATAAGTCTGGCAGCTAACACCTGGACTGAGGTAAGAATTCCTTTGGCCGATTTGTATGCAACCAATCCTGCATTCACAGCAAAAGATGTGGTAAAGGGTATTTTCTTTGAACAACGTGTGGTAGATGCAACTGAACGTACCATGTATATGGACGAGTTCAAATTTATTGCACTTCCTGCAAGCGCAGCTAATGCCAGTATGTTTATTGATTTTGGTGAAAATAATCCAGCTTTAATGATGGAAGGTAACTGGAACAACGTAACAGACCATCAGGCTGCTAATACAAAGTTGATTGATGAATCAGGAAATGCAACGGGTATTACCTTGGCAGTTACTGATCCATTTTACAATGGATATAACTCATCAGGAACTTCTGTGCCTACCGGAAATGCTGCTATTTTTTCCGGGAATGCAGGAGCGGATAATTTCTTTGGCAATGGCGCTGTTTGGGGTACAACTGCAGCTAATCCTGAAGGTATTATCACATTCAGTGGATTAAATCCGGCTAAATTCTATTCGTTTAAAATTTTTGCTTCACGTACAGGTGTTACCAATATCAGAGACGCCAGGTATACGATGACAGGTTTGGGAGCAGATGTAAGCGATACTTTAAACGCATCTAACAATACGTCGCGCATAGCCGAAATCTCCAATGTGAAACCTACTGCCGAAGGTGTTATTGTATTCAAAACTGAAGCAGGCCCCAATAATAATAGTGCTGAGAAATTCTATTTCCTTGGAGCTATGAAAATTTCGGTAAGTGATGCCCCTACCTCAGTTTTCACTCCAAAATCAACAGAAACAATCAATGCAATGTATAACAACGGAGTATTAAAACTGTCGGATTACACAGGATTGGTTCGTGTTTACGGTCTTGCCGGTAATTTGGTTGCCGAAAAACAGGTCGTGTTTGGATATGCCCAAATGCAACTTAACAAAGGCATTTACATTGTAAATACTGCCGAAGGAAATGCAAAATTATTTGTGAAATAATTGAAATCAATGGTATTCCCGACAGTTGAAAACAATTGACCGTCGGGAATATCTTTTATATATTGATGTAATAAAAGTGCTAATAAAATTCTTAGTAAATGAAAAGACAAATTCTGCTAATTGCTTTATTCTCAATGTGTGTTGTTGCTAATGCACAATATCCACGTGCTTCACTTTGGACAGCCGATATGAGTGGGTTTGCAGCACAAGATGCTAATGGTGTTAAAAAAGATGTAGTTCTTTTCGCGGGGAGTTCAACTTTTACCATGTGGAGCAGCTTAAAAACTGATTTCCCAAATTCTAAAGTATTAAATCGTGCTTTTGGAGGCTCTATGATGACGGATTTATTGTATTTTTTTAATCAGGTGGTAGCTCCTTATAGTCCGCGTCAGGTGGTTCTTTATGAGGGAGATAATGATCTATACGGCACAACCAAAACACCCGAACAATTTATGGACGATGTGATTGCAATGACTCGCCTTATAAATATCTATTATCCGAACGCCAAAATATTATTGGTATCAATAAAACCAAGTCCTTCGCGCGCAAGTGCTTTCGCCAAATATCAGTCAGCTAATTTGTTAATGAAAAATTATGCCGATAAGTTCGATTATATCGATTATGTGGACACATGGACGCCTATGTTGAAGCAGGACGGAACACCTAATGAAACACTGTTTGGTAGCGATATGCTCCATATGAATGCATCAGGATATGCACTCTGGAAATCAATACTTGAACCACTGCTATTAACTGCCTTACCCGAGACCGAAGCAAAAGATATTATCCTGTTCGACGAAAGTTCGAATGCGACGTACCATGAACCAAGTTGGGTTAATGCAACTGCGCCAAGCACATTTACAACGGCAAAAGATGAGAAAATTTCGTGCGATAGTGCGCACCATCATGCAGGTGCAACCTCATTGAAGCTGGCTTATCAGGGAATAGGAGTTGGTAATTGGAAAGCTTGCGTAGCCGCTAAAGACTGGGCTGCTTTCGATGTTTCAGGCCTGAAAGAACTCGAAATGTATGTTTATTCTGATAATAAGGTAGACTCGATTAACCTACCTTACGTTTATCTGGAATCCTATTCATCAACTACAACAGCCAAACTTCGTCTTTCAAATTATATAAACGGAATATCAGCAGCTACTTGGACTAAAGTTGTTATCCCGATTCAGGACTGGAAAGCTAAATCACCTTCGTTTGCCTATAATAATGTAAAATCAGTATTCTTTTCTCAAATGAATTTGAATACGGCTCCGATTGTTATTTATGTCGACGATATAATTTTCAGATTGCAAAGCGGTGGTTCAAATCCGGGCACCGGAAACTCGGGTAATATTTTTGTCGATTTTGGATCTCCGTCAAACAGCACAGACGGCAACTGGAATAATATTACTGATCATCAGGGTGCTAATGTCGAATTAATTGATGATCAGGGAGCTAAAACAGGTATAACACTTACAATTACAGATCCTTTTTATAATGGATATAATACAAGTGGGACTACGGCGCCAACTGGAGATGCCGCTGCAATTTTTCCTTCAACCGCCACAAGTGATAATTTCTTTGGTCACGGAAACGCATGGAGCACCACTGCTGCCAATCCGGAAGGTATATTTACATTAAGCGGATTAGACAAAACAAAGTATTACAGTTTTAAAATATTTGGTTCGCGTCCAAGTGCTTCCGACGACAGAGAAACTTTATACACAGCCACCGGAGCAGGTACAAAGACCGCTACGCTTAACGCTTCGACTAATGTAAGCTCGTTTGCAAATATTGACAGTTTGCTTCCGGATAATTCAGGGGTTATAACCATAAAATGTTCAGCCGGAGTAAATAATACTACAGCTGAGAAGTTCTATTATATTGGTGCAATGAAAATTACAGTTGTTGGAAACCAGACTGGTGTTAATCTACCTAAAGCAGCTGCTTTTAGTGCCTATTACTCAAATGGAGTGATTAAAATTCCTGAATATACAGGTAAACTAACAATATACAATTTAGGTGGTACTATTGTTGCTCAGGGTCAAGCTTTATTTGGTCAATGTCAGCTCAACCTGCCAAAGGGTACTTATATCATTAAATCGACTATTGGCAATACTTCGTTACTGGTATATTAGATTAAAAACAATATCAATGAAAGTCTGATTATGTTTCATGAGGTGAAATTCTTGTAAATTGCTTAAAATAATAAACCACAAAAGAATACAAATAGAAACAAAAGGACTAATTCTCTTTTGTGTATCTAATGTGTTCTTTTGTGGTTCAACTATTTAGCAGACATTATCAGGGCATATGATATTTCAGATATGAATCCTGCTTTGTTTCCTTCAGTGTGCCATCAGTAGCAAAATATAGGTCCACTTCGCTTTCACCTTTTTCCATGTCGAGCACATACACTGGTTCGGCATTGGCATATTCAATATAATCCACATCGTCGATGCGCCAGCCTGCATATTCGCTCTTGTCGAGAGTGCTTTTTACTGCTGCCGGAATTTTCGAACTGCGAATGTCGGTTTCGGTCATCAACCAGGTACCGTTGGTTTCGAACCATGCATCCTTGCGGGCGCCATCATGTGTAAATTCGGCATTTACATAACCGGCCTCCATTTCCCAATCCACAAAAACTGCTTTCGGGAACATAGATTTAAAGGTGGTTTTTACTGCGGCATCAGGTGTGTACATGTCGTCGCTACACGAAAAACTCAAAGTGCTTATAATGCTTAAAATAAGGATATTCATTGTTGTTTTCATTTTTTTTATTGATTGTTGTTTGTTACTTACTTTCTTACCTCTCACTTTCTTACTTTCTTTTTTAATTATCGTATCTCAAAAACTTTCCTCCCGAAGTAAATTCTACTTCCAGTTTGTTTGATAGTTCCACTTCAATACCCCAGAACTTTTTCTCAATCTGAACCACAAAAACATCATTGTCGAAGTTGTCTTTTACATGTTTCAGAATGTTGGCGGGAATAATGGTTTGCGGAACAGCCGTTTTTTTAGCGTCAATCTCTTTCCATTCACCGTTTTTGTAAAATTCAATTTCCTTGCCGCTGGTGAGCATAACCTCGAAAGTGGTTTGTAATCCATCCTTATCCACAATTACGTAGGAGATTTTTTCGTTAGGGAAATGTTTTTTCAAAAATTCCTGTGAATTTTTTGGCAGGCGGCTTTCGTTTTTACTCATATTGTTACCTGCAACGCTATAATGGGTAAGTGTACCCAAAAGGCCTAAAGCCAGAATCAGTGCAATTACTTGTTGTCTCATATTTTTTTTGTTTTAAAATTTATGATACAAAGTTCTGCACCAAAACCGGAAAGATTTGGGAAAAACAGGAGGAAGGCAGTTTTTTTTATTTCTTTAACCTGAAATTATGTTTTCCGTCGTAGAAATAGTCGAGCGAAAGTCCCGACAATTGCGCAATTTCTTTGGCAATGGTGAGCCCGAGTCCGGTCGATTCTTTGGTTTTAGAATTTCCGGCACGGTAAAAACGTGTAAATATCTTTTCGTTGTCGAGCGCAGCCTGACCTTCGTTGCTTATGGTGAGGCTTTTTTCGTGGCTTGTAATGGTGATAAGGCTGTTCGACGAAGAATGCACAATTGCATTTTTTACCAGATTGTTGATGAGTACCACAGCCAGCGAATCGTTCATTTGATGTATAAAATCACTTTCAGTTTCAAATTTAGCCATAATGTTTTTATCGCTGTACACTTCAAGCATATCGTTGAGCACGCGCTGTATGGTTTGCGTAAGGTTTTGCTCGTTGACCTGTACAAACTGTTCGTTTTGTATTTGCGAAAGCAGCAAAAGCGACTTGTTGAGACGCGTGGCACGTTGTAAAGTTTCGAAAGTCTGGCTCAGAAGGTTCATTTGTTCCTCGTTGAGTTCGCCGCTGTTGGCTAGCATGTCCAGTTTGTTGAGCGAAATGGCCAGCGGGGTTTGCAGTTCGTGCGATGCATTTCCGATAAAGTCTTTTTGTTCTTCGTAGGCTTTCCGGCTTCTTTTCTGCATATTTACTGCGGCTTCGTTGAGCTTTTTGAATTCTGCAATTTCTGTTTCGTTATTCAGTTCCGGAGCTTCACGACCCGGCACTATGCTGTTTAGCCAGTCCAACAGTTTGTATAATGGTCTGAAAGTTCGATTCAATACCAGACGCATGCCTACAAGCGTAATTCCAAGCATTACCACAAACAATATTATCAGGTAAAAAAGAATATCCTCTATTACATTGTCGCGCTCAATGGTCGAAAGGTAAAGTTCTATTTCGTAAAACTGACCACTGTTGTCTTTAAACGACGATTTGTAAACCCGCATGGGCTCGTATTCGTTCTCAATCTGGATGTATATTTTTGTGTCGTAAAAACTGTCGCGGTGGTTTAGCCCTGCCTTTTCGCTGATACGTCGTATATGGTAATTGTCCGATATAGTGTCAGCCGTCAGCAAACGCTCCGGTTGCTGCAACATGCGGTGCACCACCAATCCTTTGTTGTTGAGCAGTCGGTCGTCGGTTTCATCCATTACTTCGTCCATCATGCTGATATAAAACAACGCTCCCCACAATATGAACAGTATAAACATGAGTGAGAACAGACGAATATATGTGTAGCGAATCAGTTTCATGTGAGTAATTATTTTAAACGATTACCTTATTTGAAAATAAACAACAGACATAAATTATGCAATAGAGTTTATCTAAGTTTGAATATTTTAGAGATATTAGAACGCTGATTCACGCTGACTAAGCGGATTTTAAATCGGATTTATATTATCTCCCTTTGGTCGATGACCGTTGGTTCCGACAAGTCGGAATCGAATAACAACGATGCTAATGATTAAGATCCCGTTCTTAAATCTTCCCCGATTTATCGGGGATTAAATCCGTTTTTAGACCTTTTTTTACATTTAATCAGTAAATATCCGCTTAGTCAGCGTGAATCTGCGTTCCAATTCTTTTTCTTAAATATAAAATCCAATTTGTCAGAAAGATATGACCCGTATGGCAGTTGACATTTTATCCAAATATATAAAGTCACAATAAGTAGTGTCTCCGAGTCTCCGTGTTTAAAATTCATTCCGAAATCAGTTTATAGCCAAAGCCGTACACAGCCTTTATTTCGATGCTAGCACCGGCAGTTTTTAGTTTGCGCCGTAGATTCTTTACCTGCGAATACAAAAACTCAAGGTCGTCGGCCTGATCAATATTATCGCCCCACACAGCTTCGGTAAGCGTGGTTTTGTTCAGTAGCCGATCGGGATTTACCATAAAATAGTACAACAAATCGAACTCTTTGCGGTTCAGCGGCAGTTCTTCGTCGTTTACAAATACAGTGCGTTTGTCGGGCAGCAGCTTTACATTTTCAATGCTTACGCTCATATCGCCTCCGCTCTGGTTGCGCCGTATCAGCGATTTTACACGGGCATTCAACTCAGCCAAATGAAAAGGTTTTGGCAGATAATCGTCGGCGCCAAGTTCAAGTCCCAGCACTTTGTCGTCGATCGCATCGCGGGCCGAGATGATAATTACACTTTCGCGCTTGTTCATGCGTTTCATTTCAGTGAGCAAATCGAGTCCGCTACCACCGGGAAGCATAATGTCGAGCAAAATGCAGTCGTAGTCGTACACGCTGAGTTTCGAGAGACCTGAATCGAAATCGTGTGCAGTTTCCACCACAAATTTCTGCTGCACGAAAAATGTTTCGAGGGTCTCGCGCATGCCTTTTTCATCTTCTATAATAAGTATTTTCATTGTCTGAAAATTATTTGTTTAGCAATACAAAAATAGCACTTCAAAAATCATTGGGACGATTTTCAAAATCTCAACGGAGACTTTGTCAAATCTCAACGACGATTTTAAAAATCTCAACGGAGATTCCGGCAAGTCTCAACGACGATTTCCCGAATGCCCCTGCAAGCCTTGTAGATGGTCTTTTGCATAGTTTAGCACTTCAGGCATAAAGTCGTGAAAAAGTACGTTCAACTGTACTTCATTCTCTCTCAGAAAGGCCACACTCCGCTCCGGTTCAATGGCCTTCGATTTATAGTTCGACATTATTGTAAGCGATGCTTCGAGTCCGGCATAACTTTTATACTGTTTCAAGCGGTTGGTGCTTATAAAATGAAAAATAAAGCCCTGCACACGCTCAGGTAGCCAGCGATAATGCAAAAGTGCAGAAGCATAAAAGTTGTATGCAAAGCAGTTCAGACTTTTTCCGCCACTGTAACGATCGAAATGATTTGCCAGAAAATAGTCGAAATACATATCGGCCATAATGCCCGAATACCTTCCGAATGCAGGTCGCAGCACTTCAACCGTGCTTTTGAAAGCAGGATGCGCATCGGTAAAGCTGTCGATTTGCCGGTGCAGCAGAATGCCGTCTCTTATTCCCGGAGGATAATCGTCGTAACGGCTGCCCTTTACAAAATCGCCTATGAAGTTTCCCACCTGCAAAGCGCGGTCCTCACCCGAAAGAAGTATATGTGCAAGATAATTCAAAACTAAATATTAAAGATTAGATATTATAATGGTTATATGTGTTTTACAAATAGAGTTTTATATTTAAGAAAAAGAATTGGAACGCGGATTTAGTCAGATTAAGCGGATATTTACTGATTAAATGTAAAAAAAAAGTCTAAATACAGATTTAATCCCCGATATATCGGGGAAGATTTAAGAGCTGAGTCTTAGTCATTAACTTCGTTGATCTTCAATTCAGACTCGTCTGAACCAGCGGTCATCGACCAAAGGGAGATAATCGAAATCCGTTTTAAAATCCGCTTAGTTAGCGTAAATCCGCGTTCTATTATTTTCATAATATTCAAACTTGTGTAATAAACTCAATTGTGTAATAATTGAGAGTTAAACATTGAAAATATCAAAACAAACCTATGTCAGGGTTCTTTTTATTTTTGATTTGCGACAATATCCAAATACAAATGTACAAATTTAGCCTGATAAGCTCATGTTTTCTTTATTTTCTGCTTTTTGCTAAAATAATGCTTTCTAAAATAAACAATCGTTCGCCAAAAACGTTTGAAAAGGAGTTATAAAGAGAGAATGAGTATTGATATTGATAAATAACTGCTCCCGAAGCTCTCTGAAGCTATTTACAAACTATTTTAAAACTGAAAATGAATTTTATTGATAAACTGAACCGTCGCTATGCCAGTAAAATGATGAACGGCACTCCTGTAGCCGACGAGAAAATTGAAAATATCCTTGAAGCCATTCGTTTGGCTCCCACATCGCTTGGCTTGCAGGCTTTCGAGGTTTTTGTGATTAAAAATCCTCAGATACGTCAGCAGATTTACGAACAGGCTGCTACCGGTCAGCCACAAATTCCGGGTTGTTCGCATTTACTTGTATTTGCCGCCAAAAAACGTATTTCAACCGAAATGCTCGACGAATATGTGTCGCTGATACGTCGTACCCGCGATTTTCCCGAAGAAAAGCTGACTTCATTCCGTAATATGATGGGTTATCTCGAAAAACGTACCGACGAAGATAATTTTACATGGGCTGCCCGTCAGGTTTATATTGCATTGGGCTTTGCATTGGCTGCTGCGGCTGTCGAAGAAGTCGATTCTGTGCCTATCGAAGGTTTCAAACCTGCCGAAGTGGATCGCATTCTGGCTCTGAATGATAAAAATCTGGCTTCGGTTTGCATGATGGCCATTGGTAACCGCGACGAAGCACTGGATTATAATGCAAAACTTCCCAAGGTGCGCAAGCCGAAAGGGCAGATATTTACCGAATTATAATCTTTTTTATGAATAAATTTATGTATTTTGTTTTATAATGAATGAATATTTATTTATATTTGCGACATGAGAGTAAAAGATGAAGAAAAAATACCCCGTATATACCACGCGGCCATCACGGTAGTCAACCGTTATGGTCTCGAGGGCTGCTCCATGTCGAAAATAGCCGAGGAAGCCGGAGTTTCGCCGGCGACTATTTATTTATATTTTGACAATAAGGAAGATATGCTCACCAAACTCTTTATACATACCAAAGACAGGATGGGGCATTCGTATTTCAGCGATAATATGGATATGTCGGTTTCCAAAGCCACTTTCAGAACAATTTTTCTGAATCATTATCAGTATATTATCAATAATATCGAAGAATATATTTTTTTGGAGGATTTCAGTACTTCGGCTCAGATAAGTCTTGTGAAACCTGAATTCAGAGTGGATTACTGTCCTGTGTTCGAGTCGCTGTTCAACAGATCGAAAGAGTCGGGACTGCTACAGAACATGCACAACGATATTATCTATAGTCTGCTTTTTGCACCACTGAGTTTTTTGATTAAAAAAACGCTGAATGAAAAGAGTCATTCGCTCAACACCGATGATTTGATGCGTATTTTTGAGTCATCATGGAAAGCCATTTCAAAATAAAATATATTTTTTTTGAATTTAAAATGAACAATCATTCATTTTAGACGTTAGAAGAGAAAATAATTACTAAAACAGAAAAATAAACAACGCAATTTATGGAATTAATTAAACAACTTAACTGGCGTTATGCCACCAAACGCATGAACGGAACAGTCGTTCCTGCCGAAAAAGTAAACCTTATCAAAGAAGCTATTCGTCTCGCACCAACTTCGTTTGGTTTGCAGGCATTTCAGGTCATCGAGATTGAAGACAAAGCCCTGCGTGAACGTATTTTCAACGAAGCCTGTCAGCAACCTCAGATCAAAGAGGGCTCGAATGTACTCGTATTTGCAGCCAACAAAAAGGTAACAGCTGAAATGGTTGACAATTATATGAATAATATTGCTGCGACCCGTGGAATTCCTGTGGATGCGCTCGCTGGATTCAGAGCGGCTTTCGATGGTGCTGTAGCCGGTAGCGTTGAGGAAAACTTTGCCTGGAATGCACGTCAGACTTATATTGCACTTGGAGTGGGACTCACAGCTGCAGCTACGCTCGAAGTGGATGCAACTCCTATGGAAGGTTTCAATCCTGCAGCGCTTGACGAAATTCTGGGACTGGCCGATAAAAACCTTGGTTCGGTGACTATTATGGTGCTTGGCTACCGTGATGCTGAGGCTGATGGATTGTCGGGTGCAGCAAAAGTTCGCAAAAGTGCAGATGATTTATTTGTGAAATATTGATTTTAAATAACAGATAATTTAGCCGGAGGATTCAAAATATTGAATTTTTCCGGCTTTTTTACATATAATAATTATACATGTAAGGCCGTAATATTCACCTGTTGACAACAGATTGATGTTTAAAATGCCCTGTGACGATAAGTTTTTGTTTCAAAATGAATAAATTTAAACAATTTGTTGCATAATTAAAAATAAATGTTTTTCTTTGCGAACGTTAAGACTCTGTATTTCTTTCGCATGGTTATTCTATCTCTTCTTTTCCTGAACAGATTTTGCTTTAACCCTCCGTACGTTTACTCTGTTCTTTACAATAAAACTTATAATTAATTTCTTATTTAATTTTTTATGAACATTTACGTTGGTAACTTAAGTTACAAAGTTCGGGAAAATGACCTCCAGGGGGTTATTGAAGAGTATGGAAAAGTTGACTCTTGCAAAATTATCAAAGATCGTGAAACAGGAAAATCAAAAGGCTTTGCTTTTGTTGAAATGCCTGACGATGCTGCTGCTACTAAAGTTATTGAAGAACTGAATGGCGCTGAATTCGACGGTCGTACCATGGTGGTTAAAGAAGCAAGACCAAGAGCTTAATTTTCTGAAGACGAATTAATAAGGCTTCCGTTGTTGTATGACAACGGAAGTTTTTTTTTGTCTGCGTTGATTATCACCTGCCTAAATTGTATCTTTGGACTTTATTTGCATTTAAGTAGTAGAAATAATTTAATGTCGCAAAATGTAAACAATATAATTTTCTGAACGCAACGGCGCAAAGTCGCTATGACACAAAGAAAAATATAAATCTGGCGACTTCGCTTTTTCGCGTTCAAAATACGACATTATATTTGTCACATTACTTATAGTGTATAATTCTTTTTTCAAATCTTCAAATCTTCAAATCTTCAAATAAAATATATATGTGGAGAAGTTTTTTTCGTGATTCAGGTCTGCTATCCAGAATATTGCAATTGCTTTTTCTGTTTTTCTTTTTCAGCCTGGTGGTCACTGCCCTGGTAGCTGTATTGTTTGGTAGTGGTCAGCAACCCGAAACTTTACGTCTTCAAATGATATTGCAGCGCATATTTATGTTTATTTTGCCTCCGTTGCTTGTGGCTTACTTGTGGTTCGACAAGCCGTTTTCATGGTTACGCCTCAATAAATTTCCGGGTTTATGGCAAATAGTGTCTGTGGTAGTGCTGTCGGTGGTGATTGTTCCTTTTGTGAATGTATTGACTGCTCTGAATGCTCAAATGGCATTACCTGAATGGCTTTCGGGCGTGAGTGAGTGGATGAGAACAATGGAGGATTCGGCTGCAGGTCTTACCAATCAATTACTGAATGTAAATGAGCCTGCTCTGTTAGTGCAAAACATGATATTGGTAGCTGTGATTCCGGCAATTGGTGAAGAATTATTTTTTCGCGGTGGAATTCAGAATATTATTTCAGATAAAAAAAACATTCATCTGGCTGTTTGGATTTCAGCTTTTGTATTCAGCGCTATTCATTTGCAGTTTTATGGGTTTATTCCGCGTATGCTGTTGGGTGGAATGTACGGTTATCTGCTTTTCTGGAGTGGTAGTTTGTGGTTGCCTGTAATTGCTCATTTTGTAAACAACGGAATGGCCGTACTGGTTTATTATCTGCGTTATAATGGTTCTTCAATGCCTGATCCTGATACTCTGGGGCACGGTCAGCAGTGGTGGATGGCAGTTGTGAGTGCTTTGTGTACCGGTGCTCTTCTCTTCTTTCTTTTTAAAACAAGAAAGGAAGATGCCTCTTAGCTGAGACATCTTCCTTCGGTGGTTACAAAAGATTTTATTTTTCAAAAGGTTCTTTATCTTCTTCCGCCTTCGTTATTGCCCGATCTTGAACTTTTGTTGCTCGATGATCTGTTGCTGTCGTTACGGGTGCTTTTATTGTTCGAGTTGCTGCTTCGGCTTGAGCTCTGTACTGATGATTGGCGACTTTTGTTTTCAGATTTTGACTGAACACTTGTGCTTCGTCCGGTTGAGCGCTGAGCAGGTTCCGATTTTTTTACATTTTCGCTGTTGCGGTTTGGTCTTTCATTTCTCGGAGTTGTGACTGTTGGTCTCGATTCCGGTTTGGGTCTTTCGTTATATCTTTCCTGATTTCCGCGGTTTCCTTCATTTCTTTCCACATTGGTATTGCGGGTGCCGTTCTGATAAGAGTTGTTATCGCGGTTTCTTACACCGGATTGATTGTTGTTTTCACCTGAACGTTCGCGGGTCTGATAGTCCCTTGTGTTATTGTTGATCTGACGGCTGTTTTCCGAGCGACGAACTCCTTCGTTATAGCTGTTATTTCCGTTTGACTGACGTACGCCGTTGTTCTGACCTGAGCGGTTGTAGTCGCGTTTGCTGTTGAAGTCTGCTTTGTTGCGTACATCGCTGTTTCGTTTGCTGAAATTACGATCTGGGTAACGAACTCCGTAATCGTTTCGTCCAACTGAAGAATGCATTTTTAAGCTGTAATCGTTACGGCGATGATCATTGTATCTGTAATTGTGACGAACGTTGATATGACGGTGTACATTGCTCATGTAAATGTTGATTTCGAGCGGGCTGCGATAGCGATAGTATCGTGGATAATATCCCCAGTAGTAAGGTGATACCCAACGGTGATATCTCGGAGTCCAGAACCAGCGAACCAAAGCCGGTGTACGATAATAAACAGGTTCGATAATGTAATTGTGTCCGTAAAGGAACGGGTCGCCGATAACCTGAACATATGTTTTTCTGTAACGATCGCGTTCAACTACAATGCTTGCCACATCCTGGTAGGTGTCGCGGTCGAGAACGGCCTGGATAACTACGAGGTGAACATTGTTTTCCGAGGTTTCAATTACCCTGAGATAATCGATATAGCCATCACCATTGAGATCGAGGTTCGAAATGCCTGAATCGTAATCATTGATTCTTCGTTCGAAATCTTCGAGGTCGCGTGAGTCACCAAATACTGAAGCCACTGCTTTCAGATCGAGATAATAACTGATGTCATTATTGTAAGCTTCAACTGTGATTCTGTTTTGAGCCTGCAGCTGTACTCCGGCAGCCATTGCGATAAGAACTATGAGGCTTTTTAATGTTGTCTTCATAACTGTATTTTTTAATGGAAATGAGTATTATGTTTGGCTATCTGATCGGAAAATCCGTTCGTGCTAATCATATTTCAAAAGCTGTGCCAGAAATTCCGGATATTGAGTTATACTGTGAATTTATTTAATGTCTGACAATGTTTTTTTGTTTTAAAATGCAGATTTATTGTCTTTTATGTGTGTTTTTATTTGTGGCTGTATATACAGCTCCATTTCAATCCGGGTTTGAAAAATGGTTGTTTAATGCAAAATTCTTATCTTTGCGATAATAATATTTTAAGAAATGAGCAACATAGATATCAGTATTCTCATAATTGTCGGGGCTGGCTTTGTATTCGGACTTTTCAAAGGGCTTGTCAGAGAGCTTGCTTCGTTGGCAGCCATTGTATTAGGTATATATGGTGCGAAATTATTTTCGTCGTTGTTGGTGCCTTTGGTTGTGGATATGCTGGGCGTGTCCGAAAAAGTGGCTCAGCCGCTTTCGTATGTTGTATTATTTATAGCTATAGCTGTTGCATTGCTAATTTTAGCGAGGACTGTTGATAAGGTTTTCGATGCAGTGAGTTTGGGAGGGCTGAATAAGTTTCTGGGGGGTGTGTTTGGAGCCTTGAAATATGCGCTTATTATAAGTGTGCTGATCAATGTATTTGAACCGCTTAACCAGAAATTTCGGTTTATGTCTGAAGAAAAACAGCAAAATTCAGTTACTTATCGACCTTTGCTTAATCTTGCACCTGACTTGTGGGACGAAGCCACACAATATCGCCATGAAAGTGAAGCAGAATAAACTGAACATTAATTTTTCGGGGATTTTTCCTGAATGTGGATGCGACGAGGCCGGGCGTGGTTGTCTGGCAGGGCCTGTGGTGGCTGCTGCTGTGATTTTGCCATCTGATTTTGATTGTCCGCAACTAAATGACTCAAAGCAGTTGACTGAGAAGGAACGTGATGCTTTGCGCCCTTTTATCGAAAAAAATGCGCTGGCATGGGCTGTGGCCGAAGTGGATAATCATGAAATAGATAAGATTAATATTCTGAATGCTTCTATTCTGGCCATGCAACGAGCCATTGCAAAACTTAAAATCCGTCCCGGATTTATTATTGTGGATGGAAACCGGTTTAAACCATTTGAAGATATACCGCACCAAACTGTTGTGAAAGGAGATGCTAAATATCTTTCGATTGCAGCGGCATCGGTACTTGCCAAAACGCATCGCGATGAAATGATTACCCTGCATCATGCAGAATATCCGCATTATTCATGGGATAAAAACAAAGCTTATCCCACAGAGGCACATCGAAAAGCCATCCGCGAGTATGGAGTAACTCCGCTGCACCGGCTCAGTTTTAATCTGACAGGCGAGAAACCGAAACCATTACCAAAGAGAAAACGCAAAAAGACAAGTTCGCAGACCGAATCGCTTTTTTAAACTGAAACAAAAAAAAGGATAAGCAAAAAGCTTATCCTTTTTTTTAAGAGATTGTGTCAGCATTTTAGCTGATGATCATTTTGTGACCTTTGCCATGAATGTTCACGATGTTTACATTTGAGTCTTTGTCGAGAAGTTTACGCAGTTTGTATACGTATACGTCCATACATCTTGAGTTGCGGAAGTTATCTTCTTTCCAAATGGTGTTAAGAATAAACTTACGTTCCAGGAAATTGTTTGCATTGGCAGCAAGGAGTACCAGGAGGTACGATTCTTTAGCTGTCAGTTTTACTCCGTTACCGCCGTGGGTAAGAACTCTTTTGTCCACATCAAATGTGTAAGCCCCGATTTTGTAAGTGGGCACGCTCATAAGCGCTTTCAGGTGTTCGTCAACTCCGTTTAATACGAGTTTTTCAGTTTCAATTTTCATTTTCGTGTTTTTTTTAAAGATATGTGATAGTGAATTGTGATAGTTATTCTAAATATGATAGCGCCCTATTGTTGAATCTTTAAAGTTGAAAATATAATCATATTTGTCAATGAAAAATGTCTTTGTATTAATAACCTTATTTGTAAAAAAAAAGTTCATTGTAAATTAATTTTTTTGTAAATTTATTTTACAGGGTCAAAGATCAAAAAACGCTTTTCAGATAAAACACATTTAATTTATTTGCAAATATAAAACAAGTTTCATAGTTAACATCTGATTTTGTGTGAAAAATCACACAAAATCCTTAAAAATAGAGTTAAATATGTATCAATTTCTAAAATACTGTATTGTATTTGGTTTTTTATGCCAAAATCTGCTGTGCATGAAAAGTTTTTTTGCCCTTCTATCAAGCTCATTAAATTCAAATGCAAAATTCTGTAGTAATAAAATAATAAGACATTATTGTTCAGAACTTCCGCAAAATTGCTAATTTGTAATATCTTTGTAACAGGTATTACATAGGAGCGAAACAACACTTTACTTATTTTGCAACAGAATTTAATCACTTAATTAATTTAAATGCAATTTTATGAGTACATATCGCATTTTAGTAGTGGACGATGAAGAAGACTTATGCGAAATTCTTCAGTTCAATCTCGAAACCGAAGGCTATCAGGTAGATGTGGCATATTCGGCTGAAGAAGCTCTTCAAAAAAATATATCCGAATACAATTTGTTGCTTCTCGATGTGATGATGGGCGAAATATCGGGATTCAGAATGGCACGAACCCTGCGCGATAATCCTAAAACAGCCCGCGTTCCTATAATATTTCTTACCGCAAAGGATACTGAGAATGATAAACTTACCGGATTTAATATCGGGGCCGATGACTATATTTCGAAACCTTTTTCAATCAGGGAAGTTCTCGCCCGTGTGAAGGCTGTGATTCGTCGTGCCGAATCGCTTAAAGGAAACGATGAGCCCGGGCAGGTGCTTACTTACGAAAAACTTGAAATGCAGCTGAGTAATAAAAAAGTTTTGCTGGACGGAAACGAAGTGGCTTTTACCAAAAAAGAGTTTGAAATTCTGAAGCTTTTTCTCGAAAATAAAAACCGTGTTTTTACCCGCGAAGAAATGCTGTCGCGCGTATGGTCGGACGAAGTGGTGGTACTCGATCGTACTATCGATGTGAATATTACGCGTTTACGTAAAAAAATAGGTGAATACGGCCGTAATATTGTAACCCGGTTGGGATATGGATATTGCTTCGAAAGTTAATGTTCATGAAGTTTGTTGTTGTTTTTTTATAGTGCTGAATAATATGACATTAAGCCGTAAACTGTTTCTTTATTTTTTCGGAATATTTTTTCTGATTATTTCGGTAATTACTTTTTTTCAGTACGAAAGAGAAAAGGAATTTCGTACCGAACAGCTTGATCAGTTACTCAGTACCTACAACCGTACCATCGAAAAATACGTTTCCACACAACAGTGGAACCCGAATAGTCTCGAGGAGTTTATTTCGATTTTTCCGGACTCATTATTGCGCGTAACTCTGATTGACAGTGCCGGAGTTGTTCTTTTTGACACTTCTGTGAGCGACGAATCGAAGCTTGAAAACCATATTAACCGTCCGGAAATTCAGCAAGCGCACGTAAGCAAAATAGGAAAAGCCATCAGGCATTCAAAAACCCTTGGAGTCGATTTTTACTACATGGCTCATTATTTCGGGAATATTTACGTGCGTACTGCGCTGCCATACAACCTCAGTTTAATTGAAATGCTGAAAGCAAATACATTTTTTCTGTATTTCATGTCGTTTATTTTTGTGGCTGCGGTAATTGCACTTTTTCTTATTTCCAAAAATTTTACCGATTCGATTACCCGATTACGTTTGTTTACAATAAAAGCCGAACAGGGCGAAATTGAAGAAACCGATATTCGGTTTCCGAACGATGAGCTTGGTGAAATAAGTAATTATATTGTTCACATTTACAAGAATTTGCTCAAAGCGAAGGATGATGTGAACAATGAAAAGGAAAAACTTATTAAACACCTCCAGATTTCGCAGGAAGGTTTGGGAATTTTTTCGGCCGATAAAAAGGAATTGCTGGTAAATTCTCACTTCATACAGTTTAGTAATATTTTGGTTGGCTCGCAAACCCATAATTCCCACGAATTGTTTCAGCTTCAGGAATTTGCGGAGATTAATGGTTTTATCGACGAGAGTTTTGATAATAATCAGTTGACGCAAACCAAAAAGGTAATTGAGAAAAATGGTAAGGTTTTTATGGTTCGTTGTATTGTTTTTCAGGACGATACATTCGAAATATCGATCAATGATATTTCGGCTCAGGAGCATGAAAATGAACTGAAACGTCACCTCACACAAAACATATCTCACGAACTTAAAACGCCTGTAAGTAGTATTCTGGGTTATATGGAGAGCATTATAGATAATCCCGATCTGACTCCTGAGCGCCAGAAGTTTTTTATCGAAAGGTCGTATCAACAGGCTCACAGGTTAAGTGCTTTGTTGCAGGATATTTCAACGCTGAATAAAATTGATGAGGCAGGACGATTGTTTGCAAAGGAAAATTGTGATGTAAATCAGGTGATTCGCGATGTGCTCAATGATGTGCATTTGCAACTTGAGCAACTTGAGTTTACCGTGAATCTGAAGTTGAGAAACGATACTTTTGTAAGCGGAAACCGTTCGCTTTTGTATTCTATTTTCCGGAATCTGACTGATAATGCAATGGCTTATGGTGGTCAAAATCTGACAATTGAGATAAACTGCTATCGTGAGGATGAGCAATTCTATTATTTTTCGTTTATGGATAACGGGGTTGGAATTCCCGATGAGCATTTAAGCAGAATATTCGAACGTTTCTACAGGGTGGATAAAGGTCGAAGCCGTAAAGCGGGAGGGACCGGTCTTGGTCTTGCCATCGTAAAAAATGCTGTGCTTTTTCACAAAGGAACTATTTCGGCCAAAGCCGGTGAGGCTGGCGGAGTAACTTTTCTGTTTTCGCTTCGTAAGTTTTAGTTGAATTGAAAAAGGCTGTCAACGACAGCCTTTTTGTATTTATGATAAGCTTTTCTTTTACATTAATCTGAATACAACAGGTAATGTGAATTTTACTCTGACGGGTTTTCCGTTCATTTTTCCGGGTTTCCAGGCCGGCATCGTTTTAATTACTCTTATAGCCTCTGCATCAAGATATTTGTCTACTCCACGAACTACCTCAATATCGGTAATTGATCCATCGCGGTTGACCACAAACTGACAAATGACTTTTCCCTGAATGCCGTTTTCCTGAGGAATAATGGGGTATTTCAGACTTTTCGAGAGATAAGCGAATACATCGCCGTTAAATTCAGGGTTTTCTTCAGCGAATTTAAAAATTACTTCCGGGTCATCTTCCTGACCTGCATTACCCACGGGTCGGTTCATAATATCCTTAAGAGCTTCCACAGGCGTCACATCGGTAATAATATTACTATTTACCGTTGGCTCATTGTTTTCTTTTACCTCAATAATGTCTGAAACAGGAGGAGGTGGAGGCGGTGGTGGTAGCGGTTTTTCGGGCATGGTGACTGGTGGAAGATCTTCAACGATCTCAACATACGCCGAAGCTAAGTTGTCAAATGTTTTGAAATCGTTTTGCGACCATTCGAATGCAATAAACAGCAACGAAAGTACCATCACAAGTCCCATCATCATCGGAATGGCTTTTTTGTTCTCAAGGTTTGCCTGAGGTGATTTTTTGCTTACCATAATGTTGAATTTTTATAAGGTTAGTATTCCGAATAGGATTCCATTGATTGGAATTTATTATTAAAACGTTTGATACGATGATATTATTATGTAAATTGACTTAAAATTTTATTCAATTGTAATTTTTGGTTGATTTTTTATTCTGCGGATTTATGAGCCTGACACGAATGCTTATTCAGGGACTTGAGCAGCACTTTTTAAAATATCATTTTATTATCAAATTCTGTCATTTTGTACACACAGTACTATATCGCAATTTGTATTTTTGTATGTGAAGTTTTGTGTGATAATACAGAGCTGTGTGATTTCATAAATTTAAAACCTGTTGATTAAGCGGTTTATTATCATAGTAATGAAAAAGAAATTGTTATTTGTGTTTTTTTTATTCCCGGCCATGCTGGTTCAGGCAGCTCCTTTTCGAACAGACTCGCTTTACTCGAAGTGGATTATTGATTCCCGTATGAGTGATTTTCGGAATAAAGCAGAGGATCACCATTTTATGACACCGGTTTCCGAACGTAATGTGAGCTGGGATTATGTGCCTGGATTGGTTGCAAAAGCGATTGGAAAAGCCTGGGAGCAATACAGCGACAAAGCCTGGAGTGCTTACTGGTTTGCGGGAATTCAGGATTATGCCGATAATGTGGAAATGCATTTGGGCGAAAGTAATATCGATGACCTGAATGCAGCCAAGATTTTTTTCGAATTGTATCGTGGAGCACTTGCCAAAGGTCAGATAGAAAAAGCAGCTATGTATCGTGAGAAGGCTACAATATGCAGAAACAAACTAAAATATGAGCATACGCGGATTGGTGGAGAATTGCCCGGTAAAGGTGGTTTCTGGCACAAAAAACAGTATGTGAATCAGATGTGGCTGGATGGTTTGTATATGGGTCCGGCGCTTTATGCAGAATGGGAAGGAAACTTCGGATTGAAAAACAGTAAAACAGAGAGAAAAGCCTCATGGGATGACATTGCGTTGCAGTTCGACACGATTTTTAAATATACATGGGATGCGGAGAAAAAGCTGAATTATCATGCATGGTCGGCCGAACCAACGAATAAAGCTTCGAAATTCTGGGCCGATCCCAATACCGGTCGTTCGGCTGAATTTTGGGGCAGGGGAGTAGGCTGGTTTTTTGCAGCACTGGTTGATGTGCTTGAATATATGCCGCGCGATCATGCAGCCCGTAAACGTCTTGTGAATTACACCAATCTTGTGGCCGATGGATTGAAAGATCGTCAGGATCCGAAATCGGGTGTGTGGTATCAGCTTTTGCAATACGATAACAGTCTAAAGGGTGAGAGTTGCGGAGTGAATAACTATCTGGAATCCTCAGCTTCTTCAATGTTTACTTATGCATATTTTAAAGCAGTAAGACTGGGAATTCTGAAGAAGAAAACCTATTTGCCGGTTGCTGAAAAAGCCTATAAAGGTTTGATTGAGAATTTTGTGGTAGAGGAGGCCGATGGTAAAATTAAACTGATACAGAGTTGCGAATCGGCCGGGCTAAGCGGAACACGTAAAGGGGATGCTGCTTATTATCTGTGTGGCAGTGATGTGGCTATTCATAATAACACTGAAGGTAAAGTGCTTGGGCCGTTTATTATGGCGAGCCTCGAATACGAAAAGTACGTAGCAAAACCGAAAGGAAAATGGTTGCGTTGCTCTGAATAAATTTATAAATGATGAGTTTTTGTTGTACATAATGCATAATAGTTTGGATAATTAAGGTTTGTAAAACTTGAAAAAGCGCGTCGTTGTGAAACGATGCGCTTTTGTTTATGGAATAAACCGATTCAGTTTTTGTTTATTCCTTTCTGACAGTTTTTTACTCCCGGAACATGTATTTTGTAAGTATTTTTGTACTATAAAAACAAAATTTCTAAAAGCTATATAATGAAAAGAATTTTTACTCTCCTCATTGCTCTTGTTTGTGTTGGTTCAGGAACAATATTGCTTTCGGCTCCTAAAGCAGTGAAGGTGGCTGTGTCAAATCCCAATGTGTCGGCATACGTAATGGGAACAGGCGAGCAACTTTCGGGACAACAGTTTCAGACAGATGCGATTGTGACTTACAAGGGTTATCAGTACACAGTTTATTATAATCAGACACGAAATGTAAGTATTGCACGTCGTAAAATGCCTGTGGGAATATGGGAAGAGGTGGTTTTACCTTACCGGAATGCTGTGGACGATGCGCACAATACTATTTCGATGGGTATTAGTGCAAAGGATGGACGAATTCACCTTTCGTATGATCATCACAATGATGATTTGCATTATTGCTATTCGGTAGTGGGTTCTGCCAATCAGCCGGAAGCTATGCCCTGGCAGGCTTCTTCATTTTCAGCCACTACCAATATTATGGATAAAGCAGTTCCCAATGTTACTTATCCGCGCTTTATTTCCAAACCTGACGGAAATCTGCTTTTTGAATGTCGTTTCCGCTGGAGTGGTTATGGTGATAGCTATTTGCGTGAGTATAATGCAGATACCCAAACATGGAGTTTGATTGGCCGGTATGTACAGGGCGAAGATGTGACACCCGATGCCTGTGCTTATATCAATGGAATGACGTACGATAAATCCGGTAAGTTGCATGTGACCTGGTGCTGGCGCGATGATTTTGGCGGTGGTACAAATCACGATTTTTATTATGCATACAGTGAAGATCATGGTCGGACATGGAAAGATACTTTTGGCGATGCAAAGGCTTCGGTTGATGCGATGGATCCTGTGGAAGACAGAGTAACCCGCAATGCGCTGAGTCAGACAAAAAAAACATATCAGATTGAGGCTATCCCGTATAATCGTGGCTATATCAATCAGGAAACACAGGATGTGGATAGCCGTGGACGTATTCATGCAGTTAATTCTCACATTCCCGATGGTCAGGCAGCTGATGCCAACTGGGCAACTTCCCGAACCAAATCGCGTTTATATCATCGTTTTCGCAAAGAAGATGGTACGTGGATGAAACGCCTGATTACGGTCAATGGGGTGTCGGTAAATTCAACCCGTCGTGTGAATCTGGCTATAGACAGCTATGACAATGCATATGTTGTGGCGAATGGTTATGGTGTGCTTATGGCCTCGCCTGATGACGATTATGCTACATGGACTTTGCTTTCGGAAGATGGAAAAACGGGATATTATTCCGAACCTCAGTCCGACAGAGCTTTACTTCGCAATAATGGCGTTCTGTCGTTTGTCTACCTGAGTGCTGATAAGAAAATTACAGTGTTCGATTATCTGACTAAAAATCCTAATATTCCCAATGGAACCGGATTGAAAGCTGAATATTTTGCTAATGAAGACTTTAGTGGGAAAATCAGTGAGGAAGTTGTGGTTACTCCCGATCAGAGCGTGGTGCCTGGAGGAACAAAAAGTATTCGCTGGTCAGGTGCTTTCGAAACCATTGAAGGTGAACAATATACTTTGTATTTGAATACCAATGCCCGTACCGATGTGTATGTGAACGATCGTTTGCAAAAGATTATCAGTAGCTCTGATGCAGCTCAGGAACATAGTTTTACATTTCAGCTGATTGCTTCTCATAAAAATAATATTGTGATCGAATCGGTTACTTCGGAGCCTTTAAGCTTATTGTGGTCGGGTTTGAGTACTACTAAACAAATCATTCCTTCAGCATCGCTTTATGCCGAAAAGCTAAACGACGCTCCGGGTTCGGTGACTCCTCCGGTGCTTCCTGCAAAGCGTGAACTCAGTGAAAAATTACTGAATACTACAAAGTTGATAAATAGTACAGAACGGGAAATGACAGTTTTGTCACCATTTGCACCTGCAAAAGATTTTAGTGTGGATGTACGTGCCAAAATCAATGCTGTGGAAGGTCGTGGGCTCGATATTGAAGCCCGTGCTAATAATGGAAAAGGTTTCCGTATTACACTGGATAAAACCACTGCAAACTGGTCGGCTCCGTTGAACAAAACAAATGAAATTTCGCCTGCCGATAATGCTGTAGAGCAAACTTATCGCTTTGCCTTGAAAGATGACAAGGTGCACATTTATCGTGGAATGCAGTTTCTGGGTACAAGAGATGCAGATTTTATCAAAGAGATTCAGGCAGATGATACCGAAGCTGAGACTAGTGGAGTTTATGGAGCCAATGTAATGGCAAACTGGGCAGGACCTTCGGAAGCTGGAAATGGAATGCCAACGGAATATGGTTGGTCAGCATCAGCTGCAGTGCCATGGAATGTGGCTGCCGGAGGCGGTGGCGTGCGTTACGAAAATGTAACTCATAATATCGAAGGAGGAGGTAGCTATACAGGAAGGTTTATGACAATCCGCTGGGATGGAAGCACTATTTCTTCGGCTACATATTTTTACCCTGTAACGCTCGAAGCCAATAAAACCTACGAGTTTTCATTTTTGTACGAATACTGGTCGAATGCCACGACAGCTCAAACCATGACAGTAGGTGTGAGTAAAACTGCAACTGCAGCAGGCATTTACGATAGTAAACCTTTTGTGACTGCAGCCACAGGTCAGACTGTTCGTCCCGGAACTTTTATGTTTAGTTCGCAGGAAGCAGGAACTTATTATATTACCTTTAACGCTACATGGGCAATGTACGGAATTGCTAAACTGTCGCTGAAAAGTCTTGCTTATGATAGCAGATTGCAATTCGGAAAAAACTATAATTCGGGAAGCCTGAATGCCGAAGTTTACTCGGTTAGTTATCAGGATGGAGCTTATGCACCTGCCGAAGAAGATGTGGAACTGACGCCCGATTTGCCTGAAAAAGCTGTTTTGCCAAACGAAATTCAGAGTCAAATGACTTTTAATTCCGTTACAGGCTCAAAGGATGTACGAAATCTGGATTTTAATACCTCTGATAATTATTCGGTTGAAATTTCATCGACGATAAATGCTGCTGTGGGTCGTGGTTTGGATCTGGAAGTGCGCAATGGTCAGGGTAAGGGATTTCGTACTGCATTCTCAAATGAAAGTCTGCGCTGGGCAAGCCCCTTTGCTGATATTCGTCAGGTTGATGTGCTGAATAATCATAAACAGGTAATTCGTTATGCCGTGCAGGGCAATAAAGTGCATTTGTATCGCAATGCTACATTTGTAGAAACTTTTGATGTGACCGAAATCGGAAATATGGATGCGGCAGGCAGTGCGGAATTGCCTGTAAGTAGCACTAAGCCACAAAATCTGTACGATGGAGTCAATATTATAAGTAATGCTGATTTCAAAAATGATGTGCACAATGCAGCGCCTGCAGGTTGGGTTTCAGATAAAGCGATGGGTGTTTCACCAAATTCGCGCATTCAGGAAAAAAGTCAGACAACCGAGCTTTCGGCTTATCCCGATGGGAAAAAGGCTTTTATGTTCCGTTTCGACGCCAGTGGTGGTACTTATTATGCTTATCCGGTAATGCTGAAAACCAATAAATGGCACGAGTTAAGTTTCGATCTTATCACCTGGGGTGAAAATCAAAGCAAGGAATTTGATGTTGTGGTGGCTACCTCGGCCGATGGACTTAACGGTGTCATTGCAACGCAAAAAGTGCTGACACCTGCTGTGCGGGCTACTGCTAAAAGAGAAGTTGTCAGATTCTTTACCGGTACTGTTGCTGCTGTTGAGCAAATGCAATATTACATTGTACTTAAAAAAACAATCACTTTTGGTACTGCTGCCATTACCGATTTGTATCTGAAAGAGGGTGGAATTAATCATATTTTGTTTGGCAAAAACTATACTGATGGTACGCTTGAGGCTTCTGTGGACTATATTACAGTAGATAATACCGGTGCTTTTGCTCCTGTGGCAACAGAGCCAAATGCGTTGACTGAGGTTGAAAATTTGTCGAATGTATTTGTGGCTGACAGGCAAATAATTTTCCGGAATGTTGCTGTTGGTTCGGGTGTGACTATACACGATTTGCTGGGACGAAAATATCTTTCGATAAATGCTGTCGCCGAAAACTTTTCAGCAAAAGTGAATCCCGGTATTTATATTGTGAAAATAAATAATAAGGCATCTAAACTTGTTGTTCGCTAACGATTAGCGTTATATTGTTTTTGTTTCGATTCTGAGTGTTGTAGAAAAGGGTTTGTTTCCAATAATGGAGACAAACCCTTTTTGTTAATAGATGTATGAAATATAGCGGTAAGTTTTTTTTAGATGTGCTCTTTTTTTTTCTTAGTCTTTTGCGCAAAAACAGTTTTTTTGTATACTTTTGTATTAGTCTTTAATTTATTTAAATATGTTGCTGAATTTATACATCTTAAAAAGATTTTTTCTGTTTGTTCTGCTGATTTTCAGTCTTTCGGGTCTATTAAATGCTCAGGATTTAAGTAAGAAATCTGAACATGAATTTACAGTTTATGTAATGCCTACCATGTATCCGCTCGATTGGTCGGGGCCGGCGAATTTATATAAAAGCATGAAAAGCTGTTATTTGAAAACCATTACATTGCCTGATAATTATTTATTGGGACATGTGGCTGTTGGTCTGACTTCTTCTCTGCTCGAAAAGGAATTGTTTATTGCTCAGACTTCCAGTTCATTACAGGAAAAGCTTGATTTGATAATGAAGCAAAAAGTGGGCTTCGGAATTCTGGGTGCACCAATGCAGGGACGTATTGAAACTCACGATGAACTGGCCCGTAAGCTTGATGTATATGCCCACAGAAATAAACTTGCATTTATTCGATTTAAAATCAATGAGCTGGCAGCAAGGAGAATGCTGACATTTATCAAAAACTATTCTTCAAAAATAAACAAAACGAATTCTGCGTCCGATTTTTATGGTGGTGCTTTATGGCCACTGTATCACAAAGAGGGTGCCGGTTGCTCGGCTTTTGGAATGGCAATGCTGGATTTGGTCGGGATTTTACCTCCTGAAAGTAAAGAGTGGTATGTGGATGTGAAAATTCCAATGAAAATTGTAGGTGGTGAGTATAATAATGGGAAAAAAGTCAGGGTAAAAACCATAAAAAGAACCGAAAAATGGTTTAGGAATGACGGTGTGGCGAATGTGGATTATGTGCGTCACCTGTTGTACGAACCAAGTATAATGTTCGACTGGATTCTTGAACGCCGAGAGATGTCCGACAGTATTTACAAACCCTTTAATGATGGAAATGTCCCCGGTTTAATTGTGGATATGACGCATGTGGTTCCTGATACAGCAAAACCCATTTTTACCGAACGTATTAGCCCTAATATTTTTGTTGAAAAGTATATGGAAAAAATAAATGCAGCAGAATAGTTTCAAACTAAACTGCTGCTGTTTTAGCAATACTTCTGAAGAACAGGTAACTCGCTGATTGCCATTTTAAACAAAGTCAGATATTCCGTATTGACTATTATCAGCTCATAATCGTATTGCCAAATATGGATTTTTCGCTTTCCATCCCCACAAAATTTCCTTATCTTTGCAGCCAAATCAGAGTAGTCATGGCTGTTGAATTAATGGCTTGATTTTCAGATAAAATTATTGTTCCGAAATCAATAACTTCACATACAATACAATGATTCAGTTTTTCCGAACTCCCGCCCAACATGTCTATGCAGTGCATACTGCCGGCAATTTGTCGAACGATGATGTCCGAAAGTTAGAATGGCTTTTCAGCGAAGCAAAGTTAGTACCTCAGCCCACAGTTGAAGGAAACTTTGTCGGCCCGCGCCGCGAAATGATTACTCCCTGGAGTACAAATGCCGTTGAAATAACTCAAAATATGGGTATCAGCGGCATTCTTCGTATTGAAGAGTTCAGGTTGTTGCCGCATACACCTTCGGTGCAGGGCACATTGGAGTATGATCCTATGCTCGAGCGTATTTACACAAATCTGAATCAGGATATTTTTACGATTGACAAACAGCCCGAGCCAATTCTGTATATCGACGATATTGCCGCATACAACGAAAAGGAAGGACTTGCACTTAGCAGCGATGAAATTGCATATCTCAACGAAGTGAGTACAAAAGTAGGTCGCAAACTCACCGATAGCGAGGTATTTGGTTTTTCGCAGGTAAACTCAGAGCATTGTCGTCACAAAATATTCAACGGACAATATATTATTGATGGAGAAGAAAAAGAACTTTCACTTTTCAAACTCATCAAAAAAACTTCGGAAGAAAATCCTAATGCGCTTGTTTCGGCTTATAAGGACAATGTGGCTTTCAATGCCGGACCAAAAATTGAACAATTTGCACCTGCCAGTGGCGATAAACCTGACTTTTTCCAGACAAAGGAAATTGATTCAGTTATCTCGCTGAAGGCTGAAACGCATAACTTCCCCACAACAGTAGAACCTTTCAATGGTGCAGCTACCGGAACCGGAGGCGAAATCCGCGACCGTCTGGGTGGAGGTAAAGCCAGTTTGCCAATTGCTGGAACAGCTGTGTATATGACTTCTTATGCCCGCAACGACAACAACCGTCAGTGGGAAAATAATATTGCGCCACGCAAATGGTTGTATCAAACACCTGAACAAATTCTGATCAAAGCTTCGAACGGAGCTTCTGATTTCGGAAACAAATTCGGTCAGCCACTTATCTGCGGTTCGTTGCTTACCTTCGAACATCAGGAAAACGACAAGAAATTCGGTTACGATAAAGTGATTATGCTTGCCGGAGGTGTGGGATTCGGAACTGTACGCGACGCTTTGAAAGGTAATGTGGAAGCCGGTGAAAAAGTGGTGGTAATGGGTGGCGACAACTACCGCATTGGTATGGGTGGTGCTGCTGTATCATCGGTTCAAACCGGAGAATACGAAAATGCGATTGAACTTAATGCAGTACAGCGCGCTAATCCTGAAATGCAGAAAAGGGTAGCGAATGTTATCAGAACGCTTGCCGAATCTGACGAAAATCCGATTGTTTCTATTCACGACCACGGTGCAGGCGGACACCTCAACTGTTTGTCGGAACTGGTGGAAACAACAGGTGGAAAAATTGATATGTCGAAACTGCCTGTGGGTGACCCTACTTTAAGTGCGAAGGAAATTGTGGGTAACGAAAGTCAGGAGCGTATGGGACTCGTGATTTCGGAAAAAGATGTGGAAAAAGTGAATCGAATTGCCGAACGCGAACGTGCTCCGTTTTATGTGGTGGGTGAAACTACCGGTGATATGAGATTGACTTTTGAAATGCCGCTGCCCCCTAACCCCCTGAAGGGGGAACAACAGGGTATGCAAACGGCGTATCCATCTATATATTCCCGATTAAAAGAATTGTCTGTAAGAAACAGACATAATCCAACTCCGGCAGAAGAATTTCTTTGGGAACAATTGAAAGGAAAAAATCTTGAAAATTTTAAATTCAGGAGACAACATATTATTGGTGATTGTATAGCTGATTTTGTGTGTTTGCAAAACAAATTAGTAATTGAAGTTGATGGAGGGTATCACAACGACCCTGAAGTAGTTGAATACGACAAATTAAGAACTCAACTTTTTGAAGAATATGGATTCAAAGTAATTCGCTTTACAAACGAAGAAGTATTAGGAAAAATTGAGAATGTTCTTGATTCAATAAAACTTGAGTTGCGCTCGGATAACTCCCCCTTTAGGGGGTTGGGGGGCAGCTATCCTATTGATTTAGCTTTAGAAGATATGTTCGGTAAACCACCCCGTATGGTTATTACCGATAATAGTATCGGGGAACATTATGCAGCTCCCGAAATTTCGGAAGAAAAACTGCAATCGTATATCGAAAATGTATTGCAGGTGGAATCAGTGGCTTGTAAAGACTGGTTGACGAATAAAGTAGACCGTTCGGTAACTGGTAAAATTGCCCGTCAGCAATGTGCGGGCGAAATTCAGTTGCCATTGAACGACCTCGGAGTAGTGGCTCTTGATTATCGCGGAACAAGCGGTATTGCTACTTCTATCGGACATGCGCCACTGGTAGCCATGGCAGATTCTGAAGCCGGTTCGGTAATGGCTATTGCCGAAGCTCTGACCAATATTGTATGGGCACCACTTAAAGACGGACTCGATAGTGTGTCGCTGAGTGCTAACTGGATGTGGCCGTGTAAAAATCCGGGTGAAGATGCCCGCCTGTACAAAGCTGTGGAAGCTTGTTCGGATTTTGCCTGTTCATTGGGTATCAATATCCCGACAGGAAAGGATTCGCTCTCGATGACTCAGAAATATGGCAACGACAAAGTGTTTTCGCCCGGAACTGTAATTATTTCGGCAGGTGCTGAGGTGTCGGATGTGAAGAAAGTAGTTTCGCCTGTGTTGCAAAACGACGAAAAAACGACTATTTATTATATAGATTTCTCTTTCGATAAACATAAACTGGGTGGCTCGGTACTGGCTCAAACGCTGAATAAAATTGGCGATGAAGTGCCAACCGTACAAGATGCTGAGTACTTCAAAGCTGCTTTCGATAGCATTCAGGAAATGATTGCTCAGAATCTGATTCTGGCCGGTCATGATATTTCCGAAGGAGGTATGATTACTGCATTGCTCGAAATGTGTTTTGCCAATTCGAAAGGAGGTTTGAATGTAAACCTCGATTATATTGCCGAAAACTCACTCGTAACCATGCTTTTTGCCGAAAATCCGGGTGTGCTTATTCAGGTGAAAGACCGTAAACCGGTTGAGAAAATCCTGAACGACAACGGAATTGGTTTTGCGCGCATTGCTACACCGATTGCTGAACGTCGTTTGGATATTACACGCAAAAAAGAATCATATTCCTTCTCAATCAACGACCTGCGCGATCTGTGGTTCAAAACTTCATACCTGCTCGATCGTAAACAAAGCGGTGAGGTTTGTGCACAACAACGTTTTACAAATTATAAAAACCAACCACTCGAATTTGCATTCAACAGTTCGTTCAAAGGTAAATTCTCGCAGTTTGGTATTTCTCCTGATCGTAAGCAGAGCGGTGTGAAAGCTGCGATTATTCGCGAAAAAGGAACAAACGGTGAGCGTGAAATGGCTTATGCACTTTATCTGGCCGGATTCGATGTGAAGGATGTGCATATGACCGACCTTGCAACCGGACGCGAAACGCTCGAAGATGTGAACATGATTGTATTCTGCGGTGGTTTCTCCAACTCGGATGTGCTTGGTTCTGCCAAAGGTTGGGCCGGAGGTTTCCTTTTCAACGAAAAAGCAAAACTGGCGCTGGATAATTTCTACAAACGCAACGATACATTAAGTCTCGGAATTTGCAATGGTTGTCAGTTGATGGTCGAACTGGGTGTGCTTACCCCTGATCAAGATGTGAAACCACGCATGTTGCACAACGATTCACATAAATTCGAATCTCAGTTTGTGGGTCTTACTATTCCTGAAAATAATTCAGTGATGCTTGGTTCGCTCAGCGGAAGTAAACTTGGTGTCTGGGTAGCTCATGGCGAAGGAAAGTTCAATCTGCCAAAAGCTGAAAATGAGTACAACATCATTGCTAAATATACACATGCCGATTATCCGGCTAATCCAAATGGCTCCGACTATAATACTGCAGGTATCTGCTCGGCCGATGGACGACACCTGGCCATGATGCCACACCCTGAGCGTGCCATTTTCCCGTGGCAGTGTGCTCATTATCCTGTTAATCGTAAAAATAACGATCAGGTTACCCCGTGGATCGAAGCATTTGTAAATGCCAGAGTCTGGGTTGAGAAAAATAAATAAGAATGCCCCTTTAATGAGGAATAAGAAAAGGCTTCACAGAAATGTGAAGCCTTTTTGTTGTGTAGAAACTCTCGCCTTAGACTTATCAAACTCTTCGTTGAGATTTGTCAAAATCACGGTTGAGATTTTTAAAATCTCAACCGTGATTTTAGAATGTCATTACAGTGAGTTTTTTTACGTTTTTATTATTCCGGAATTGTAGTACCACATAAAGAAAAGCGCAGATATCAGCAATTGATATCTGCGCTTTTTCAATAAAATTATAAGCTAATTATTTTGCTACTCTTTCGAGCCATTTTACCATGCTTAACATTACGAGCATTGAGAGTCCTGTAGCTATTACGAATACCAACCAACATGCCCAGATTGGAACACTGGTATAAAGCAATCCTCCAATGAAAAGTATTGAGTTTCCAATGGCAGTTGCAGCGAGCCAGCTACCCTGCATTAATCCCTGAAGATGTGGGGGTGCTACTTTTGATACAAATGATAAACCAAGCGGAGATATAAATAATTCGGCTACAGTTAGAATAAAATAAAGAATAATCATAATCCAGGGCGTAACACGCATCGCATCTAATTGCGTTGCACTCATTCCCGAAAGGGCTTCTTTTGCTGGTAATGCGAACGAGAATATCATCAGGAAAACATAAGCCAAAGCTGCAATTCCCATCCCAATAGCGATCTTCATTGGAGTTGAAGGTTCTTTTTTTCTTTTCTTAAGAGAACCAAAGACCCACATAATGAGCGGAGTAAGTAATACTACAAAAATTGGATTTACACTTTGAAATATCTCTGCTCCTTTGATACTTGTAAAGCCAAGGTCGATGTTTATAACTTCCAGATTTACATAATCGCGGGCAAAATATGTCAGGGAATATCCGTTTTGATGGAATGAGAGCCAGAAGAAAATCACCACACCAAATACAGCAAACAAAGCATAAACACGTTGTTTGATTTCCTGAACACTCATTTGAATCTCTTCTTTTGATATGTTTGAAGAGGCATTCTTTTGATTTACTACTTTCTTAGCAGGATCAGGAAATTTGTTTTTGTTTACAATATAAATTACAAGTGAGATAAGCATGGCAATAATTGCAGCAGCAAATGCATACTGAAATCCACGATTGAATACCTCAAGATAGCTATTTGAAAAAGCAGTAAGATCAGTTACAGTAGAACCATCCAACATTGCTTTGTTAGCATATTCTGTCAAACGGCTTAGCGATTCGGTAGGCATGGCTGTACCCTCAGCTATGTATTGATGACATAGTTCCGGTAATGAGCCGTTATAATCAAAATTATTTGTCTTTAACCACCAGTTTCTTACACCAATAGCAATAAATGGCGCGAACATTGCACCAATATTGATAAACATATAAAAAATCTGGAAACCTGAATCTCTTCTATCTGAATACTTTGGGTCATCGTACATTTGTCCCACCAATGCCTGGAGATTTCCTTTAAATAATCCATTACCAAATGAAATAACCATGAGACCACCTATAGTGATAGCCAGATAAAGACCCATGCTTGGTACCGGAGTAGGCGTAGGAATTGCAATAATCAGATAACCAATAGCCATTAATATAATACCTATCAGAATTGTGCCTTTGTAATTCTTGGTTTTGTCTGCGATTAACCCGCCAACCAAAGCCAGCAAATATATTGATGCATAAAAGGCGGAGTAAATGTAGCCTGTTGTAGTTTCGGACAATCCGAACTTAGATGAAATGAACAGCGTTAGAATTGCCATCATTATGTAAAACCCGAAACGTTCGCCCATATTGGCAAGTGCTGCAGCTAACAAACCTTTAGGATGATTTTTGAACATAAAATTGTTGTGTTTTGACTGTTGTTTTTAAATTATTTATTTTTTGCAGTCGCAAATATACTAAAAATCGTTTGAAAAAGCAATAATTATACATTCACAAACTTAAATGTCCGGTTTCATTATTACACCTACATTTTTACGTCCATCTACTTTTATAGTAATTGGTTTTTCAAAACGTACATGACGGATATATTGCGATTCGTAAAGGGCTTCGCGGGTGTTCAGAAACTCTGTGTCGTAACTTCCATCACCACGGAAAGGGTTGATCGTGAAATAAGCCACGCCCAGTGAAGTGAGATTCTGGAAAAAATGCGTACCCTGACTCGGGTCGATGCGGTATTGCTCCAATCCGGATTCCACAATGACACGCGCCATGCTTATCTGAGGCCATTTTACAGGTATACCGAGCCAGTGATCGCTTGAGCCCCAACGACCCGGACCTACCAACACATAATGACGGTTTTCGGCCTGCATCTGTTTGTTTATTTTTTCCAGATCATAAGCAATCAACTGGTTTTTGGCAGAATTGAAAGCTTCAGGACGAACATAAATTACATCGAAAACATCGTTGGTAATGCCATGTCCCAAAGCACTTTTACTACTAATAATTGTGTTCGCTATATCAATTGCCCCAATATCTTCGTGAATAATTTCCTTGCTATCCACAATAGGACGAATCTGCAGAAGATAGAATACATGCTGTTTCTTTGGCGAATAATCCAGATTTACGGCAAATTCAATTTCAATGGCACGACCCATCTCGTTTTGAGCAGTGTGCAAAATTTCTTTCAGGATAGCGGCAAGCGGAAATACATCGTGTTTCAGGATATTGGCAAACGTAATGACTTTCCTGCCTTCGTACAGACCATCCTCAATGGTTCCGTTCTGATAATCGTAAGTTGAAGCTATATATTTGAGTGTTCCATCGGGCATAGCGTCCTGTACGCGCACTTTCAGCAGGTTGAAACCATCGTCGACCTGAGGAACAAAGCAGTTCTGACAAAGGTCGAGTGCGTTGAACCATGTTTGTGTTTCACGAAGCGCAAATTCCAGTGTGCTTGTTTGTAATGCGTTGTGCGGATATGCAGGCGAAAAGCGTAAGGTCATTCCGCCATCCACAATATATTTCCCTAGTCCGAGCGCAATATTCGCAATGCCGTCTTCAGGCTGTTCAGAGCCGATAGGGTAATAGTTCAGCGAACGCGCAACACCCGAAAATGATGGATAATAACGAGTTCCGTAAGCATTTCCACAAATTTCCTGAAGCACAATGGCCATCTTCTCCTCGTCGATTACATTTTTTGTAGCCGTCATATACGCCTTGCTGTCCTGATAAAATACCGAAGCATAAACAGCTTTCACTGCTTCGGTAATCATAACGAGCATGTGGGTCTTACTTTTTGGGTCGAAAGGCACCATGTAAGTTGAGTAGATTCCGGCAAATGGCTGATAATGAGAATCTTCAAGAAGACTTGACGAGCGGACTGCAATCGGAGCAGTAATAGAGCCCAGAAACGCATAGAGGTCCGCAATCAGTTTTTGCGGAAGTCTGGCTTTCAGAAAATATGAGAGAATTTCTTCGTCGCTCAGATCTGATAGTGCGATGGGATAAAGCTTGTTCAGCTCCATGAATTCCGTGAAAATATCGGTACACAACACTACTGTGCGTGGTATGGTGATTTGAGCGTTCTCGAATTGTTCAAACTTTTCATTTCGTTTTATCATGGCATCGATAAATGCCAGTCCTCGACCTTTTCCACCCATCGAACCATCACCGATACGTGCAAAATTTGAGTATTGGTCAAATCTGTCGCGTTGAAAAACGGCCACGACTCCACGGTTTTTAATTTTACGGTAATTTACAATGGCATCGAAAATAATCTCGCGTACCTTCAGCAAATCAGTCTGATTGTAATCGGGTACCCTGATGTTTTTAAGAAATTCGGCCAGCGGAAACATAGCGCGTGAATACAACCAGCGAGAAATATTATTGCGCGAAACATGATAATATAATGCTACATCGCTGATTTTAAATATAGTGTCCTGGAGTCCGCGCAGGTTTTTTATCCGCGCTTCTTCCTCTCCGGTATCAGGATTCAGAAAAATGAAGTCGCCAAAACCAAAATTATTGGTGATGATTTCGCGAAGTTCGAGATTGAAGGTTTTCGAATGTTTGTGAATAAACGCTGCTTTTACGATATCGGCTCCCTGTTTATTCGCTTCTTCGGTAGACTGCACCACCAGCGGGATAAGAGGGTCGTTACTACGGATATATTTACAAAGATCGATACCAGCCTGTCGGTTTTTAAGCCCTTCCTGCGAAAAACTTACGTCGGTAATGACACCGAGCATATTTTTTTTGAATTTCTGATAAATAGCAGTGGCTTCTTCGAAATTACGGGCCAGCAGAATTTTCGGACGGCCACGCATACGAAGCATTTGTTCGTGCTCATTCAGTGCCTCTGTCATAAACGAGTGTGATTGCATAAACACGAATTTGTAAAGCTGCGGCACTATCGATGAGTAAAAGCGTATGGAATCTTCGACGAATAAGATTACCTGTACCCCAACGGATTGTACATCCTCTTCCACATTCATTTTATCCTCAATCAGTTTGATAATGGCCAGCAGAATGTCAGCGTTGCCCAACCAACTGAACACATAGTCGATAGCGCTGAGGTCTTCGTTGGCAATACGGCTCGAAACCGAACGTGAAAAAGGCGTCAAAACCACAATGGGTATATCCTGAAACTGTTTTTTTACCCCCTTGGCCCATTCGAAAGGATTAATGCTATCGCCACTGGGCATTGAAATAATAAGTTCGAACGAACGTTCTCTGAGCAATGCATTGGCCTCTTCCTCGCTCGAAACCAGAGTGAATCGAGGTGCATAACGCAGGTTAAGGGCTGTATATTCGTTGAAAATCTGTTCGTCGATGCGACCGTCTTCCTCAAGTACAAATACATCGTATTTACTGGCAAAAAGCAATACATTGTATATGCGATGGCGCATCAGGTTGGCAAAAGTAGTGTCTTTGAAATATAATTTCTTTAAACTCGAAGTATTCATCATTTTTAGTTAGTATTGAGCAGAATACTGCATTCAGGATATTTTTTTCCATGAATGGGATTCGTTTTGCGACTGTAAATATATTTCTAAAAATCCGAAACTCAAACGAAAAAAAGTATTTTTCAGAAACATGTAAAATAGTTGCTCAAATGTTTGATTTTACCAAATAAATAAATTAAAATTGCATTGTAATCGAAATGAAAGCAAAAGTTCGTTGATGCTCTGAAAATCAGTCTTATTTTTACATTAAAACGTCTTATATAAAAGTATTTTCTGACAAAATGATATATTGCATCACTATTCTCAGGTAAGAAACTCATTTTTGCTTACAATTTGACAGGTATTATACCGGATTCTTTACTTTAAAAATAATATCGTGTGAAATGGCTTTCATAGCTGTTTTATTCGGCCTTAAAACTAAAAATAATACGTATGAAACGAGTCATGTTTTGACGGGACGAGTTCCATATGACATTTAAAATTAATTATTTTCATATGAATATCGACAATTTAATGCATTCGCTGGAAGCAAGGCATCCGGGCGAACATGAGTATCTGCAGGCAGTGAGAGAGGTGTTGATGACCATCGAAGAGGTTTACAACCAGCATCCCGAATTCGAAAAAGCCAAAATTGCTGAGCGATTGGTGGAGCCCGACCGCATTTTTACCTTTAAAGTGCCCTGGGTCGACGATCGTGGCGAAGTGCAGATAAATCTGGGCTATCGCGTACAGTTCAACAATGCTATCGGCCCTTACAAAGGCGGTTTGCGTTTTCACTCTTCTGTAAATCTTTCTATTCTTAAGTTTTTAGGTTTCGAACAAATATTCAAAAATGCCCTTACCACATTGCCAATGGGCGGTGGAAAAGGTGGTTCCGACTTTAATCCACGCGGAAAATCGGATGCCGAAGTAATGCGCTTTTGTCAAGCTTTTATGCTTGAATTGTGGCGTCATATTGGTCCTGAAACCGATGTGCCAGCCGGTGATATAGGTGTGGGTGCCCGCGAAGTGGGTTATATGTACGGCATGTATCGTAAACTTGCTCAGGAAAATACCGGTGTTCTTACAGGAAAAAATCTCGAATTTGGTGGTTCACTGATTCGTCCCGAAGCCACAGGTTTTGGCGGTTTGTATTTTGTGAATCAAATGCTTGAAACTGCAGGTCAGAGTATTAAAGGCAAAACCATTGCTGTTTCAGGTTTTGGTAATGTGGCCTGGGGGGCAGTGCTTAAAGCTAACGAACTGGGAGCCAAAGTGGTGACTATTTCGGGCCCTGATGGTTATATTTACGACGAAAACGGAATTTCAGGTGAGAAAATTGATTATATGCTCGAACTTCGTGCTACCTGCAACGATATTGTAGAACCTTATGCCGAACAGTTTGGTGCTGTATTTGTGCCGGGCCGTCGTCCGTGGGAAGTAAAAGTGGATATTGCATTGCCTTGTGCTACTCAAAATGAACTGAACGAAGAAGATGCACGTCATTTGATTGATAACGGAGTGATTTGTGTGGGCGAAATTTCGAACATGGGTTGTACTCCTGAAGCTATCGAATTGTTACTGCATCACAAAGTAATGTACGGACCCGGAAAAGCTGTAAATGCCGGTGGTGTGGCTACTTCGGGACTTGAAATGACTCAAAATGCTATGCATATTTCATGGACTGCAGCCGAAGTGGATGCCAAACTGCAACAAATCATGTCGCAAATTCATGATCAGTGTGTACGTTATGGCCGTGAATCGGATGGTTATATCAACTATATGAAAGGAGCAAATATCGCCGGATTCCTGAAAGTGGCCAAAGCTATGCTGGCTCAGGGAATTGTATAAATAGAAAAAAGTTTTATTGTTGCAAAGAAGGAGATTGTCCACCGGATAATCTCCTTTTTTGTATATTAAAATTCTGAAAATGGAAATGTGGGTTATGCTCTCTTTCTGATTATTTTATTGGTTCAAAAATTTTCCATGCAGCAGTGAAAGTCAGCATTGAGGTACTCATTTTATCGAATACACGCGAGTCGAAAGAGGTTTCGAACTTGTTTGCAATACGGGTGTAACGAATGCCCAGACTGAAACGTGAATAGTCGAACATGGCCGCTGCGGTAATGCCTGTGCGGAACGAATTCATAGTTTCCGACTCCGACGACAGCGTGTAGTTACCGAAGGTGTGATAATATATTATGTTCGCTCCGGAACCCATGTCGAAACTGAATTGCGGACCGGCAGCGACACTGATTTTAAATTTATTTTTGTTCAGAAAGTTATAGCCTAAAAGCAGAGGAACTTCAATTGTTTTATAGCTGGCTTCCTTTTTCATGATAATCTGTTGCAAAGACGGATCTAAAAAGCAGAAATAATTTTCGCCTTGTCCTGAACTGTATGAGACCTCCGGTTGGAATAAAAAGTTCTTATAATATACACGTCCGAAAAGTCCTCCACTGAAATTACTTTGAATATTCCTCATTGGTTCGATAAACGATAACGGAGCAGGAGCTTCATTGGGCTTTGTATTCATAGCAAATGAAGACGAAAAACCTGCCGTCACTCCGAATTCAATATTCGACAGCCAAGGACGTTTTTCGACTTTCTGTATTCGTTTTTCTGTAATTTCCTGCTTGATTTTTTCAGTTACCGGATTCATTATTGCAATTTGTCTGTTGATGTTTTCTCTTGAAATACTATCCATGAATTGCGAAATTTCATTTTCATTCGAAAAAACAATTTCAAAACCGTCGGATACAGCAGTACTGTACAACGACGATCTGAGTTTCCCTGTTGCCACTTTGAGGTAATATGCGCTTGAGTCTTCAAAAATTTCAGCGACTAGGTCGAATTTCAGCATCAGATTGTAATCGTAATACCACTCGTTCGTTTTAAAAAATGCATCGGAATTTACAAACATTCGAAGCGACTTGTTGAGTTTTTTACGTTTCCCGTCCTGTAGTTCCTTTTTCCATGTTGTATATTCCTGTTTGGCAATATTCATCCCTTCGTAAAAAACCTGATACTGATTTTCCTTGATGGCGATTCCTCCGGTTTGCACTGCTCCACCCGCAGGAAGTCCGCTAATCCAGAGTGTGAAATTCTGATGCGTAAGCGACATGAAAACGGGATTGTCGAATCCGTGATAGCTGTTGCGATACGAAGTAAATGCTTCCTGAGCCTGTATGGCTGTGAAGCATAAAAGCAAAAATATGATGCTGAACTGCTTTTTCATTCTGATATTTATTAATAAATTCCGAGTACAAATATAATTGTTTGTAGCTGAAAAATATATATAGCTTTTTAAAAAATGAGTGCTGATATACATTTGTTTTGCTGTATTTTCATGCATTTCAGGCTTTTTGTTTTATATTTGTGACCGTTTTGCTAAAAATATACATTCAAAAGTAAGATATGAATATGGAAGAAGAAAAAATTACAGGATTACCTGAGAATGCTTCACGTGAATTACGCGAAGGCGAAGAGTATAAGCCACTATTGTCGCCTGATAAGAACTATCCCGAAGTAAACTTCCGTTCGGTGACCTGGGGGTTACTTATGGCCGTATTGTTTTCGGCTGCGGCAGCTTACCTTGGACTTAAAATCGGACAGGTTTTCGAAGCGGCCATTCCTATTGCCATTATTGCAGTCGGACTTTCGAGTGCTTCGAAGCGCAAAGGAGCTTTAGGTGAGAATGTGATTATTCAGTCGATTGGTGCAAGTTCAGGTGTGGTAGTAGCCGGGGCAATTTTTACCCTGCCTGCTTTGTATATTCTTCAGGCCAAATATCCTGAAATCACAGTGAGTTTTATGCAGGTGTTTTTGAGTTCTTTGCTCGGAGGTATTCTGGGTATTCTGTTTATGATTCCATTTCGCAAGTATTTTGTGTCGGATATGCACGGAAAATATCCCTTCCCGGAAGCTACAGCCACAACTCAGGTGCTTGTATCCGGCGAAAAAGGTGGCGATCAGGCTAAACCACTGATTCTGGCAGGTGCTATCGGTGGTATTTACGATTTTGTGGTGGCTACTTTTGGCTCGTGGGCCGAAACATTTACCACCCGTGTGCTGCCTTTTGGCGAAGCACTGGCGGAAAAGGCAAAAGTGGTTTTCAAACTTAATGTGGGTGCAGCAGTGCTTGGCTTGGGTTATATTATCGGATTGAAATATGCAGCCATTATTGTAGCTGGTTCGGCTCTCGTTTGGTTTGTAATTGTACCGGTTTTGCCGCTTTTGGGTGATCAATTGATACAAGTGTTGAATCCTGCTTTCAGTGGAGCATTGAGCGAAGCCGCACCGGAGCTTATTTTCAAAGAATTTGCACGACATATTGGTATTGGTGGTATTGCTATGGCCGGTATTATTGGTATTGTACGTTCATGGGGAATCATCAAAAGTGCTGTTGGACTTGCTGCCTCTGAATTTAAGTCGAAAGGTAAAGCTGTGGATGTGGCAGTGAAACGTACGCAACGCGATTTGCCAATGAAAATTATTGCTATTGGTGTGGTTTTGGCTTTGCTCACAACTTATGCGTTTTTCTATTTCGGAGTGTTTGAATTCAATCTGTTATATGCTACTGTGGGTATTCTGGTAGTAGCGGTTATCGCTTTTCTGTTTACTACTGTGGCAGCAAATGCCATCGCAATAGTGGGTACAAATCCTGTTTCGGGTATGACATTGATGACACTGATTCTTGCTTCGGTGGTTATGGTGGCTGTGGGATTGAAAGGAACCACAGGAATGGTGGCTGCGCTTGTAATTGGTGGCGTGGTTTGTACAGCCCTTTCAATGGCAGGTGGTTTTATTACCGACCTAAAAATCGGTTACTGGATTGGAACAACACCTGCCAAACAGCAAACATGGAAGTTTTTGGGAACATTGGTTTCGGCAGCTACTGTGGGTGGTGTAATTATGGTGCTTAATAAAACGTATGGTTTCACAGGCGACAATGCTCTTGTAGCTCCGCAGGCTAACGCCATGGCAGCTGTCATCGAACCTCTTATGTCCGGTGCCGGTGCTCCCTGGTACTTGTATGCTATCGGTGCTGCCATTTCTCTTTTGCTTACTTTCTTTAAAATTCCGGCTTTGGCTTTTGCTCTCGGAATGTTTATTCCTATGGAACTGAATGCTCCGTTGTTGGTAGGTGGTCTGATCAGTTGGTTTGTATCCACACGTTCTAAAAATGCAGAACTGAATTCTGCTCGTCAGGAAAAAGGAACATTGCTTGCTTCAGGTTTTATTGCCGGTGGTGCTCTTATGGGCGTAGTAAGTGCCGGACTGCGTTTTGCCGGTGTAAATGTGATGAATATGGAATGGGCTGAAAGTAATTCAGCGCAGTGGCTTGGTCTGTTTATGTATGTTTTGTTGTCCGGATATTTGATTTGGGATGCAATGCGTGTTAAAAATAACAGGTAATCTTATGTTTTTTTTAATATTTAAATTCGGATTCCTGATATTTTTACTCTAAATTTGCAATTCGGAAGAATTAATCAGGATGATGACGCATTTATTATAACTTAACATGATCAAGAAAAACTGGACTATTGAAGACATTCCTGATTTACAGGGAAAAATAATTATCGTAACAGGTGGAAACAGTGGATTGGGGCTGGCTTCAGTAAAAGCATTAGCGGCTAAAAGAGCAGAGGTTATTATGGCCTGTCGCTCGGTACAAAGAGGAAACGAAGCACGAAAATTATTACTTAAAGATCAACCCAAAGCAAAAATAAAGGTTATGGAGCTCGATTTATCGAACTTCTGGTCGATACGCATGTTTGCGGGTGATTTCAAAAAAGATTATAATCAGCTGGATATTTTGCTCAACAATGCAGGCGTAATGATGACGCCTTACACTCAAACAAAGGATGGAGTGGAATTGCAGCAAAGTACCAATTATTTCGGACATTATGCATTGACAGGCTTGTTGCTCGATATGCTGGCAGCGACTCCGGGTTCGAGAGTGGTGAATGTGAGTAGCCTGGCACACAAGACAGGAACAATGAATTTTAAAAACCTGCTTTATGAAAAGGGCAGGGGATATACGCCCTATAAAGCTTATTCACGTTCGAAACTCGAAAGTTTGTTGTTTACCTTTGAACTTCAACGGTTCTTCGAGAAAAATAAGCTTGACTGTAAAGCGCTTGTGGCACATCCGGGAGTTTCGTACACCAACTTGTTTAGCCATGCAGCACCCAAATGGATCAGAGCTATATTACTCCCTGCAGTAAAAAGTTTTATGCAGCCGGCCGAAATGGGAGCTTTGCCGGGTTTACGGGCTGCTGTTGACGAAAGTGCTAAAGGAGCTGACTTTTTCGGACCAGACGGAGCTATGCAGATGAAAGGTTATCCTGTTCGTGTAACGGCATCTCAGCATGCATGCAACAAAGATGTGGCCCGTCAGCTATGGGATTGTTCCGAAAGAATCACAGGAGTAATGTTTGAATATACACCTGTGCTGAAAATGGAAGTAACCTCAAAAATGGTTGTATGATACTTTAGATAATTATTTCTACAACAAAAAAGGCTATCACATTGCGTGATAGCCTTTTTCGTAACTGATTTTCATCAGGCAGTGTATGCAGTGAGCATCCACATAAGTTTTTCCTGTTCACTGATATAGTCGCTCATTAGTGCCACAGTGGTTTCGTCACCTGCTTCAGAAGCTAATTTCAGTATGTTACGTTCCGAAGCAATAAAGTACGAAATAGTCTCCATTACATGTTGAATACCTTCGCTGCCCCTGGTTACATAACCCACTTCCTTTACTTTTGAAGTTTTCAGATATTCACTGAAATTATGAACCGGAACTCCATCGAGCATGAGTATTCTTTCTGCAATTTCGTCTACTTTTTCAGCTGTATTGTCGTACATTTCCTCATACTGCTTGTGAAGTACAAAGAAATCTTTTCCTTTTACATTCCAATGAAAACCACGAAGGTTACTGTAATAAATCTGATAATCGGCCAATAATTGCTGTAATGCGTTAACTACCGGTTTTACAGCTTCTGCACTGAGTTTTGTGTAATCTAATGTTTTCATAATGATTTGTTTTTATATATTTAAACTATTATTTCTTGTTTGTGATACAAAGATACTATAGATAAACATATAAATCAAACAGATTGTATTTATGAAAATATAGATATTGACTATTATTTTTCTGGTTACTTACTTGCTTTTTTGTTCGCTAACACGTCAATTGCTTTCAGTATTGTTTTATCGTCTTTATAGAAGAGTGGATAAAAACCGTTTTCGCCAATTATATTACGTGTAATATAAGCGTTTAGCTGTCTTTGAATAAATTTTCCTGAGATGGCAAGGTCACGTCCGGTTGGTTTTACGCCTTTAGTGCCGGCAAATTTTACAAATTCAGCAAGCAAATTTTGTGTGTTCAAATGCGCTTCCATTTTTTGCCAGTCCCTGAATGCTTTGAGCGTATTACGGTGCTGGTCGCTGTACTGAAATGCAAACTGATAAAGATAGCCGTAATTGACTACTTTGTTCAGATAAGTGCTGTATTCCGAAGTGTCGCGCGATACAAAAATGTCGGGCATAATGCCACCACCGCCATATACAGTTCTTCCTTTCAGTGTTTTATATTTCAATGTGTCTTTAAGTTGTACACTGTCTTTATTGTCAATTTCGCCATGCATGTATCTGTTCAGAATGTCGAGTTCATAATCGTCGGCTTTGCCGTTTTCATATGGTTTCTGAATGCTGCGTCCTGATGGTGTATAGTAACGGGCCACAGTGAGTCGTACTGCAGATCCATCTGTCAGATCCATTTGTTGTTGTACAAGCCCTTTGCCGAATGAACGGCGACCAATCACTGTGCCACGGTCGTTGTCCTGAATAGCTCCGGCAAAAATCTCACTGGCTGAAGCCGAGAATTCGTCGATAAGTACTACCACAGGAGCACTTATGAGACTGCCTTTTCCTGTTGCACGCGCTTCGTAACGTGGATAGGCTTTTCCTTCAGAGTACACAATCATTTGATTGGCAGGTAAAAACTCGTTGACCATATTGATGGCCTGATCCATAAAGCCGCCGCTGTTTTCACGCAGGTCGATAATATATTTGCGTGCTCCTTTAGCCCTTAAATCGGCTATTGCGTTCAGAAATTCGCTGTAAGTGGTGGCTGCAAATTTGCTTACTTTGATAAATCCGGTTTGCGGAGCTATAATATACGAAACATCAACCGAGTTCACAGGTATTTCTCCACGGGTAACTGTATAAGTCAGTTTTTCGGCAGTTCCATGTCGTCTTATACCTAATTTTACTTTGGTGTTGGCTTTACCACGAAGCTTTTTCATAACCTTCTCGTTGGTAACCTTTTTACCTGTAAATGCAGTATCGTTAACCTCCACAATACGGTCGCCGGCGAGTAAACCCACTTTTTCGGATGGCCCTCCGCTGATAACCGAAACAATGGTGATAGTATCGTTCTGGATATTGAATTGTACACCAATGCCACTGAAACTTCCTTCGAGTTCACTGTTTACGTTTTCAAGATCAGCTGCAGGAATATATACCGAGTGCGGGTCGAGCTTGGCTATTAAATCCACCATCATTTCCTCGGTAAGCTCATTTACATCTATCGAATCGACATATTGCTGATCGATAAGTGCGAGGACTTCATCCAACTTGTTGCTGCTGAAACTTTTAGATAAAAAGCTGTAATCACCCTGAGTTCCACGTAATCCGGCTCTGTGGGCTAATAGATTTCCAAGAATTAAACCCACCACAACCGACAGGAATACAATAAGGACAAGAATCAGATTTCTTTTATTCATATATTAATTTACTATTTCGTCATTTACCATTTACCATTCAATACAACCGACTATAAAAACAAAAACTAATCAACTAATTAACTAATCAACCCATAATAGTTGAAAATTTACTATTTCGTGATTTACCATTTAATACTGCCGATTATGAAAACAAAAACCAATCAACTAATTAACCAATCAGCCCATAATAGTTGAAAATTTACTATTTCGTCATTTACCATTTACCATTTAATACTGCCGATTATAAAAACAAAAACCAATCAACCAATCAGCCAATCAACTCGAAACACAAAACCCGAAAATACTACTCGTCTGCCAGATACACAATTTCAATACCAGCCCGTTCCAACAGCTCCACGCCATCCATAATGCGGTATTTTTCGCCATAAACCACCCTTTTGATACCTGCCTGAATAATCAGTTTCGAACATTCGATACAAGGCGAAGCGGTTACATAAAGTGTTGCGCCATCGCTACTGTTGTGCGATCGGGCAATTTTGCTGATGGCATTGGCCTCGGCATGTAAAACATATGCTTTCGAGACATTGTTTTCGTCTTCACATTTATTTTCGAAACCCGAAGGGGTCCCGTTGTACCCATCGGAAATTATCATCTTGTTTTTTACCAGCAAAGCACCTACTTTACGGCGTTCGCAGTATGAATTTTCGGCCCAGATACGAGCCATACGCATATATCTGTGATCAAGTAATGATTGTTTGTTATCCATATATAGATGTCTTATTTCAATTTTAAAAACGCAGGAATACAGCTAAAAATTGTTGGGTATATTAAAATCTGTGATTGCATTCAGAAACTGATCGTCGTAAATACCTATCTGACGGCATGCCAGACGGGCTGCATTCAGACTTAGCAAATTTTGTTCTCCCGAGAAAGTCAGCGGTATATCTGATTTTTTTGTTTTCAGATAAATAATATTGTTTTGAATTTCGTAATCAGGAATTCCGTAGTAAAAAGCAACTATGTCGCGGCGAAGATTGGTACATACGTGGTTTAAATTTTCGTCGCCGGAAAAGTAAATCAAACGCCCCTGTACTTCCATGGTTTCAATCAGTTTACATGCTTTTTGTATCCTGTCGTCCTGAAGTGCTTCAGTGTCACTGTTGTGTGCAGCAATGCCTGTCATTACTGCAATGTGTGGCTTACAAGCCTGAAAAACAAGTCCTGTGTTTTCGTTGTAATCATAGTCTTCAAAAACAGCAATGCGCGATTCGTACGATAATCTGCATTTTGGTTCTGTTTTGTTTAATTGCTTTGAAGTCAGGAAGTCGGCCTGCATTCTTGTTTTTCGCAATACATGCAGAATCATAGCCGTAACAACCGGAACATCGTTTCTCCCACAAACAACAATCCTTGTTTTACTACGTGTTTGCTGATAAAGATATTCAGCCATATTGTAAACCTTCAGTCCAAGTTCACGGGCTTTTATTATTTCAGGATTGTCGGGTAGTGTATGCAAGCCGGTCACCACTGCATTCAGATTTTTGTGAATTCGGTCGGGATGCCAGCCCGGACTTTCGGGCCACAGGCCATTTTCGATAAGTGTCGTGTATGACTCTCCCGAAAATTTTTCGTCAGAACCGCTTACCGAAAAATTATTTTTCCGGTTTACTGCAATTGCAATGCTCAACATTGCAGGTTCTCCTATGCCTGTAAAGTGTACTTTCTGCATGGTTGACCTGATAAAGTTTTTTCTTATTTTTGTATCGGAAAGAAAGTAGTTACAAAGGTAATAAAAAAAACGTTGGACGAGAAGGAATTGATGTGGTGAAGTGATAATGTGATAATGTGATAATTTCTTAATTTGAAGATTTGAAGATTTGAAGATTTGACAAACTAACTCTTAGTAAATCAATTCAAAGTAAATATTATATAAAATTGCACACAGTTACAGTTCCCCTTTAGAGCCTGTCCGCCGTGGCGGAGGGTTGGGGGCTGAGTAGATGTGATGATGTGATGATATGCTAATGTGATGATATGCTAATGTGATGATGTGGTGATGTGATGATGAAACCCGAAACTATGAAACATGTAAACTGTAACACGAAATAATAAATAACAATAAATGAAACTACACAAAATAGAAGCAGGTTCGTTCCATGTGGACGGTGGAGCGGCCTTTGGCGTGGTGCCCAAAAAAGTGTGGCAGAAACGATATCCTGCCGATGAAAATAATTTTTGCAAACTCCATATGCGTTGCTTGCTGGTGGATACGGGCGACCGTCGCATTTTGGTAGATGCTGGGACAGGCGACAAGCAGCTCGATTATCTGAAGTATTATGGTTTCGAAGGAGTGATTAGTTTTCCCCACGAACTGGCAAAACTCGGATATAGCTGCGACGATATTACAGATGTGGTGTTTACGCATTTGCATTTCGATCATTGTGGCGGAGCTACCCGTTACAATGCTGATAAATCGGCTGTGGAGCTTGTTTTTCCCAATGCCACACACTGGGTGGGCGATGCACAGTGGCAAAACTTCCTGAATCCGAATGTGCGTGAAGGCGATTCGTACTTCAGCGAGAATATGCTGCCCATAGAAAATGCCGGAAAATTACAGAAAGTAAGCAGCGATTTGGTACTGACCGATGGCGTGGAGCTGCGTCTTTTTAATGGACATACAGTGGGGCAAATTGCAGTGTATGTACAACTTCCCGAGCGCACGTTGGTGTATTGTGGCGATGTGATTCCGTTGGCTGCCAATGTGCCTGTGGCATGGCTTTCAGCTTATGATATTTTCCCGCTCGACGCCATGACGGATAAACAGCGTATGCTCGAAGAGGCTGCTGAAGAACAACAAATTCTCTTTTTCGAACACGATGCATACACCGAATGTTGCCTGGTAGAGAAACAGTATAATAAATTCAAAGTGTCTAAAACCCTTCGGTTTGAGGAGGTAGCCCCCAACCCCTAAAGGGGAGTTACGCCTGCAAATATTGGAATTATCAATGATATTCAAACTTTGTTGTGGATGGAGGATCTAGGGAGTTTTATTCAGATCGTATCGAAGAACCTCAGATGTTTAGTCGGTCAGTAGGTTTATTTAATGTATTATTATTGAACTTTCGCAAACTATTAAATACTTGATTGATAATTATTAGTAATTTCAAAGCCACTGACAATTAGAGGCTTATGGAATACTGTTCATTTGTATTTATGTTTTCTGCAAACCTTTGATTTTTTCACTTGAAGTGAAAAAGCAAACTTACACAAAGCGATGCTGCTCTTGGACGCGCGACATCGGCTGGTGAGCCGAAAAATAAGAGAGGAAGGCGGTTAAAAATCGTCCTTGTTTGAAGTTGAAGTTCGTAGTGGGCGCTCTTAAAAATTGCAGTCTATTGGTCGAACTTCAACAAGTTTGGACGATTTGAGCCTTCCGAACGTAGATTTTTCGAGCGAAGCAGGCGAAGTCTTGATCTTTTTGCTTACTTTTTGTATCAAGACAAAAAGTAAGTCGGGGTTTGGGGCGGAAGCCCCCTTATCAGAACTTGCGAAAGTTGAGTATTATTATAAAAAAGCAGAGCAAAATTATTCCTTTCAGAATAATAGCTCTGCTTTCGTTGTGATAGTGATAGAAAGTTTATGAAAATTAGCTAAGTTAATCTAAGTTTGCCCATTCATCTGTTTGATAATCATCATAGGCTGCCCAATTAGGTTCTCCCATCGGATTGGGAGATTCAAGTTGCAGCGATATTTCGCGATCGAGGTCTATGCGGGAAATCTGTGGTGCCTGATATTCTTTTTGTTGTATACTATTTTCCTGTATTTTCATAATATGTTTCGTTTTTGCGTTTTACATAGCTCGCTTAGCGAACAATTACTTTGTATTGAAGGTTTTGGTTTGTATTTTCGATATGGCAGAAGTATACGCCCTTACTTATTGATGCGGGTATGCTTATGCGGTTTCCTGCGGCCTGCATTTGTGCAATTGTTTGTCCGGCAGCATTGAATACACGGATTTGTGTGCCTGCCGGCAGACTTTCGGTGCTGATAATTTCAATTTGTTGCTGACTGTTGCTATACACTAATATCTTACTCAACTTTCGCAAGTATAATAACTTGCTGATTTATATAAAAATAGCAGCATAGAATTTTGGTAAAGTCGCTGAATTTCAGTAACTTTATGTCGCC
>SAAO01000005.1 GCA_009929375.1 Bacteroidia bacterium
ATATGTGTTTGTGGTAAAACAAAAGTACTATATCGGGGGAAGTTATCGCTTAGATGGCTTCCCTTTTTGCTAAATCAATTTTTTGTCGGTCAGTAGTGAAAACAAATAAAAATAGTAAAAAGGTGGATATATAATAAGTAAAATTACTAATAATATGTTTTTTGTAGGCGCGTTGTTCGTAAATAGGGCGATTTATCTAATAAAAAGGATAGTAACTCTCTATTGTTTTATAAATTTTTCGTGATGTGTTTTTTGTGATTTATGCTTCGAACTGTCTGGTTGTGAAAAGATGCCGGTGTTGAAGGTTGTTGTTTGTGTACGGCGTTTTTTGTGAATGTGTGGAATGGGAGTTGATACCGGTTTTGTGTGTGAGGAGAGTCAATAAAAACGGCTGCCCGAACCGAAGTTCTGAGCAGCCGTAATTATTGCTACAAGTGAATGTGTGAAATTACATTGTGCTGTTAGCTTTATTTTACATTTACTTTAAATGACTGGTTTTGGATGCGAACAATGTATATTCCGCTTTCCAGAGCCTGCATTTTGTTGAGTTTTCGTCCGCTGATACTGTATATGTCAAAGTTTTCGACACCATCCACAGTGATCATTTTGTTGGTAGTACGGATGATATACTTCACATTAGGAGTATTTACATTCCCGGTGGTAAAGTTGTAGTTGGTCAGACTTCCCGGTTCTACCACAAAGTACCATGCGAGCATGCTGTTGGCAGTTGTCACCAAACTCAGGCGGTCGCAGAGGTTGTTCTTCCATGTGTTTATGTAGCTTGGCTGGTCGGCGGTTTTCATTACATACTGTGTAGGTGCGGCCTCGAGTGTTGTGCTTGTAAATGCACTTCCTGTGGTACCTACTGCACGTGAGCCGTTCATAAACCAGCCAGTGGCTTTGTTTTTAAGCATGGTTACACCTTCTACGTTTACTATTTGCCACAATGCATGGTCGTTGCTGGTGGCAGCGCTGAGTTTGTTGTGAATGATATTTCCGGCAGTTGTAGGTGAAATCATTACATTGTTGCGGAAGTCGCCACTGTAGCCGTTGAATACGTATGAACCATCGGAGGCTGACTGGATATAATAATACACAGGCATAATATCATCGGTGGTCAATGGACGGCCTACAGTTCCGAGGGTTGCGAAATTGGCTTTCAGTTGGATGTCGGTAGTACCCGTGTAAGTAAACAAAGGCTCGCTGCTCACATCGGCATCGGTCACAGCATCTGTCCATTTGCTAAAGATAAAGCCTGGTAGCGGTATTGCTTTTACGGTTATATTTTCGGCAGTAGTTGTAGTGCTTTCGGTGCTTCCTACAATGGCTGCAGTACCTTTGTTAGTGTCGGCTGAGCTAACGCTAATGGTTCTGGATACCGGTTTGGCTGTTTCAGTAACATAATCGAATACCCATGCGGAAGCTGAACCTGCAATGCCGGGCCAGTTTACGATGTGTGAGCCGGCCTCCTGTGCATGAATGGCATTTGCGCTGGCTGGTTTGATGTTGAATGAATAACCGTCCGTTAATTGATCAAGAGCAAAGCTGGCAGCTGTTTCGGAGATAGCCCCATCGGCAGCCATATAGTAACTGTTTGCTTTATTTCTTATCTTCACCTGATTGTCTGATATTTCGAATCTGAACAGCTGGGTGTCGGTGACTGGCTCGCCGGGAACTTCAAAAGTAAACTTATTGCTCAGAACTCTGCCGGTTGAGGAAATTACCTTTCCGGAAACATAAGTTGCAGTACCGGTACTGCGAATGCTGTACCAGCGATAATTTTCGGGATTAGCAGATAAAAGTGAATTTATGTTTTTGTTTACTGAGCTTTTGAAGTTGTCAATGGCTGATTGTAATGTGCTGATATTTTCTTCTAATTGATTAAAGCTTAAAGTTTCAACGTCTTTAGCTTCTTCTGCTGAAACAACTCCATCAAGTGTGCTGCGGTTTGCAGCGCTGAATTGTCCAAAGTCAGAACCTTCGTAACTTGCCGTATTTGTATAAAGCTCGCGGGCTTCTGTACGTTTTTGGTTGTAAGCATCTTTAAGTACCGTCAAGTCTAATTCAATAAACATCCAGTTGTTGCCGTCGTCGGCAGCTCCACCATTGTAATACGAAATTTTATCGGTATAGCTATTCAGTTGTCTTAAACTTGTTTCAGTTGATATCAGGTAGTGATCTGTTTGTGCATTCTCAAACAACCAGCTTATTGGGGTTGAATCGATACGAATGATTTCTCCGTTGTTGGTGGTAGGTGATGACAGGGCATTCGTTGCATCAGACTTACTATAGATATAGTATCCTGTGTTTGGATAGGGGGCTTTTACAAATTTGAAAAGTTGTGTATTGGCGGTAGGGTTAGAGCTTGTTGTTCTGCCCAATGCATTGGCTGTTGTGCCTACTGTGGCTATGTTCCAGTATACAGCAGGTGATCTTTTGTCGTGTATTTGATACCAGTATGTATTGGTTTCGTCGCTTACATTGAAAGGCATTACCCGGCTCGACTTGTAGTTGTAGATGCCCAGGTTTAAAGCGGCTATTGCATCTATCGCTTGCTGAGTACTTGTAGTGCTGTTATCGTAAACCGCTTGTGCTGCATCGATGGCAGATTGAAGATTGTTTCGGCTGGCAGCGCTGTAGTTGAAAATTTCAGTACCTTCCACTGTGTTTGTCAGTAAACTGGTAGCTGCTGTAATTTGATTGCCCAACAATGTAACCTGATAGCTTGCATAATAATCATTGTAGTTGTCTTCGTAGCCGGGTACAACGATAAAATACCAGGCGGTTCTGCTGTTTGCTCCCTGGCTGCTATACTTGTCTAAGTAATTTCCTCTTGCATCGTTATGCCAGGCTATGACCGGGTTGCCGGTGGTCGGTCTGATGCTGAATTGAAATGTGTTCGCATACTGAGAAAGGATATTCTCTTCGGCTGTTGCTCCTAAGGTAACGAGCGTGGGGTTTACAGAGGTTTTTAAGTACCAGGTGTTTTTGTTGATGATTTTGATATTGGCTCCGGAGGCCTCCAGTCTCCATGTGGCAACATCGTCAACGTTTGTTATGCTCTCTTTTAAAGCGTAATTTGCATTGCTGTTGTCGGTTGTTTGCGAATACAGAAGCATTCCATTGCTCGAAATCCCTGTTGCGGGTTTTGCACCGGTACTGCCGTCATAAGCACTTTCGATGTAATAATACACTGGTTTTTCGGGCGTAGAGGCTAAAGGTATTGCCGCAGTCCCATTCACCTGTGCAGTGAGTTGTGTTGTGATTCCGAATATAATCAGAATAATAAATAATGTAGTTTTTTTCATAACGTATTTTTTTAGAAGTGTTTATTTAACAAAGCTTGTGTGTTATTCTGCTGCAAATATATAAATTATTTTTATAAAACAAATAAAAATAGTAAAAAGAGCATTATTTGTATGGGAATTTATTAAATAGGTGTTGTGTATGGTGAGTGTTTTTTTAATGAATCGTTAAATTGAATGCTGGTGTTGAAGATGAATTGACTGTTATGTAAAATTTTTTTTATTTAAAATCACTACTGACCGGCTAAATATATGAGATTCTTCGCTACGCTCTGAATGACAATGCTTTCTATTGATTATGGTTGGGAGGAGGTAGGTTGGCGGCGAAGGCGCCAGCCTGGCTTCTCCCAAAAGCCTAACTTGTTGATTACCTGTCCTTCCGAACGTAGTGAGGAATCTAACAAACTATAAAAAATAATTCAAACTATTTTTATAGGTCAGTAGTGTGTTTTTATAAATAAATAATTTAGAGTTATTTTGTGGTGAATTTTCAAATCCGATATCAAATCTAGGCTTATTGGGCTTTTTTTTGGGGGGGGCAGATTTTGGTCTGCTTGTTATACTTTCAAACAGTTTCTTAAAGTAGTTGTCAGATATTTAATTAAATCAGATATTGTATGAAAAGATTGTTGATTTTTCCTGTTTTTTTTCTGTGGTTTCTAATGTATGTAAATGCTACGCCAGTATTGGACAAAGTTTTCTCGGACAATATGGTGCTTCAGCGCGACAAAAATATTCGTGTTTCGGGACGGGGCATTCCGGGTGAGGGCGTAGAGATTATCTTCGGAGGGAAAATAAAAAGTACTCAGGTCGGAAATGATTCGCTCTGGGTCGTAAACTTTCCGCCCCGAAAGAGTTGCGCTGTTCCTCATGAATTAATTGTTCGCTCCGGGGGCGCGGAAATTGTGCTCCGGAATATATTGATCGGCGATGTGTGGCTTTGTTCGGGACAAAGCAATATGGAATGGACAATGGGAAAGGAGATGTATTATAAACAAGCCCTCAAAAGTGCGAATCAGCCTTTGGTGCGGTTTTGCAATCCGTGGCCTGCAGGACGTTATGTATATGGGGAAGCCTTTAAGCCGGATTTGTTGAAAAGACTGACACCCGGGAATTTTTATCGTTGGGAGAAATGGCAGATTTGCGACAGTACCACGCTGGCAGCGCAAAGTGCGGTGGCTTATTATTTTGCCAAAATGGTGGCTGAGCGCACGGGCGTTCCTGTAGGCATTGTGAATGTGTCGCTGGGTGGTGCGCCGATTGAAACTTTTATTGCACGCGATGCTTTGGCTGCAAGCAAACAGTTTGCACCCAAAGTAAAACCGGGCAACTGGCTCAATAACGAAAGTCTGCCTGTGTGGCCCCGTGAGCGCGGACGACAGAATGTGGGATCGCAACCTGATGCTTTTGCCGACGATCTTGGCCCGAATCATGGTTACAAACCGGGTTTTGCTTTCGAAGGTGGTGTAAAATCATTATCGCAACTTGCCATAAAAGGAGTGCTTTGGTATCAGGGCGAAAGCAATGCGCAGGAAACCGAAAGAGTGGAGGAATACGATGCATTGTTCATGCTGATGGTGAGGAATTACCGTGCGGAATGGAAAAATCAGCGTATGCCTTTTTACTGGGTGCAACTTTCATCGATTGATACATTGCATTATAAATCGCATTTTTGGCCGCAGTTCCGCGACCTTCAGCGACTGACGCTGCGCAAAGTACGACATGGAGGCATGGCTGTGAGCAGCGATATTGGCAGCCGGCACGATGTGCATCCCACCAACAAAAAAGATGTGGGCGAAAGACTTGCCCGCTGGGCTTTGGCGCAGGATTATGGTCAGGAAATCACGCCTTCGGGGCCACTTCCGCTAAAAGCAAAATACCGGAAAGGACAAGTTGAAATTACTTTTCAATATTCCGAAGGGTTAAAAACATCGACAGGAAACGAAATAAAAGGTTTTTCGACGGATGGAAAAACAGAAATCCGGGCTTTTGTCGAACGTGACAGGGTTATCATTCCTGTGTCCGAAAAGCCCGGATTTGTGTATTATGGCTGGAAACCTTTCAGCGACGCCAATCTGGTGAATGGCGAAGGTTTACCGGCAAGCACATTTAAAATAGAAGTGAAGTAAGGAGTTTCAGGGTCTGTATTTGCGATTTGAAGATTTGAAGATTTGAAGATTTGAAGATTTCGCATTTCGGAAGTGATTCCACAAATAATCACACATTCGAAAGTCTTTTGTCTTTGTTCTCAGTGTCCTTTTGTCTCCGTGTTTAAATGCCTCAAATTCCCAAGTCTTTGCTCTATATTCTTTGCTCTTTGTTCTGAATATTATTCCGGCAAAAGCTTCATGTGGCAATCGAGGTTTTTGTTACTGACATTTACCAGATAAGCTCCGCGTGGAAATGTGTCGGTTTTGATAGTCAGTAATTTGCCGCTATCACAACCTGATAGATATACTTTTCCCATTGTGTCAGATACCGATATATTCACTTCCTGGTCGTAAGGCAGCTGAACGAAGCATTCATCTTTAGCCGGATTCGGGAAAAGTTGCACATCAGTGGCTTTATCCGAATTACGCAAGGCACTTACTGCATTCAAATTAATCGTCACATCTGTGTAACTTACAAATTCGGGTGTGGAGCTGTTGCCCGCTTTTACCCGCAGTTTGAAAACAGGATGCACTGCAAAAAGCATTTGTTCTGCTTTGTTGACAGTGATTTTTCCTGAATTATCGATGCTGAATGCATCTGTTACCGACTGCGATTGAATGCTGTAATTTGTGGTATTAGCTACGCTTAACTGTCCTGCAATATATCCTGCCTCCTGTTTCTCCGGGATTGAAAAACTCTTTTTATCAGTCCCCAAAATCAACGGCATGTATTTTTCGTACAGAAAGGCAGAAATCTCTATTTCGTCGCCCTGAGGCTGTGTGCTGTGTGTTTCGCTGAATTTTGTAATCCAGGGAAATTCCAGCATGCTGAAATAATTGTAGTTTTTGGCTGTGTTGCCATCCAACTGTCCCTGCAGGTCGCTGAAGAACAGTTTCCAGCGTTCGTAGTACAGGTTTTTGGTGAGTCCCGCCCACTCGCGATGTGAGTAGTCGTGCAGGCTGCCATCTTTCTTTGTATCCCAGGTCGTAATCAGTGCGCGTGCATTTTTTTCGAAAAGATCTTTTTCGCTAATATTTGTGCCCATAGCGCGTGCATCGGCTATCCATGTGCCTACGAGACATTCCTCGCGGGTGCGGAGCAGACTGTCGATATCCAGTATCAGTTCGAGAAAAAGCTGACTTTTGGACGCAAAAGCAGCTTTATCTTTGGCGCGGAAAGCAGTTGTGACTTCCTTTTGTAATACCTGAGCATAGTTCACCAGGCACTGACGCGTAATATCCACAAGGTCGAAACGGAAGGTTGTTTTGTTGCTGAACTCACCGGCCGATTTCAGCATCAAAGTCCATGCCGGTAAAATGGTTTTCGGGTCGTAATACAAATTGGTGGTGGACCACGATGAGGCTCTTGCGATATCCAGTCCGGGACGCGCATTGACAACCGATTCGGATGCTCCATCCTGCCAACTGTTGCCGGGGCAGTTTAAGGCTGTGGTCGAAAGTATTTTCCAGGCATTCGTTGTGTGTTCAAACTCCTTACCGTAGCGGTAGGCTGCAAAGTTTGTTACATAATCCTGCACATTTATTTTATCTGATTTCCAAACCAAATCCCATAACAGATCATAGCCCACCTGATTGAAAATAATGGCTTCGGGAGCAATTCCTATTCCCCAGTTATTTCCTTTCTGAGGATGAGTTTGCATTGCAAAATGATTGTCGGCAATGCGTTGCAGACGGGCATAAATTCCCATGCGGCCGCCAAAGTTATGGATTACGCTATACACCCAGGGGATATTGGTAAATGCTGCAGGCGCATCTCTGAGCCAGCCGTTGTCGCGTTCGTTGCCAAGGTCAATCACCAGGGTTTGATCTTTTTTAAGTCCGGCAATTACTTCTGCTTTGGGATTGTGTAACCACGATTGCAAAACCCAGACAGCTTCGGGGTTGGCTTTGAGCATTTCGGCCTGAATGTCGGCTGCAAACTGAGTTACGTCGAGGCCGGCCGGTATCTGACCACCTTCGTGAAACAGGTCGCCGCCATAATATTTAGCTGCACCAAACAATTTGATAGATTCTTCGTACCAGCTGGCTGCCAGTTCAAAAGCTTTCGGCCCGCTTACGACCACCGGACGCTTGTATCCACTGACCCATTCGCCCTGATCGTGAACGTTTATGCCTGTTATTTTAGAGCCGATTGTAGTGGGAGCAAAGCCACAAAATCCCTGCATCACCACTTCCATCCCCAGTTCTTTTGCACGGGCTAAGATTTTCTTTTGCAATGTCACACGCCCATCGATATACGCCTGACTCACAGGCCCGCCTTCGCCCTCGAGATTTCCCATCAGCCACCATGCGGTATAAGCAGGTCCGGGAATGAATTTTTGTATTTCGCTGAATGTATATCCGTATTTCTGCATTACATTTTGCCAAACGGCTTCGGTGCCGATTCCCGAAAGAAAGAGGTTGACTCCCTGCGTGGCCATAAGGTCAATTTCGCGTTCCCAGCGCTCCCAGTCCCAAAACGACATGGTGTAATTGAGCGTACAATAATTCAATGCGTAACGATGACGGTAAGTGGTTTCCTTGCGAACAGCGTTAGTAATCACGGGCAATGAGGCTGGCAGTATGTTCTGGTCGCCATTCCATGAAAATGACGCATTGCAGTAATTGTTCAGATAATAACGAACGCCGGCCGCCATTGCGGTGCCCGAACTTCCGCTTACGCGAATTTTATTTCCGACCGATATTAATTCGAAAACATCCAGTACATCGTCCACAGGATCGATAGCCGCAAATTCAAATTCGGCTGCACGATCGGGGAGTAGGCGTTGCATAAGCGCTTTTACGCCTTCAATTTGTGAGCTTAAATCCTTTATGCTGTTGGTCGTTGTAAATGTGGTGGAAATCAGTTTTTGTTCGGTGCCGGCCACTTCAAGTACTCCGTAAAGTGTGTAAGTGTTTGCAGGGGTAAGTCCGTTGATTACCCAAAAGTCGGTGTAAGGATGTGTTTTGTAATCTTTTACTCCGTATTTTACAGCATTGGTTCCATTTTTTACCTGATCGATACCGATGTTTGTAGCCGAAGAAGGATAAACGGCCCAATAAAGTTTTCCGGGTACATTGGAACTGATATAAGCATGTGCAGTGTTGTTTTTTACATGTCCGGTGCTGATATTTCCTCCGTCGGGAGTGATTTCGGATACTTTTTCGGTATACACAATATTGCCCATCCGGGTTAATGTGTTTCCTTTGCCCGAAAGGTCGGTTACCACATCTGCTCTATCATTAAAATCCCAGTATCCCCAAAGCGAAGTTTCGGAGGTGTTGACGCCGCTGCTGAACTCATTTGCAATTTGCTCGGCAGTGCGTGCCGATGTGTAAAACGCCAAATCATTCATTTGTCCTTTAAAAGCTTCTTTGAATGCTCCACTCTGATAAAGTCCTCCAAAACGAAAACCATCGCTAACCGTGTTGTTATCCATTGGCGCTGTGCCGTTGGTGTAAACAGCTGCACTTTCAACTCCGTTGATGTAAAAACGCAGGGTATTGTTGTCCTTTACCAGTGCCACATGTTGCCATTTACCAAAACTGAGTTGTGTGGTCGATCGGGCTTTTTTAAAGGAGCCATTCCATTGGCCATAAAACAGGTTGTCGTCGCCTTCGATGCGGAAAAAATTTCCTACGTTACCATTGCTTGTGGTAGCCCACGCAGCTATGGTGCGTATGGTTCCCGAAGTGTTCAGTGCCGGAAAAATCCATCCTGAGATGGTAAAAGTGGCACCAAACTGTGGAATTGTTCCGGTTGGTTTAAGCGAAGAGTTTCCATCGAAAGAAACTGCATAATCTGTGCTGTTGGTTTTGCTTAAAGCTTTGGTCGGCCATGCAAACAGCATTGTTGAAAGGCACAGAAATGCAAGAAAAGTGTGTTTTTTCATGATTGATTGTGTGTTTATTTCATATTGTCTTGATTAAGCCGTGAAGAACAATAAAATCCAAATGATAAAACAGCCTGTTATTTACTTAAATACAATCCTGCTTCAATAATTTCAGGGGCAGCCCTGAAGCCTGTAAAGCGAATTCGTGCTTTGCTGAAGGTCGTTTTTTCGAATCGAAGAATGCGTTTGTATCCTACCGTTTTTCCTTCGGCCAGTTTTTCCCATTTTCCATTGTTGTAAACTTCGAGTACAAAATTCTCGATTCGTTGTCCGTTACGGATATTTTCCTGTAGCAGAAGGCGGTCGCAACTTACAGCTTTGCGGAAACTGATTTCAATGACAGGCTCCTTGTCGGTTGTGGCTGCTCTCCAGAAACTTAGTTTGTCAGCATCGGTGATATTGCGGTTTGCGCTGTATTTTCGTCCGTTGCTTTTGGCTTTTATTTTGGCACTTTTTAAAATATTGTTTGCAAAAGTATTGTCGATGCGCTTACGGAGTTCCAGTAAGTTTTTAATGTCATTATCGTGAATCAGCCCACGACGATCAGGAGGAATATTCAGCAACAGAGTGGAGTTCATTCCTATGGAAGTGTAATAAATATCCTCCAGTTTATCCACGCTTTTTACCTTGTCGTCCTGACTTGCATGGTAAAACCAGCCCGGACGAATGGAAGTGTCCACCTCGGATGGATACCAGATCATGGCTTCGGTGCCTTTGAGCAAGTGGCGACTTCCCAAATCGGCACCACGCGCATCTTTGGGTACAAACATGTTTTCACCGGCATTTTGTTGCGAGTTTTCGGCAATAGTGCTGCGTGAGGCTGCGCCAACAGGCAATGCGCTCCATTCGGGATCGCGACCGCGTCCGGCTTCGTTGCCCACCCAGCGTACATCGGGACCCATAATGGCAATGACTGCTTTGGGTTGCAGGCGGCGGATCAGAGTATAAAACGATTCAAAATCGTATTGCTGCACTTTTCCGTTCGGACCTTCGCCATTGGCACCATCGAACCATACTTCGAACATTTCGCCGTAGTTGGTGAGCAATTCGGTAAGCTGGTCGCGGAAAATCTGATTGTAGGCCGGCGAATCGCCATAAGTAGGATGATTGCGATCCCATGGCGATAAATATATGCCCATTTTCAGTCCGTGACGACGACAGGCATCGGCCACTTCGCGAACCAAATCGCCCTGACCGTTGCGCCATGGTGATTTTTGTACGGAATATGAAGTTGTTTTAGTTGGCCACAGACAAAACCCATCGTGATGTTTCGCTGTCAGAATCATACCTTTCATGCCCGCAGCCTTAAAGGTTTTTACCCACTGTTCGGCATCGAGCGCTGTAGGGTTAAACAGTTCGGGCGGATTGGTTCCGTCGCTCCATTCCTGTCCTGTAAAAGTGTTTATTCCGAAATGTATAAATCCGTAATACTCCATTTCCTGCCAATTCATTTGGCGTTCGGAGGGGCGTACAGCCAGTGCAGCTTTCAGAATTTCGTCGTCACCGGCTCCCGGTTTTACAGGTATGTAGTTTTGCGCCGGTAATATGAGGCAAAAAGCCAGGAGGCATGATAGTATGATTGATTTTTTATTCATATACAGTATGATGATGTAAGTTTGTTGAAATATTTAATGATATGTTTCTAACACAATAGAACACATAGAAATTATTTAAGAAAAAGACTTAGTTCGCATAGTAAAAGTATCTGACGATACTTTTATCGCTCAGAGATTATCCCGAATGTCGGGATAATCCTATGTGTTCTTAGTCTTTTCTGTTGTTTTCAAAACTACTGTGTACTATGTGGTGAAAACATATCAACAATAATTATCGATTATTTAAGCTTAATTATCAGAAAATTTATTTCACAGATTCAACTGTAAGCTGAAAATCGAAATATGTGGGCAATGGCTTCACACGGTAATGCGGCAATACGCCCGGGCCACAGGTTGCTGTACCCACGCCGGCCTGCTGTGCATCGAGATGTACGTAGTTAAATCCTGCATCTTCCATTTGGTTGATGTGCGTGGCTTTGTCGAGATTGGCATCGCTGTAGGCAGAGGCGCTAAACTGAAACTCAGCCGATGAATTTGCCTGTAGTTTTGTGCCTTTTTCGTTGCTGAACGAAGCACTGCGCACATTTGTACGATTTCCCGAAGCCTGCGGATTTACATAAAAGTGCGTCATTTCGGCCACAGTGGTTTCGTAGTTGCCAATCATACCGTTTTGATTGCGATCAATATATGTTTCGTAAGGCCCGCGTCCCCAATAGTTTACTGTTTCGAATTCGTGTGGCATGCCGAATGTAATGCCGGTACGTGCGAAGGTATTTACTTTCGCTGCATCGGGCAAAAGCTCACCCGAAATATACAGACTTCCGTCGGGCTGTACAGTGAATGTTGCTTTGAGCATTGCAATAATTTCGTATTTCGCATTCAGAATTTCAATTTCGGAATTGCAAACTACCGCATTTCCCTGTTTTTTCAGAGTCACTGTTTTTGCCTTTTGGGTAATGTTTTGCAGACCATCGCGTACCCAGAGCCGGCCTACCTGCGAATCGCGGTTGTCGTTGTCGGTCATGGGGCGGAACAGGTTGAGCAACATGGGGGCGCTGAGCAAACTGTCGCCATTCACAGTCCACAATACCGGCATTCCCGTTTCAGGCGAGAAAACGATTTTCGCTTGTCCGTTGCTGACAGTGTGTCCTGAAATTTTCAGACTCTTTCCGGTGTGTTTTTCCGGTTTTTTCTTGCGACTGATTCTCATTACTTTCTGGTCGTACGCTGCCACGTAATCATTTGCAGCCTTTTGCCATTCGTTCAGAGTGCGGGGTTTCCAGCGAAGGTTAAGATATAGTTCGTTGGCTTTTCCGATTTTTTTAATGGCTTCGTTGATTGGAAAACTAATGTCCACAGTTTGATGTGGCTCGCATGAAGTTTCGGTAGTCCCGCTGTTCAGAACCTTATTTTCGTCAGTAACAATTTCCCAATCTAACACAAACTGATTGAGATTTGTAAAGTCGTGCCAGTTTTTGAAAGTCACAATTCCGGTTTTCTCATCAAAGTTTACAGCTTTGATATACTGATAAATTTTTTGCACCTCGAAAGCATGTGGATGCGGCTCGCGGAAAGCATTGACCACACCATTGGTACAGAAATTTCCAAAACTTGGCACATTGTCGGGACCATAGTCGCCTCCGTAAGCCCAGAACCAGCGCCCGTTTTTATCCACTTCGTAAAACGACTGATCCACCCAGTCCCAAATGCAACCACCCTGCGCCTGCGGATTGTTTTCGAATGTATTCCAATAGTCGATCATGCCACCACCACTGTTGCCCATAGTGTGCAAATATTCGCACAGAATAAACGGACGTTCGGGTTTCTTTTCGCGGCCTACATAAGCTTTAATCTCGTCTACACTGCGGTACATGCGGCAGTAAATATCGGTAAAAGGCTGTTCTTCGGCTCGTTCGTACTGAACCGGGCGATGTTTTTCAACCGATTTCAGCCATTCGTAAGTCTTTTCGAAGTTGATTCCCATGCCAGCCTCGTTGCCCATCGACCAAATCATCACCGAAGGATGGTTTTTCGAGCGTTGGTACATACGCATGTTTCGCTCCACATGTTGTTTTAGCCACGATGTGTCTTTGGCTAATGAAGCAGGTCCGTAGCCCATGCCGTGCGATTCCACATTGGCTTCGTCGATCACATAAAGTCCGTAAATATTACAGAGCTCGTACCAACGTTTGTCGTTGGGGTAATGCGAACTGCGCACTGTATTGACATTTAGCTGTTTCATCAGAAAAATATCCTTCAGCATCAGTTCTTCGCTTACGGTGCGGCCCAGTTGCGAGTGTTCGTGACGGTTTACACCTTTGGTCAGGATAGGAATTCCGTTTACATGGTAACGACCGTTTTTCACTTCCGAAGTGCGGAAACCCACGTGCGAACCTGTGGTATAAGTCACTTTCGACTGCGCATCGAGCAATTCCATTTTCAGGTAATAAAGTTCCGGATGTTCAGCGCTCCATTTTCTGACATCGGCAATACGCTGGTTTTTAAACTGAATGGCTTTTTCGCCTGCTTTGAAATTTTGTGTTTCAGTCAGAATTTCTTTACCCGAAATATCTGATAGAATATAACGCAGTGCGCCTGCCTCAGACCCATTTACTGTGGCCGATAGTTCAAAAATGCCATTTTTGTAGGTTTCAGGGTCGAGTGTCGAAGTCACTTTGTAATCGGCCAAATGTGTTTTGGGAGTGCTGTACAAATATACATCGCGTTCGATACCGCTTATGCGCCACATGTCCTGGCATTCGAGGTATGAGCCTGAACTCCAGCGATACACTTCCACGGCGAGTACATTTTCGCCTTTTACAAGTTTTTCGGTAATATCCCATTCGGCCGATGTTTTCGAATCCTGATTGTAACCAAGTAATTGTCCGTTGAGCCATACATAGAAAAAGGATGAAACGCCCTCGAAACTAATTACCACGCGACGATCTTGCCAGTCGGCAGGCACTGTAAATGTGCGGCGATACGAGCCCACTTCGTTGAATTCAGTGGGAACAAGTGGCGGTGTGGGTTTGGTCATTCCAAACATTGGGTCAACGAATTCGTAGGTTTCATTTACGTAAATGGGCAGTCCGAAGCCCTGACGTTCCCAGTTGCCGGGCACTTTTATATTGGCCCAGTTGCCTGTGTGATAGCGTGGTTTGTAAAAATCTTTCGGACGATTTTCGGGATTCCGCACCCAGTTGAATTTCCATGTGCCGTTGAGCGACATATACCAGGGCGATTTATCGTAAGCTGCATGGCGAAAATCTTTTTCGTTTTCAACGGGCAGTACATAAGCATGAGGTTGAATTTTGCCATAACCTGTGGCATACTGACTTTGCCATTCGGGCAGTTTGGCCGAAATGTTGATACTGAGAAAGGCAATTAAAAGCAGAAGAATTTGTCGTTTCATTTGTCTTTTTTAGTGTGATGTGTTGTGATTTTGTATTTGTCTACAAAAATAATTTAAAAAATTGATTTTCAAAATGAAATATATTTATTAAATACCTGGTTGTGGAAATAATATTTATAAATATGACTTTTTATACGGCTTACTGCACAATCACTTCGTCCAATGCAAAGCGTGTTTGTGTATCGGGTCGTACGTGCCCGGCAGGGGTTACGCCCGGGTTTTTAATTTCGAGTTTAATAAAACGTGCGTTTTGTTTGCCAAAAAGATACTCTCTTGTATCTCTGTACATTCCAAACTGAAAACGTTCGTTCTCGCTGTAAGTCTGAGTGTGTATATGTCGGAAGTCTGTTCCGTTGTCGGATACCACGATTTTTATTTCAGTTGGCAGGTGCAATGTCATTCCTGCATTGATATTCCAGCTGATTTTCACACTGTTGAAAGTGTTTGTTTGTCCTATATCTATCACAAAGGCAGCGTCGCGGTCGTACACTTCCACCCATTCGCCATCGGTGCGTTTTTCACTACCGAGCAAGCCGTTGGTCAGCAATCCGGCATTTGCTTCTGTCGAAATTACTTTGGCGCCAATGGCCTTGTGCGAAAGAAAATTTAGAGCTAAAATCTCGCCGAATGCTTGTTGGTTGATAAAGACTCTTGCTCTTACAGACGTTCCTTCGTTCACAAAAAACGGTGAACGATATAGTTCAGAACTGATGATTGGTTCGCTCTTATCTGTTGTGTAGCGAATTTCGGCATCGGGACGGATATTTTCAAGTGTCAGACGGACTTTATTGTCAGTCACTTCGGCTTTGTGAGCAATGTTGAACATTGATTTGGCGTAGTTGATGCCTGCCGATTTGTAGTCGGCGGTCATTTTATCAATCCTTTTTACAAAGCTTTCCCAGTTTTTATTTTCGGGAAGGCTCCAGGCCGATTCAGCAAAAGCCGACAAACGCGGAAAAATCAGATACTCAGCATCGCGACTACTGTTTACAAATTCTGTCCACAGGCAGGCCTGCACACCGAGCATGTTTTTTGTCACACTTTCGGGATATTGCGTGTTTAGCGGTTCATATTGGTAAATGTCTTTCAGAGTGGTGTTACCGAAATAAGTGTAAGGTTCAAACCATTGTGGACCCTGATAGCGAAGCAGGTAGTATTTCTGAGCGGGACTTTTGATATATTTAAAGCCTTTTTTTCCGGCTTCTTCGGCTGCATTACCCATGCCACGCCAACCAAAAATGGTTGCTCCTTCGGGAATCTCGCTGTCCACAAGCTCATCCCAACCCATTAGTTTTTTATTGTTTTTCTGCAGAAAAAGGTTGATTCTTTTGATAAAATAACTCTGAAGTTCTTCTTCGTTCGGAATATTATGATCTTTCATTCGTGCCTGACAACGGGGGCATTTTTCCCAGTTTGTTTTTGTGGCTTCATCGCCCCCGATGTGAATGTACTGTGAAGGAAAAAGCGCCATCACTTCGGTGATTACATCTTCGAGAAATGTAAAAACACTGTCGTTGCCTGCACAATAAATATTGGCTGCATGAGCGCCTCCCATTCCGGGCAGAACGCCTATGTGATTTTTTACCACAGGGCAGGTTAAATGCGGGTAAGCAGCCAGCGATGAATTGGTGTGTGCGGGCATTTCAATTTCGGGGATCACTTCGATATACCTTTCGGCTGCATATTGCACAATTTCGCGGATATCGTTCTGTGTATAATAACCTCCTACTGTGGCAGGTTCGCCTGGTTCGGGATTGTGACGCATGGAGAAATTGTTGTGTCTGTCCACTTTCCATGCTCCTATGTCGGTGAGCAGGGGATATTTTTTTATTTCAATGCGCCATCCATTGTCGTCCACCAAATGCCAGTGAAAATAATTAATTTTATGATAAGCCAACTGATCGAGAAGTCGTTTTATATCTTCCACAGGCATAAAAAAACGCGATACATCAAGCATAAATCCGCGATAGTCAAAGCGCGGACTGTCGCTGATGGAAGCAGCTTTTACCGTCCATTTTGCGTTCGGCATAAGTGTTTTTCCATTGATTTCGGAAGGTAACATTTGACGAAGCGTTTGTATTCCGTGAAAGAATCCATGCGATGTGGACGCTTTCAGAATTATTTTTTTTGCTGTAATATCCAGTGAGTAAGCCTCTTTTTCGAGTTCTTTGTCGGTTTGCAGTATTACTGCATTGCGTGAAGCTTTACCTGACAATCGAACGGAGTTTTCGAATCCGGCTGTTTTAGTAAAAAGGGAACTGAGTGAGCGTACAATGGCTTCCTGCTCTTTGTTCTCAACTATCCATTGCGTTTTCCGGTTGAATTCGAACTGTGCTTCGTGGTAAATTATTTCGCGCGGCTGTGGGATAAGTGCTTGCAGGGTTTGTGGTGTCAGTGCAGTTAATAAAACAACAATGCCTGTCACGATCAGAGATCTGAGGGTCATAATCTTTTTTGTTTGAATGATAAAAACTAATTGATATTCAGTGTGAAAAATAATGTGTTGTCTGAATCTATGCAGGAAAAATATACCAGACATTTACATTTTGTTGTAAACTGACAGTACCAACAGGAATAGTTACGGTTTCTGTTGATACTGTCAGATTTTTTTTATTTATCGAAAAACGAATTGAATAAGTTGGTTTTTTTACAACACAATTTTCATACTCTCGTTATCGATTTTAAGAATGTACACACCGTTTGTGGTTTTCAGATTTAATTCGTTGTGAATGCTTTGAGCATCGAAAACTTTCTGTCCCGAAATACTGAATAGCTTCACGTTTTGTCCGGGGATTAAATTCCGAATAAATAAATTGCCATTTTGGAAACTGTATTTTACTGTATCAATGGTTTTCCTGTCAACTGAGGTGGTTGCACCCGAGAAAACAACATGCATACTGGCATCTTCATTCAGCAAAGGAGTTGTAAAGCTGAAAGTGCCGTCATTGTTGTCGGTTACGGTTACAGTATTGTCGTTGTAAGTGACCGAAACCAGCGATGCACCTTCGGCCGGAGTGAATGTGAAGGTCTGCGTGTCCTGGTCGCGCACTGTTTCAGTGGCAGTACTCACAGTTCCGTTGCCGGCTTTTGTTACATTTATGATTCGTACAGCGGGTTCAGTTCTGCTTGTGAGCATAAGTTCAGGAGTTTCGAAATACGCAAACAATCCGGCAGTATTGGGAATGCTCATTTTAAAGCGGAATGGTCTGTTGGCTGTCTGTTCGAAAGTAGCTGTATGCCATCCTTTGGTGGCGTAGGTTTGTGTGGTTCCCAATTGCCCGCCGCCCATATCGTACACAAGCATTTGTAAATTGAATGAGCCCGGATTGTAGATGCGCGATTTGAATGAGACATTATAATTCGTGTAGTTGTATGCCGATGGAATATACCAGTTCAGGTTTACATATCCCAGAAACTTTCCGGCTTTGTCGTCGGCAACAGGGGCTGTATTTTGTGCAAAACGCAGCGTGTTCGGAGCAACGAGTGATGTATCGGCAATTGTAAATGCTTTGCGTACATTGGTTGGGTCGGTAATGTCACCGGCCTGAATTTGTCCGCCTGTGACTGCGAAAAAACCGTTGGTAAGATCCTCACCTGTACTGTTTGTAATAGCCGGATTTGGATTTGCCCCTCCTGCCAAAGGCATTACCATAGTGCGAAGGCTTGTAGTGGTCATTGTGGCAAAGTTAAGTGCAGAGGGTGTAATGTTCTTTTCCCATTTCGATGTGGTACTGTTGAATTGCCAGTTGCCGGCAAATGTGTGAGCGCTGCACAGTGCAAGGGCGATAGTGAAAACTGAAAAGAGTTTGTTTTTTTTCATGGCATTTTAATTTTGTAAGTTGAATATTGATTTTTGGTTTCTGAACGCTTTTTGTTTGTTCAGATTTCTCAGGGCAAAGAAAAACAGAAATCAGTGCCGGCATGTTCCGAAATGTATCATTGATGTTCGGAATTGTGCAAAAGTGCTTTTGAGCAATTTGCTGAAGGGATTAATAATGGTCAAACAAAAATCTGTACAATATCGGACAAAATCAAAACAATATCGAACATGCGTCACAAAGGCTTGTTTTACATTTGCAGCGTCGATAATGTCATTGTTTGTTCTCGGCAAAAACAAATTCAAATTACAACTTTAATTTAATTATTATGAAATCAAAACTTCTACTTTCTTTGCTTTCAGTGGCGATGTGTTCGGTAGCTTACGCACAAACCGACATTACTCCTTCCCGTTATGTTTTTTCTGATCAGCCTGTAGGTCAGTTTACAGTAAATGCTGTAAATGCCGGAGCTAATCCTGCTGCCGGTTGGGCAGTGCCTGTGGATAATTTCAATAACGGATTTTTTATGCTGGCCGGTGGACCTGCTGTTTTTACATCTTTAGAAGCTGCGCAACCTGCGGCAATTCAGCAGGGCATTAATATTGTAGATTTGGGTGGTGAAGTTGGAAAGGTACTGGTGATGCGTGGCAAAACTTCCACTTATAATGTGGGGACTGCAATGGGCGATGGTTATGCGGGTGCATGGTTCAATATGAATTTCTACTTCGATAAAATTCTCACTCCGATACGTGAAACAGTGCGTGTGCGTTTGGTTTTTTCTATTCACGAAAATGTAATCAGTGCAACAGGTTCGGCTTTGGGTAAATTCTATACTTCGAACTGGCAAAACAATGTATCACCTGCTTTGGCCGATGTACCAACTACTTTCCCGAGCGATTTTTTTCAGGCAACCGACGAACTTGGCGATCCACTTGCAAATGATGATGGCGAAGCTTACTACGATCCCACAAAATGGATGGTTTACGAATTTGATACTCAGATACCCGAAGAATCAGGAAATCCAAATCGTTTGAAAATTGAATTCTTAGGCACTGCCGGAAATATGACTATCCTTTTTAAAGAAATAAAATTCATCAAGAATCCGGTGGGAGATCCTGCTGTTCGTCAGTTAGTGCGCTATACTCCGGGTACCACATCGGTAAAAGATATACTCGCTGCAAGTCGCAATCTTCAGGTGGCTGTAGTTGGTAATAATGTGCGTTTGCTCGATGTTGCTGCCGGAAGTCGCGTGGAAGTATTTTCGGTGAGCGGACAACTTCAGAATTCGTTTATTACGACTACCGACAACGAGAGCTTCGAAATGCCAAAAGGTTTTTATATTCTGAAAGCAGGAGCAAAAACTGCCAAACTGAATATCAGATAATTTTTATTTTAGATTTGAAGTGTGTTTATAACAAAAAACAGAAGATCAGCGCGGAATTAGTTTTTTAAGGTTTTCTCTATGTGTTTTAAAGTAAATATTGCCTGACTTCTGTTTTTATTTCACAACATCAAATGTTTTCCGTATAAATACTTACAACAGAGCCCGATGGTGATAAAGTTATAGCCGGTTTTGTTCGACCTTTAAGAATCAATTATTTACATATGAAGAAATATTTTTCTCTGCTGCTCTTTGCCGCACTCTTTTTTGGCCATGCAAATGCTCAGGTCGATAATTACAGTCTCCGTATGGATACAAACGGATCGCTGGATGCCGGTTATGTGAGCGAAATAAACGAATCAGACAGATTTACAGTGCAGTTTTGGATGCATCCGGATGTGTGGACTCCAAATGCTGCTGTTTTTACACGTGGGAATGCCGACCAGCTTTTCGAACTCAGACTAGGAAGTGAAAGCGGGCGACTGAAATTGTTTGCAGGCGCACAGTCGGTTGACATTGTGTCGGTCAATATTGCTGCGGCTAAATGGGCGCACATAAGCATTGTGTCACAGCCGGGCAGTCTTAAAGTGTATGTAAATAATACACTTACCATCAACACAAATACCGGAGTCATTATTCCCTCGTCGGGCAGTAATCTTTTCCTGGGCAATAATTTCAAAGGGCGTATCGACGAATTCCGTATCTGGTCCGAAGCGCTTGCTACTAATGACCTGCTTTGGCGGAATACCCTTAATAAGTATCACCCACAGTGGAACAATCTGGTTTTGTACTACAAATTCGATCAGAATCTTTGTCCCAATGTGGTGGATTATACTTTCAAACATCACGGAACTTTTTCGGCTGCAGGCGCTGTGCGCGAAAAAGTAACCGATAATGCTGCATTCAAATACCGTATTCAGGCTGCTTACACCGATTTTTCGCGCTTTGCCGATCGTGGTGTCGACCGTGAAAAGTATCTGCTTTCAAACGATATCATTATGCTTGGAGTGGAGTCGAATTCCGATGGTACTATTACAATGCCTTTTCCGTACAACGAAGGTAAAATAACCAACGCGGTGCAAATGCAGGCTTTCGAAGGTCGCACGGGTGTACTTGCTTTCAATGGTGCTGGTGCTGGCATGGAAGTGGGAGCAAAGGCGCTTATCCCTACTGCAAAATATTCGCTGCATACATGGCTTTACATCGACGAGTGGACCGAAGGTGCTTATCTTTTTCAGAAAGAAGCTTCTGTGAATCAGGGATTTTCAGTCCGTTTGGGAAATCCGGCCACTTATGAACTTATCCTGCGTCTTAACGGACAGGAATTTAAACGTAACATTCCCACATCATTGATCACAAAACCTGTGGGTTCATGGTGGAATCTGGGTGTGGTGGCTTTCTCGCTCGAAATGGGCGCCACCAAAACTTTTATGTTCACTTTCGATGGGAAAGGATATTTCCCGCTCAGTTCAGGAGTTCCTGCTACAGTTCCTGCCACGCTTTTGCCACAGGGAGTTAATCAGACGGCTGCCGTCATCGGCAAGGATTTTAAAGGGAAACTCGACGAAACTGTGATTTGGCATGCCGACCTTTCTGAAGCTCAGATAAAGGGCTACATGTCGGAATTACCAATGCCCGGATTCGGGAAAATTGTGGAAGCGCAAACAGTGCTTTACCGCATGAATTCGTTCTGGAACTATGATAATGCCGAAAATCCCGGTTACGATCTGTATTCGTACAAGCATTTTATGAACATTGTGCGCAGTGCTTTCGATGGATATCGTGGTTATAAAATCCGTATGAGTGTAAAGGGACACGATGGCTGGGAATCGACTATGGCTAACGCAACTAAACGCAAAACAATGGCCGAAGGTATTGTGGCTGCTGCTGCCGATTTCGATGGTATCGACCTCGATTTCGAATGGTGTTACGACGGAACATGTTTTAATAATTATGGATTGCTGTTGGAAGAAATTGGCAAAATAATGCCTGCTGAGAAAATATTTACTGTCTCGCCACATTATGTCTCGTACAGCTTCCCCACAAAATATATGACTCATGTGGATTATTTCACCTTCCAGATTTACGGTCCGAGTGCCAATGTCTTCCGCTGGAATACATATGTGGATGCATACAACCGATTTATTGCTCAGGGTTATCCCAAAGATAAAATTGTAATGTCGTACGCCACTACCACATCGCGTGCTTACGAGGATGCTGCAGGCAATGTACAAACTGCTGCTGCGCCTATAGGTGTGCGCAATGGTCTGCTCGATGGAACTTACACGCCCGACATGGATGTGGTAATGGATAGCAATGGAAAATATCGTTTTATTACCGGCGTAAACCAAACCCGCAACCGCAGTGAGTACATTCACGAAAAAGACCTCGCAGGAATTATGTATTGGGACATGGGAAATGATGTGGCTACATCGCACCCGTACAGTATTCCAAAGGCATCGAACTATGCGCTGGCCAGCAATGTGGATACTGTTATTACGCAGGTGAATATGAATCCCAGTGCTATACATCCGGTTTCGGCACAACGTGCTGTAATAAAGATATATCCCAATCCGGCTACAAACTTTATCCGCCTTTCGTTACCGGCAAATGATATGATTGACACGGTGAAAATTTTCAGTGCCAATGGTCAGTTGATGCAAACTGTGACCGGCGAAAAAACACTGACAAATATGGATGTGAAAGCTTTGCCCGGAGGTTTTTACAGTCTGCACGCAAACACGCGAACAGGCAAGCTTTTTTCAGCCACTTTTTTGAAACAATAGGCAGTTTTTAGAATTATAATCGTTTAAAAATGAATAAGATTAAATTTTACAGCTTTTTGATTGCAGCCATTCTCATGTTTGGAGCCTGCGAGGAAAAAGCCCTGAATCCCGGAGATTTCACTCTCCCTACCGAACTCGAAGTAGTTCAGATTTACGATACCCTGGGTAATGAATATCCGGTGCAGGTACTCCGAAGCATCGATACCACTTATCTTTATCCGCGCATTAAATCTGATACACTGAAAGATGAAAATGGCATTCCGGTGCGCGATAGCAATAATAAATTGCAAATTACACGCGACACCACTTACACGCCCGGCACTAAAACTGCACGATTTGTAGAGTTGGAGCCTGTGTTGTTGGCAGCGCCGCGTAACGAATTGCACATTACACTGACATCGAATGCGCGCTGGCTGGCTCCAACGCCCGACTTTAAAGGAAAAATTGCCTGGTATCTGACACAAAATGTAAACGGAGGTGGAGATGCGACCATTAAGGTGAAAATTCTGGCCGGACTGGCCACAAAGCGTCGTCCGGTATTGGCTCAGCAATTTATTTATAGCCGCGACAGCCTTGTGATGTATAAAATTGTTTTCGATCAGAAAGCACAAAACGAACAATAAATCAAATACTTTTCAGTGATGAAACGAATCATATTTTTAGTCGCCGCAATGACGGTTTTGCTGCAGGCTGTGATGGCCCAGTCGGTGAAGGTGAGCGGCAAAGTGCTCGATAATAATAATGAAACCATAATCGGTGGAACTGTTATTGAAAAAGGAACTACCAATGGAACAACTACTGATTTCGATGGTAACTTCAGTCTCAGTGTAGGTTCACGCAATGCTGTGCTGGTGGTTTCGTACGTGGGAATGAAAACGCAGGAAATCAGCGTTGGTGCCAAAAACAGCGGACTTGTAATCGTACTGCAACCGGACACGAAAGTGCTCGACGAGGTTGTGGTAGTAGGTTTTGGTACACAGAAAAAAATAAATGCAACCGGCGCTGTAAAATCTATTGATGCAAAAGCGCTTGAATCGCGACCGATTTCGAATGCCGTGCAGGGCTTACAGGGTGTAATTGCCGGTCTGAACATTACAAACGATAATGGTGGCGGACTCGGACAATCGATGAGCATCAATATTCGTGGTTTGGGAACAATTGGCGAAGGTTCTAATTCCTCTCCGCTTGTATTGATCGATGGTATCGAAGGCGATCTTTCGACCATTAACCCAAACGATATTGAAAATATTTCGGTGTTGAAGGATGCGGCAGCAGCTTCTATTTACGGTTCGCGTGCTCCTTTCGGGGTTATTTTGGTCACTACCAAATCGGGTGCTGAGCAGAAAACTGCTGTGACCTATACCGGAAATGTGCGCGTTTCAAATCCTGTGGCAGTGCCCCGTGCGGTAGATTCGTACACTTATGCCCTGATGGTAAACGATGCATACAGCAACTCGGGTGGAAATCCGCCTTTCGGTGCCGGACAGCTTGGCAAAATTATGAGTTATCAGCGTGGTGAATTGCCTTTTGGTATCGAAAAAGCCGAGGGTGTTAACGACTGGGCGTGGAATCAGCGCAGTTTCGGAAATACAAACTGGTACAACGAACATTTGAAATCAGCCACTTACTCGCAGGAGCATAATATTAGTTTACGTGGAGGCAATAAGGCCACAAGTTATTTTGTGTCTGCCAATTATTTGGGACAGAATGGACTATTTACCTATGCTGACGAAAAATTCAGCCGTCTTTCGGTAAATGGAAAACTGAATATGAAAATTACCGATCGCCTTATGTTTAACTGGAGCTCGCGTCTTACCGATACTTCGAACGATAAACCTTCGGCGCTTAACGATTTGTTTTATCACAATCTGGGTCGTCGCTCACCATTGATGCCTGTGTATATGCCTAATGGTGAATATAACCGCGAATCGCTTATTCCTTCATTGCTGAATGGTGGACGTTATATTGTAAAAAATCAGTTATTTTACAACCAGGCTCAGTTTACATTCGAAGCAATGAAAAACTGGAAATTTTATTTTGACCTTGGAAGCCGTATCGAAAAACCGAGCGAAAGCCGTCAGTTCAACCGCCTGAGTTATACCTTGCCCGATGGAACGCAAAACTATTTTGCAGTGCTCGAAGGTGTGGCCGATAAAAGCGTGGTAAACGAAGTAAACGGAACTATTCTTCGTCAGCCTGCTGCCGGAACTAATTACTACGAGCGTGCTTTTGGTCATGTAAATTATATGAATACAAACTTCCGTACCGATTATGAGTTGAAACTTAACAACCATTATTTCAAAGTGCTGGCTGGTATGCAGAGTGAGTATTATTTTACCGAAAAAATCCGTGTAGGTTCTGACAATATTACGCTGGACAGTAAGCCGTTTCTTCCTTCAGGAGCCGGAACAAATCCGCGTATGTCCGAGAAAAAAGGAGAATGGGCAAACCTCGGTATTTTCGGTCGTGTGAACTATGCGTATGCCGATCGTTATATGCTTGAACTGAATTTGCGTGCCGATGCAGCTTCGCGTTTTCCGGCCAATCAGCGCTGGGCTACTTTTCCCTCGGTTTCGGCAGGCTGGAATCTCGGACAGGAAGAATTTTGGGCCGGTTTGTACGAAAAAGGTTTCGAAATGCTGAAATTCAGAGCTTCGTACGGTGTTTTGGGAAATCAGAATACCAGCAGCTTTTATCCTTATTTCCAGTATATGAGTTCGGGAATGGGCGGTATTGTAATTGGTAATCAGGAAGCTACCGTGCTACCTGGCCCGCAACCTTTTGCTACTTCGCTCACATGGGAAAAAATTGAAAACTCTGGTGTAGGTCTTGATCTTGGTTTCTTTTCGAACCGTTTGAGTGCAGCATTCGATCTTTATCAGCGTGTGACGCTCGACATGGTGGGGCCGGCCAAACAGCTTCCGGCTGTGTATGGCGCGAATCCTCCAAAAACCAATAATGCTGAACTTCGTACACGTGGCTGGGAAATGGAAATAAGCTGGCGCGACCGCGTGGGCAAGGATTTTAGCTATTCGGCTACAGCCACACTCAGCGATTATCAGAGCGAAGTCACAAAATACGATACACCCGACGGCGCACTGAACGGATATTTCCCCGGTAAGAAGCTTGGTGATATATGGGGTTATCAGGTAGTGGGAGTGGCCAAAAGTGATCAGGAAATGAACAACTGGTTGAGCACCACTTCGCAATCGAACCTTGGTAAAAACTGGGGTGGTGGCGACTTGATGTATCGCGACATTGACGAAAACGGTAGTGTGAATGCCGGAGGTAATACCATTTACGATAGTGGCGACCTTTCGGTAATCGGAAACGGAACGCCCCGATATGCTTTTGGTCTGAATCTGGGCGCTGCGTGGAAATTTGTTGATTTTTCGATGTTCTTTCAGGGAATTGGTAAACGTGATGTGTTTTTCAATAACAGTGCTACTTTCTTTGGTTTTGCTGGTGAATGGCAGCGCTCACTTTTCTACGACCATCTCGATTATTTCCGCTATGCAGGCGATCCGCTGGGAGCAAACCTCGATCCTTACTACGGTCGTTTGCGTACCGATTATAACAATATACAGGTTTCGGATCGCTTTATTCAGAATGCTGCTTATGTGCGTTTGAAAAATCTTCAGATTGGATTTACACTACCTAAAACATCTGCACTTTCGAAACATGTTCAGAAGGCACGATTGTATTTCTCGGGCGAAAACCTGTTCACATTTACAAACCTGCGCATCTACGATCCCGAAGCTATTGGCAGCGGTATCAGCGAATATGGTCCAGGAAAAACATATCCAATGTACAGGGTATTTTCGGCAGGACTCGATATTACACTTTAATTACTAAAATTGAGAACTTTACAGAATTACTGAAATGAAGAAATTATTTTATATACTAACCGCATTACTTTCAATGTCTTTGGTTTCGTGCGAGGACTTTTTGCAGCGCGAACCGCTCGACTTTGGTAACGATCAGGCTTTTCTGAGAAATGTGGACGATATGCGCAATTATACAAACGGATATTATTCGTTGTTTCCTTCGATGCGCTCAGGTTTTTGGGGTGGTGTTTATGCCGACGACAACAACAGCGATAATCAGGCAGGGCCATCGGCTAATCAGCTTTTTTATCGTGGCGATAAATATACGCCGCTTGTAAAAGATTCGCACTGGAAATTTGATCACATACGCAATCTGAATTATTTTATCAACCGAATGAAGACTGATGTGCCTGCCGGAAAAGTGAGTGGCTCTCGGGAACTCATTAATCATTATTTAGGCGAAGCGTATTTTTTCAAGGCTTATGAATATTTCCGTCTGCTTTCGAATCTGGGCGATGTACCCATTGTCGAAGATGTGCTGAGTGAAGATTATGATGGACTTATTGCTGCAAGCAAACGTATGCCCCGCAATGAAGTGGCCCGCTATATTCTGGGTCTGCTCGATCAGTCGAAGCAACTATTGATGGAAAAAGCTCCTGAAAGCGGTCGCCTCACGAAAGATGCAGCATTGCTAATGAAAGCCCGTGTCGCACTTTTCGAAGCTACATGGGAAAAATATCATCAGGGGACTACTTTTGCGCCCGGAAATCCTAAATGGGTTGGTGCTGCTTCTCATCCGAATTTTGCTTTTGCAGGTGGAAGCATTCAGTCGGAATATAATTATTTCTTCGAACAGGCCATTGCAGCAGCCGACAGCGTGGCTTCGAAACGTACACTTTTTGCTGATTATGCATCGCTGTTCAACGACACAAAAGGCACAGTGATGGCTTCGCCGGAAGTGATTCTGGCACGCTATTATTTACAAGGTGTAAATGCACATTCAGCCACTCATTATTTGCAACGTACTGGTGCTGGGACTGGTCTGACACGTGCTATGGTGGAAACCTTCCTGACAAAATCGGGTTTACCTGTGTATGCCGATAATACTTATCAGGGCGATTCGGTCATGTATCTGATGCTTCAAAACCGCGATATACGCCTTACTTCTTCGGTAAAGCCGGGAGGTTTGGTAGTAAACGGCACTGATACCATTGTAAATTACAAACCGCTGATTTATTCTTCAGGAAATCAGGGAACACCAACCGGATACGAACTTAAAAAATGGATAAGTTATGAAGCCGGTCAGGATGCTACGCCTACCAGCGGAACTTCTGCAACGCCGGTTTTCAGAGTGGCCGAGGCGTATCTTATTTATCTTGAAGCATATTACGAACGATACGGACAACTGGGCGGAAATTGTGATACCTACTGGAAAGCTTTGCGTACCCGTGCAGGTGTAAGCACCGATTATCAGGCTACTATTGCTGCTACCGACCTGAACCTCGAAAATGATCTGGCTTCCAAATCGCGTGGAACTTTTGTGGATGCCACACTTTACAATATTCGTCGCGAACGTCGTTGTGAGTTTGTGGCCGAAGGTATGCGACTTCTGGATTTGAAGCGCTGGCGTTCGCTCGATCATATGATTAATTATCAGGTGGAAGGTATTAATCTCTGGGCTGATATTTACCGTTTATATACAGCTGATCAGATAAAAGTCGGACAGACAGTGTCGTCATCTTCGCTAAGTACTTATCTCCGTCCTTATCAGATTGTATCGACATCTATCGTGTATGATGGTTATACTTTCCCCAAACCTCATTATCTGGAGCCTGTTCCGGTGAGCGAAATAATAATGACTTCGACCAACGGACAGGATAATTCGCCGATTTATCAAAATCCGGGCTGGCCTGCCAAAATCAGTGGCCCTGCCGATTATAACTTCGATTGCGATTAATTAAAGTTGATTATAATTCTACTTTGACAGATTAAAGATAAGAAAGAGATTAAAAAGAATAGTAACGCGGATTTAACGGATGAAACTGATTACAACAGATTTAAATTGAATAAAAAACAGATATAATTCGGATTAAAATTTTGACAAGTCAAAATTAGGATAAAATTAAAATATACAACAACTTAAATCTGTAAATTTTATTTATAAAATTTTTATAATCCGTTTAGAAATCAGTTATTTTAAAAAAAATAATCCGCTAAATCCGCGTTACTATTTCTTTTAAAATAAATCTGTCAAAGCAGAAATAAAATGAAAATCCGTTTTCAGGAATGCTTCAAAAGCAACTTAAAACGGATTTTTTTTTACGACAGTTTTTCGTGTTGTTCTCTGTACTGAGTTGGTGTTAATCCGGTTTGCTGTTTGAATACGGTGCTGAAATATCGCTGGCTGACATAACCCAGCTCGAAAGCAATTTCCTGTATGGGTAAATCTTTATTTAACAGCATTTTTGTGGCTTTTTTGATTTTAAAATCCGTCACATAATTGTTGGCAGTCAGGCCGGTTAGTATTTTAACTTTATTGTAAAAAGTGGTACGGCTCATTGCCATTTCGGAGGCTACATTGTCGATGCGTAATTCATTGTCCGATAAATGTTCGCTTATGTAATCGTTGAGCTTGTTCAGAAATTTCTCGTCAGCATTGCTGTATGTAATTTCGTTGATGCCCACTTCGCTTTCAGTAGTCGAAAACTGCGTTCTCAACTGCAAGCGCTGACGAAGAATATTGGCGGTAGCAGCCAGTAACAAATCTACTCCGAAAGGTTTTGCCAGATAAAGGTCGGCGCCCATTTTGTAGCCAGTGAGCGAGCTTTCGTCGTCGCTGAGCGCCGTGAGCAACACCACGGGGATATGACTGATATTGACATCGGATTTTATAGTTTTGCAAAGTTCAAAACCATCCATGCCGGGCATCATTACATCGCTAATCAGCATATCGGGCATGTGTTCGCGAATTTTTTCCAGCGCTTCCTGTCCGTTTGTGGCTGCAATAACTTTTCCGAAATATTCGCTTAAACTTTCGTGCATGTAAGCCAGCAAATCGGGTTCATCTTCGGCAATAAGCAGTGTCATTTCTTTGAAATTAAAATCTGTTTCCGAAGCATTTATTGTTTGAAGACTTTGTGTGTTCCGGTTTAGTAATTCACTTTCAACGCTTTGTTTTGGTGTGTTGAAATATGCCTGCAAAGGCAAACTAAACCAGAATGTGGATCCTTTGGGTTGTGAAGGTTCATACCCGATTTCTCCTTTGTGCATTTCAATTTGCGTTTTGGCATACGAAAGTCCAATGCCGCTTCCGCCTTTTTCGTGTCGTCCCTGATAAAACCGGCTAAACAGTTTGTCTCTTTCTTCAGCAGGTACACCCATTCCGCTGTCGGTTACGCAGACTTTAACTTTGCTATCCAGCAGTTCGGTTTTTATTGTGACAGTGCTTCCTGCATCCGAAAATTTGATAGCGTTCATAAGCAGATTCGACAAAACCTTGTTGCAACGCTCGCGGTCGAAGCTTATATCCGTAATCCGTTCGTCTTTCGTAATGATCAGCTGAATATTGCGGGCTTCAAACTCAAAACTGAAATCGTCGGCTACTTCCTGTACCCAATTATTGAAATGATGACTGTTCAGGTTCAGCATGTCGCTGTTTTTCTCCATTTTTCTGACATCGAGCACCATGTCAATCATGTTTTTCATGTTTTTCACATGTTTGTACATCAGCGTCAATACAGGTTTAAGCACCTTGGGCGTGTTTTCATCTTTCAAAAGTCGCCGTAGTGGTGCGTAAATAAGTGTGAGTGGAGTGCGCAACTCATGCGACACATTGATCAGGAATCTGATTTTTTGTTCCGAAAGCTCATTCTCACGTCTTTGCATTTCAAATTCCATCGATTGCCTGGTTTTTACAATTACCGAACGTCTGATGCGTAATAATATAAATGTCAGTGCAATGATTACGATCAGATAGAACCACCATGTTTGCCACCAGGGTGGTGACACTCTGATGTGTGCAATGCTGAAAGGCGTGCTCCAAACCTGATTTTTCAGTTCGTACTGTAGCATAATGCGATACGAGCCCGGGTTCAGATTCTGTATACGAATGGATTGTGTTTCGGGCTCGAGATATTGAGTACTGAGACCTTCGACCAGATAACGGTAACGTGGGTGCGAACGTAGGCCGGGTGTGTTGATGAAAAAGTTGAGTTGCAGCGATGTGAAATTCCACGGCAGTGTTATCGTTGTTTTTTTATCCGATTTCGAAATTCTTTTGGGAGCAAGCTGACTGCCGTCGAGCAAAATGTCGAGCAATTCAAATTGAGGTTCTGCAATTTCGGGAAAAGGTATGTCCGACTGAATGACCGTCATGCCCGAAACTCCACCCAAATAAATATTGCCACGCAAGCCGAGAAGTTTCGATTTTGGCAGATATTCATTGGCTGTAATTCCATCGGCTTTTTCATATTTGTAAATTTGGTCGGTATGTATGTTGTAGCGGTAAAGTGAGATGCCAGAGCCTATCCAGAGTGTGTTTTTCGCATCCAACTGAATGGTGGATGTCGATTTAATTCTGTCGGGCATGATTTGGGTTGCTTTTTTTGTGCGCAAATTATACTTTATCAGGCCCGACGAAAGTCCTATCCATAATACGCTGTCAGCTGAATATTCCACAGCATTAATCACTGTGATATAGTTGTTTGGGATTCTGAAAACTGATTTTTCCCTGCCGGTTTTTGAATCGATAAGTGAGAAAACTGTGTTTGCATACACAAGAAGTTCGTTTTTCAGAAAAGTATTCGAATGAATTCTCAGAGCGCCATCTTCTTTAATGCTTGTTTTAATTTGACGGGTTTCTTTTTTATCGGTATCGTACAGATAAAGTTGATTGTCTGATATGAAGATTTTTCCGTTTTCGTTGGCAAACACATTGAATCCTAACAAATCATTAGTCTTAATGAGTTCACCGTTCTTGCCTGTGAGCTGAAAGTCTTTGAGTTGGCCTGTCTTTTTATCGAAAAGCTTGAGACCTGCTTTGTACAGACTGAGTAATAAATACTGATCGGAAAAGGCTGTAATAGATGATACCTTTGTGCCGAATGAATTTCGGAAATGCGTAAATTTTTCTTTGTCGGGCTCAAAAAGATTGATTCCCTGCCCATCGGTACCTATCCATATTTTGTTTTCCTCATCCTGATAAAAACTCAGTACGGTTGCATCGCTCAGTCCCCATTCAGAGTTTAGTGGCGAGTTCGAATAACTGCTTGCAAATGTGTTTTTAATATTCAGTAATCCTGATCTGATGGCTCCAAGCCACAGATTGCCGTATTTGTCGGGATAAATGGTCAAAAGCGAGTTTACCTGTGCTGTGCCGTGTTTGTCGTTTTGTCCGGCCACGCGTTGCAGACGGCCATTTTTCTGATCGTAAGTGATAATGCCTTCGCCATCCGAAACCATCCATATTTTGTTGTGATAGCTGCAAATGTCCATCACCTTGTCAGCTTTCAGATATGAGTCGGCTGTGCTGAGGTCATACAGCTTTTGTCCCGAACGATCGAAGCATTGTGGCGCTTTTCCGTATTCCGAAATCCAGAAGTGTCCTTCGGGAGTGCTGAAAACATCCAGAATTCCTCCGCTCTGTGTAAATGTGCTTCGTGTAAGTTTGCCGGTAGCTGTTTCGCACAAAAACAAACCTTTCCATCTTGAGCCAATAAGCAAATGATTTTTATCGAACCGGTCAATTTTGCAGGAAGCAGTCAGGTTGGTTTCTACCCCACTGAAGATTTTTTCGCTCCATTCATTCTTTCTCGAATCATGAATATATAGGGTGCTTCCATTCGTCGCATACATAAAATCCCCTTTTACAAAAATATTTTTCAGCGAAATGTCGCGATCGTTTATTTTTTCAGGAATAAAACTGTCCGAAAGCCGGTCGTAGCGACACAGAATGCCGCCTGTACCTATCCAAAGTCTGTTTTGTGAATCTTCGGCAATGAAAAAGATATTGTTGTGAGGTAGTGAATTCGGGTTTTTCGGATCGTTCAGGTAAGTGCGGATGCTTTGTCCGTCGTAACGATTGAGGCCTTCGCGTGTACCTATCCAAAGCATGCCTATATGATCGCGGAAAATTGCTTTCACAGTGCTCTGGCTCAGACCTTCGTGAAGCGAAATTTGCTCGAAATAGTATTTGTCGGCATTTGCGCTCACAGAAGATGTAAGCAGTAAAACTAAGAGTGCGACAGTTTTCAGATTCTTCATGTATTATCGGATAAGCATTAACAGTTGTATGAGTTGTAAAAACACATAGTTGTGAAATAACAAGTTATTTCACTTAGCTTGATTGAATTTAACGGTTGTTGAGTTTGAAAGTAAATGTTTTTAAACATTTACAGCTATGTGTTCTTCTTTTCAACAGTTCTAAGAATAAATTCTATTGTGTCACTATGTGGTTAAATACCTAACTTGTGTAAATTCTATTCAAACAGCAAAACTAAATAAAACTCCTGATAAATTGGTATGTTGGGAAATTCGTGTGAAAGGTTTCCCGCATTTAAACAAAAAATACGCAATTAATACCCTTCAAATTTATTTCAGTTTGTGGATTAATTGCGTATTTCGCCATTTTAAGTTGCAGCTTTTATTTCTGCAGCAGTTTCTTTAACGGTACACTTACGAAAGCATTTTTTGTATAATTATCTTTTTCGAAAAAGATGCCCAGATGGCCATCTTTTGTGATTGTGAGGGCTGAATAAGCCGAACCTCCGCTGTAAATGGGGAAGCCTGCCGACCATGTTTTGCCGTTGTCGTCGCTAATGCGAATGGTCAGATTTTCGCGTTTGTTGCGTGAGTTGGCATTCGAAAAAATCAGATAGTTTTTGCCACGATATTTGATTGCAATCAGTCCTGCATTGCAGCTCGGGTCGGTAAGTTGCTCTTCGCGTGTGCTTTGCCATGTTTTGCCGTTGTCGGATGAAATGTGTACGTGACGTTTGCCTGCTCCGTTTACCCGGCTGTTTATCATCAGGCGGCCATCGCTCAGTTCGGTGATAATCGATTCGTCGGCAGGTTTCACCGCATTTTCGTTTACAAACCAGGTTTTACCATTGTCGTTACTGCCAAATACAAATACGCCGTGTTTCAGATTGACCAGTGTGTGAAGCATTTGTCCCGAACGGGTTTGCAATCCACGTCCTGAGGTGATAAATTTAAAATCTTTTTCCCACTCCGGTTTTGTCATTTGCGAAGTGATATCCACAGGCTTGCTCCATGTTTTACCGTTATCGGCACTTTTGCAAAAATGTAGTTTGAAAATGTTCTTTTCTTTTTCAAGATCCATGTAGTTGTAAAACAGGAAAACTTCCTTCGTTTTGTTGTTCACAATCATCGACGGGTCCGAAGCCGATTGTCCGAACGGGAAATCAACCACAGTTTCAATTGGAAGCCATGTTTTACCATTGTCGGTGCTGCGGCGAATTACAATATTAATATCCTTGCTTGCAATAAGGTCGCCGCAATGTGGAACGCGTTCGTCAATCGCCGCTATCAGGTCGCCATTGGGCGCAGTTACCAGCGATGGAATTCGGTAGCACGAAACGCCTTCTTTCATTGAGCTGTCGAAAAGGCTTTCGAACGAAAGTGACTCATTTTTAATGCGAATCGGGTCGTCGTATTTTATCTGCAGATCGTTGAGTTGCTTTTTGAGTGTTTTAATAGTTTTAGCATAAGCCGGATTGTCAATCAGATTATTCATTTCTGTCGGGTCGTTTTTCAGGTCGTAAAGTTCCCATGTGTCGATGTCGTTGTAGAAATGAATCAGTTTGTAACGTTGAGTACGAATACCATAATGACGTTTTACAGCATGCTCGGCAGGATATTCCTGATAATGATAATAAAGCGCATTGCGCCACGAGCGCGGATTTTTTCCTTCGAGCAAAGGCAGATACGATTCGCCCTGAATGTCGGCAGGAATTTCGATACCGGCAATGTCGAGGAAAGTAGGAGCGTGGTCGATGTTTTGTACCATTTGGTTAATTGTTTTGCCACGTTGCTTTTGCATTTTTTCGGGTAAACGCATTACCAGCGGTGTGCGTAGCGATTCCTCGTACATAAAACGTTTGTCGAACCAGCCGTGCTCGCCCATATAAAATCCCTGATCGGAAGTGTAGATGACCAGCGTGTTTTCGAGCAATCCTTCTTTTTCGAGATAGGTATATAGTCGTCCGATATTGTCGTCGAGCGCTTTGGCCGTTTTCAGATAATCTTTCATGTAGCGCTGAAACTTCCATTCAGCAAGTTCGCGACCACTTAAATGGCGGTTTGCCAGATCATTTTGAACAGAATCGTAAAACTGCTGAACAGCTTGTTGTTCATGTGGCAGCATTCGTCCTACAATTGAGTTTTTATCAGGCGAACTTATTGCGTCGGCAATATAATTTCTTTTTGAAACCGGATCGGTTACTTTCAGGTCGTAGCCCCAGTGCATGTGCTTGTCAATGCCCATTTCGGCTGTAGAAGCTGCTAAGCGACCATCGTAATTATCGAAAAAGTTTGCGGGAACCTCAAAAGTCTGCTTTTCGTAAGCATGTAAATCCTCAATTTTCGGCATCCAGTTGCGGTGTGTGGCTTTGTGATGTACGAAAAGTGCAAATGGTTTTGTTTTGTCGCGATTGCCGAGCCATTTTATACTTTTGTCGGTAATAATGTCGGTCACGTAGCCCAGTTCCACATGTCGTCCGTTCGGAGTGATAAATTCGGGTTGATAATAATGTCCCTGTCCGGGCAGTATTTCCCAATAATCGAAACCGGTAGGGTTGCTTTCGAGATGCCACTTTCCAACCATGGCAGTTTGGTATCCATTGGCTTTCAGGATTTTTGGCATGGTTTGCTGATTGCCATCGAAATGATCTTCGTTGTTTACTTTGCCATTTTTATGGCTGTGTTTACCTGTGAGCATACAGGCGCGGCTTGGTCCCGAAATGGAGTTGGCCACAAAACTCTGGGTGAATGTAACTCCTTCAGTTGCCAGTTTGTCGATATTGGGTGTATATCCTTCTTTGCCGTTGTATGCGCCAATCATTTGGCCGGTGTGGTCGTCGGACATGATGTAAATAATGTTCAGCGGCTTTTCCTGTGCTGAAAGAAATGAGGTTGCAAAAAGTGCAGTGGCTACTGTCAGCCCGGTTCTGATTGTTTTTTGTGAACTTTTCATTATGTAACTAATTCTTTTCGTATTAAAGCTACAAATATACAAATAATTATTTAATAAGTCTTTTTGTATGATTGATATATTTACTATATTTGTCGCAGATTAATAAAATAATTAAATAAATTGTAGCAAAAATTTCAACGCTGCTATTTTTTGCATAATAATGCCTTCAAATTGTATTTTGAAAATGAAAAACACGCTTATTCCCGCTTTACTTTCCACACTTGTTGTTCCCGGAATATCTGCTCAGAAATCCGCAAAGCCCAATATTATCTACATTCTGGCCGACGATCTCGGGTACGGTGATATAGGTTGCTACGGACAAAAGCAAATTGAAACGCCCAATATCGACAAACTGGCTGCTGGTGGTGTGCAGTTTATGCAGCATTACGCAGGTTCTACCGTAAGTGCTCCTTCGCGATCGGCGCTTCTTACAGGTTTACATACAGGTCATACACCTATTCGTGGAAATGCCGAAGTAAGTCCTGAAGGGCAGAAACCACTTCCGGCAGGTACTTTTACCATTGCGCATATGCTCAAGGAACAGGGTTACGCAACCGGAGCTTTCGGTAAATGGGGACTCGGTTTTCCGAATTCGGAAGGAAATCCGAATGCCATGGGATTTGATCTTTTCTACGGGTATAATTGTCAGCGTCAGGCGCATCATTATTATCCCGAACATATTTACAGAAACAATCAGAAAATAATGCTTCCGGGTAATGAAAACGGAGAGCGTAAGGTGTATGCGCAGGATTTGATACAGGAAGAGACGTTGAATTTCATTCGCAGAAATGCCGGAAAACCGTTTTTTGCTTTTGTGCCAGTGGTGTTGCCACATGCCGAACTTGTTTCGCCCGACGACAGCATAGCACAAAAGTACAGAGCCCGGATAAAAGATGAAAAGCCTTTTAAAGGAATTCCCGGCAGTTATGGGGCTACAGAAACTCCTAAAGCCGATTTTGCTGCCATGGTGGCCCGGTTGGATGCTTATGTGGGACAAATTGTGGAAGAACTTCGTAAAAACGGAATTGAGAAAAATACCATTATCATTTTCAGCAGCGACAATGGTCCGCATGCCGAAGGTGGCAACAATCCGGAATTCTTCAATAGTAACGGTTCGTTTCGCGGTCTGAAACGCGATTTGTACGAAGGCGGCATTCGTGTTCCCATGATTGTGTCGTGGCCGGGGAAAGTGCAAGCCGGAAAAGTAACCGATCATATTTCGGCACAATGGGATGTAATGCCCACTGTGAAAGAACTGACATCTTCGAAAGCGAAATTCAAAACCGACGGCGTTTCGTTTGCTAAAACTATTCTGGGAAAAAAAGGACAGAAACAACACAAATATCTTTATTGGGAATTTCACGAAATGGGCGGTCGTGTGGCTGTTCGTGCAGGCGACTGGAAAGCTGTGGTTTACAATTACGGAAAAAATCCCAACGCTACTCCCGAATTGTATAATTTAAAAACCGATCCTTCAGAAACCAAAAATGTGGCTGCCGAAAATCCTCGTGTGCTTAAACACCTGACGAAAATGCTGCAAAACTCCCGTACAGATTCGAAGGATTTTAATTTCGGAAGATAATTTCATTAATAAGAAATGAAACATTCACATAAAATCATATATCCACTTGGGCTGCTTGCTTTGCAGGCTACTGCTCAAGCGCCCGATCGCCCGAATATCATTGTTTTTCTGGTGGACGACATGGGCTGGCAGGATACTTCAGTGCCTTTTCACAGCGAGCGTACCAAATTCAACGATACCTACGAAACACCCAATATGGAGCGATTGGAGGCTCAGGGAATGAAATTTACGCAAAGTTATGCCTGTGCGGTGAGTTCGCCTTCGCGCGTAAGTCTGCTTACCGGAATGAATGCAGCCCGTCATCGTGTGACTAACTGGACTTTGTTTAAAAACCAGCCGACCGACCGACGCAGCGAAGTACTCAGTTTTCCGGAATGGAATGTGAATGGCATTTGTCAGGTAGATGGCATTGAACGCACGACTGCTGTAACTGCACTTCCGCAGCTTTTGAAAAATGCAGGATATCATACAATTCATTGCGGAAAAGCACATTTCGGAGCTATAAATACTCTGGGAGAAAGTCCGTATCATTTGGGTTTCGAAGTGAATATTGCAGGTCATGCAGGTGGTGGGCTTGCTTCGTATCTGGGTGAAAAGAATTTTGGTAATACACCCGATGGTATGCGTAAACATCCTCAGGCCATTCCGGGTCTCGAAAAATATCATGGAAAAGATATTTTCGCTACTGAAGCACTTACGCTCGAAGCCATTTCTGCACTCGACCGCGCTAAAAAACTCGGACAGCCATTTTTCCTTTACATGGCGCATTATGCTATTCATATTCCGGTTGATAAGGATAAACGCTTTTTTCAGAAATATATCGACAAGGGGCTCGATCCGCGTGAGGCTGCTTATGCTTCACTGATTGAAGGTATGGACAAGAGTCTGGGTGACTTGCTCAACTGGCTCGAAACCAACGGTGAGGCGCAGAATACTATTGTAATGTTTATGTCCGATAATGGTGGATTCTCAAATGGAGCGCAATGGCGTGGTGGCGAACTCTTTACACACAATGCACCCCTGCGGTCGGGCAAAGGCTCTGCTTATGAGGGCGGAATCAGAGTACCTATGATTGTGAAATATCCGGGAAAAACAGCCGCAGCTTCGGTTTGCAAACAACCGGTGATGATAGAGGATTTCTTCCCTTCGATACTCGAAATGGCGGGCATTAAAAAGCCAGAAATCAGACAAGAAGTTGATGGCAAAAGTTTTGTCTCATTACTCGAAGGAAAGAAAATGGCACAAAGACGGAGTTTTTTCTGGCACTATCCTAATCTGTGGGATGGAACAGCTCCCGGTGTTTTCCCTTCGTCCACCATTTTAAAAGGCAATATGAAACTGATTTACAATTATGAAACAGGCGGGAAAGAGTTGTATAATCTGGCAGTTGATCTGAGCGAAACACACAATCTGGCAAATGAAGACCCGGTGTTGCTGAAAAAACTTTCGAAAGAACTCGGGCAATATCTTCGAAAAGTGAAAGCACAACGACCTGTGATCAAAGCCACCGGAAAATTAGCGCCATGGCCTGACGAGATTTAAAAATTGTCACACACACACAACATCTGATAAAATGAGAATTCATAAACTAATAATTATAAGCTTATTTTCAGCTTTTTCGTCGTTTGCTATTGCGCAGCAAAAAAGCAATAATTCTAATGAATCAGCCGGATTTGTAAGTTCGGATATTCGTTTTGTAAAGAATAAAATTCAGAATCCCGATTTGCGTAATTCTGACACTCTCGTGGCGTGGAAAGGCGAAAAAGTCCATACACAGATCCTGTTTCGGGCTAAAGATGAAGTGAATGCTTTGAAAATTTCGACTAGCGATTTGAGGTCAGAGAAGGGGAGTAAAATCACCCGGAAAAGTGTAAGGGTTGGTTTTCAGAACTTTGTGGTTGCTGATGAATTCGGAAATGGTTGCGGACACCGTAAACCTGCTGATTTTGACTCGTCGTGGGTGGCCGATCCTATTGATTTTAATTTGAAAAAAGTAAATGTATCTGAAAATAATGATCAGCCATTGTGGGTGAGCATAACTGTACCACAAAATGCCAAAGCGGGTATTTACAAAACGGTTATCAGCGTAAACGGAAACAGAAAACATACGCTTTCGCTTGTTTTGCGGGTGGTGGACAGAGTATTGCCCGAACCTTCGCAGTGGACTTTTAATCTCGATTTCTGGCAACATCCGGCGGCTATTGCAAGGGTGCATGGCGTGGAATTGTGGAGTAAAAAGCATTTCAAACTGATGCGTCCGTACTACGAAATGCTGGCGCGTGCGGGGCAGAAAAATATTACTGCTGCGATAGTGCACGAACCATGGGGACATCAGACTTACGACGATTTCCCTTCGCTTATTCAGTGGGTGAAAAAAGCTGATGGCTCGTGGAAATACGATTACAGTCTGTTCGACAAATACGTTTCGTTTGTGATGGATTGCGGAATCGATCAGCGTATCAATTGTTACAGTATGGTTCCATGGAAAATTGCATTCCGCTATTACGACGAAAAGGAGGCTGCATATCGCGAATTTACGTCTAAAATTGGTTCACCCGAATATAACGAATTCTGGGGAAATATGCTTACTGATTTTACGGCGCATCTGAAACAGAAAGCTTGGTTCGGAAAAGCAGTCATTGCAATGGACGAACGGCCGATGAAAGCCATGCAGTCGGTAATTGCTTTACTCAAAACCATCGATCCTGCATGGAAAGTAGCCCTGGCCGGCGATTATCATCCCGAAATTGAACGTGATATTTTTGACTATTGCGTGGCTTCACGCTGGCAGTTTCCGAATGAAGTGCTCGAACGTCGACATGCTGAAGGAAAACTGAGCACATGGTACACCTGTTGTGCCGAACGATATCCGAATGGATTTACTTTTTCGCCACCTGCCGAGCATGTGTGGATGGGTATTTATTCTGCAGCCAAGGGTATGGATGGATATTTGCGCTGGGCGTATAATAGTTGGCCTGCTAATCCGCTTACCGACAGTCGCTTTACAGCATGGCCTGCAGGCGATACTTTTCAGGTTTATCCGGGGCCGCTGACTTCCATACGATTCGAAAAACTGATAGAAGGAATTCAAAATTATGAGAAAATTCAGATTTTGCGTGAGCTGTATAAAAACGATCCGGTGAAGCTTGCACAACTCGAAAAATTACTAAAAGAGTTTGATATTCAAAAATTGTCGACACAACCTGCAGCTGAAATGCTGCCCGCAGTTAAAAGTTTTTTGAATAAATAAATGTGATAATCATTATTCTGTTTTGCCAGTCTGGCAGCTTGTGTTATTGTGAAAGGCACAGATTTCAATTTAACTGAAATCTGTGCCTTTGTTGTTCATGTTGTAGTAAAAAATATTGATTTGTAGTTTGTGTAGTAAAATATCTGACAAATTATTGTGAAAATATGCGTATTTTCTAAAATATGTTTTATTTTTGCCACTGAAAATATGTATCTGATTCTCTGTGTTAAAAGGTTTTCGGTGTTTAATAGTGTTTACATAATTTTTATGCATATATTCAGAATTTTTATACTTCTGCTTATTATATCCGTTTCACAATCCTGCCAACCTCCCAAACCAACCGAACCGGATGTTTTTAACTCGAACTTTGCCCGATTGCGTTCTCTGAATAATGCCGGATTTGATAGTCTTTTGGTTTTCTATCGTCAGCTCGACTCATTAAATTTGCTCTCTCCCGATAAAGGACTTGATTATCTGATAAAATCCACTGAAGGCCGAATGAATTTCCGTCAGGGAAACTATCCTCAGGCGATTGAATGTTTTCGCTCTACCGTTCAAATGACTACAATTGATTCGCTTAAAGCGCTTTCGTATATGAGCATTGGGCTTGGATATATGCAAATGGCTGTTTTCGATTCAGCTTTTTACTATCTGGGAAAATCGGCTTCGGTTTACGAGCAATCCAAAAATATGAAAATGTGGCATGTGGCCAAAAGCAATATTGCGCAGGCCTACTACAACAAACGCGAACCCGAAAAAGCTGTCGAAATCATTCGTCTTATTTTGCCACAAATGCCTGAAACCAATGTCCGACTTAATTTGTTGCATCTGAAAGCCAATATTCTGGGTAGTTCCGGACTTGTTGATAGTGCTTTGATGCTCGATCGTGAAGTGATTGCCCAATATGCACATTCCGGAGAAAACTATCTCTTGAGTTCGTTTTACAACAATATGGGAATGTGTTTTCTTGAAAAAGGCATGCCCGACAGTGCTTTGTTTTATTGTCGAAAATCGTATCAAACCGATTCAATACAGGGCATGCGTATGAATATGGCCGCAAACCTAATGTTGATGGGCGACATTCACAAAATGCTGAGTCATAAAAATGAAGCCGACAAATTTTACATGAAGGCGCTCGAAATTTTCAGAACTGATGGCAATTTGGATAAACAATACTGGATTCTTGAATCGCTTGAGGCCTCGGCGCGAAAGGATAATAAACTTGAATATGCCCTTCAATTGCAGGATTCAATGAAGGTGCTTTCGCAAAAGATAAATAGCAAACAGATGAATGAAACCATCGAATTGCTCAATATCCGTTTCGAAACTGAAAAGAAAGATCGCTTGCTCGGCTATCAGGAAAACTATATCCGAAGTCAGAAGGCCATTGTCTTTCTGTTGCTGATGTTTTTAGTGGTGGCTTTGTTGTCATTGTATCTGTATATCAAAAATCGTCGCCGGCAGTTGATTTTGATTCAGGCTGAGCACGATCGCAAACTGTCGGAAATGCTTGTGGAGGCTGAGCAAAACGAGCGCGAACGCATTGCACGCGATTTGCACGACAGCGTTTGTCAGAAACTGGCTGTGATTCAGATGCAAATGTCGATGATCGAAACGCCACAACAGGATAAGTTAAATGAAATTGCAGATTTGCTCAAAACTTCCGCCTCCGACGTACGAAATATCTCGCACAACCTGTTTCCACGCGATCTCGAAAAGGGAATTGTGGCTGCACTTACGCATCTTTGCGAACAAAATAACTATCTGAATAAGAATCTTAAGTTTGAGTTTAAGCCCGATGCAGCTTTTACAAATCATTCTTTCCCGCGTAACATTGAACTTGTAATTTACCGCGTTGTGCAGGAACTTACCAATAATACTATAAAATATTCCGGAGCAAGTCATATTACAATTTCTCTGGGATTTCGTCAGCGTACAATTTTGTTGGCTGTGGACGATGATGGTGTCGGTTTTGATACAAATAAAATCGGAGAAAGTTCCGGTATTGGTCTGAAAAATATTTTTGAACGTATCAGGCGTATTAGCGGAAAAGTATCAGTGGTTTCGAAAGAGTTGGGCGGAACGCATTTTAATATTGAAATACCAGTGTAATTTATGTCTGAAATTGAAAGTAGTATCAATGTACTTATTGTCGACGATCATCAGATTGTAATTGATGGCATAATAAGTATGCTCAGCACAAACAAAAGATTTGTGGTGAAGAACTTTGCACATACCGCAGAGGAGGCCTGGGCACTTATAAGTGTCAATAGTCACGATTACGATTTGGTTATCACTGACATTTCGCTGGCCGGAAAAACAGGTATCAGACTTTGTCGCGAAGTGAAAAATCTCGATCACCGTATCAAAGTGTTGATTCTGACTATGCACAACGATGTGGCCTGCGTAAAGGAAGCACTTGCCTGCGAAGCCGATGGTTATCTGCTCAAAAATAATGGTCGCGATGATTTTCTGAGAGCGTTGGATAGCCTTATCGAACGTGGATCCTGTTTTTCGCACGAAATTGTTCCATTGCTTTATCAGGAGGTTAATCAAAGCAGACTGAAACAACCGGATGTGAAGCTTACTCACCGTGAACAGGAAGTGCTTGAACTTATTCTGCTCGAACTTACCAGTCGCGAAATTGCTGAAAAACTCTTTATCAGCAAGCAAACTGTGGATAGTCACCGTATTAGTCTGATGGAAAAGACAGGAAGTAAATCTGTGGTTGGACTTATAAAATACGCTTTGAGAAACCACCTTATCGATATTAATTAAAAATTCCATAATCGTACTATCTTAAAAATCCATATATATGTGGATTTTTTTTTGCTTGGTACTTTTTAGTTTTGTGTGTGAAATGTTATTTATTAGGATTCTGTATCGGGATAAATTTCACTAATAATTGTTGTTGCATGTGACAGATTAAATTTCGTTTTGTTGACAAAGCTTTTGTTTTAACTCCTATTTATTCCTAAGCTGTAGCCATAAGTACTTATATTAACATTATTCAAAAATATAAATTACAACTAAGATTTTTGATAAGATTACCAATGAGTAAAAGCACCTCTTTTTTGAAAGGTTTAACGAACATAGATGTTACTTGATATTGATGAAATCAACTGGTGTTAATGAAGATAAATTTGTATCTGGATGGGATTTGTTTGTTAAATCTTGTTATTGGGTTTTTTTAGAATTCTTATTTGCATTTAGATTATTTTAAACAGATTGCAATTATCTAACCCACATAAATTTTTAAAGGGATATTATTATGAACAAACATGTTGTAGTATTATTTTTATTGATGCTCACTCAGAGCCTTCTTGCTTTTAATTTCACAGTCGATAACATCGCCTATTCAACTTTAAGCAACAATACAGTTGAAGTTGTTTCAGGTGGAGATTATACAGGAAACTTGGTTATTCCTGCGGTTGTAAAGTACGAAGGAACAGTTTATTCGGTTGTTGCAATTAAAAAACAGTGTTTTTTTCGTTGTGCTCTGACGGGTGTCAGCTTGCCAAACTCTATCGTTTCGATTGGAAGTTCAGCGTTTTATCAATGCGCCGGTTTACAAGATGTAGTGCTTCCATTAGGATTGTTGACTATTGGTAGTAGTGCATTTTATCAATGTACGTCGCTCAAAAATATAAATATACCATCAACTGTAACTGTAATTGAAGGTTCAGCTTTTCGTGAATGTTCAAGTCTAGAGAGTATTAATTTGTCGTCTTCGATAAAATCAATACCAATGGAATGTTTTGCAGGATGTGCATCATTAAAGGATATTGTAATACCTCCCTCTGTTGCAGTAATTTATGACAATGCTTTTGTTAATTGTTCTTCGATGACAATGCTTGACTTGCCGGTATCAGTTACAACTATTGGCACAGCTGCTTTTTCGGGATGTACGGGATTGTCAGTTATTTATCTTCGTTCCTATTATTTCTCAATTGGAGAAAGGGCTTTTTCAAATTGTACTGCATTAAAAAAAATATATTCAGGTATCACAAATCCGGGTCAATTACACGATAATGTGTTTTATAAGCTTGATAAATCTGCTTGTACGCTCTATGTTCCTGTCGGTTCAAAGAAGAATTATCACGAAACTGATGGTTGGAAAGATTTTCCAAATATAATTGAATTCAATGCAACTGAAGTAAAAGCGCCGACTGACTATGGATTGTATGTTAGATTTAATACGGAGAACAATTTCTTATCTACAATTAATATTGATTTGCCTATTCATATTTTGGTTTTTGGTATGAATTCCGAACTTTGTTTTTATTCTAGGTTAGATGTTGATAACGGTATTAGCCTGTCGAATCTTACGCCCGGTGTGTATGTTGTTAAGGTTATGAATAATTCCATTCAGGTACATAGAAAGATTGTTATAGTAAAGTGAATGTGATAATTCGATGTAATTTTCTTTAAACTATAATTTACCCTGTTTCATTTTAAGTTACAGGAAGAAGATATTGACATCTCTTTGAATGTCTTTTAGGTTGTTTTGCCAATACTTAAAAAGTAGAATGCATTAAAAACATCGAGTGCTGCTTGCTCAATTGTTTTGAATGAAAATCAATTATTTGTTGCAGTTAAGTTTCAACTACAATATTTGAAAATTGTTAAATAGTTATCTATATGAAAAGGTTATTCAGTTCAATTCTTGTGCTAGTTTTTTCCTGCTATCTAGTTGCTCAAGCTCCCGATTTGGATTATTACTCTCAACTAGGTTTTTCTATTGGTTATGGTAACGAAAAGTTTCAAGGTCAAATTCAAAACAAAGGTTTGTCTATTGGAATAGTTCATGGCTCTGTAATATATAAATCTGTTTTTATGGAAGGGTCTGCTATCAACTTTGGTTTATATAAGGGTGGAGATAATAAACTACATTCTGTTACCTTCGATGGCTTTGTTTATGATGTAGGACTTGGATACTCTTCTGAGAACTTTTTTATAGGTGTTGCCCCCTTGTCGGTAAATCTTACAGCGAGCTCTAATTTAGGAATGGCTGTTCTCAGTAAAGTCAAGTTAATGAGGCACTTTGTAGTTGAGAATAAGTTTATGCCATTTGTGTATGGGGATAGCCAAAACTACGGATTATTCAATAATAATTTTTTTGTTGGCTTACATTACTGGCACTCTGATTATTTTTCATTAGGCCTAAGATATAATAAGTATTTAGACATGGGAAACTTTAGTTTGATGTTTTCGTGGAATTTACTTTGATTTTATAATGATTCTCATTTTCATTATTTATTGCTCTTCCAAAAGGTTTCCTCTTTTTAGGACGCTAATTATATGTAGGAATTTAAAATTCAAAGTGGTATAACAACTTACTAATAGGGCACAAGAAATCAACTTTCCGACTTTCAAAACAAATTACGTTCTTTTGTAATATGTTGAAAATAGTCATTTGTATTTAAATTTAATCGTAGTTTACAATAGTTTTTGTTTAGATAGAAAACAAAGAAAATATTAAAAATATCAACAGCTTTTTCCTTTGCGCTTGAAAAGTGTGGTTTGTCAAGTTACTCAAAGCTAAGTTATGCGAAATTTTATATTATATTGATTCGTATTTAAAATACTGAAAAACAATGAAATATTGGTTGTTGAGTGGGCTGTGTGATTTTTTGCCAACCACCAAAATCTATAACATCTGACGTTTAGCTCGCTAAAGGTCATGTACCAAGTCCAACACCTGTATAAAATACTATCAATAATTGCGACATTTTTCAGGTTTCTTGGTACCACTGTCACTTTTCCGTAGCATATTTAGCTTCCTTCCCCAATAGTTTAAAACTAAATGCTCTTGCGTTTTAGTAAAATGTAAATATATTGTATTTTATTACATTTCTAATCAATGTTTAACTGCTTGATTGTGAATTATTTTCAAAATTCGATATTAGTATGAATTTCATTTTCCATATTTATATGGATGAATGCGGGCTCATCTTAACGTTATTTTGTAAATGGCATTTTGTACGATAAAATACTAGGCTATTGTAGTAAAAAATGCTAAAACTATTCCTTCTTCCCATTCATAATTAAAACTTCATTGGTATGAAAACAAAAATTTTGCTATTAGCCCTGTTTACATCTCTCAGTTTTGTAGCAAAGGCTGCAGATCCTTTTTATTTTGAGGTTATCAGTAATCCCACAAAAACCATCGATTACAGTATTGGTTTCTATCACAATGTGTATACAATTTCCACTGCATCCGACAATGCCGATTATGTTGCTTATTCTGGAGCAATTATCAACAATTCAACATCTGAATTGTCGTGGTACGATTATCACATAGCTGTGCAATTAAAAAGTGGCGAGCTGGTGTTCAATTATCTGACAGCGGCTACTTCGGGAGAGTACGACTGTTCATTTACCCTCGATTCGAAAGAAACGCGGCATACGAAATTCTGTTTTCACACAGTATTCAAACCCGCTGAAATCCAAAATGTATATCTCGTGAACAAATCGACTATGAAAGCTTTTCAGCTCATGCTTTCTGATTCGAAATAAAATTCTGCTAACTATTATTGAAAATTTATAAAAATGTATGTTATGAAACGAATCTATTTTATTGCAGCAATATTATTGTTCTTAAATGTATCTGCCCGTGCTCAGGGTGATAACTATTTTAAAAACAAACAATATTCAGTAGCTATAGCAGCTTATAACGACGAAGTTAAAACAAATCCGGAAAAATACCAGAATCTGGCAAAATCGTATTTCGGAGTTCGAAATTTTCCTGCCGCTATCGAAGCTATGGAAAATTATAAAAGTAAATATGCCAAGGCAAATGTGGCTTATGCCGACTGGTTTATTGCTTTGCTTAAACGAAACGACAGCGAGTCTGTGGTTTTGCCGGTGAAAGGTCTTATTAATACTGCGGGTTCAGAGTCGGTTCCGCGTATTTCGGCGGATGGAAACCGCTTATATTTTAAAGCCATAGATCGTGCCGGAGGTATGGGTGGCGAAGATATCTGGTATTCCGACAGGCAGGCCGATGGTAGCTGGGGAAAGCCAGTGTTGTTTTCCGATTTGAGCACAAATTCGCACGAAACGCTGTATTCTATCAGTGCCGACGGACGCGTAGCCATACTTTTTGGTAATTATACGGGTACTTTCGGCGATGGCGATTTGTTTTATTCTGTAAAATCGGGCAGTTCGTGGACAGTGCCCTGTAATCTTGGCGGCGCTATTAATACTAAAAAATGGGAAGCGCAGGCTGCCATCAGTCCCGATGGAAAGACCATTGTATTTATAACCTCAAACAAGTTGCCCGGATATGTGGGAGATAACGATTTGTATTTTTCACATTTGACCGATAATGGCTGGACTAAACCTAAAAATCTTGGTACAAAGATAAATACCAAAGGCTCCGAAACTCGTCCTGCTTTTGCTTCCGATGGGAAAACCCTCTATTTTTCGTCCGATGGGCATATGGGCTTTGGCGGAACCGATATTTTTATGGTGCGTCGCCTCGACGATAGCTGGACAAACTGGACAGATCCGGTGAATCTGGGCCGATATATAAATACATTGTTCGATGATCAGGATATTTCGGTAAATGCGAATGGTACAATTGGTTATACGGTTAAATATGATCAGCCCGGCGCTCCCGGCGATTACGATATTTATCAGTTTGTAATGCCCGAGATTGCACGCCCCGATCAAACCATTAAACTTTATGGAAATGTGCTCAATGAAGTGGATTCGGCTGCAGCCGTGAATCTGAAAATCACCAATCTTCGCACTAACAAGGTGGAGGTTGTTACACCATCGCTTGCTTCCGACGGTTCGTATAGTGTAAATTTGCCTTTCGAAAAATATCTTGTCGAAATTAATATGAAAGGATTTTTATATCACGCGGAGGAAATAGATCTTTCCGATCGCGCTTCCTTCCTGCCAAAATTCACTTTCAAGGAAAAAATCGGAGCAGAGTCGCAGGCCAAAATTGATCAATTATTGGTGAAGGTCGATACTTTTAATACGCAACTTGGTAAAATAAATAAGTCGGAATCGTATGATCTTAAAAATACTTTTTCAGGCTACGATGATCTTTTGAATAATTACAAATCGACTCTTACCGATATTCAGAAAATTGTAAACGATCGCAAATATGCATGGCTGTCGGAAGAAACAAAGTATGTGGATGTGTTGCGTAACTTTAAAGTACAAAGAGCTTCGAAAGGTGCTACTTTCAAACTTGAGAATATCTTTTTTGATCTTGGGAAATCAACGCTTAAGCCCGAATCGAAACCATCGCTCGACGATTTGTTCAATATTCTTCAGAAAAATCCTATCAGTATTGAGCTTGGCGGACATTCCGACAGTATTGGTTCGGCCGAAAGTAATCTTCAACTTTCTCAGGAACGTGTAAATTCCGTGAAAAACTATCTTGTAAACAAAGGAATAGCTACCGACAGGATAGTAGCCGTAGGATATGGAGAAGAAAAACCTGTAGCCACTAATGAAACTGACGAAGGTCGAGCTAAAAACCGCAGAGTAGAGGTGAAAATTATCGAAAAGGTTGTTCAGGGACGCGAAGGTGTCGAAAACGATTTGGTGGACAAACCTGCTGAGCCCGAAGCTGAAGTTGTGTTGCCAACTGCTGTGATAAGCGATGAGGAATTGGTGACTAAACTTCGTAAGGCTGCCAATGTGGGTGGAATGCCGGCCGATAGTCCCTGCAACGATAAACCTGTAGTATCGAAAACAAAATCATCGAAAACAAAAGTGATTCGCGAACGCAAAGTGCGCACTCCAAAAACGACCAAAATAAGAAAATCCCGTACTGCAAGAGTTAGTTCCTCGGGAGCGGCTGCGGCTGCATCGGGTAGCTCTGCTTCGGGTTCTTCAGCTTACATTGGCTCCGGCTCGGGTTTTGGAAGTAGCTTGTCGTTCGACGAATTCGAAAAAGACGATTATATTTACCGACCTTTTACGGTAGGCGTTGAAAACTTCGGTACGCTCGATAATTCATCCTTTGCCGGATATAATTTACGATTGGTAAACCGCAAAAAACTCGAAAGCAGAGGCAAGGTTCGCGAACATAATTTTGCCTATTTCCCTTCAAACGATACTTACAGTTATGGTGCCGGGTATCAGTATTTACGTTTTATCTCTATTAAGGACTGGACAAGTCTGCCTGTAGGTTTTGTGTGGGGATTCGAAGGAAAGTATTTTAAAAATAACGGACTGAACGGAACCACTGACGATAAAGGCTATTTCGGAATTCCTGTCGGCTTTAAAGGTTTGATTGGCATCAGTAAGTTTGTGTTAAGTCCCGATGTGTATTATTATTACGGTTTGTATTCGCCAAAAGCGGAAACAAATATCGGGATTAAATCGAACTATTGGGGTGTCGGAGCAAATTTACGCTGGCGGTTTGTTTATGGCGGCGTGCACCTTAATGTTGGAAAAAGTATAAATTATCTGGGCTTAAGAGCCGGGCTTACTTTCTGATCCCGGTTTCTGAAACGGAGCGCGACAACGCTGTCGCTGCTCCGTTTATATGCTTTTTTACTGCTGCAGGCATTTATATACTTTATGCAAGGACTTATAAGTTGAAAAAATCAAAAAAGTTGAAAACTCTTTGTTGTTTCAAAATGATTGTCTATCTTTGCAGTCCGAATTTAAAACTTAAAACAAAACATATTAAATAACTAATAATTATGATCGTAGTACCCGTAAAAGAAGGCGAAAACATTGAAAGAGCATTGAAAAAATTCAAACGTAAATTTGAAAAAACAGGTGTTGTAAAAGAATTACGTCGTCGTCAGTGTTTCGACAAACCTTCGATTGTAAAACGCGAAGAAAAAATGCACGCGGTTTATGTACAAAAAATGCAGTTAGGCGAAGAATAATTTCAAATAATTGTCGGGAGGCTTGTATTCCTGACAGATTTGTTTTATTTTCGTTGCAGAATTGGACCTACGGTTATGATAAACGAATTTCTGCAATATTTACAGTATGAGAAGAATTATTCCTCTCATACTGTTTTGTCGTATCATAACGATTTGTTACAGTTTTGTGATTTTGTGCAGCAGGATCCCTGTCATTTCAGGATCGGGGCTGTGGAGTCGACCCACGTTCAGCAGTGGGTTTTGTTTTTAATGTCCGGTGGTTTAAAGCCTTCGTCGGTTTCCCGCAAAATATCTACGCTGAAGTCATTTTGGCGCTTTCTTCTCCGCAATGGGTTTGCGACCTCAAATCCGGTTTCCGGAGTCCTTTTGCCAAAGTCGTCAAAGCCGCTTCCTTCTTTCTTTAAGGATAATGAAATGTTGCAGGCGTTAGATGAAACTTTTCTGGCCGGAGATTTTGTGTCGGTTCGCAATCATCTGATTGTTTTTATATTGTATGCCACCGGTATGCGGCGGGCCGAGCTTTTGTTGCTTACCGATGACGACTTTGATCTTCAGGCTGGAACCGTAAAGGTGACCGGAAAAAGAAATAAACAACGTATTATACCTGTTGGGGCTGAACTTTCCGATAGAATAAAACATTATATAGATATAAGAAACAAAGAAGTCGGGAGCGTGCCCGGGCATTTCTTTGTTCGTTCTAATGCTAAAATGCTCTATCCCGAAATGGTATATAAGATTGTACAACAGTTTATGCTTCCGTTTGGCAGTCTGCCGAAAAAAAGTCCCCATGTGCTTCGTCATACATTTGCTACGGGTATTCTTAATCAGGGTGCCGATATCGATGCTGTGAAAGAATTGCTGGGACATTCAAGTCTTGCTGCCACGCAGGTGTATACTCACAGTACTTTCGACGAGCTATACAATATATATAAACAAGCCCATCCCCGGGCAAAATAAAAAGGAGGTATTTATGAAACTCAGGATTCAATCCATCAATTTTGATGCTACTACTGCTTTGGAAGCTTATATTGCGAAAAAGACTTCAAAGCTTGAAAAATTCTTTGACGAAATTGTAAATGTAGAAGTATATTTAAAGGTTGTAAAGCCCGAAACGGCTGCCAATAAAGAAGCAGAAATAAAAATATCAATACCGGGAGTGGATTTTTTTGCCTCGAAAACATGTGATACTTTTGAGGAAGCTGTTGATCTTACAGTAGATGCTGTTGATAAACAAATAAGGAAGTATAAGGAAAAAATAGCAAACAAATAAAATATTAAGCGAAATGTTTTGTAATCCAAAATATATTCGTACATTTGCAAGCCGTTTGAATAGCAGTATTTAAACGGCTTTTTAAACTCTAATAACCTGAAAAGTCAGGACTTTGCCTCTTTAGCTCAGTTGGCCAGAGCACGTGATTTGTAATCTCGGGGTCGTTGGTTCGAATCCGACAAGAGGCTCAAAATAATGAAAAGTTGATGATTGACAATTGATAATTAGCTTTTCATGACAGATTTTTGTCTGTGTTCATTTTTTTCAATTGTCATTTATTCTGGGCAGTTACCAGAGTGGCCAAATGGGGCTGACTGTAACTCAGCTGTCTTTCGACTTCGGTGGTTCGAATCCATCACTGCCCACAAAAAACGATGAGATGATGAGTTGATATGTTGATGTGCTGATAAAATGCATATTTAATTATCACATTTTCATATTACCGCATTATCACATTAAATTGCGGAAGTAGCTCAGTTGATAGAGCATTAGCCTTCCAAGCTGAGGGTCGCGGGTTTGAGCCCCGTCTTCCGCTCTGTGAAAAGAGCGAATTGATTTTCGGTAAACAATACCGGTTTTTCGCTCTGACTTGCTGTTGTAGCTCAGTGGTAGAGCACTTCCTTGGTAAGGAAGAGGTCACGGGTTCAACTCCCGTCAACAGCTCAACTTTGTAAGCTTTTATAAAACATATAAATTAATTATTAAATAATCTTTGAGTTATGGCAAAAGAAAAATTTGACAGGTCAAAACCTCACGTAAACGTAGGTACCATTGGTCACGTTGACCACGGTAAAACTACATTGACCGCTGCAATTACTACAGTACTTGCTAAAAAAGGACTTTCTGAATTGCGTTCGTTCGATTCAATTGATAATGCTCCTGAAGAAAAAGAACGTGGTATTACTATCAATACTGCTCACGTTGAATATCAAACTGCTTCACGTCACTATGCACACGTTGACTGTCCGGGTCACGCTGACTATGTAAAGAACATGGTTACTGGTGCTGCTCAAATGGACGGTGCTATCATTGTAGTAGCTGCTACTGATGGTCCTATGCCACAAACTCGTGAGCACATCCTTTTGGCTCGTCAGGTAAACGTTCCCCGTTTGGTTATCTTTATGAACAAATGTGATCAGGTTGATGACGAAGAAATGCTTGAACTTGTAGAAATGGAAATGCGTGAACTGCTTTCATTCTACGATTTCGATGGCGACAATACTCCTGTAATCCGTGGATCTGCTCTTGGTGGATTGAATGGTGTTCCACAATGGGAAGACAAAATCATGGAACTGATGGATGCTGTTGATACCTGGATTGAACTTCCTGAACGTGCTGTTGACAAACCATTCCTTATGCCTGTTGAAGACGTATTCTCGATCACTGGTCGTGGTACTGTAGCAACTGGTCGTATCGAAACCGGTATTATCAAAACAGGTGAAGAAGTTCAGATCATTGGTCTTGGACAGTCAGCTAAAAAATCAGTTGTTACCGGTGTGGAAATGTTCCGCAAAATTCTTGACGAAGGTCAGGCTGGTGATAACGTAGGTCTTCTCCTCCGTGGTATCGACAAAGACGAAATCAAACGTGGTATGGTTATTACTCACCCGGGTAAAGTAACTCCTCACACTACTTTCAAAGCTGCAGCTTATATCCTGAAAAAGGAAGAAGGTGGTCGTCACACTCCATTCCACAACCGCTATCGTCCTCAGTTCTACATCCGTACATTGGACGTAACAGGTGAGATTACTCTTCCTGAAGGAACTGAAATGGTAATGCCAGGTGACAACCTTGAAATTACAGTAACTCTTATCTACCCTGTAGCTTGTAACGTAGGTCTTCGTTTCGCTATCCGCGAAGGTGGTCGTACAGTAGGTTCAGGTCAGATTACAGAACTGTTAGACTAAGATTTGAATCCCCTCAGGGGGACTAAAATACAAACAAAACCCTCAACTCCCCTTTAGGGGTTGGGGGTCACACACGGGCGTAGCTCAGTTGGTAGAGCACTGGTCTCCAAAACCAGGTGTCGGGAGTTCGAGCCTCTCTGCCCGTGCAAATTCTATTTATATATGAATCCAATTAACTATATCAAAGAGTCTTATTCAGAACTTGTTCAGAAAGTATCCTGGCCAACAAGCAAGGAGCTTACTAACAGCGCTGTTGTGGTTTTGATTGCTTCCATCATTATCGCATTGGTTGTTTGGGCTATGGACCTGAGTTTTGAAGCTATCATGACATTTATCTACGAGAAGCTGTAGTAATTAATTTTTTTAGGAGGGTAAAAAGTGTCTGAGACAACAAATTTTAAATGGTACGTAATGCGTGCCATTAGTGGAAAAGAGAACAAGGTGAAAGAGTATATCGAAGCTGATATGCGAAATTCAGATCTTGGTCATTATGTTGCACAGGTATTAATACCAACTGAAAAGGTTTACCAGATTCGCAACGGCAAAAAAATTACAAAAGAACGTAGTTGTATGCCTGGATACGTGCTGATAGAAGCTGATCTGAATGGTGAAGTATCTCACCGCTTAAGAAATACCCCTAATGTTATCGGTTTTCTCGAAGAAAAAAACCACACTCCAATTCCGGTTCGTCAATCGGAAGTGAATCGTATTCTCGGTACTGTGGATGAAATGCAGGAAACAGGCGAAGAAATGCTTACACCATACTTCGTGGGTGAAAACGTAAAGGTTATTTTTGGTCCGTTTTCGGGCTTTAGTGGCGTGATCGAAGAAGTCAATTCGGAAAAGAAAAAACTTAAAGTTATGGTTATGATATTCGGACGGAAAACTCCGCTCGAATTATCGTTTACGCAAGTAGAAAAGGAATAAACCCGACCTTGTTACAAGTCGGTCATTCCTGTTTTAACATCAAAAATTAAATAATTATGGCTAAAGAGATTGCTGGACTTATTAAATTGCAGATTAAAGGAGGTGCGGCAAACCCATCTCCCCCTGTAGGACCTGCACTTGGTTCTAAAGGGATCAATATTATGGAGTTTTGCAAACAATTTAATGCCAGAACCCAGGACAAACCAGGTAAAGTATTACCTGTTGTCATCACCTATTATACTGACAAGTCGTTCGACTTTGTGGTAAAAACTCCTCCTGTTGCCATTCAACTTATGGAAGTTGCTAAACTTAAAGGCGGTTCAGCTGAACCAAACCGTAAGAAAGTAGCCGAAATCAGCTGGGAACAGGTTGAAACTATTGCCAAAGATAAAATGGTCGATCTGAATTGTTTTGAATTAAATGCAGCTATGAAAATGGTTGCAGGTACAGCTAGAAGTATGGGTATTACCGTAAAAGGTACATTTCCGGGTATTAATTAATAAACACTTCAATTCAAAATGAGTAAACTGACAAAGAATCAAAGGTTAGCTTTAGAAAAAATTGAAGCAGGAAAAACCTATTCACTAAAGGAAGCAGCTGCACTGGTTAAAGAAATTTCTACAACCAAGTTCGATGCCTCCGTAGATATTGATGTACGCTTAGGTGTTGACCCACGTAAAGCCAACCAAATGGTTCGCGGTGTAGTATCGCTGCCAAATGGTACCGGAAAACAAGTAAGGGTTCTTGCATTATGTACTCCCGATCAGGAAGCTGCGGCTAAAGAAGCCGGAGCCGACTATGTAGGTCTCGATGAATATATCGAAAAAATTAAAGGAGGCTGGACTGATGTTGATGTGATCATCACAATGCCGGCTATCATGGGTAAATTAGGAGCTTTAGGTCGCGTACTCGGTCCACGTGGATTGATGCCAAACCCTAAAAGTGGTACTGTTACCAATGAAGTAGGCAAAGCCGTGAAAGAGGTAAAACAAGGTAAAATCGACTTCAAAGTAGATAAATATGGTATCGTACATACTTCGGTAGGTAAAGTATCATTTACTGCTGAAATGGTTGTTGAAAATGCCAAAGAATTTATTTCTACACTGATGAAACTGAAACCAACTTCAGCAAAAGGTACTTATGTAAAGAGCATTTATCTTTCAAGCACAATGAGTGCGGGTATTAAAATTGACCCAAAATCAGTTGAAGAATAAAATTAAAAGTTTATGAAAAAGGAAGATAAAAGCGCTATTATATCGCAACTCGAGTCAACAATCAGTGAGTATGCACACTTCTATTTGGCTGATATTGCCGGCTTAAACGCCGCTCAAACCAGCGAACTGAGAAGAGTATGCTACAAACAGGATGTGAAACTCGTTGTTGTAAAAAACACATTGCTTAAAAAAGCACTTGACAACTCCGAAGTAGATTTCAGCGAACTTTATGGCTCGTTGAAAGGCGAAACTTCACTTATGCTCTCTAACACAGGTAATGTTCCTGCTAAACTCATTCAGGAGTTCAGCAAGGCTAACAAAAGCAAAAAACCTGTACTTAAGGCTGCATATGTAGAACAGAGCTTCTATATCGGCGAAAATCAACTTGAAGCACTCATCCACGTGAAGAGCAAAAACGATCTTATTGCCGACGTTATTGCATTGCTGCAATCGCCTGCTAAGAACGTTGTGTCCGCACTCCAGTCAGGAGGTAATACTATCCACGGCGTGTTGAAAACATTGGCCGAAAGATAAATTTCAAGTAAAAAATAAAAAATAAAATCATAAAAAATAAGTAAAATGGCAGATTTGAAAGCTTTTGCAGAACAATTGGTTAATCTCACAGTTAAAGAAGTAAATGAGTTAGCTCAAATTTTGAAAGATGAATATGGTATCGAACCAGCCGCTGCAGCTGTTGCTGTTGCTGCAGGTCCTGCAGCTGCTGCTGAAGTAGCAGAAGAAAAAACTTCTTTCGATGTAGTATTGAAAGCAGCTGGTGCTAATAAATTGGCTATCGTGAAACTGGTTAAAGAACTTACCGGTCTTGGCCTGAAAGAAGCTAAAGATTTAGTTGATGCCGCTCCTTCAGTAGTGAAAGAAGGTGCATCTAAAGACGAAGCTGAAGCCTTGAAAAAAGCGTTGACTGAAGGCGGAGCTGAAGTTGAACTTAAATAATATCGCCTGATAATCAGGTTTTTGGTTTAGATTCCCTCTTGTTGAGGGATTCTAAACCTTTTGTTGTCTATAAAATAATTGAGTTCACCGCATTCAAATAACCCTCTTTGAAAATGTCTTCAATAACCCAAAATCAAAGAATCAATTTTGCTTCGATTAAAAATCAGTTGGAATATCCTGATTTTTTGGAAGTACAATTAAAATCTTTCCAGGACTTTTTTCAGATGGACACCGCCCCTGAAGAAAGAAAAAAAGAAGGTTTGTATAAGGTTTTTACCGAAAACTTTCCCATCGCCGATACACGTAATAACTTTATTCTCGAATTCCTCGACTATTACGTCGATCCTCCCCGTTATTCAATCGATGAATGTATCGACCGCGGTCTGACTTACAGCGTGCCGCTGAAAGCCAAATTAAAACTCTACTGTACCGATCCGGATCACGAAGATTTTGACACAGTCATTCAGGATGTATATCTTGGCCCTGTGCCTTACATGACTCCCAAGGGAACTTTTGTGATCAATGGTGCCGAGCGCGTTATTGTTTCGCAGCTTCACCGTTCACCGGGTGTTTTCTTCGGTCAGAGTGTACATGCTAATGGAACTAAACTTTACTCGGCTCGTATTATTCCTTTCCGTGGTTCGTGGATCGAATTTGCAACTGACATCAACAATGTGATGTATGCTTATATCGATCGTAAAAAGAAATTACCCGTAACTACATTGTTGCGTGCTATCGGATTTGAGAGCGATAAAGATATTCTTGAAATTTTCAATCTTGCTGAAGAAATCAAAGTAAATAAAACCAGTCTCAAGAAAGTGGTAGGTCAGACTCTGGCTGCCCGTGTACTGAAGACATGGATTGAAGACTTTGTGGATGAAGATACCGGCGAGGTTGTAAGTATCGAGCGTAATGAGGTGATTATCGATCGTGAAACTGTACTCGAAAACAGTCATATCGATGAGATTATTGAATCGGGCACTCAAACTATCCTGATTCACCGCCCTGATGCTAATCAGAACGACTATGCGATAATTTACAATACTTTGCAGAAAGACCCGAGCAACTCGGAAAAAGAAGCTGTATTGTATATCTATCGTCAGTTGCGTAATGCGGTTCCTGCCGACGATTCTTCAGCAAGAGAGGTTATCAATAACCTGTTCTTCTCTGAAAAACGTTACGATTTGGGTGATGTGGGTCGTTTCCGTATCAACCGCAAACTGAATCTGAACATCAATCCGGATGTAAAGGTTCTGACAAAAGAAGATATTATCGAGATCATCAAATACCTCATCGAACTTATCAATTCGAAAGCCGATGTGGATGATATCGACCACTTGAGTAACCGTCGTGTGCGTACAGTAGGCGAGCAGCTCTACAACCAGTTTGGTGTAGGTCTTTCGCGTATGGCACGTACCATTCGTGAACGTATGAATGTGCGCGATAACGAGGTGTTTACTCCGATTGATCTGATTAATGCCAAAAGCATTTCTTCAGTAATCAATTCGTTCTTCGGAACAAATGCCCTTTCGCAGTTTATGGATCAGCAAAATCCGCTTGCCGAAATTACGCACAAACGTCGTATGTCGGCTCTCGGGCCTGGTGGTCTCTCGCGTGAACGTGCAGGTTTCGAGGTTCGTGACGTTCACTATACTCACTACGGACGTCTTTGTCCGATTGAAACTCCTGAAGGACCAAACATTGGTCTTATCTCGTCGCTTTGTATTTATGCAAAGATTAACGAGCTTGGGTTTATCGAAACTCCATATCGTAAAGTAGAAAACGGTAAGGTTGACCTTAGTCCGGAAGGAATTCAGTACTTCACAGCTGAGGAAGAAGAAAATCTTGTGGTAGCGCAGGGTAATGCTCCGTTGAAAGATGATGGAACATTTATCCGTACAAAAGTAAAATCGCGTTTGGAAGCTGACTTCCCCGTAGTTGCACCTAATGAGGTGAATCTTATGGACGTGGCTCCATCGCAGATTGCTTCTATTGCTGCTGCACTTATTCCGTTCCTTGAGCATGACGACGCCAACCGTGCACTCATGGGATCGAACATGATGCGCCAGGCTGTACCTTTGCTTCGTTGCGATGCTCCTATTGTGGGTACCGGTATCGAAGGTCAGCTGATTCGCGACTCAAGAACTCAGGTTGTTGCCGAAGGCGCAGGTGTGGTTGAGTATGTGGATGCTAATTGTATAAAAGTAAAATATGACAGAACCGAGGATGAAGATTTTGTAAGCTTCGATTCGGCTGTGAAAGAATATAAACTTCCGAAATTCCAGAAAACCAATCAGAATACAACTATCGACCTTCGCCCGATTGTAAGAAAAGGCGACAGAGTAGTAGCTGGTATGATTATGACCGAGGGTTATTCAACTCAGGGTGGTGAACTGGCTATCGGTAAGAACCTGAAGGTGGCCTTCATGCCATGGAAAGGTTACAACTTCGAGGATGCTATTGTAATCAACGAACGTGTTGTACGTGAAGATATCTTTACATCTATTCATGTGGTTGAACAATTACTTGATGTACGCGAAACAAAACGCGGAGTTGAGGAATTTACCAACGACATTCCGAATGTGAGTGAAGAAGCTACAAAAGACCTCGACGAAACAGGTATTATCCGTATTGGTGCACGCATTGAACCGGGCGATATTATTATCGGTAAGATTACACCGAAAGGTGAATCTGATCCTTCACCTGAAGAAAAACTGCTTCGTGCCATATTCGGTGATAAAGCAGGTGATGTGAAAGATGCTTCGTTGAAAGCAACTCCATCGTTGTCGGGTGTTGTTATCGGAAAACGTCTGTACTCAAAAGCACAGAAAAACCGCAAATCGAAACTTGCCGACAAAGCTGTATTGCCACGTCTCGACGAAGAATTCGAAACACAGGCTGCTGTATTGCGTGAAACACTTGTGGATAAACTGATGATACTTCTGACAGATAAAACTTCTGCCGGAGTAAAAGATTTCTTAGGCACTGATGTGATTTCGCGTAACAGCAAATTTACACCTGAACGTCTTCGCGAAATTGATTATACAACTGTACAGTTGAGCAAATGGACTACAGATAATCACAAAAATGAACTGGTAAAACAGCTTATTCTGAATTATCTGAAAAAATATAAAGAACTCGACGCACAAATCAAACGTCAGAAATTCAATATCACAATTGGTGATGAACTGCCAAACGGTATTGTGCAGATAGCCAAAGTGTATATCGCCAAAAAACGTAAGATTCGTGTAGGTGATAAAATGGCCGGTCGTCACGGTAACAAAGGTATCGTATCACGTATCGTTCGTCAGGAAGATATGCCATTCCTTGCTGATGGAACTCCTGTGGATATTGTACTTAACCCGCTTGGTGTACCTTCGCGTATGAACCTTGGACAGATTTTCGAAACTGTACTTGGTTGGGCAGGAAAAGAGCTCGGAGTGAGATTTGCAACACCTATTTTCGATGGAGCAAGCCTTGACGATCTGAACCAATGGACTGACAAAGCCGGAGTTCCACGTTATGGTAAAACTTATCTTCACGATGGTGGTACCGGAGAACAATTCGACCAGCCTGCTACGGTAGGTATTATCTACATGCTGAAACTTGGTCACATGGTTGAAGATAAAATGCATGCCCGTTCAATCGGACCATATTCACTTATTACTCAGCAGCCTCTTGGAGGTAAAGCTCAGTTTGGTGGACAGCGTTTCGGGGAAATGGAAGTTTGGGCACTCGAAGCTTTCGGTGCTGCTCATATTCTGCAGGAAATCCTGACTGTAAAATCCGATGATGTAATGGGACGTGCCCGTACTTACGAAGCTATCGTAAAAGGTGACCCAATGCCAACACCGGGAATTCCCGAATCGCTCAACGTATTATTACACGAACTCAGAGGTTTAGGTTTGAGTATTAATTTGGACTAATAAGCTTGTCAACCTCCCTGAAAAGGGGAGGCTGACTTGTTTGTAATGTTCCGGATTGTAAATTATCAATTGTAAATTGTAAATTAGAAAAATATGGCTTTTAAAAACGATAATAAGCTAAAGACTAATTTTAATAAGATTTCTATCGGGCTTGCATCTCCCGAAGAAGTCCTGAAATTATCCAGCGGCGAGGTACTCAAACCTGAAACTATCAACTATCGTACCTACAAACCCGAACGTGATGGTTTGTTCTGCGAACGCATTTTTGGTCCTACCAAGGATTTCGAATGTCATTGCGGTAAATACAAACGTATTCGTTATAAAGGAATTGTGTGCGACCGTTGCGGGGTTGAAGTAACCGAGAAAAAAGTTCGTCGTGAGCGTATGGGACACATTCAGCTTGTGGTTCCTGTGGCGCACATCTGGTATTTCCGTTCGTTGCCGAATAAAATCGGTTATCTGCTCGGTATGCCAACCAAAAAACTCGATGCAATTATTTATTACGAAAAATATGTAATTATACAGGCTGGTGAAGCTCATAACGGTGAAAATATCGTTGATGGCGAACTTTTGACCGAAGAAGAATATCTTGATATACTGGATGCTCTTCCACGCGAAAACCAGTTGCTCGAAGATAGCGATCCAAATAAATTTATTGCAAAAATGGGTGCTGATGCAATCTACGATTTGCTCACCCGCCTCGATTTGGATATGCTTTCGTACGATCTTCGTCACCGTGCCAATACCGATACATCGCAGCAACGTAAAAACGAGGCTCTGAAACGTCTTCAGATTGTGGAATCGTTCCGTGCTTCGAAACAGCGTAACAAACCGGAATGGATGATTGTAAAAATCGTTCCTGTAATTCCGCCTGAATTGCGTCCGTTGGTGCCTCTGGATGGTGGCCGTTTTGCTACATCGGATTTGAACGACCTTTATCGTCGTGTGATTATCCGTAACAACCGTCTGAAACGTCTGATTGAAATTAAAGCTCCGGAAGTGATTTTACGTAACGAAAAACGTATGCTTCAGGAAGCTGTGGATTCGCTTTTTGACAATTCACGTAAATCGAGTGCTGTTAAAACTGACGCAAACCGTCCGTTGAAATCGCTTTCGGATTCGTTGAAAGGTAAACAGGGTCGTTTCCGTCAGAACCTGCTCGGTAAACGTGTGGATTATTCGGCTCGTTCGGTAATTGTTGTTGGACCAGAATTAAAAATGCACGAATGCGGTTTGCCAAAAGATATGGCTGCCGAACTTTATAAACCGTTTGTTATCCGTAAGCTTATTGAACGCGGAATTGTAAAAACGGTTAAATCAGCGAAAAAAATCGTTGATCGCAAAGACCCGGTGATCTGGGATATTTTAGAGTACGTGATGAAAGGACATCCCGTATTACTAAACCGCGCCCCGACTCTTCACCGTCTTGGTATTCAGGCTTTCCAACCCAAAATGATCGAAGGTAAAGCTATTCAGTTGCACCCGCTTTCATGTACTGCGTTCAATGCCGACTTCGACGGTGACCAGATGGCTGTTCACCTTCCGCTTGGTAACGAAGCTGTACTCGAAGCGCAAATGCTTATGCTTGCTTCACACAACATTTTGAACCCTGCAAATGGTGCACCTATTACAGTTCCTTCGCAGGACATGGTGCTTGGTTTGTATTATATTACCAAACCACGTGCAGGTGCTAAAGGTGAAGGACTTGTTTTCTATTCGCCCGAAGAAGCCGAAATTGCTTACAACGAGAAAAAAGTAGCTTTACACGCGCCAATCAAAGTAAGAACTTACGATATGATCAATGGCGAACGCAAGCTTACCATGATTGAAACAACTGTGGGACGTATTTTATTTAATAAATGTGTGCCCGAACAGGTTGGATATATCAATGAATTGTTGTCGAAAAAGTCGCTTCGCGATATTATCGGTAATGTAATCGAAATTTGCGGAGTTGCCCGTACAGCACAATTCCTCGACGATATCAAGGATCTTGGTTATTATATGGCCTTCAAGGGTGGTTTGTCGTTCAACCTGGGTGACGTAATTATTCCTGAAGAAAAAGAACAACTTGTAAAAGAAGGTAACGCTGAAGTTGAAGAGATTTTGAATAACTATAACATGGGATTCATTACCTACAACGAACGTTACAATCAGATTATTGACACCTGGACACACGTCAATTCAAAATTATCGAATATCCTTATGAAACAGCTTTCGAGCGACAATCAGGGATTCAACTCGGTATATATGATGCTTGATTCCGGTGCCCGTGGTTCGAAAGAACAGATTCGTCAGCTTTCAGGTATGCGTGGTCTTATGGCTAAACCTCAGAAATCAGGTGCCGAAGGTGGACAGATTATTGAAAACCCGATTCTTTCAAACTTTAAGGAAGGTCTTTCGGTACTCGAGTACTTTATTTCTACTCACGGTGCCCGTAAAGGTCTTGCGGATACGGCTCTTAAAACGGCTGATGCCGGTTATCTGACCCGTCGTTTGGTCGACGTATCGCAGGATGTGATTATCAACGAAGATGACTGTGGTACTCTTCGTGGTTTGATCGCTACTGAAATGAAGAACAACGAAGAAGTTGTTTCGTCGCTTTACGAACGTATTCTTGGTCGTGTTTCGGTACATGATATTTATCACCCGCTTACAGGTGAACTGATTGTTTCTTCAGGAGAGCAGATTGTTGAATCGCTTGCCAAGAAAATTCAGGATTCTCCGATTGAACGTGTTGAAATTCGTTCGGTTTTAACCTGCGAATCGAAAAAAGGTGTTTGTGCCAAATGTTATGGCCGTAACCTTGCAACCAACAAAATGGTACACATTGGTGAAGCGGTAGGTGTGATTGCAGCTCAGTCGATTGGTGAGCCCGGAACTCAGCTTACACTTCGTACGTTCCACGTTGGGGGTATTGCTTCGAACATTGCAGCCGAATCGAAAATCGTTCTTCGTTACGATGGACGTCTCGAATTCGATGAACTTCGTACTGTAGAAGCAGCCGACGAATCAGAAAATGCTTATCAGGTAGTTGTAAGCCGTCTTGCTGAAATGCGTGTAATTGATACTCATACAGGAATTGCACTTACAACTCAGAATATTCCTTACGGTTCTAAACTCTATGTGAAAAACGGGGAAATGGCAACCAAAGGTCAGCTTGTCTGCGAATGGGATCCGTTTAATGCTGTAATTATTTCGGAAACTGAAGGTACGATTGCTTTTGAAGATGTGGTTGAAAACGTTACGTTTAAAACTGAAACCGACGAGGCAACCGGATTACGTGAGAAAATTATTATTGAATCGAAAGACCGTAATAAGGTGCCAAGTGCACACATTCTTGACGCTTCAGGTAATATTCTTCGTACTTATAACCTTCCGGTGGGAGCTCACCTAGTACTTGATAACGGCGATAAAATCCGCAGTGGTCAGATGCTTGTGAAAATTCCACGTGCTGTAGGTAAAGCTGGTGATATCACCGGTGGTCTTCCACGTGTAACTGAATTGTTTGAAGCACGTAATCCATCGAATCCGGCTGTAGTAGCTGAAATTGATGGAGAAGTAAACTTCGGAAAAATCAAACGTGGTAACCGCGAACTGAGTGTAACTTCGAAAACCGGAGAGGTTAAGAAATATATGATTCCGCTGTCGAAACAAATTCTTGTACAGGAAAATGACTTCGTTCGTGCCGGAACTCCACTTTCGGATGGTGCTATTACTCCAACTGATATTTTGATGATTAAAGGTCCGACTGCAGTTCAGGATTATATTGTGAACGAGGTTCAGGATGTATATCGTCTGCAGGGTGTGAAAATCAACGACAAGCACTTTGAGGTTATTGTACGTCAGATGATGCGTAAAGTTGAAATTCTCGAACAGGGCGATACCCGTTTCCTTGAAAAACAAATTGTGGATAAACATGAGTTTATGGAGGAAAACGATCGTATCTGGGGTAAAAAAGTAATCCTCGATGCTGGTGATTCAGCTACTCTGAAACCAGGACAGATTATTACAGCCCGCAAACTGCGCGACGAAAACAGTGCACTTAAACGCCGCGACCTTCGTCCGGTTGTGACACGTGAAGCTGTTGCTGCCACTTCGAATCAGATTCTGCAGGGTATTACCCGTGCTGCATTGCAGACAACAAGCTTTATGTCGGCTGCCTCGTTCCAGGAAACTACAAAAGTACTGAACGATGCTGCAATCAACGGAAAAGTGGATCGTTTGGAAGGGCTTAAGGAAAATGTGATCTGTGGTCACCTGATTCCTGCCGGTACTGGACAAAGAGAGCTTGATAAACTGGTGGTTTATTCGCGCGACGAATACGACAAAAAAGTTGATGCACGACGCAATGTAATCGAAATGTCTGAAGATGAATCTGAAGAGTAATTTGATTGCAGACTGAATATATGAAAACGGGTCAGACTTTAAAGTCTGACCCGCTTTTTTGTCTGTGATATTTGCAGGTTTTCAGATGATCGTTTACCATTCCCGCAGCTTGCATAAATGCGTAGCATATCGTCGAACCTACAAATTTGAATCCTTCGTTACGCAGCGATTTGCTCATTTTGTCTGATTCAATTGTCCTGACAGGTATGTCTTTCGTCTTTTCAATCTTATTGTCGATGATTTTATAGTCTGTAAATTGCCAGATATATTTGTCGAACGATCCATGCTCTTTCTGTATTCTCAGGAATTGTTTTGCATTGATAATTGTTGCTTCAATTTTCATCCTGTTTCTTACAATACCACTATCCTGCATAAGTAATTCTACTTTTTGTTCGTCGTACAATGCTATTATTTCCGGTTGAAAATTATCAAACGCTTTTCTGAAATTTTCCCGTTTATGAAGGATAGTCTTCCAGCTCAGGCCTGCTTGAAAAGCATCAAGGATAATGAATTCAAATAATTTTTGATCATTGTGTAAGGGAACTCCCCATTCCTCATTATGGTATTGTAGCATAAGCGCATCATTGCCCGGCCATTCGCAGTTACAAGAATCAGTATTCATTTTCAATTTTTTTTTCGCAAATATAGTATCAATTTATTCAAATAAAAAAACGGACAAATTTTGTTTGTCCGTTTTTATGAATATTCACAGTTTTCAATCTGTGATTTTGTTGTATTTAAATGCTCTTAAAGAACTCCCTGAGCCATCATTGCTTTAGCAACTTTCATAAAACCTGCAATGTTTGCACCTTTTACATAGTTCACATAGCCATCTGATTCAGTTCCGTATTTTACACATGATTCGTGAATAGCATACATAATACCTTTCAGCTTTTCATCTACTTCTTCACGTGTCCAGCTGATTTTCATCGAGTTTTGAGTCATTTCGAGACCTGAAACCGATACGCCACCTGCATTTGCAGCTTTACCCGGAGCATAAAGAATTTTATTTTTCAGGAATACTTCCACAGCTTCAGGAGTTGATGGCATATTAGCGCCTTCTGATACTGCAAAACAACCATTCTTAACCAGTGTTTCAGCATCGTCACCGTTGAGTTCGTTTTGCGTAGCTGAAGGTAGTGCTATTGTACATACTTCATTCCATGGACGACCTCCTTCTACGTATTTGCAACCATATTTATCAGCATATTCTTTGATACGTCCGCGATAAATATTTTTAAGCTCGAATATATATTGAAGTTTTTCGCTGTCAATTCCTTCCGGATCGTAAATATAGCCGCTGCTGTCCGACAAGGTAACAACCTTCCCGCCCAATTCAAGTACTTTTTCTGCTGTATAAGTGGCCACATTACCTGAGCCTGAGATTGCAACAACCTGACCTTTTAAGTCATTAATACCTTTTGCTTTCAGCATATTCATCAAAAAGTAGATGTTTCCGTATCCGGTAGCCTCAGGGCGAATCAACGAACCGCCAAACTCAATTCCTTTACCTGTGAAAGTACCAGTGTTTTCGCGTGAAAGTTTGCGATACATACCATACATATATGCCACTTCACGACCTCCTACACCTATGTCACCAGCAGGAACATCGGTTTCAGGTCCGATATGACGCCACAGTTCAAGCATAAATGCCTGACAGAAGCGCATAATTTCAGCATTCGATTTTCCTTTAGGGTTAAAGTCAGATCCACCTTTACCACCGCCCATTGGCAATGTGGTCAAAGCATTTTTAAATGTCTGTTCGAAGGCAAGGAACTTCAGGATTGAAGGATTTACTGACGCATGAAAACGCATACCACCTTTATATGGTCCAATTGCATTGTTGTGCTGAACGCGGTAAGCCATATTTGTGTTTACACGGCCCTGATCATCAACCCATGTGACGCGAAAAGTGAAGATTCTGTCGGGGATACAAAGTCTTTCGATGAGATTTTGCTTGTCGAATTCAGGATGTTCGTTGTAAACATCTTCAATTGACTCTAAAACTTCGTGTACTGCCTGATGGTACTCTGGTTCGTTCGGAAAACGCCTTTTCAGATTGTCTAAGACTTCTGCTACTTTCATAAATGTATATTTTTTAGTTTTATTGTTGCGGCTGCAAAGGTAGTGAAAACTATTGACTTTTTATTCTGTTTTTTCAATCAAAAATATAAAAAAACCGTATTGTGGCGTAAAATGTGACCAATTGAAATTAAAATGTGCTCTAAAGTTGCACAATGTAATGTGGGCTACTGTCTGGTGTGCGTTTTTTTTTGCGCTCATATCACTGTGTTTTTTATTAAAATATGCATTTTTAATGTATGTATATGCATAAGTGGCCTTTTTTTGTATTTTTTGTTGTGCGTTTTTTTCTTTTTTCATATTGCCTGTACTTATGATTTGTTGTAATAAATATTCCATCTGTGTGGAAATGTATAAATCGGGCTTTGAATTGTTGTATTGTGTAAGTTGTAAGTTCTTCGAAATTCATTTTATGGTTGTGGATTTGGTTGGTTTTAAAATATGTTTATATTTGTCGCCAACATTTTATAATTGGATAAAAAAAACGTATACAGTGTACATCTCTTAACAATAAAGTGAATATGATTTAAATTATGAGTGTGTGTGATGTCAATACCCTTTCTAAACCTTTGATAAGCATATTCGTTATTCCTTTTTGATGTTTTTATTCTGATTTTAATTATTTGTTCTCAAACTTTAGTGTTAATCTGTTTTAAGTGTCAGGCAATATTTATAATGAATTTATTACACAAGACTGCCTCTGTTTTGATGAAAAAACATGTTGTTCAACATAAACAATATGTAAGTTGAAGCCCTTTTTTGGTGACATAAATATAATTATTTACTCTTTTTTGATTGAAAAATGAGTTTTATGGTTAAAAATATTCTGTGTTTTTCATATTCCCAAATATTTTTTCAACTTTCAGAGTTTTATTTGACTTAATTGTAAATCTATTGGTAATACTTTTTGAATCGATCTTAAGTTGTTGATAGACAAATGAATAAAAATGTTTTTTTAGTGTTTATATATGTGAAAATCTGATTTAAAACTCGTTTTTTGATTCATTTGCCTACATATTGAAAGAAATTATATGTATATTTTTTCTTTTTATCAGCAAAAATGCTTGTTTTTTAATTTTTAATACTTTATTTTTGTGAGCTATTTTTATCTCAGAAATGGGAAGCGTAAATTAAACAAGATTAATAAACAAAATGTAAATTTATGAGAAAACTAACGTTCTTATTGGCCTGTCTGTTTCTGATAGGCGTAAGTTTGGTTAATGCTCAATCTCGTACAGTGTCGGGTAAAGTACTATCGGCTGAAGATGGGCAACCTATTATTGGTGCAACAGTAATGGTGAAAGGAACAACCAACGGTACGATTACTGGAGTTAACGGCGATTTTTCTTTGGCAGTGACTTCACAAAGTAGTGTTTTGGTAATTTCTTACATCGGAATGAAAACAGTTGAAGTGGAAGCTAAAAACAACCTGACTGTTCAATTACAAACTGATGCATCGGAATTAGATGAAGTATTAGTTGTAGCTTATGGTACAACGACGCGCTCTCAATTTGTGGGTTCAGCTAAGGCTGTATCCGGTGAAAAGTTGTCAGCAAAGGCTACTTCGAACGTTACGAATGCACTTCAGGGTGCTGTGGCTGGTGTTCAGGTTGTAAACGGTAGTGGGCAGCCAGGTACAGGAGCAACAATTCGTGTGAGAGGGGTTGGTTCGATCAATGGCGGTACAACACCATTGTATGTTGTCGACGGTTCGCCTTACGAGGCTGGTAATATTAGCCTTATCAGTCCTTATGATATTGAGTCAATGACAGTATTGAAAGATGCTGCAGCTACTGCAATTTATGGTGCGCGTGGTGCAAACGGTGTTATCCTGATCACAACAAAAGGTGGTAAAGCTGATAATAAAGTTTCAGTAACATTAGATACAAAATGGGGTAACAGTACACGTGGCGTTCCAAACTATAACGTTATGACTGACCCTGCAATGTATTATGAAACTGCTTATAGAGCACTTTATAATTCACAGGCATATGCTGGTAAGTCAGCAGCACAATCATTTACTTATGCTGATAATAACTTTCTTACACAATCAGGTGTTGGATATCAAATATACACAATTCCTGCAGATCAGAGATTGATTGGGACAAATTTCAAATTAAACCCGAATGCAGTGTTGGGTTATTCAGATGGTCAGTTCTACTATACTCCTGATAATTGGGAGAATGAAACACTTAAGACTGATAATTTGCGTCAGGAATATAATTTTAATGTTCAAGGAGGAAATTCAGATACTCAGTATTTTGTTTCTGCAGGATATCTTGATGACCCTGGTTTGATTAATGGTTCTGGTTTTGAACGTTATACTATTAGAGCAAAAGTTGATGCACAAGCTAAAAAGTGGTTGAAAGTAGGTTTTTCTGCTTCTTATGCTCAGGCAAATATTCAAAACCCAGGATATCAATCATCATGGGGTAGTACTGGCAATGTTTTTAGCAATGCTAACCTTATGGCCCCAATTTATCCATTTTATGTACGTAATGCAGATGGATCTCTGAAAACTGACTCTCGTGGTATTCAGGTTTATGATGCAGGTACAACAACAAATTTCCTAAGACCAGGCTCTGCGCCTCGTGGGAATAATGCAATTAACTTGTTGTTAGATGAGAATAACTCAGTAACTGATAACTTTAGCGGTAGTGTTTATTTGACATTAACTCCTGTTGAAGGATTGGCAATTACTGCTCGTTTATCTCCTGATGCAGTAAATTCACGTGGACGTTCATTGAGTAACCCATTTTATGGAAGTGTAACAACTCAGGGCTCTGTCGGTATCTCTCATAACAGAACATTTACATTGAATCAGCAATATCTTGCCAGCTATAAAACAGACTTTGCAGATGTTCACAAAGTGGAAGTCTTAGCTGGTTATGAGGCATTCTCATTACTTGATCAGTCTCTTTCTGGAAGTAATGATTTGCTTTACAGTCCTTTTATTGGTGAGTTGAACAATACTTATGGTGTTGAGCCCACAAGTAATAATGTATCATCTTCTACCGATAATTTTGCTACTGCAGGTTTCCTTGGTCGTCTTCAATATGATTATGATAATCGTTATTTTGCAAATGCTACAGTTCGTCATGAAGCATCTTCACGCTTCTCTCCCGATAATCGTTGGGGTACTTTTGGTAGTGTTGGTGCTGCGTGGTTAGTTTCACGTGAGGCTTTCATGGAAAATACTTCTTCATGGTTGAAAGAGTTGAAGTACAAAATCAGTTATGGTACTCAGGGTAATGACCAGTTACGTAATTACTATGCATTCCGTGACTTATATAATATTACTTATAATAGTACAACAGGTGAGTTCAATAAAGTTCTTTCAAGTAAGGGTAATGTAGATCTTACATGGGAATCACAAAGATTGTTCAATACAGGGGTCGAATTCTCTGTATTTGGTGGACGCTTGAATGGATCTGTAGATTATTTCAGTAGAATGAATTCTGATATGTTATTTAATGTTCCAATGCCTCCGAGTGCAGGTTATGCTTCAGAGCCTCACAATATTGGTGCAGTGTTAAATAATGGTTTTGAGTTTGAATTCAATGGGGATATTATCGAATCAAAAGATGTTGTATGGAATGTGTTTGCCAACTTGACTACCATCAATAGTACTATTAAGAAGTTGCCTGATTATACAAAAGCAACAGGTGGTATTAAAAACTCGACTTTCATATTGAAAGAAGGTGGTTCTTTGAATCAGGCTTATATGGTTGAATATGCAGGAGTAGATCCTCTGACTGGACAGGCTTTGTATTTTGTTGATCCAGATAATGGAGATCGTTCTACAACAGCTAATTTTGCCGATGCTAAACAAACTGATTTAGGAGATATTAGTGTGAAAGTATATGGCGGCTTCGGAACGTCAGTTCAGGCCTATGGATTTGATCTTGCTGCTCAGTTAGCATATCAACTTGGTGGAAAATCGTATGATGGTAGCTATCAGGAATTGATGCATACCGGTAAACAGATTGGTCGTAACTGGCATATGGATATTCTGAATGCATGGACACCTGAGAATACTGATACTGATGTTCCAAGAATCAGTTCTGCTGATGATCATGATCAGAAGCCTTCTGATAGATGGTTAGTTAGTTCAGATTATTTGAGCTTGAATAATGTTACTTTAGGATATACCTTACCGGCAAAACTTACACGTAAGTTCCAGGTTAATAAACTTAGAGTTTATGTTTCAGGTGATAATCTTGGTTTGTTAAGTGCCAGAAAAGGATATGATCCGCGTCAATCTCAGAACTCTTTCGGTACTGGTGTTGGTCTCTCGACCAGTTCAGGTAACTTCGTTTATAGCCAGTTGAAAGTTGTTTCTGGTGGTCTTTCTATCACATTTTAATGGAGTTTAATATTTAAATTAAAAGAATATGAAATTAAAGAATATTTCTATATTAATAGCCGCATCGGCATTTGCGGTGTTCTCTCTTCCGTCTTGCCAGGAGCTCGACTTACACTTCGAAGGGGGATCGATGGATGATGAACAGATACAAGCTGCCGTTGAAGCAATGCCAGAAAGAATTAATGCTTCAGTGAGCGGTATGTATTCAATTCTTGGCAAACCAAATGGTTTCTTCCAGTTGGCAAAGCCCCGTGCAGATGACTTTGGTTATCCTGCAGTAGCTCTTGGACAGGACTTAAATAGTGGTGATATGGTGAACGTCGTTTCTGATTATGACTGGTTCTCTGTCGCACTTGAATGGTCTGATCGTACTCCAACATATGCTAACCCAAGACTTCGTTTAGGTCTGTTTTACAAAATTCTTTATGCAACTAAGGATGTGTTGAGTGCTATTCCTGATGATACTGATAATGCGGATCTTAAAAGTAAACGTGGTCAGGCAAAAGCCTTACGTGCTTTCTCGTATCTCTCGTTGGCTCCATATTTTCAGTTTAAGTACAAAGGAAATGAAGATAAGCCTTCTGTTCCAATGATTAAAGTTGACACAGATCCAAGAAACAACCCACGTGCAACCTTACGTGATTTGTATTTAGGTGAAGGTGGAATTATTCAGGATTTAACCGATGCGATTGCTGATTTGGAAGGATTTGCACGCCCAAATAAAGGTATTATTGATCAGCAGGTTGCTTATGGTTTACGTGCACGTGCCTATCTTTATATGGAAGAGTGGGAGAAAGCAGCTGCTGATGCAGATAAAGCCTTGGTTGGTTATACTCCTTATGCTTCTAATGAGTTAAATGCTCCTGGTTTTAACGATGCAAATGATCACAACTGGATGTGGGCGCTGTTGCTCCCTTCTGATGTAGTTAATAGTGTAATTGATGGTTTAGCTTCATGGCCATCACAGTTGGGTTCATTCTCAGGAAGTGCTTATGTGCCATACGGAGGTATTTATCGTAGTATAAATTCATTGTTGTACAAGAAAATTCCTGCAACTGATGTGAGAAAGTCATGGTGGTTAAATGAAAGTAAAACATCGCCTTATCTTGAAGGTTTAGTTTGGGTAGATGAAGACAAAGATATTGAGTATAAGGGGCAGGCTATTGTTGACGCAAAAATTGCTGATGTGAAAGAGCCGATGGCTGCTTATAATAATGTTAAATTCGGACAGAAGGCTGGTGTCGGTGCTCCTTATAATCAGGGTGACTGGTGTATGATGAGAGCAGAAGAAATGATTCTTATCAAAGCTGAAGCACTTGCAAAAGCTGGAGATTTAGCACAGGGTAAGCTTGTTTTGCAAAACTTCGTTGCGAATAACCGTAATCCGTTATTTCTAAGTACTGCTACCAACGTTGAGGACTTCGAGAATGAAGTTTGGTTGCAGCGTCGTATTGAGCTTTGGGGTGAAGGTTTTGCCATGGCTGATGTAATGCGTTTAGGAAAAAATGTAGTTCGTTATCGTCCTGGTCAGGATACAAATGTTCCTGAAACTTACAGATTTAATATTGCTGCAGATAATCCGTGGATGCTTCTACGTTTTGTTCAGGCTGAGACTACAAATAATATTGGAGTTGTCAATAATGAAGGTGGTACTCAACCTCAGACTGAAGATGGTTCCAGCTTGACTGATGGTGTAACAGACTAATGTTTAAAAAATAAATAGATAATATATGAAAACAAAAAATATATTGACTGCACTGATGTTTGCGGTTGTTACTTTATTTGTTGTGTCTTGTGAGGAAGTAGTGGTGCGAGAGCCATCTCCGGACGTAAATCCCGAATCAAATAAAGTTTTTTTTCCAAATCAGCCAACTAAACAGGTTGTTGTTGCTATTGATCAAAAAACTGTTACTATCCCAATTGAACGTGGGGTATTTGATAAGGAGTTGACTGTAAATCTGAAATTCTCAGGTTATAAAACAATCTCAATCCCTTCAAGTGTTAAGTTTGATGCTGGTGATAAAGATACAGTAGTTACTATTACTGTAGGTGAAATTGAGTTGATGAAAAACTATTTAGTTACTATAGAGGTTGATCAGGCTCATACAAACCCTTACGATACACTGTATAATAAGACAAACTTTTCAATTCTTAGTTTGAACTTGTTAAGAGAGGACTTTGCTCCTTATGCAATAGGTACTTATGCAAGTGAGTTTTTTGAAGATTCACGGGAAGCTACTTTAGAGTATTCGCCTGCAACTAAGTTATATCGTTTTACAGATTGTTGGATGCCTGGATATAGTGTTCTATTTTCATGGAATACTGATGCGACAGATGCTGACAACAAAAATAAGGTTGAGATTAAAGGAACCTTAAATGCTGATAAATCCTTCGTGTATATTCCAACTGGATATGTTCACTCGACTTATGGCATGGTAAATGCATGGTATAGTAGAGCAAATTTGAAATATTATAATGAAGAAACTAAAACTTTTACTTTCCCAATTACATGGAGAGTTTCAGCTGGTAGTTTTGGAGCTTATGATGATACATATAAAATAGAAACTGTATTATAGCAGAGTTTTAATAATAAAGAAGGCTGCCTCTTGAGGCAGCCTTCTTTGTCTTTATATGATAAGTGTTTGAATTTAGGTATGATTTTTACGTCGTTTTCTACACTATCTCCCTCAACTCTCTCAGCGACTTAATCCTATAAGTCGCTTTTTTGTTTTCTGCATCGGTATTCAATGGATAATAAACCTGATCGATTTCTGCATTCTGGGCTCCTACTATGTCAGCTTCGTAGCTGTCGCCAATCATAATGCATTCTTTAGGGTTGCTACAGTCATTTAGCTGCATGGCATATTCAAATATACGTTTGTCGGGCTTAAGTGCGCCAGCGGCTTCAGAAAGCACGATGTGGCTAAAGTAGTGTCCGATGTTGCTGCTTCTGATTTTTCGGTACTGCACTTCCGTAAATCCGTTTGAGATAATTGTAAGCGGATATTTTGACGATAAATAATCGAGTGTTTCGATAGCATATGGCATTAAAGCTGTTTTTGTGGGCAGAATTTCAAGATATTGGTGTCCGATTTCCTCAGCCAGTTCCTGATCGTTTACACCCATGCGTGCTAAAGGATACCGGAAACGTTCGGCCATAAGGAAATCTTTTGTGATTTCTCCTTTGCCATATGCTTCCCAAAGTTCAATATTCTTTTTTGCGTAAATGCTGAAAAATTCTTCAAAGTCACTAAAATATCTGTCGAGTCTGCGATCGGTGAACATGTCGGCAAGTGATAAGCGTGCATTTTCGTGAAAGTCCCAAATAGTGTCGTCTAAATCGATGAAAATAAATTTATACATATTATTTTGTTTATATAAATAACAATGCGTTTTCCGGTCTGAACGGAAAACGCATTGCAATGAGTATTTAAAAAGAAGTTTTGCGTCAGAAAATTAGTCTACTTCAATCACCAGATACTTGCTTACACTCCAGAATGCATCTGTGTCGACAATTAGCAGTACAAAGTTGCCGCTTTCTTTTTCAAGAGTGTACGAAGATTTTGGGTGTGATGTGAGTATTTTTGCTCTGCTCGAGTAGAGTGGAATAGACTTGGTTTTGCGTGCATCTATGCGTACAAAATAGTTTTTGTTGAAATCGCTTTCGAGTACTCTTTTGGGGCGGAAAATGCCGTCCGAAGTCACAATGTTCTGCTCTCTGAGTTCTTTGCGTGTGCCAAATACGTACCAGGCTGTGTGTATAGCTTCATCCTGTTCCTGTATTTTCGATTCCTTAGTCTCTACATTTGTTTTCAGATTTTCAATGTCTTTCCCAAGTACTTCTACAGTGCTTCCCAGTTCGGCTATCAGTGAGTCCTTTTTAGCGAGTTCAGTTTCCAATAGGGCTATTTTGCTCGATTCTTCTTCGAGGGCTTTAGTGAGTCGCGCCAGAGTGCGTTCCAGTTCGGTTGACTTTACGGCACTGTTTTTTATACGGCGTTTTAGTTTAGCCAGTTCTTCCTTATTGGTTTTAAGCAGATCGTTAAGGTAGATCAAATCTTCGTTGATTTTGCTTCGTCCCTCTGAATCAAGCTCAGGGTCGCCCGACGAGGTAGAGATGACACCTTCAGTTTCCTTGATTTTCTCTATGTTTTGTTCAATCTGATTCATGGTCGAAAAATAATCGTCCAATTCCTCCTGCATGGCTTGTTTTGCTCTGAGAAGTGAATCATTTTGAGCCTTCAGCGCTTTGTATTCTTCCGACTGAAAGTTGCAGGCAGTAAAGAATAATGTCAGGGTTAAGATAAGAAAAGCAGGTTTCATTTGTTCTGATTGAATTTAATTATCGGTTGTAACTGGCAGTAAAACATTTCTTTGTACGTAAGAGTTCGATTTTTATGCCATATTCATGTTGTTTTAATTTAGTGAATAAAAAACGACTGAATATGAATGATATAAGCTTCGAAATTCGTTACAAATTTAGTGTTATTCTTCTAAACCTGCAACAATAATTACTATTTCTCCTTTAGGCGTGTTAATGTTGTAGTATTCAGAAAGTTCGCTCAGTGTTCCCCTTTTTGTTTCTTCGAAAACTTTTGATATTTCACGTGAAACGGAGGCGTGGCGTTCTCCTCCGAATACTTCGCTGAGTTGACTCAGCGTTTTAGCTAACCGAAATGGAGATTCATAAAAAATCATGGTTCGGGTTTCTTCAGCCAGTCTGTTGATTTTTGTTTGTCGTCCTTTTTTTTGTGGCAGAAATCCTTCAAAGCAAAATCTATCGTTTGGAAGTCCGGAACAAACCAGTGCAGGTACAAAAGCTGTGGCTCCGGGCAAACATTCTACTTCGATTTCATTTGCGATACATTCACGAACCACAAGAAATCCCGGATCGGAAATAGCAGGTGTGCCGGCATCTGAAATCAGCGCTACGCATTGTCCGTTTTTTATTCGTTGTACCACCGACTCAACAGTTTTGTGTTCGTTGAATTTATGATGTGAGTGCATAGGAGTTTCTATGCCAAAATGTTTCAATAAAAAACCACTTGTGCGTGTGTCTTCGGCAAGTATCAAATCGGCTTCTTTCAAAACTCTGATGGCTCTGAAAGTCATGTCCTCAAGATTTCCTATAGGTGTTGGTACAACAAAAAGCTTCATTGGAGATAGATTTATTTAGATCAGTTACGGTATTACTTTAGATAAACTTTCTTTTTACGATCTGATAAAAATCATCTACGTTTTCATTTCCTTTATCCCAGCTGTATTTTGATTGCAGGAACGACTGAACTTCATCAAAAGTGGCTAACTGATTGATGTAGTTGAGGGTTTTATTCATGTCTTCGCCATTTCCGCGAAATAATTCGCGTTGGAAGCGAAAACGGTCACCAATACTGATCGCTGTTTTGATGTCGCTGATTTTTTTATTGGCAAGTGAGGCACTCAACGAGTTATCGTTACTTTTTGACAGAGCTTCATTGCGCGAAACGGTTGGCTGACTTATTTTGTCGGCAATAGTTGTTTTGCGGGTTTCCTCGGTGACTGTTTTGATTTCAATTTCTTCGATTTTAGTCGCCTCAGGTGCACTTTCCGATTTCAGTTCAGCCGTAAAAGTTTCGGTCGTTTTGGTTGTTTCCACAAAAGTGTCAGGCTCCTCAACACTTTCTACAGTAATGGTGCTGATTGTTTCTTCTATTTCTGTAGTAAGTTCAGAAGTAGCGATCTCAGGAATTTTTTCTTCTGCTATTGTTGTTTCCTGCTGTTGTTCGATTATTTCAGGCTTAATGATTTTTTCGACAACTACTTCAATCGCTTTTTCAGGTTGAATTTCTGAATTATGGTGATTACTTATTTCGGGTGTTGGAACAGGAGTTGAAATAATAGCTTTTTTTTCTTCCTTTATGCCGGCAAGTTCTTCGATAAGTAATTGTATATCTTCTGTTTTACGCTTTGCTATATGTACAATGGATGCAGGATATTCCTCCATTTCCATAAAGCTTTCGGTAATCATGCTGAGTTCTTCAATGTTTTTGTGAAGCAGTGTGACGATAAGTTTTCTGTTCATATCTTTTTTTCTAAAACAATTTCATTACTTGCAAATTTGTTTATTTTTGTGCTTGGAATGTTATTCCGGCTGTAAAGTTACAATTTTAAGAAGAAACAGTAAAGAAATAAGTACTTAATTACAATTAAATAGCATGATTTATTCAGAAAGAAATCATCCGATACAACAGAAACGGGGGAGTATAGAAGTGATTTGTGGTTCAATGTTTTCGGGCAAAACTGAGGAACTTATCAGAAGATTGAAACGGGCAAAGTTTGCAAAACAGCGTGTAGAAATTTTTAAACCAAAAATTGACACGAGATATTCTGAGGATGAGGTTGTATCGCACGATCGTACTTCGATACGGTCAACTCCTGTTGAGTCGTCGGGTAGTATCATGCTAATGTCGGGTGAGGTGGATGTGATTGGTATCGATGAGGCGCAATTTTTCGACGACGGATTGGTGGATGTTTGTACGCAGCTTGCGAATCAGGGAATTCGTGTGATTGTGGCCGGACTGGATATGGATTTTCGTGGGGTGCCTTTTGGACCAATGCCGGCTTTGTGCGCTGTAGCCGAAGATGTGTATAAAGTACATGCTATTTGTGTGCGTTGCGGAGCCCTTGCATATGTTTCGCACCGGTTGGTTGATAGCGATAAACGAGTTTTGCTTGGGGAAATGGCCGAATACGAACCTATATGTCGCGATTGTTTTAATAAAACAAAGGAGGAAAAGCATCTGGTCGAATAAAGAGAAATCAGTTATCAAAAAATAATGTTTCCGTAAAAAATGCTTTATTATGAATGTCACACGTCCTTATACTTTCGACAGAGTAGTTCGAATTCTTATCGGACTAACAGTGATTGTGTTGTTATTTCTGCTCACAAAGCGTTTGAGTGCGGTTTTATTCCCGTTTTTACTCGCATGGTTGCTGGCTTATATGCTGCATCCGATTGTGAGTTTTTTTCAGCATAAAGTAAAATTACGAAACAGGATTTTGTCGGTTCTGGTAACTTTTAACTTACTGGCAAGTGTGCTTACCGGCCTTGTAATGCTCATTGCCCCAATGATAAGCAACGAAGTGCTGCGAATGTCGGAGTTGATTTCGCTGTATGTGCAGGGAGTGAATGTGGATACTATTCTACCTGTGACATGGCAAAATGAAATTCGCGATTTTCTTTCGCAGCTTAATATACAGGCGTTATTTTCGGATCCGGCTTTGCGATCGGTTATCGAAAAAGTTGCTCCTCAGCTTTGGAATATTGTGGATAACTCGATTAGTCTTTTATTGGGTCTGACAGTGATTTTGCTTATATTTCTTTACACCATCTTTATATTGCTCGATTACGAAAAGGTTACTCAGGGCTGGTACAGCATTATTCCGAATAAATTCCGGCCACTTATTGTTGGCATTATGGAAGATATTGAGGATGGAATGAACCGTTATTTCCGTGGTCAGGCTCTTGTGGCATTACTTGTAGGCATTTTGTTCAGTATCGGATTTGTGATTATAGGACTTCCTATGGCCATTTTGTTCGGGCTTTTTGTGGGCTTGCTTAATTTGGTTCCTTATTTGCAAACTGTTGCTTTTGTTCCCGGAATTTTTCTGGTATTAATGAAATCAATAGAGTCGGGCAGTAGTTTCGGAACGGAATTGATATGGATGCTCGTGGTTTTTGCTGTGGTACAAACCATTCAGGACATGTTCCTAGTTCCGAAAATTATGGGTAAGGTTACAGGTTTGAAGCCAGCTGTGATTCTTTTGTCGCTTTCGGTTTGGGGCTCGCTTATGGGGATGGTCGGGCTGATTATAGCATTGCCGCTTACCACACTGATAATATCGTATTACAAGCGTTTTGTACTTAACGAAGAAGGATTGCCGGTTGAGCAGCCTTCAGTCAGTGAAATAGTTGCCGACGAAGGTGAAACTGAAGTGTGAGTTTTGTTTTTTATAACGAAATCCGCACAAGTTCGATACGGTTATTCGTAACTTTTATACACTTAATGTTGAAATTGTCGATACGGATAACTTCGTTCAGTTTTGGAAAATGCTGGTGATGATGCAATATAAAACCAGCTATGGTTTCGTATTCATCTGATTCGGGAATATTGAGACCAAATTTCTGATTGGCAGTTTTAACTTCGAGCCTACCTGAGAAAAGATATTCGTTTTCGGCAGTTTGCTCAGCAGTATAGTCGCGCACATCGTGCTCATCTTCAATTTCACCGAAAATTTCTTCAATAATATCCTCAAGAGTGACAATTCCGGCCGTTCCACCAAATTCGTCAACCACCACAGCAATACTTTTTTTCTGAAGCATTAGTAACTTCATAAGTTTCTGTGCCGCCATATTTTCGGGTACAATCGGAATTTGATTGATGTATTTGCGCCAGTCTTTCTGATGTTCAAACATTTCGGATGAATGAATATATCCAATAATGTTGTCGATATCGTTTTTATAAATCGGAATTTTCGATAGTCCTGTTTCAATAAAAGTCTGTTTCAGAACTTCTACATCGGTATTATATTCAAGCGCAATAATTTCAGTGCGAGGCAACGAACAGTCGCGAAGGCGAACTTTTGAGAAATCGAGCGCATTCTGAAATATCTTTACTTCGTTATCGAATTCCTTTTCAGTCTCTTTGTTTTCGAAACTTTCCTGAATCAGATAATTCAAATCGATACGTGAAAATACATTCTCCTGTGCAGAAGAGTTGAATCCTACTCCGCTAAGTTTCATAAGTTTTACCGAAGCCCATGTACTGAAACTAGAAATAGGGTAGAGGATAACATAGAAAAACATCAAAAGCCACGAAAATAGCTTAAGCCAGAGATTGGGATTTACCCTGAAAATGGTTTTTGGAACAAACTCTCCGGTGATAAGTACAATAATGGTCGCCAGAATAGTTTGTACGAGCGTGATAATAAATTGATTTCCCAAAAATGAAAGGCCCGGCGTTAGCAAATCAGCCATCATAAGTCCGTAAATTACCAAACATATGTTGTTGCCAACCAGCATTGTGGATATGTATTGCTGAGGATTTCGGTAAAAAACAGAAAGTATGGAGGATGCCAGACTTCGTTGTTTTTTATCAAGTTCAAAACGAAGTTTGTTTGATGATACAAATGCTATCTCCATGCCTGAAAAGAAGGCAGAGAATGCGAGTGTCCAAAGTATTAAGGGTATGTTTTCCAAAATTTTTTATGAAATAATTATTTCCTGAGTGCAAATATACAATTTCCATGCGGATATTGTTTCTGTTATGTATTCTAAAGCCATATAATTTTTTAGCTAAAATAAATATGTTTTTGGTTGAGAGCCCGGCTTTATTGGATTTTTACAGTGAAAGATATTTTGATTGTGGTTAAAATGCAATTTTTCAACTGATTTTGCAGAAAACAGATAATGTGTTTAAAATTAGATTAATAAGTTGTTCTGATTGTGTTTGGAGGTTCAGTAAAAGTTTGTCGAAAAAAGTTTTTTAAATAAATATGGAAGGTGTAAGGCGCAGAATATCAGCGATTAAGCATTACTCGTGATTTTTGTTTATTGCGAAAAAATGCAACAGGGGTTTGAAATTACGAAAAAAGTCCGTATCTTTGCAACCGCTTTTCGAAAAAGATTCAGTAGCTCAGCAGGTAGAGCACATCCCTTTTAAGGATGGGGTCCTGGGTTCGAGCCCCAGCTGAATCACTTAAAACGAAAGCGGCATACAAAGTTGTTGATTCAGTAGCTCAGCAGGTAGAGCACATCCCTTTTAAGGATGGGGTCCTGGGTTCGAGCCCCAGCTGAATCACAAAAAAAGAGGATATTTCAAACAAAATATCCTCTTTTTATTTTTCTGCAGAACTTATTTCAGTCGTAACCCGACAGTAAGATTCACCATACCACCATTGCTGATAAGATATTCCATTTGTTCAGAGCCCGATTGATCGTTATTTTTGAAAGTGTAACGAATGTCTGTAGTGATAAAACCAAGAATATTTGCTCCAACACCGGCTTCCCAACGCCATGATCCTTCTGTTGTTCCTCCGATTTCTTTGGTGTAAGTAGGTCCAGTGCTTAGATGACAGCTTATAAGACCGATATCGAGTAGTTTAAACCCAACCATTAACGGAGCCTTGAAGAAATTGATTGCACTGGAATTGCTGCCGTCAGGTTCACGCATTTTATAGGTTGCAAAATAGGCTTCGGGCTGAAAGTAGAGCTTTTTACCAAATTGCAAAAATCCACCAATCTGATAATTTGTTTCGAGTTGGCTGTTGATCTGGTCAAAATTGCGTGTTGAAGTACTCAGGTCGAGACCTATTTTCGGACCATACCAGACATTTTTATCCTTTTCCTCAGCCCGAAGGCTGTTTGATACAAAGAGCGCTGAAACAATGATCAGCATTATTGTTTTGGCTTTCATATGAACTTTATTTTTGAGTTTATAGCATAGATTTTTGAGAATACTCAATTTTGTAAACCATTACACTGTTACCGCCATCTCCGGATTTTCCCTGTGACGTTACAATGAGGGTTTTTCCATCGCTGCTAATGTCCATTCCTACAGGATAGCTATCGGCCGGACATTGAGCAACTACTTTCATGTCGCTTGTTCGAACTACAGATATTAAACTTTTGTTGTTTGCAGCAGCAAAAATATAATTACCGGTAGGGTCGGCTACAATGGTTCGGGCTCCTTCGCCTACAAATGCGCTTTGCCATTTCGTATAGGTTTTATTCTTTTTTCCGGATTCGTTGAATAGCAAAAGATCTTTCAGATCAGCTTTTTGCACATATCCTGTTTTGTTGATACTCAGATAAAGTTTGCCTTTGCTGATAATGAGATGTCGCATATTGTTTTTCATTCCAAAAATCGAGCCAATATGCTTTTGGGCATCCACATCGACTACAGCCACGCTGTTGCTTCCCATTTTTCCTACGAGCACGTATTTATTATCTGGGGTGAAAACGGTTCCGCGCAGACAATTTCCGCAATTGTTGTCGCGGTCGATGGTGTCGTTCTCTGCAAAATTAAGCGACAGTCTGCGATCGATGGCTATGTTTTTCAGATATTTGAAATCGGCCGGATTCTTCGATTGAATATCAATCAGCGCTATGGTGTTATCGCCCCAGTGTGTAACGGCTATAGTGCGGTTGTCGGGCGAGCATGAAATCATTTTTGGGAGTGGGGCAGTGGGCATTACCCTGACAATAGTATCGGCTTCGGTGTCGATAATGCAAACTGCAGAAGGGTCAATGGCATTAAGATCGTAAGTGCGGCGATAGTAAGTTACCCAAAGATATTTGCCGTTGTGCGAAAAACAGCTTTCCACCGGCTTCCCACTGAAATAATTCAGATTTTTATCTTTTGTGCGGTATTTGTAATCGAAATAATCGGTTTCTTTGAAAAGATACTGGTTTGATGCATTAAATACATGCGGAATTGATTTCAATAGTTTAAAATCGGACAGACGATAAACCGAAGTACGGCAGCCTTCAAGTGAATGTACGTAAAATTTGTCGCTCTGGTCGAGAATATTGACCGACTTTGGTGAGTTGATAGTGGTATCAAATCTGTCGCTTGAATGTACGGTTTTTTTGTTGTATTGCTGAAAACGCTGAACGAGTTTCAGTTTTATTTCTGCATTAGCAGGTATGGAAGCTGTGTTTATCTCAATACGTTGTACCTGAGCAGTTATAAGCAGATTTATTGCAAATAGTAAAGCGCAAAGTGAAAGAAATTTTCTTTTCATTGAATAGTATTATATTTTTGCAAAGGTAAAAATAATTCTCAATTTACGAATGCTAAAGTGATAAATTTCAATTGTTTAAGTTTTTTAATTGAATTGTTTGAACAACTCAGGATATTCAACCTGACTACCCGAGTTGTTTTATATGTTCAAAATGAGTATTATTCGGAATCCTTGTTGTCATTTACGGCTTTCTGCTCAATAAATGAAGTGATTTTTCCGGAGTTTGTGATTAGTGCATAGCCCAGAATCCCTTTTACAAAATAGAAAATGATCCAGACTGTCGACTGTTGTTCGTTCATTATGTTTTTGAACTGAAAGAACGTAAATATCTGTTTGCAAAGTTCAGGAAGGCTGTCGATGATAAGCAGGGCTCCTGTTATAATAATGGCAATATTCAGAACGTGTTTTAGTTGAAAACTCAAATTGATTTTGTCTTCGTCAAAGCCTTTATCTAATTGAAGCGTTTTTATAAGCCAATCAGTTTTAAATACAAACAACCACAAAATAAAGAAATAGAAAATTAAAGTAGTGACTATTGTAAAGGCTGTAATCAGTAGCGTGTTAGCATTCCCCTGATTGTAAGCATATAGTGAGGAGATAGTGGTGGTAGATTGTAATACAATGGATAAGCCATTTATAACCAAAGATATACCAATTATTTTTAAAATGATAAGCCAAAATGTTCTGATGTTCATATAAGTATTGATTTGTGGTTGTTAACAGTGCAAAAATACGAAAATATTTCACAGATACAACTTCGGACAAATATTGGACGAAACAAAAGTGTTCACAGAAATATCTCTAAAGATACGGAAAGCAAACCTGTATAAAAAAACTCCGGAGCTTAATGAGAATTAAACTCCGGAGTATATTTGTTTTGGTCGGACTATCTTATTTGTTCAGCAATGCTTTTACTTTTTCAGAAATAAGACGACCTTCGGTTTTGCCTGCAAGTTGCTTTGTTGCAACTCCCATAACCTTACCCATGTCCTGCGGTCCGTTTGCACCTACCTGAGCGATAATGGCAGCTACAGCAGATTCAAGATCAGCATCGCTCATTTGAGCAGGCAGATAACGTTCGATGACAGCAGCTTCGGCCAGTTCGTTTTCGGCCAGTTCGGGACGGTTTTGTTCCTTGTAGATTTGAGCAGATTCCTTGCGTTGTTTCTGCATCTTTTGAAGAATCTTTATTGCAGCTTCATCGCTTAGGTTGCCATCGCCTCCTTTGGCTGTTTTGGCTTCCAGAAACTCTTTTTTTATGCCCCGCAATGCTTCCAGAGTTACTTTTTCACGGGCAAGCATTGCTGTTTTTATATCGGCGCTTATTTGATCAAATAGTTCATTCATAATTTTCTTATTATAAAAAGTTACTTTTTAAATTTACGGAACCAGGCCGGAGTGTTTTCCAGCTTTTTAAGCTCGTTGTCGTCTTCGAGATCGTCGAGCGAAATTACCGGAAGATCATCCTCTTCGTCAAGAGGCAATTGCGGCTCCATTACTTCGGGTTGTTTTTTACCGTAATACTGGTTCATTGCTTTTTTTATCTCATCTTCCTCCTCTGTTTTTTCTTCTGGTTCAGCTTTTTCAGGAATGAGATTTTGTATTGCCGACGCCACATCCTGAATTATGTTGGTCTTAGGTTGTGGAGCTGGTGCGCTTTTAGCAATGTTTTTAACGGCAGAAGCAGGCATTCCTGGAATGTCGCTCACATCATAGCCAGTGGCAATAATGGTGATTTTTACGTTGTCGCCAAGACTGTCGTCAAATGTGGCACCCCAGATAACCTGAACGTTATCGCCCACTTTATTCATAAAGTCATGAATTTGCTGAACCTCTTCCATCTTAATCTGATTGGTAGTTGAGCAATACAGACTCAGTAATACCTTGCTGGCTCCACTCACATCATTGGTGTTGAGTAATGGTGAGTTCAGAGCATCTTCAATGGCTTTGGTGATACGTTTTTCGCCCGAAGCAAAGCCTGTGTTCATAATGGCCACATTTCCATCTTTCATGATGCTGTACACATCGGCAAAGTCGGTGTTGATATAGCCCGGCACAGTAATAATTTCGGCAATACCTCTGGCCGCATTTGTCAGCACATCGTCGGCTTTGGCAAATGCATTCGAAAGTTCAAGATCAGGATAAATTTCTTTGAGTTTTTCGTTGTTAATTACCAGAATAGCATCCACATGTTCGCTAAGGGCTGCAACGCCTTCGAGGGCTTGTTTGATTTTCAGATTTCCTTCGAAAGCAAATGGAATAGTGACAATACCAACTGTAAGAATGCCAAGATCGTGTGCAGCTTTGGCTACCACAGGCGATGCGCCAGTACCGGTTCCTCCACCCATTCCTGCAGTGATAAATACCATTTTTGTATTATCCTGAAGGATAGCCTGAATTTTTTCAATCGATTCTTCGGCAGCTTCACGTGCTACTGAAGGATTTCCACCCGCACCAAGCCCTGCAGTGGTGTCGATTCCTAACTGTATTTTTGTGGGTACAGGCGATTTTATAAGTGCCTGATTGTCGGTATTGCAAACAACAAACGACACATCGGTAATTCCCTGGCGATACATATGGTTCACGGCGTTTCCGCCACCGCCTCCCACACCAATAACCTTAATGATAGAGGTGTCGACCAGCGGAAGTTCGAGTGGCAAACTGTCTTCTAAATATCCCATATTGATTTATATCTTGATTTAAATTTGATTAAAAAATAATGTATTCGAAAGCTTCAATTCATGTCGTTGTTGTCGCTAAAAAAATCTAAAAGACCTTTTGTAATTCTTTCTTTGATTCCTTTTTTGGGAATTTTTGGTTCTTTTATTTTCTTTTTCTTCTCTTCTTCCTTCGGGTGAAGTTTCCGGTACTCGTCGGTAAGCAGAATGGTTCCTGCCAGTTGCGAGAGGATGGGATCAAGAAAAACCGGATTGTTTGTATCGCTTAACCAATCGGTATGATGTCCTGTGCGGGCATAAGTACCGGTACGTTCATTGATATATTCAATAATATTCTTCACACGTGCACCACCACCGGTGATAATAATGCCACCTTCGAGTCTGTCGGGGAAATTTTTAATGGCATTAAACAGAGGCTGTGTAATTTCGTCGAGTCGGGCTTCAATAATTGTGGCCAGAAATTCAGTTGATATTTTTACAGGTTTGCTGTCAGGAATTACAGACGGTATCTGTATCAAAACCGGGTTGTCGATCATGCTCACAAGTGCTGACCCGCGAAGACATTTGATTTTCTCGGCATGTTCTTCAGAAATGCCAAGTTCCATAATATCGCGGGTAATATTTTTGCCTCCCAAAGGTGAAACAATCAGTTTTTGCAAAGAGCCCTTGTTGTATATACCCAAAGTGGTGGTAGAAGCACCAAAGTTTATCAAAGCACAACCCGTTTCACGTTCTTCTTCTTCGAGAACAGCTGTGGAAAGTGCTTCTATAGCAGTTACAGTGTGTTCTACCTTCAGACCTGTACGGTCGAAGCAGCGTTCAACGCCATGTTCAATCAGCGCGCTTCCGTAAATAATTGTGTATTTTCCACTGATTTGTGTTCCTTTCTGACCTACAGGATCATCGTGTTTTACGCCATCGAGTTCGTACGAAACAGGAATCACATCGTAAACTGCGATATTTTCGCCTTTTACTTTATTTCCGGCTTCTTCGAGCATTTCGCCGAGCAATTGTTCCGATACAATTTTACTTGCATCCACAAAGCGGTTTACAGTTACCGGATGACTTTTCATGCTTCGTCCGTTTACCGAAACAGCAATCTGCTCAATGTCTTCAATAATTCGTGCACTGTTCTGAGCAAGTTTTACGACTTCATTTACCTTGAATGCAGCACCCGAAACCTGCTCCACAATTCCATGTTTTACATCATCTGCGGCTTTTGATTCTACAGCCAGAATTTTCAGCGCACCATCATTTTGTACCTCTGCTATCATGGCTGAGATTCGTGAACTTCCTAAATCAATTGCTACATATTTATTCATTCTTATAATGCTTTTACAACAGTACTGTCGTTTTGTTGTTCTATCTGTTTTGTCGTATGCGGTTGGGCTGTATTACGTTTGCAGACTATCTGGTTTTTGTATTGTAAATCAATGACTTTGTAATGGTTCCACCCCATTATATTAAACCCTTTTTTGTATAAATAATACAGATTATCGAGTTTTTCGGCATAATTATCTAGTTTGCCAAGTATTATCACAGCGTCACCCACACGCGGTATCAGTTCAATTTTTTGATCTTCGCGAACGTATATCTGTTCAATCTGAGCATCCCAAAATTCGTTGTTTGCAATGTAATCGACAAAATCGAACAAATGCTCAGTTACAAAAGTTTTTGTCACACGCCCCGATACTACAGGCACATACACTGCGTTGTTGAGCGAAACCGGAAATATCTTTTTATCGGCGTCGACATAAAAATTCTCTTTCCCTGAAATGATAAAACGGGGAATGCGTTGCTGAACATTCAGGTAAATAATGCCGGAGGGTGTTTTATAGCATTCAACAGATTTAATCATAGGATTACGCAAAAGTTCCTTTTCAATCGATTCGGTTTTGATGCGTTTGTAAGTTTTGCCAATGGGATTCAGATTCTTGCCTTCCAGTAAACCCGCAATTTCAGATTGCGAAATTAGTTGAATTTTTTCTTTATCCAATAAATTTATTTCTAAATTTCTGCAAACAACTCCTCTGTCGATGCTTGAAAATGACCATATCGCGAATGTAACATATCCCACCACAAGTATAATGCCTGTAATGATAAATGCCAGTGCGATTCGGGAAATTTTCTTTTTAGCCATTATTCTGCAATTGTTTCCAAATGTTCTTCCTTTTCTTCTTTTGAAGCTGCCTGATGTTGCTTGCGGAGTTCGTCTCTGATGATAGGTACAAGTCTGTCAATATCGCCGGCACCAAAAGTAACCACAACATCAAGATCGCGTTTTTTGAGTTCGGAAATAACGTCTTCTTTGCTGTAGATATTCTTATCAGCAAGTTTTACTTCTTTCAGAATTATCTCAGATGTTACACCCGGAATCGGCAACTCGCGGGCAGGATAGATGTCGAGCAAAAGTAATTCATCAAGGCCGGAAAGGGCTTCGGCAAATTCACTTGCAAAATCGCGTGTGCGGCTGAACAAATGTGGCTGAAAAATTCCGGTTATCTTTCTGTCGGGGAAAAGACTTCTGATCGATGCAATACTGGCTTTCAGTTCGCTTGGATGATGAGCATAATCGTCCATGTAAACCGTTTTTTCCGATTTGAAAACGGTGTTGAAACGACGGTGAATTCCTGAAAATGACGAAATGCCAACTCTGAGTTCTTCCGCTGTTACGCCATTTAGCCATGCCAGAGCCATTGCAGCTACGCTGTTTTCCACATTTATACGAACCGGAACGCCCAAACGTACATCGGCAATGCGATCGGTGGGAGTCACAAAATCGAAGCGGATTTCTCCTTTGTCGAAACGAATATTTTCAGCATGAAAATCACCACCTTCATCCATTGAATATGTATAAAGCTTAACGCCTTTTTGCAAAACAGGATTTACATTTACCCCTTTACGCATGATAAGTGCACCGCCCGGTTTGATGAGCGATGTAAAATGCTCAAAACTCTCCCGAAAAGCTTCAGCTGTTTCGTAAATATCGAGATGATCGGCATCCGCAGAGGTAATTACAGCCATGTATGGCGAAAGCTGATGAAACGAACGGTCGTATTCGTCGGCCTCGATGACTACATAATTGCTGTCTTTCGAAAGTAAAAGGTTGGTGTTGTAATTATTCGAAATGCCACCAAGAAAAGCGCTACACATAACTTGCGACTGATAAAGCAGATGTGCTGTGATAGTGGAGGTAGTGGTTTTGCCATGTGTGCCGGCAATGCAAATTCCTTTGTTTTGTCGTGTGATATTGCCGAGTACCTGTGCACGTTTCAATATTTCGTAGTTGTTTTCTCTGAAATATTGTAACTGCGGATGGTTTTCCGGAATGGCCGGAGTAAGTACAATAAGTGTACTTTTAGGATATCTGAAATCGGCCGGAATGCATGATACAGCATCCTCGAAGCATATTTTTATACCTTCGGTTTCGAGATCGTCAGTCAGTTTTGAGCTGCTGCGGTCGTAGCCACCCACCTGAAAACCTTTTGTGTTGAAATATCGGGCCAAAGCACTCATGCCTATTCCGCCAATACCCAGAAAATAATATCTTGTAAATTTATTCATGTTCTTTTTTGTACAATCAGTTGTAAATAAACAGTTCTTCAGTGTGTCGGTAAGTTATTTTATCAGTTTGCAAATTTCATCTACAATTCTTTCATCCGAGTTTTTATCGGCGAGTTTCAGAATATTTTCGCTGAGTTTTTGCAACTCAGTTTCATTTTTGATCAACTCAATTGCTTTTGGAATAAGATTAAACTGAGCTTCCACATCTTTAATCATTACGGCAGCATCGTATTTTACGAGTGCCAAAGCATTCTGGGTTTGATGATCCTCGGCCACATTGGGCGAAGGAACCAAAACTGCTGGTTTAGCAAGCAGACAAAGTTCTGAAATCGAACTTGCTCCTGCACGTGAAATAACCAGGTCGGCAATGGCGTACGCATAGTCCATTCGTGATACAAAATCGGTCACCAATAGTTCCTTGCATTTATATGGCAAAGCCGCTTTTTGAGCTTCTTCAATATATATTTTGCCTGTTTGCCATATTACTTGAATATTGGCTTCGCAAAGTTGTTTCAGAAATTGCATCACACTCTTGTTGATAGTGCGGGCTCCAAGGCTGCCACCTACAATCAAAAGTGTTTTTTTTGCAGGATCAAATCCAAAGAAATCATAGGCTTCTTTGGCTCCGGGCTTAACAAGAAACAAATCCTGACGTACCGGATTTCCTGTTTTGATAATTTTTTCAGCAGGGAAAAATTTATCCATTCCTTCGTAAGCCACACAAATGGCTGCTGCTTTTTTTGCAAGCAATTTATTTGTAACTCCGGCATAAGAATTTTGTTCCTGCAAAACTGTGGGAACTCCGAATGCTGAAGCTGCTTTTAAAACCGGTGCACTTGCATATCCACCTACTCCAATTGCCACTTCGGGTTTAAAACGACGAATAATGCCACGTGCTTTAAGTATGCTTCGTCCCAGATTGATAAGCACTTTGACATTTTTCAATAGATTTTTGCGGTCGAAACCACTTACGGGTAAACCTTCGATAGGATATCCGGCTGCTGGTACACGACTCATTTCCATACGTCCTTTCGCTCCGACAAATAAAATGTCGGCATCAGGAAAACGTCTTTTCAATGCATTGGCAATGCTGATGGCCGGAAAAATATGTCCTCCGGTTCCTCCTCCGCTAATGATGAATTTATGTGGCATACCTTAATAATTTTTCTTTTGTTGAAAATATAAATGTTATAATTCCTCTAAAGTAACAACCGGTACATCTTCCTCAGGTTTTTCGTCCATCTCATTTTTGCCCTGATTCGATTCTCTGATTTGCCTTGTGACACCGAGAATAATGCCAAAGTACAAACAGGTAATCAGAATGGATGTTCCACCACGACTGATTAGTGGTAACGGCTGACCTGTTACCGGTCCGAGACTGGTTGCTACCGACATGCTTACAAATGCCTGTGTCACAATCATAAGTGAAAGCCCTATCACCAAAACTGCAGGGAATACAGTCGGACTTGTGGTAGCTATTCGCCCGGCTCTGTAAAGTAAAACCAGATAGAGTAAAATTACAAAAATTCCTCCGATTAAACCTAATTCTTCGACTATAATTGCATAAATAAAATCAGAATAAGCCTGTGGCAAAAAGTCGCGTTCGACACTGTTGCCCGGACCAACTCCCAGAATACCTCCACGGGCAATCGCAATTCTGCCATGTTGCACCTGTCGGTTTTCGTCGTTTATTTCGTATTTTGATGTTTCAGCATCGGCTTCTTTATCTCCTGTAAACCTGTCGATACGGGCTACCCATGTATATGCGCGGTCGAAAGCTTCGGGCATTTTTTCCTGAGGTATGAGTTTTACAGCACTAAATCCCAAAACTATTCCCAGCAAAATAACGCCCCCAACCAATCCGAGCCGTTTCAGCGAAATACGTCCGACAAACATCATTAGGTATACCACTCCGAAGAGTAAAACGGCAGTGGAAAAGTTTTCGAGCAGAATAAGCGGACATACCACGGCCAGTAAAATCATGGTGTTCCGGAAGTATTTTTTCTCGTCCGTTTCCGGATTTTTAATTCGCGAAATAAAGTCCGCCGCGACAATAATTACTGATAGTTTGGCTAATTCCGAGGGTTGAAACTGCACTCCGCCAATGACCAGCCAGCGCGTGGCATCGTTTTCGCTTTGTCCTTTGAAAAGTACCCATATGAGCATCAAAACCGAAACCAACAGGCCTACATACGACATCAAACGAATAAAACGATAGGGGATAAGATGCACGAAAATGGCCAACAGTGCACCGCCTGCCAGAAAACTCACATGCCTGAGTACAGGTGCTGTGTGGCTCTCGGCCTTGTAAGCCAGAGTACTCGAAGCACTGTACATTTCGATGATAGATACCACACAAAGCATGATAAACACTACCCAAAGTGTGGCATCTCCCCGTAAATATTTTTTTAGTAAGCTGTCCATTTATTTAGTCCTGACTCTCAAAAGCGGATTTATAGTTGATAAAGAGATATTATAAATTTCTGACACACTTTTTGAACTGACGTCCGCGATCTTCGTAATTCTGAAAAAGATCGAAACTGGCACAACAGGGCGAAAGTAATACAGTTTCGCCATCGTTGGCCATTTGGTACGCTGCATTTACTGCATCTTCCATCGATTGTACATCTACAATTTTTTCGCACTTACCGTCGAAAAATTTATGGAGAGGATCATTGTCCAGTCCCATAAAAATCAAACCCTTAACTTTGTCGCGCACAAGTTCTTCTATTTCAGAATAATCGTTGCCTTTGTCGGTGCCGCCGAGAATAAGCACAGTCGGTGTTTTCATGCTTTGAAGTGCATACCAGCATGAGTTTACGTTGGTGGCTTTCGAATCGTTTATGTAGCGTACGTTTTTTACAGTAGCTACATATTCGAGACGGTGCTCCACGCCCTGAAAGTCCTGAAGCGATTGACGAATGCTTTCTTTTTTTACATTTAGAACAGAGGCTGCGAGTCCTGCGGCCATCGAATTGTAGGTATTGTGCAATCCCTGAAGTGCTAATTCTGATACCGGCATAGTAAAAATTGTTTTAAGGGTTTTTATTATAAGTTCATCGTTTTCAATAAATGCTTTTGTTTTTTTGTCTCTTTCGATGGCGAAAGGATAGACTGCCGATTGAATGTTGCGTTTGGCAAGTTCAGCTTTAATCACAGGGTCGTTTTCCCAGTAAATAAAGGTGTCGTCGGCAGTTTGATTTTGTGTGATTCTGAATTTGGAATCCACATAATTCTGGAATTTATAATCGTACCGATCCAAATGGTCGGGTGTGATATTCAGCAAAATGGCGATGTCGGCTTTGAAAGCGCTCATCCCGTCGAGCTGAAAGCTGCTGAGCTCTACCACATAATATTCGAAGTTTTCGGTAGCCACCTGAAGTGCCAGACTGTTTCCCACATTTCCGGCCAAACCCACATTCAGTCCTGCATTCTTCAAAATATGGTAAGTAAGCATTGTGGTGGTCGTTTTTCCATTACTTCCAGTAATGCAAATCATTTTTGCATTGGTATAGCGACCTGCAAATTCAATTTCGGAAATGACTGTTGTACCCTGCGTATGAAGTTTTTTGATCAATGGCGCTTTGTCGGGTATTCCCGGGCTTTTAATTACTTCAGATGCATTCAGAATTAAACTTTCAGTATGCTGTTTTTCCTCCCACGGAATACCAGCTTCGTTGAGCATGTTTTTGTATTGAGGTTTTATTTCCGATAAGTCGGATACAAAAACCTCAAAACCCTGTTTTTTTGCCAGTATAGCTGCTCCGGCACCACTTTCGCCTGCTCCCAAAATTACAATTCGATTCATTTTTATCTGATTTTCAGAGTTATAATTGTGATAGCTGCTAGAATGATTCCTACAATCCAGAAACGAATTACAATTTTCGATTCGGGTAAAGCCTGTATCGGATTTTGAATTAATGCCTGAATGCCTGCGTTTCCGGGTTTCTGATAATGGTGATGCAAAGGAGCCATTTTGAATATTCGCTTTCCTTCACCGTATCTTTTTTTGGTATATTTAAAATATCCTACCTGCAATATTACTGAAAGGTTTTCGACCAAAAACACACCACAAAGAATCGGTATAAGAAGTTCTTTGCGAATGGCGATGGCAAAAACTGCAATAATGCCGCCCAGTGTCAGACTGCCTGTGTCGCCCATGAATACCTGAGCCGGAAAAGAATTGTACCACAGAAAACCAATGGTTGCGCCAATAAATGCACCTGCAAAAATGAGAAGTTCTCCCGTGCCCGGAATGTACATGATATTGAGATAGCCCGAATAATTTACGTTACCCGACACATATGCCAGAATCCCGAGAATGACGCCCATGATGGCCGAGGATCCGGTAGCCAGCCCATCGAGGCCATCAGTCATATTCGCACCGTTGGAAACTGCAGTTACAATGAAAATGGTGACTAATACAAAGAGTATCCAGCCATAATCCTGTGCTTTTTCACCCATCCAACGGAAAGCATCGGCATAATCGAGATTGTTGTTTTTGAAAAAAGGAATGGTGGATTTTGTCGATTTTATATCTTCTTTTGCGTAGGTTACGTTTTCAACGCGCTGGTCGGCACCTTTGACTTCTTTGTTTTCACGAATCACTACATCAGGGCTCAGGTACATGGTGAGACCTACGATTAAGCCAAGTCCAACCTGTCCGACAATTTTGAAACGGCCACTGAGTCCATCTTTGTTTTTGCGAAAAACCTTGATGTAGTCGTCGAGGAATCCGATAATGCCGAGCCACACAGTGGTAATCAGCATCATAATGATATACACATTGTTCAGAGCGGCAAGCAAAAGAGTTGGAATAAGAATGGCGATAATAATGATAATGCCACCCATAGTTGGAGTTCCTTTTTTGCTCATTTGGCCTTCGAGACCAAGTTCGCGAATGGTTTCGCCAATTTGCTTTTTTTGCAAATAGTCGATAATGCGCCGTCCAAACATAGTGGCAAGCAAAAGTGAGAAAATGAATGCCAGCCCCGTACGGAACGATATGAAGTTGAACATTCCCGCTCCGGGAAAATCAAATACTTTGTCGAGCCAGGTAAATAAGTGGTATAGCATAATTTTATTGTTTACGATTTACAATTTCTTTCTTCAATTCATCAAAAACAGTTTCTGACTTCTTCGCGGTCGTCGAAATGATGTTTAACACCTTGTATTATCTGATAATCTTCATGTCCTTTTCCGGCCACCAATACCACATCGCCTTTTTGAGCAATGGCACAGGCAGTTTTAATTGCTTCCCGACGATCTGCTATTGTCAGGCTTTTGCTTTTCTGTGTTACATCCAATCCGGCCAGCATGTCGTTCAGTATATCCTGAGGATCTTCGAAACGTGGATTGTCTGACGTAAGAATGGCTTTCCAGCTTCCATCCACGGCTTCGCGGGCCATCATCGGGCGTTTACCCTTGTCGCGGTTGCCGCCACAACCCACCACGGTGATCAGTCGGCCATTACCTTCGAGGATTTGATTGATAGTGGAGATGACGTTGTTCAGAGCATCAGGTGTGTGGGCATAATCCACAATGGCTGTGAAACCCTGCGGTGCATGCAATGTTTCAAAACGACCTGATACTGAATGCAGAGAACTAAGTATGCGTAAAACTTCCAGTTCATCCTGACCAAGTAATACGGCTGCTCCGAAAACTGCTGTCAGATTGCTGGCGTTGAACTTACCTGTAAATGCCACATTTACCTCGCGGTCGTTCATGTCGAGTAACATGCCTTCGAAACTGTGTTCGAAAATGCGTGTTTTGAAATCGGCCATGCCACGAAGGGAATAATTATATTTTTGAGCTTTTGTGTTTTGCAACATTACCATTCCGTTTTTGTCGTCGGCATTTGTAAGTGCAAAAGCATCAGTTGATAAATCGTCGAAAAAGCGCTTTTTAGCTTTCAGGTAATTTTCGAATGTCAAATGATAATCGATGTGGTCGCGGGTCAGATTTGTGAAAATACCTCCGTCGAAATCGAGACCGGCAATACGGCGCTGATCCACAGCATGTGAACTAACTTCCATAAACGCATATTTGCAACCTGCCTGTACCATTCGGGCCAGTAATTCGTTGAGTGCAATAGCATCGGGTGTTGTATGTGTGGCTTCAACGGCTTCGCTATCGATGTAGTTGCATACGGTCGAAAGTAATCCTGTTTTGTAGCCTAAAGCACGGAATGTCTCGTAAAGCAACGTGGCGATTGTGGTTTTACCATTTGTGCCTGTTACGCCTACAAGCGTTAGTTGCGACGATGGATAGCCAAACCACGCTGCAGCCATTTGTCCGAGTGCATCCGAACTATTGGATACGCGTATGAAAGTTACATTTTCGGTCAGTTTTTCAGGCATTGATTCGCATACAACAGCTGTGGCGCCGTTTTCAATTGCCATGCCGATAAAATCGTGACCATCGGTAGCTGTTCCGCGCGTGGCCACAAAAACAGTTCCCTGCGTCACCTTGCGCGAGTCGAACTGAATCCGTGTTACCTCTATTCCGGTCGTACCGTAGTTTTCGAGGCAGTTTATGTGTTGTAATAAATCGGCTAAAATCATCTTCTTTTGTTTTTAGTTTTCAAGAGTAAGCAATATGGTTTGGCCTTTACGGGCTACTGTGCCTGCTTTTATATTTTGTGAAACTACTTTTCCCCGTCCCTGAAGCTGAACAATCATTCCCATTTCTCCGAGTAAATACATTGCATCTCTTGCACCAAGACCGTGAAGGTCGGGCACTGTGTTTTTTGTAACCTGCAGGTTTGCTATTTTAATTGCATTGTCATCTGCACTTGTTTTTACCCACTTCGACTGACTACCGGCGTATTTCAGATTCATTGTATTCATTACTTTCTGCAAAGCATCGAAATTTCCGCTTTTTGCGGGTGGACTAAAAGGTAAATGACGTGTAGTGTCGGCAGCAATATTTTCAGGTTTCATGTTCGATTTCAATGCCATGGTGCGTTCAGCAATATCTTTGAATATTGAACCGGCCATTCGTCCTCCTGATGGGTAGCCGTTTCGGGGCTCACGAACCACAATTATGCAACTGTAAAGAGGGTTGTCGGCAGGGAAATATCCACAGAATGAAACCTGATGGCTTTTTCCACCGGCTTTATATCCAAGAGCTCCTTTCGAAATTTGTGCTGTTCCGGTTTTTCCTGCAATCCGCACATATTTCGATCGCATGTTTTGTGCTGTTCCCTTTTTACCTTCGATTACTCCAAGTAATGTTTCACGAACTGTTTCGAGTGTCGAAGGGCGGCAAATCTGTTCTCTAATGACTTCAGTGCTGAATGTTTTTACAGTCTGACCATTTTTTGAAATAGCTTTAACCAGAAAAGGTTTAATCATTTTACCATCATTGGCAATGGCATTGTAAAATGTAAGTGTGTGAATGGGTGGTATTTGAGTTTCGTAACCAATAGACATCCAGGGCAAAGTGGTTTTTGACCAATAGGTTGATTTGTCTTTTGGATGACGAATTTTAGCTGTAGCTGCTCCGGGAATTTCAATATTCAGAGGTTCTACAAGTCCCATTTCGTAAAGTTTGTCCACAAATCCTGAAGGGTTATCGCCCCACGCTTTTGTAACGGCGAGTGAAATACCAACGTTCGACGATGCATGAATTACTTCGGCGAGAGAAAGATTTCCGTATCCACCACGATGATAGTTGTGGTCGCGCATGTCAGAAGTATGGTATCTGTGTATCCCGTTTCCGGTGTGTATGGTATCTGTTATTTTGGCTTTGCCGGCATCCAAAAGTGCCATAAGTGAAGCTACTTTAAATGTGGAGCCCGGCTCAACCTGATCGGCCACAGCACCGTTGCGGTTTTCCGAATAGCTGCCATCTGCATTGTTTTGCATGTTGACCATGGCTTTTATTTCTCCGGTTTTCACTTCCATAATGATTGCGTAGCCTTCAACCGCATCGAATGATTTTAAACTATCCACAAGCGACGATTCTGCAATGTCCTGCAGATCGATGTCGATAGTTGTGATCAGATCCATGCCGTCAATTGGTTCAACCTGAACAGTTTCTTCCCAGCGATTGGCTACTTTCTGACGAACAGAAACCCCGGGAGTCCCAAGTAATTCGCGGTTGAAATAAAGTTCCAGACCATTTTTACCACCTTTGGCTTCGTCGGCATAAATATCGCCAATTGTACGGGATGCCAATGATCCGAATGGTTTTTCGCGACGAACAAGTTCTTTGGTGATGAGTCCGCTTTTGTTGCGTCCCAGATTGAAAAGCGGGAGCTGACGGAGCTCTTTAAGCTGTGAGTAGCTTATGCGCTTGGGGTAAAGCTGAAGTTCGCCTTTGCCTTCACGATATGCTTTTTTGAGTATTGATTTGTATTCTGCTGACGATTTGTCGCCAAAGAACACCGACAAGGCCTGAGATAAAGAATCAACTTTTTCCTTGAAAAGCTTACCTTCTTTTTCGTGCAGGGCAGGAACGCGCGTATCCATGTACACGTAATAGGTGGGAATCGAGCTGGCCATCAGGCGTCCATCGGATGCAAAAATATTACCCCTGTTGGGTTTTACGGTAATGTCGGTTTTTTTGTTTTTTGCAGCTACGGCCAGCCATTCGTCGCGCTCAACAAACTGAAGAACAAAGATGCGATACACAATGAGGCCAAAAGCAAACAGGATAATAAAATATACTATCCCGAATTTCAAAACTATATTTGATCTTTTGTCTGCCACTTCTTGCTAATTCTATTGTTCCTTTTGTTCCGGATCGGTTTTTTCAATCACTACAGGTGGTGTTTCTGTTACGCTGAGTTCGAGGTTTTTCTCCTTAATCAGCTTTACCACATTCGATTGCCGGCTTATTTCCATAAGTTTGGCCGAAAGGGTAAGTGATTCGTATTTAACGTCTTTAATTTTTTTCTTTAGTTCTATTGTTTTTAAAAGTTGTTTTTCGCAATAAAACCTGTTGTCGACATACATAAATGCCAGCAGGGCTGCCAATGCCAAAAAAGCATATTGCTTTTTGAAAAACTTTTTTGTGAAAATATTTCCGTTAATCACATCGCGCACCGTGCTCGATTTGATGTCTGAGAAATCTTCATTGCCTCTGATGGCCTCTGCTATTTTTTTGAACCAGCTCATTTCCTTTTAAAATTTCCGGTTTATTTTTCAGCTATACGAAGCTTTGCGCTTCGGGCCCGTGGGTTTTCGGCTATTTCCTCATCGGTTGCCACAATAACCTTGTTGTTGACCGGCTGCAGAGGAGCTATTATATTACCGTAAAAGTCTTTTTCAATTTTTCCACCAAAATTGCCTGCTTTGAAGAAGTTTTTTACAAGCCTGTCTTCGAGAGAATGATACGTGAGAATTGCAATACGTCCCTCATCGTTCAACATCTCAATGGTCTGATTCAGTAAGCAGCGCAAAACTTCCATTTCTTTGTTCACCTCGATGCGTAAAGCCTGAAAAACGCGTGCCATGTCTTTTTTCTCTTTTTCGCGCGCGAAATAAGGTTTCAGTACTTCGAGAAACTGAAAAATTGTTTCGAAAGGAGCTTTTTGACGTTGTTGTGCAATGGTGCGGGCAATTTTCCTGGAGTTGTGAAGTTCGCCGTACAAATAAAAAACATCGGCCAGTTGCTCTTCTGTATAGTTGTTGAGTATGCTTGCTGCTGTAATTTGCGATTTGGTGTTCATTCGCATATCAAGTGCTCCATCGAAGCGAAATGAAAAACCTCTTTCTTCCTCATCGAAATGGTGTGATGAAACGCCCAGGTCGGCCAGGATACCATCCACTTTTTCTACATTGTGATATTGCAAAAAGTTTTTCATAAATCTGAAATTACTTCTTACAAAAGTAAAACGAGGGTCGTTGATGATGTTTGCGATGGCGTCAAGGTCCTGGTCGAAAGCAAATAATCGTCCTTTTGGTCCGAGCCGGTTGAGTATTTCGCGGGAATGACCACCTCCGCCAAAAGTAACATCCACATAAATACCATCGGGTTTAATATTCAGTCCGTCAATGGTTTCGTGTAGTAATGCGGGTATATGATACGGGGTTTCAGACATTCTCAGAAATTAAAGATATGGGTTGAGTTCTTTTATTTTTTCATCATTCTTTCGCTCAATCGACGTGCGAAGTCGTTTTGCGGTAGCAGAGTTTGCTCATATCGGCTGCGGCTCCATACGGCAAAGCGGTCGTTCATGCCTGTAAACAACACTTCGTTGTTTTCTACCTGAATACTTTGCAGGTGTCGTTTCGAAATTAGCACGCGTCCCTGTGAGTCGATGTCGAGCCATTCGGCGTCGGAAACAAACTGCATAAGGAGCATCTGATCTTCAGGATTCCACTCGTCGAGTGTGTTTTTCAATTGCAAAACAATGTCGTTCCATACAGGCTCCGGATAGAGAACCAGACAGTCGTTGGAAGCATCGCGACGCATAACCACGCGCTCGCGTGCCCCTTCGGGCAGTAGCTTGCGGTATACCGAAGGGATGAATATTCGTCCCTTGATATCGGCTTTTGCTTCGTATTTTCCTATAAATGTCGACATGACTAATTGGGTATAGTTTTGCAAGTGTAAAAGTATAAAAAGATTTCCATATTCCCCACATTTCCCCACAAAATATTTATCAACAGGTTTTCATAGTTAAATGTGTGCTTTATGAATGTTTTATCAACAGAATATCAACAGGTGTTTGTGTTACTAAAAGATTTTATATTCTTGATTTATAAATATATGTGTCTGATGTGTCATAAAAGTATATTATGGTGGGGGATTATTTTTATTAGCAACATGTTTTCTTGTTGTTTCAATAATTTCACGATTTATACTTATAGAGATATGACTGAGAAATCTCTTGAGCTGCAAAGTTGTTGTTTGGTGCTCTCGGAAAATTATTTTTACAATTTAAGTCTTAATATTTGGCTGTTAAAGACATTCTTTTTACATTTGAAAAATTTTTCCGGTGAAGCATATTTCAGTACTTATGGATTTAAACTTTCCGGTTGATTTTAAGTCTTAAATCCTTATTTCATAATCTCAAAACCGGAAAAATCATGAATTCCATTTGCAGGTCACTGCTTGTTACCCTTGTTGTATTTACAACTTTCCAATTGTCGGCTCAGGAGCCCGATATCAAAACAATAGCCAAGCGTTTTGCTGAACTGTGGCATTACAATCCGCAGGAAAAAGTGTATGTTCATACTGATAAACCCTACTACAATGCCGGAGAGACTATGTGGTTCAATGCTTATGTGTTGAATGCTGCGACGCACAAGCCGGATTCAAAAAGTCGTTTTGTTGTGCTGGAGCTTGTAGATGAAACCGACTCAATTGTTACGCGCATTAAAATAAGAAAAGACAGCACGGCTTTTCCGGGTTATCTGAAAATTAATCCTGAAATCAGACCGGGGAATTATACGCTGAGAGCTTACACGCACTGGATGAAAAATACAGATGATTTTCTGTTCAACAAAAAAATTGAAATCGGAAATAACATCGATACGCGCATTAACTGCATAGACGAGTTTGTAAAACTACCTGACGGACGCTGGCAACTGAAACTTCAGTTTAAGGATACTTATGGTAAGCCGATTGTCGAAAAGGAATTCAGTTTTTTTCAAAGCTGGATAACCGGAAGCAAAAAACGTGTGGTAGCTTCTACCCAGAAAGATGGCAGAATCGTCCTGAATCTTGCTGCGGATCCTCAAAATGTAGATAAAAAGCATATTGAAATACGGCTTCGTGAGCCCGGAATAAAGTTTACACACAGGTTGGTTGTGCCTGCCGAAAATCAGGATTTTGCTGTTCATTTTTTTCCTGAAAGTGGAACATTTCTCGATGACGAAGTTCAAAATGTGGCTTTCAAGGCCGTTGGTGCTGATGGACTTTCGGTTGATGTGGAGGGTAAGTTATTTAATCAGAATGATGAAGAATTGCTTGATTTTAATTCCTCGCACAAAGGAATGGGTAAGTTTTTTCTGAAAACAAATCCCGGTGAAAGTTATTATGCAATTGTAAAAACCGGAGATAAAACCAGCAAAAAGTTAAGTCTGCCAGCTACAATGGCAAAGGGTGTAAGTTTACAACTGGCGCATAACCGCAATCGTATTTATTACAAATTACTCAATAAAAGTCCGTTACCTGCCGATTCTCTCAATTTGCTCGTGCATGTACGGGGTGTTGTTTATCTGCTGCTGCCACTCACCGAACAGGAAGGGTTTATTCCCGAAAATTTATTTCCTGCCGGAATTGTGACTTTTACTGTGATGGATAGATCGTTGAATACCTGGTGCGAACGTCTTTTCTTTAGTCGTAATTTTCAAATGCCGACAGTGGAGGCAACCGTTCCGAAAACAAAATACGGAAAACGTGAAGCGGTGGAAATGACATTCCGTATCACTGATCAGAAACTATTACCATTTAAGGGAAATTTGTCGTTGAGTGTGACCGACAGCGATTTGATTACCCCTGATACATTGGGGACCAATATTCTGAACTCGCTGTTGCTTACTTCCGATCTGAAAGGATATATTGAAGATCCCGGACTTTATTTTGCAGATAACTCGGCGCGTACGCGTGAAATTACCGATCTTCTTATGATGACACAGGGCTGGAGACGATTTAATACTGCCAATTTGTTGAAAGCGAAATATCCTGTCAATAAGTTTTATCTTGAAATGGGGCAGACTGTGTCGGGTAAAGTGCTGAATGCGTTCAATAAACCCATTGCCGACAGGGATGTAATTATGTATTCGACATACAAAAACCGTATTAGCGGAGCAAAAACCGATAGTGCCGGCTATTTTGTAATTGATGGTATTGAATATCCCGATAGTACCGAAATGGTTTTGAAAGCCCGTAGTAAATCCAAAATTGTGGATGTGGTGCTTATTGCTGACAAAGACACGTTCCCGGCAATAAAAATTCCAATGCCTGTGATTCGCAAAAAAACAGCATTTCCTGAGGATTATTTTCTGGTCAGCAAGGAAAAATATTATACCGATGGTGGTATGATGGTTGTAAATCTTGACGAATTGACTGTGAGTGCTCAGGCAAAACCTGTAAATCCTCAGGATGCGCTTTATGCTTCGACTGCCGATAATATGCTGGGCCCGGAAAAAATTGAAGAATGGGCAGGCTTGCCGGTTTTGGATATAATCGGGATGGTTCCCGGTGTGCAATACGATGGACAGAATGTGTCGATCAGGGGAGCAGGTGGTAATCCGCTTTTTGTAATAGATGGTGTTGAAACCGACAGAATTGATGATGTAATGTATCTCAATCCTTCAGATATCGAAAGTATCTATGTGTTTAAAGGAGTTTCTGCCACAATTTTTGGTTCGAGAGGCGGGAATGGAGCCATTGCAATTTCACTGAAAAAGGGTGCCCGCTACGATAATTTACCTGCAAGTAGTATGGCACGTATCAAACCTCTGGGATTTCAGAAACCGGATACTTTCTATATGCCGGCTTACGAAGTGGATAGTGTCAGAATGTTGCCAAAAGCTGATTTGCGTACCACCATTTACTGGAACCCGCAACTTATTCCCGATATCAACGGAGTTGTAAAAGTCAGTTTCTTTACGGCTGATCGCCGTTCTACTTATCGTGCCGAACTTGAAGGAATTGGAAAAAATGGTGAAATTGTACGATTCAGTACAGCTATTAAGCGTGAGGATTAGATTCAGAACCGTTTTTGTCGAGCACTGAAGCAACAAAAGTATCACCTGTTACATTGACCACCGTTCGAAGCATGTCGAGCGGGCGGTCGATGCCCACAATAAGCGCCAGTCCTTCGATGGGAATTCCCACTGAGCTCATTACCATGACCGTCATCACCATGCTTCCGCCCGGAACGCCCGGAGTGCCGATAGAAGCGAGCACAGTGAGCATTACGATTGTGAGCATCTGCGCAGCGCTAAGATCGATGCCAAAAATTTGCGCTATAAAGAAAATGGCAATCACCTGATAACAGCTTGTGCCGTCCATGTTGATAGTGGCACCAAGGGGTAAAACAAATGATGAAATTTCTTCGGATATTCCCAGTTTCTTTTGTGATTGTTCGATGGTAAACGGAAGCGTAGCTGAACTCGAACTGGTAGAGAATGCAAGTAGCTGAATAGGGAAGATGTTTTTCATATATTCAGGAATGTTCCTTTTGGTAAAAAGGCGTAACATGACAGGGTAAAAAAGCACGATAAGTGTTAGCAATGCTACAATTACTGTGGCTGCATAAAGTCCGAGTGCTGCAAACATATTGCTATCGCCTGAAAAATCCACAATCATACCTGCCATTAGTGCAAGTACACCAACCGGAGCAAATTCCATAATCAACTCTACTATCTGTAGAATTATTTTATCGAGTGAATTTACCACATTCATAAACGCTGCGGTTTCTTTTTCGCCCAACAACACAATGGCGATACCGAAAAGCAACGCCACAAAAATCACCTGAAGCATTGCTGAATTATTGCTGCCTGCCAGTATAATATTTTCAGGCACAATGTCCACAATGAAATCCATTGGCTTGCTGTGTTTTATGGCTTCTATCTGGTCGTTCTGCACATTTATATTGAATTTTTCCTTGTATTGTGCAGTTTGTTCAGAGCTTATCATTCGTCCGGGTTTTACAAGGTTTACCATGCCCAAACCCAATAAAACAGCAAAAAATGTGGTTGCAATATAAATGCTTATGGTTTTAAAGCCCAGCCCTGAAAGCTTGCGTATGTCCTTCATTCCTGCAACGCCTTTAATCAGCGACAAAAATACCAGAGGAACTGCAATCAGTTTCAATAGCCGAATGAAAATTGCACCCCAGGGCTGAATCCAATCGCTGACTAACGATGCCAGACCAATTGCAACAAACAGATAACCAACTGCGATACCCAGCAGCATCCCAATCAGAATTTTTGTATATAATGGAAGTAGACGATATTTTTTCATGCTTTAGTGATATTTTTCTTTCTGCAAAACTAACAAAAAATGCTGAACTGCTGTGCGTTCTCTTTTAGCACTAAAAAAAGCAGCTACGGAACATGTCCGTAACTGCCTTATTGATTTTGTAATTTACTAAATAAACATGTGCGTTATTCCTCATCCTTCTTGGATGCTTCGTATTCTTTAAGGAGTTTATCCTGAATATCCATCGGAACAAGTTCGTAGCTGGCAAATTTCATGTTGAACGAAGCACGACCACCGGTGAGCGAACTCAAAGTGGTTGAATAACTTCCAAGTTCTTTCAGCGGAATTTTAGCAGTCAGCTTTTCGAATCCTTTTTCACTTTCCATACCCATAATGATGGCGCGTCGTCCCTGAAGGTCGCTCATTACGTCACCCATTTTGTCGGAAGGAACCTGAACGATTACGTCGTAAATTGGTTCGAGCAGTTTTGGTCCGGCTTCTTTAAAGGCCTGAGCAAAAGCATTTCGTCCGGCAAGGCGGAAGGATATTTCATTTGAATCCACCGGGTGCATTTTTCCGTCGTACACAATTACGCGTACATCGCGGGCATACGAACCGGTAAGCGGTCCCTGTTCCATGCGATCCATGATACCTTTCATAATCGCAGGAATGAACCTTGCATCAATAGAACCACCCACAATGCTGTTAATCAGCACCAATTTACCACCCCATTCGAGTTTAATTTCCTGGGTGTCGCGTACCGATATTTTGTATTCCTGTCCTCCGAAACGGAAAGTTTCAGGTGTAGGCATTCCTTCGAAATAAGGTTCTACAATCAGGTGAACTTCACCAAACTGTCCTGCGCCACCCGATTGCTTTTTGTGACGGTAGTCGGCACGGGCAACCTTTGTAATGGTTTCGCGGTAAGGAATGCGTGGTTCTTTATATTCAATCGCAATTTTATCGTTGTTTTCAACACGCCATTTCAATGTACGGAGGTGGAATTCACCCTGACCGTAAAGAATGGTTTGTTTCAGTTCCTTCGACTGCTCGATAATCCATGTCGGATCTTCCTGATGCATGCGGGTGAGGATTTCGCTCAGTTTTTCTTCGTCGGCTTCAGAAACAGCTCTGATGGCACGACGATATTTTGGCTCAGGATATTTTATTTCTTTGTAGTCGTATTCGCAACCTTTTGCATTGAGCGTGTCGCCTGTACGGGTGTCTTTTAGCTTTACTGTGGCACCAATATCACCGGCTACGAGTTCCTCAACTTTGGTACGTATTTGTCCGGCTACAGAAAATAACTGGCTGATTCGTTCTTTCGAGCTGCGGTTGACATTTAAAAGGTCTTCGCCTTCTTTTATTTTTCCGCTCATTACCTTGAAGAACGAAACCTCGCCAATATGTGGCTCGACGCTGGTTTTAAATACGTAGAGGCTTGTAGGACCATTAGGATCGGGAGCAATTTCTTTTCCATCCTTGGTTTGTGGCTTTTCGGTTACGTTCACGCTGGGCGATACATTTCCCACAAATTCCATAAGGCGACGCACGCACATATCTTTACCTGCACTTACGCAAAATACAGGGAACATGTCGCGGTGAAGCATTCCTTTGCGGATACCTACGCGCATTTCTTCTTCGTCTAGCGACCCCTGATCGAAGAATTTTTCCATAAGTGCTTCATCGTGTTCGGCTGCTGATTCAACCAGTGCGTTGTGATATTCCTGTGCTTTTTCAATTTCTGAATCAGGAATTTCAAGTACTTCAGGAACTCCACCTTCGGGTTTCCAACGGTACATTTTCATTTTTAAAACATCCACTACTGCATTGAATTGCGGACCTACAGTAACGGGATATTGTATAAGGACTACTTTAGAGCCATAGTTTTCTTTGAGTTGCTCCAGGGTTTTGTCGAAATCGGACTTTTCGTGGTCGAGCTGATTGGCTACAAAAATAATCGGTTTATTAAATTTTTCAGTATAGCGGAAGTGATTGTGAGTGCCGACTTCCACACCGTATTGTGTGTTGAGGAGGATGAGCGCTGTATCGGTTACGTTGAGTGAAGTAACCACACCGCCAATAAAGTCGTCGGACCCGGGGCAGTCGATAAAGTTAAGTTTCTTGTTGAGCCATTCGGTTTGAATGATGGTCGAAAACACGGAATAACCGTATTCTTTCTCCACAGGGAAATAGTCGGACACAGTATTCTGTGCGGCTATAGAGCCTCTGCGTTTTATAACACCACTCTCGTAAAGCATAGCTTCCACAAGAGTGGTTTTCCCGGAGCCGGAACTTCCCAGAAGTGAGATGTTCTTAATTTCATTTGATTGATATACTTTCATACTGTATTAAATTAAAAGAGATTAATACTAAAAAATAAAAGGTCAACGATTTTTTAAATCGTTTGGCAATGTATGAAATTTATATTAAATTTTCATTCGGAAATGTATGTTTTACAACATTTTTTGGTGGTTAGTGAAATGTATTTGTGTTATTTAACGGGACGAAAGATTTGTTTGTAGTGCTGTTTGGCTCCCGTATTATGAAAGATAAATGTAACTTTGCAAATTATAAACTTACAAATCGCAAATTGAATAATGTCTTTGTCTTATCTTGCTTTAGGCAGTAATCTTGGTAATAAAGAAGAGAATCTTCATCGGGCTATCAACGAATTGTCGCTAAGTACAGGCCGTGTGCTTGCTGTTTCTGCTTTTATTGAGACTAAACCGATTGGTTTTAATTCGGATAATTACTTTCTGAATGCGGTTTTACTTATCGACACAGTGCTGACTCCTCTGGCATTACTCGAAAATACGCAGCAAATAGAAAAAGATCTGGGCAGATTGAAAAAGTCGGACGGAAACTATTCCGACAGGCTTATTGATATCGACATTTTGCTTTACGATAATTTGTTGATCGACTTGCCTCAATTAAAAATCCCGCATCCGTTGATGACGGAGCGGGACTTTGTGTTGAAGCCGCTGCTGGAAATTGCCCCTGTACTGAGGCATCCCGTGAGTGGCAGATTGTTTTCGGAGTATGTAAACCGGATTGATTAGCGATACATTCTCTCGCGTACGGCTTTTATATCTTCCGAAGTTACATAATCGTCGTAATCCATTTGTTTGTCGATAATGCCGTTGGGCGTGAGTTCAATAATACGATTACAAACGGTTTGAATAAATTCACGGTCGTGCGACGACATAAGTACATTGCCGTTGAAATTCACCAGACTATTGTTGAATGCCTGAATCGATTCCAGATCGAGGTGGTTGGCCGGAGAATCGAGAATAAGTACATTGGCATTACGCAGCATCATACGGGCAATCATACAGCGCATTTTTTCGCCTCCCGAAAGCACGCTGGCTTTTTTGAAAATTTCCTCGCCCGAGAAAAGCATACGACCCAGATATCCACGAATAAACGATTCGAGTGTTTCGTCGGAATACTGACTCAGCCAATCGACCAGATTGAGGTCGGTGTTGAAAAACTCAGTATTGTCGAGTGGGAGATAGGCATGTGTAATGGTAATTCCCCAATTGTATTTTCCTTCGTGCTGCGTGTCGAGTCCGTTTATGATTTCGAAAAACGCAGTCATGGCACGAGGATCGCGCGATAGAAATACGATTTTATCGTTTTTCTCCACGTTGAAGTTTACATCCTTGAAAAGTACAGTGCCATCTTCGAGCGTTTTACCAAGTCCCGCAATCTCGAGCACCATATTTCCCGGTTCCCGATCGGGTGAGAAAATAATGCCCGGATATTTACGTGTAGATGGCTGAATTTCTTCCACATTGAGTTTGTCGAGCATTTTACGGCGACTGGTGGCCTGTTTCGATTTGGCCACGTTGGCACTGAAACGACGGATAAATTCTTCGAGTTCCTTTTTCTTTTCTTCAGCTTTTTTGTTCTGTGTTTGTTGCTGACGAAGAGCCAACTGACTCGATTCGTACCAGAACGAATAGTTTCCGGGGAAGAGCTGCACTTTTCCGTAGTCGATATCCACGGTGTGTGTACTTACAGCATCGAGGAAGTGACGGTCGTGCGAAACCACAAGTACTGTGTTTTCGTAGTTTGCCAGATAATTTTCGAGCCACATTACAGTTTCCACGTCGAGGTCGTTGGTAGGCTCATCGAGCAGCAGGTTGTCGGGTTTTCCGAAAAGTGCGCGGGCAAGTAACACACGAACCTTTTCCATACCGCTGAGTTCTTTCATCAACTGATAATGTAAATCTTCTTTTATGCCAAGGCCACTGAGCAAAGCAGCTGCATCGCTTTCGGCATTCCAGCCATTCATTTCGTTGAATTTATCTTCAAGTTCAGATGCCCTTAGTCCATCAGCATCGCTGAAGTCCTCTTTCAGATAGATGGCATCTTTTTCTTCTTTAACTTTCCAAAGTACGTCATGTCCCATCATCACTGTGTCGAGCACTGTATATTCGTCGAATTCAAAGTGGTCCTGTTTCAGAACCGAAAGACGTTCGCCCGGTCCGAACTGAATTGTGCCGCGTGTAGCATCGAGGTCGCCGCTGAGTATGCGGATAAGAGTCGATTTTCCGGCTCCGTTGGCTCCGATAATTCCGTAGCAGTTGCCGGCAGTAAATTTCAGGTTTACGTCAGAAAATAAAACACGTTTGCCAAATTGAATGGCCAGATTTGAAACTGTAATCATTTTTATAAATTGCTTTTATGCCTGTGGTCAGGCTGTTTGGGGTGCTTTTCACAAAGCAAACCGGATTCTTAATTCATTGTCCGGAACTATTCCGTTTTGAAACAGCGGGACTTTTATTTTGTAATACTATTAAACAAACAAAGAATAGAACGCATCTGTTTTTATGAATGGTTCTATTCTGATTGTTTTAGTATTGTATTTTTTACAATAGTTTATTCAATAATGCCTAATTGACGGGCTGCACTGCTTATTTTTACTATCGACTCGTCGATTTGCTCAAAAGTATGTGTCGCCATTAGCGAGTAGCGAATGAGCGAGTCTTCGGAGCGTACCGCGGGCGAAACCACAGGGTTTACAAATACGCCTGCATCCATTAGCATTCGTGTGAGCATAAACGTTTTGTTGTTGTCGCGCACATAAAGCGGGATAATGGGTGTTTCGGTCGGGCCGATTTCGAATCCTGCTTTCAGGAATCCTGCTTTAGCTCTGTGCGTATTGTCCCACAATGCCTGCTGACGCCAGCGTTCTTCAGCCATTACATCGAGTGCTGCAAGTACACATCCTGTTGAAGCAGGTGTGATTGATGCACTGAAAATAAGTGTGCGCGAATTGTGTTTCAGATAGTTGATAATGTTTTTATCAGCAGCAATAAATCCTCCGATTGTTCCGAGCGATTTACTGAAAGTGCCCATGATCAAATCCACATCCTTCGATACGCCGAAATGTTCGCACACACCGGCTCCGTTTTCGCCAAATACACCCAGCGAGTGAGCTTCGTCCACCATGATGGAGGCGTTATATTTTTTCGAAAGCGCTACAATCTCAGGCAGCGGTGCTACATCGCCTTCCATACTGAATACACCATCCACTACAATCACTTTCAACTTGTCGGGCTCGCACTTTTTCAGAACTCTTTCAAGTGCGTCCATATCGTTGTGTCTGTATTTCAGTTGTTTCGAAAATGAAAGTCGCTTACCTTCAATAATTGAGGCGTGATCGAATTCATCGAAAATCAGATAGTCCTCGCGGCCTGTAATGGCAGGGACGACACCTGAATTTACCGTAAACCCTGTGGCATAAACCAGCGCTTCTTCTTTGTGAACAAGCTTTGCCAAACGTTCTTCGAGTTCAAGGTGAATGTCGAGTGTTCCGTTCAAAAAACGCGAACCGGCACAACCTGTTCCGTATTTTTCGATAGCTTTGATAGCGCCTTCTTTCAAACGTGGATGATTGGTAAGTCCGAGATAACTGTTTGAACCAAACATTAATACCTGTTTACCGTTAATGGTAACCACAGTGTCCTGATCGGACTCAATAGGGCGGAAATAAGGGTATACACCAAGCTCTTTGGCTTTCTGCGGTGCATCGTATTGTCCAAGTGTTTTACTTAACATGCTCATTGTTTGCATTTTTGATAAATTAAGCGGCTGCAAAGATACATCATTTTATCGAAACTAAGTTCGTTTTTCGTTTTTGACCATTATTTATGTAACTTTGCAAATCCGTTCTGAAAAATAAATTGTTCATGCCCAATAGATTAAATTACAAAGAATTGCCTTTGATGGCAGCTAAAAGAGAAAGCACCTGGCTTAAATTTCTGAACCGTAACAGAAAGAAAATTGAAACTTCGGATTTGAAGATTCAGGCCTTGCACGATGAAGTTTCGGAGCGTACCGATTGTCTTGAATGTGCTAACTGTTGTCGGTCGCTCGGTCCGCGCATAACCGATAAAGATGTGGAGAAAATGGGAAAAGCTTTGCGTATGAAGCCTGTGGATGTGGTTTCGCGTTATTTGCGTGTTGATGAAGATGGTGATATGGTTTTTCGCTCAATGCCTTGTCCGTTTTTGGGAGATGATAATTATTGTGCCATCTACGAATCGCGCCCCAAAGCCTGTCGCGAATATCCGCATACCGACCGGAAAAAATTCTTCCAGATTTATAAATTGTCGGTGAAAAATGCCTCCACCTGTCCCATTGTGTATGAGGTGATGGAAGGAATTCAGGAACTGTAAGGTAATATTTTGAGTTGATAATGGACAGTTGATAATTTTATATTTACCATTTTATCATTTACTATTTAATGGTATCGGCTAATCAACCAATCAACCAATCAACCCAAAACCCTGAAACTTTGAACTCTGAAACTCTGAAGCATCTCTCTCACCATCCCCATTTCAGCTTTACAAACACGTTTCGTCCGGATTCGTAAAGTTTATCCATGCCCGGTCGGTTGTTGAAAAGATGATTCCGGTAAGCTTTGTCAAGAATATTGTTTACACCAGCAAAAAGCTGCAGATAAGAATTCTGCACTTTTACAGGCATACTCTGAAAATCTATATTAAAGATGGCATAGCCAGGAGTGGCGGTTTCATTTTCAGCAATTTCGTTTTGATTGGCAGCCCATTCCATGCTAAGTGTTGTTTCCACATATTTTGGGTGAAAATAAGTCAGTGACACATTACCGTGAGCAGGAGGAATCAAAGGAAGCGGTTTGTTGGTTTCCACATCGCGGGTATGCACGTAACCAGCCTGTGTTGCTGCTTTAAAATGTTTATTGATAAGCCATTCCATGCTGAATTCGGCACCGGTGAACATGGCTTTGTCGATATTTTTATTCTTATATAACAATGGAGAGTCCGAAACTTTTTCCTCGGCAATCAGATCAAACAGGTAGTTGAAAAAGATGTCGGTTTTCAGTAGTAACTTGTTTTTAGTCAGACTATAATTCAGGTTTGAAAAAAGACCTTTCTCCGGACGCAAATCAATATTCCCTACACGAACAGCACTTCCGAGATCAATATATTTGAAACGTTCTTCGATAGATGCCACGCGATAGGCATTGGCCAGCGAAAGCGTGAACTTGTGACGTTTTGCAGGCAGATATTCAATGTCGGCATGTGCGGCGTAGGATATTTCATTTTTCACATTTGGCGCAATGGTCATATTCTTTTGAAAAGGAATATCAGTACGTTCGCCATTCACCCTGCGGTACTGAAAAATGCGGTTGAAAGCGCTGTCGTTTTCAGTACGGATAAAGTCGAGACGTACGCCTGCATTCAGTTTCAGATAGTGCGGATCAATTACTTTTTTGTAAAATGCAAATATCCCGGCATCGAACATTTTTGCTTTTGGAGTGGGTACTTCGCCTATGTAGGTAAAAGTTGAGTCGTTCTGAATGTTTATTTTGGTGCGAAATGTTTCTGCATCGCGCAGCCATGTTTCTGCACCCACAGTCATGGTGTTGTAATCGTTGAAGTAAAGTGCAGCGGTAGCTTTTGCTCCCGAAGTTACATTCATACTGGCCGGAAGTGTTACATTGCTGGAGTTGGGTTTTAATTCCACATCGCGGCTGATGTTCTGTGTGTAGGCTTTGAACCGCAGTTCGCGAAGAGTGTATGAAAGATCGCTGAAAATATATTCGCCGCTGAGCTGATTGCGTTTGATAGCTGAATAACGCGCTGTGGCTGTAGCCGGAAATGAGCTGCTGCCGGGAATGCCGACATTCCATGCTTCGAAGTGATTGTAGTTGACCAATAACTCCTGATTTTCACCGTATTTCATACCTCCTTTAATACTCCACGATGCATCGTTGAACTGACTGTTGAGTATTTTACCTGCAGGTGTTTGCATATTTTGTGCTGTACGGTAGCTTCCGTTAAGAGCAATATACCAGTTGTTGGCACTAAAGTTCAGATTGGCTGCATTTGCCCATAAACTGTTGGCTGTGTGAAATCCGCTGCTCGCTTTTCCGCTAATGCCCGAGCTGTATGCGGGACGTTGAGGAATAAAACTTACCACGCCACCCATTGCGCCTGTGCCGTACATTACTGAACCTGCTCCTTTAACAACTTCAATTCTCTCAAGACTTTCCATGTTGACTGTCGAAAGTACACCCGAAATGTCGGTAGCCGAAAGCATACGGTCGCCATCGTGCAGGAAGAGCAAGCGTTGTTCCGACATACCACGCACATTCAGTGTGGTAGTCCACACGCCATCGCGCACTATCGAAATGCCCGGTTGTGTACGAAAAGCATCGGCAGGAGTCACAAAAGCTGAACTTTCGATGGTTTTCCGGTCGACAATTGCACCCGGCAGGTTAAATTGCCCCGATGACAGACTGAAAACAGTAATTTCGTTGATTTGCTTGTGCGGAATAGTATCGGCCTGAATGTGGTTGGCTATACTGAACAATGTAAAAAGCAGTAGTAATGTGGCAGGTTTAATGTGTGTCATGTTGATTGGGTTTTTTGGACAATTGAATTCCGACTGCAAAAGTAATGAAAAATAACGCATTGTGTACTGACATATTGGCGGTGAAAATCCATACAAAGTATTAAAAAAACGAAAGCTTTTTGTATAATTGCAATTTAAATCTGCCTGCGATCAGTTTCCTTGTGTTTGAATAATGTTTTAGCACGACTTTTGAATTGTCGAAGAAGGTGAGTTTTTTTTTACGGTTTACTTCTAAACAATTCACAGAAATATTATGCTGATAAAAAAAATAATATATGGAAAGAAATAATTCGCATAAAATGATTGGCATATTCAACGATAGCTATCCGCCCATTATCGATGGTGTAGCTATGACGGCTCAAAATTATGCCGAAGGACTTTACCGTCGCCAAATACCGGTGTGTGTAGTGACTCCCAAAGCACCCGATTATCAGATTGTGGAGCCTTATCCTGTTTTTCGGTATTCGTCGCTGCCACTAATCAGGCGCAAACCTTACCGTATCGGGCTGCCCGATATTGATCTGGCATTTCAGGATACCCTTGAGCGAATTCCGTTCGGACTTGTACATGCCCATTGTCCGTTTACTTCCGGACATTTGGCTCTGCGCATTGCCCGCGAACAAAAAATTCCACTGGTGGCTACCTTTCATTCTAAATATCGCGACGACTTTGAGCAGGCTGTTGGAAGCCGTAAAGTGGCCGATTTAATGGTCAGGGAAATAATGCACTTCTACGAAAAAGCTGATGAAGTCTGGATTCCGCAGGCTTCGGTCGAAGAAACAATTCGTGAGTATGGTTTCAGGGGTGAGGTAATTGTAATGGAAAACGGAAGTGATATGAAGCCTGTAACTGATGCAGCAGAATTTAAAATCCGGGCGCGACAGTCACTGCATATTCCTTCCGACGAAATTGTGTTGCTGTTTGTTGGCCAGCATATTCGAGAGAAAAATCCTTTTATGATTCTTGATGCTTTAGCCACGCTCAAAGACAGAATGAAATTCCGAATGTTTTTTATCGGAACAGGCTATGCAGCCGACGAACTGAAAATGTATGCCGATATGCTTGGTCTTACGCCATTTGTGCATTTCTGCGGCGTAATTTACGATCGGCAAAAATTGCAACAGTATTATGCAGCTGCACATTTGTTCCTTTTTCCATCGATATACGACAATGCACCGCTTGTGGTGCGCGAAGCGGCTGCCATGCATACGCCACCGGTATTGCTGAAGGGCTCAACTGCTTCCGAAATTATAACCCATAATGAAAACGGTTTTCTATCTGAAAATTCAGTACAGGATTTTGCAGATACAATAATTTCAGCTCTTGCCGATCAGAATTTGTTGAATGCTGTGGCCGAAAAAGCTTCCCGAACGGTATCGGTTTCGTGGGATACAATTGTGGATAAAGTGTACGAAAGATATTGCGCAATTATGTAAGATGTTGAAATACAGATTTTATATTTTGTGTAATCAGCTTATTGCCTTAATAATGTGATTTGGAATTTGTACAATTAAATATTACTTTTGTCCGACTCTTAAAAATTCATATACTACATACTTATATTTTTAGCCAATGATAAAGAAAACGCTTCTCATTTTGGGATTGATAGCTTCCTTCACGTATTCAAATGCCTGTACCAATTTTCTGGCAGGAAAAGCGGCCACACTCGATGGCTCAACGCTGATTAGTTATTCTGCCGATTCATATTTTCTTTTTGGAGCTTTGTATCATTATCCTGCCGCTACACATGCGCCCGGAACATTGCTCGATATTTACGAATGGGATACAGGAAAATATCTTGGCAAAATAAAACAGGCCGAAAAAACCTATTCGGTGATTGGCAATATGAATGAACATCAGCTCGCCATTGCTGAAACAACTTTTGGCGGACGTCCTGAGTTGGTGGATACTACCGGAATTATGGATTATGGTAGTTTGATTTATGTGACTTTGCAGCGTGCCAAAACAGCCCGCGAAGCCATTAAGATTATGTCGGAATTAGTGACCGAATACGGATATTACAGCTCAGGCGAATCTTTCTCCATTGCCGACCCCAACGAAGTGTGGATTATGGAAATGATTGGAAAAGGTCCGCGCAACAAAGGTGCTGTGTGGGTGGCTATGCGTATTCCCGACGACTGTGTATCAGGTCATGCCAATCAGGCCCGTATTACCACTTTCCCTTTCGACGACAAAAATAACTGTCTGTATTCGGAAGATGTAATTGCTTTTGCACGTGAAAAAGGATATTTCAAAGGAAAAAACAAGGATTTCAGTTTCTCGGATGTGTACGCTCCGCTCGACTATAGCGCTTTGCGCATTTGCGAAGCCCGCGTGTGGAGTTTCTTCCGCAAGGTAAATCCGGAAATGGAGCGTTTTGTAACTTATGTAAAAGGCGAAACTGCCGAACGCATGCCTTTGTGGGTAAAACCAGCGTTTAAACTGAGTGCTCAAAATATCAAGGATTATATGCGCGATCAGTACGAGGGAACCGAATTTGATATGACTAAAGGTGTTTGTGCCGGACCGTTTGGCTCGAAACTGCGCAACAGTCCCTTGTCGTTCAAAGTGGATGGCGTGGAATATATGCACGAACGTCCAGTGGCTACTCAGCAGACCGGTTTTACTTTTGTAGCGCAAATGCGCAGCTGGTTACCCGACTATATCGGAGGTGTGCTTTGGTTTGGAGTTGACGATGCAGCAAGTGCTGTTTATGTGCCAATGTATTGCGGAATCAACGAAGTGCCATGGTGTTTCAGCGAAAAAAACGGAAATCTGTTCGAATATTCTTCGACATCAGCCTTCTGGGTGTATAACTGGGTGGCAAATTATGCTTACAGTCGTTATTCCTACATGATGCAGGATATAAAGAAAGTACAGGCGCATTGGGAAACAAGCTTTAATACGCTGGTACCTGCAATCGATAAAGTCGCAGTGAATATGAATGAGCAGGATGCGCGTGTGTTCCTGACTAATTTCAGCAACTCGCAGGCCGAAAACTCTACTACTGCATGGCGTAAACTGGGTGAATATCTTCTTGTGAAATATATGGATGGAAATATGAAAAAAGAAGAAAATGGGAAATTCCTTCAGAACGAGTTCCATATTCCTCCAACCATTATTCGTCACGGATATCCTGAAGAGGTATTACGCCAAATTGTAAAGGAGAATCCGGGACAAAGAGTGAAATCAGAAGAGGAATTAAATAACCGCAAGTAAAATAATTCACGTAATATAAGGTCACCTGACCGAAAATAAAAAGGTTCTTCAGTATTTTGAAGAACCTTTTTATTGCTTATAAATCGAGCTGATCCATTGGACTTACTATCTGATCGAAACCTTTGGTGGTGATATGTGTATAGATTTCAGTCGTTTTGGTATTTTGATGTCCCAAAAGATTTTGAATATAACGTAAATCGGTGCCGGCTTCGAGTAAATGTGTGGCAAATGAATGCCGTAGTGTATGAACGGTGACACGTTTTTTGATTCCTGCTTTTTGCACAGCTTTGTGCACTAACTCACCAATCGATCGCCGCGAATATTCTTTTCCATCCGCGCCTTCGAAAAGCCATACTTTTGGCTTGTACTCTGCGACATATTTGCGGAGTATTTCAAGCGTTTTTACACTTAACAGCGTATACCTGTCTTTTTTGCCTTTGGCCTGCTCAACCCTTATTTGCATTCGCTGACTGTCAATGTCTTTCAGCTTCAGATTTATGGCTTCGCTAACACGCAATCCGGCCGAATATATGGTCATTATAATGGCTTTGTGTTTCAGATTGTCGGTGTTTTTCAAAATCAGTTTTATTTCGTTCTGACTCAGCACTTCGGGCAGATATTTGGCTTCGCGTGGCCTGTCAATAAGGTAGATTTTGCGTTGTCCGCGCAAAACTTTCTCATAGTAAAACTTGATGGAATTGATCGACTGATTCTGGTACGATCCGGACACATTTCGTTCATCGACAAGGTACCGCAAAAAACCTGTAATCATTTCGTCGGTAATGTCTTCGGGTTCGGTGTCGGGAAAATGGTTGATAAACTCCTCGAACATATGTTTGTAGGTGTTCAGCGTATGTTTGCTGTAGCGCAGTTCCCTGAGTTTTGCCAGATAGTTGGGCGGACAGGTTCTGTAATTTTTGATGTCGTAACGGGATGTTCGTGGTTTGATTCCCTGTTTAGTTTCCTCACGAAACTGTAGTTTTAATCCATTTCCGGCAGCTATTTGCTTAATTTCAGCAATAAAACGTTCCGAATACGGTACCGACCAGCAATTTTCGTCGTGATTCCACTGGCAATAGGGAATTTTCTTTATTTGCTTCATAATTTCCCTGTTGTACGAAAAATAAACTTTCAGTGCCCTGCCCGGAATGGCTATCAGAATCATTTCATCGGCAGTGTAAGTTGGCTTTTGTTCAGTCTGGCTTTCATTCGACGAAATGAATTCGCTTATTTCAGGGTTTCTGTCGGCAAAATAATTCACAATTTTATCCCGGTTGTTTCTGTAGTTTGGAACTATCCAGCAAAAATGCACCATGTCCCAGTGTGCGTGTTGAAACGATCTCAAAAATAGAATGTCAGTGTCGTTTTTTGGAACTTTTATATAAATGTTGTGCCTGGTTATGTCAATTGATATCGGTTCGCTATCAGTTTTCTTTTTGATGCGGTTAATAGGTGCGGACGTATTTACCGTTTCTTCTTTTGCAGGATTTGTAGTTGTGTGTTCTGACTCGCTTTTTTGTTCGGTATATAATCCGGAGACAGGGCTTGTGTCAATTTCGAACGAAGGGAAAAGTTCACGAAATTGTCCGAACGATTTCTGAGTGTAGGGTATATGCCATGCTTTCATGGTTTGGCTCCAGCGTGCTCCGTCAATTGTTTTTAGCTTAGCTATTGTGTCCTGACTGTAGGCTGTTTCAATCCGGATGCGCCACTCGCCTCTGTGGTTTACTTTGGAAACTTTCATGGTTAATGATTTATTTTATAGCAGATTTCAGGAAAAAATAAGGCTCACAAATATATGTAAATTATTTTCGGTTAACAAGAAAATATTGACATAAATGATTCAGGTTCCAACTTGTTTCGATTTTTTCGTCAGGCTTTAAAGTCTTATCTTTGCACATTAATCACTGAAAATATTTTTACATAATGGATAATAGTGTACTCAACGAGGCCAAAAAACAATATGCCTGCGATATGCATACCACCGAACACATACTGAATCAGACAATGGTGCGTATGTTTGGATGCAGTCGCTCGGTAAATGCTCATATCGAACGAAAAAAAAGCAAATGTGATTATTTGTTGGCCGAATCGCCAACAGATGCGCAGGTAGAAGAAATTACACGTCGTGTGAATGAAGTTATCGAGCAAAACTTACCTGTTTATGAGCAGCTGATGTCGCGCGAAGAAGCAGCTTCCATTGTGGATTTAAGCAAATTACCCGAAGATGCTTCTGAAACACTCCGGGTAATTCGTGTGGGCGATTACGATGCCTGTGCCTGTATTGGTCAGCATGTGGATAATACTTCCGAAATTGGTGTTTTCCGGATTATCAGCCACGATTTTGAAAACGGACGCTGGCGAATGCGATTTAAATTAGATGAAAGAAACTGAGCTTTTAAGCTGATTATCAAACGTCTGTTTTGTTAGATTTCTGTGGATGTCTTTTGTGTCATTTTGTGCGACAAAAATCCATACAAGCCAACTACTACAAAACAAAACACAGGAACTGTGTACGACAAAGCCACATTTGCAAATAATGTGGATAAATATCCCTGTAGCGATGTCAGCAAAGCGCCTCCCAGAATAGCCATTACAAGGAACGAACCACCGACTTTTGTTTCGGTCGGCGAAAGTTTTTCGAGTGCAATGCCGTAAATAGTCGGGAACATTAATGACATAAAGAATGAAATCATCATCAGCCCGATGACTCCGCTCATTCCACTGAAAAATATGGCTGCAAATGTTGATAATGTGGCTCCTACAGCTGCAATGCCAAGCAAAACCCCTGGTTTTATGTATTTCATTAATGCGGTAAAAATAAATCGCGATGCTGAGAACAGCAGAATGGATGTCAGATAAAATGAATTTCCGATATTTTCGGCTGTGGTAGCTGCATCAAAGTTCCACAAGCTACTCCAGCCCGGATATTGCTGCATAAAAGCAGCTACATTTTCCACTACAATCTGGTCGGTAACCGGATCGACAAGGTTCAGAGCCTTCATTACATAGCGAATTGTATACGACCACACACCGATTTGCGCGCCCACATAAAAAAACTGGGTAATCACTCCGAAACTGTAAAGCCTGTTTTTGAAAATATGTCCTACAGTTTTTCCGAATGCAAGTTGTGTTTTATCTTTTGCAGCAGGCATTTTTTTGTAAAATAAAATAATCAGCAGAACTACCAGCAATGCCGCACCCACGCCCATATAGGTTAATGTGACAGCCGAAAGCTCCCGCGATTGTGCTTCTGCAAGCATCTCGCTTGTCATTTCACTTTTGTTGGCACTGAGTTGCGACAAAATAAATATCTGACTAAGAATAATGCCCGAAATGGAGCCGATGGGATTGAACGATTGTGCGAGGTTGAGACGGCGTGTCATATTTTCAGGGCGTCCCATCGAAAGAATATATGGATTTGCAGTGGTTTCTAGTATCGAACAACCTCCCGCCATTACATAAATGGCAAAAAGATAGAAACCGTAGGACGAAAGTTGTGCTGCAGGATAAAACAGGAATGTTCCACCTGCATACATTGCTAATCCGACAATAATTCCTGTTTTAAAATTAAATTTCCGGATTATTAATGCTGCCGGAATAGCAAAAACCGCATATGCTCCGTAAAATGCCAGCTGAATAAAAGAAGTCTGGAAATCGGTCATTTCCATTATGTTTTTGAAGGCAGCCAGCAGCGTGTCGGTCATGTTGTTGGCCACTCCCCAGAAAAAGAAAAGCGAGGTGACCAGAATAAACGGTACAAGGAAATAATTTCCTTCGTGGTCGTGTAGAAGCGATTGTTTTTGTGTGTGATTCATACTGTGATTTTTGGATTAACGCGATTTGAAGGCTTTTGTTGCGTTTGTAGTCTCTGACGATTATACTTATAGTTTGAACATTCGTTCCATTAATTGCCATTTTTGCGACGAGGCTGCTCCCGGTTCGGCCATCTGAAACTGAGCCATAAAGTCTTCCCATTCGGCCTGACGCGGTAATGAGGCTAATTTGCTGAATGCAGCATCCCAATCGAAATCGGGGCCGGTTTCGATAATCATAAATAAAAGGTCGTTGTGAATGTAGATTTCCATGTCGAGAATTCCCACTTCTCTGATACCCTGCGGAATCTCGGGCCAGCGGTTTTCCGGACGATGCCAAAATTTGTATTTCTCGATGGATGCAGGGTCGTTTTTCAGACGTAATGTCTGACAAAAACGCCTGCGGGCTACTTCAGGGTTTTCTGAAGGATAGCCGGAGGGCATGTTTTCCATGATTCTTTTAGTACGATTTTTAAGGTTGATCGCAGTGTGCTGATCTGTGCTGCAAATATAGTGTTTATATTCAGAAACCAAATAAAAGAACTAAAAAAAACTTTCAGGTACGATTTTGATGTTTTTTGGATAATGAGTTTCTTAAGGCAAAATATGATTGCCGTATTTTTACAGAGTGATTTTATTCAGTTGAGTTTGTCTTGCAGAATTCATTTTCGTTGTTAACTGAACTGAAATTTTCCTATAGAATTATTAAACAAAAATCTAATGCAAAAACTATTTACTTTTCTGCTGTTTTTCAGCTTGCTTTCAGCCGGTGCATTTGCTCAGAATGTTTCGCGAATAGAAAATACTCCATTTCCGGGAACCAATAAGCCCGATACACTTTACTATACAGGCAAGTCGATGACCGATTCCGAAGTCTTTGCCACGGGTTCGCTGAGTGGTATTCTGGCGCGTACAAAACCTATGATTTTACAATGGCAGTATTTTCATCAGGAACTTGTGCGTGAGTCGAATCCCGGAATAAAAATTCTGGATACATATAGTAATAACTTTCAGGGCTTGCTGAATTTCTTTGCCAAACGTCTCGATGGCTATATTTTGTGCGATCCTAAAAGTGTAAGTTCGAATGTGGCCGCCACGCTTTCGGGTATTCTGAATGCAGTGGCTATTCCAGCCGATATCGAGTCGAAGGCCAAAGCAGCCGGCTTGTCGATGGTTTTGGATGTGCGTGGAAAAAATGAAACATGGGCACTTGCCAATTATGGAGATAGGATCAGTCGTAAATTTGCATTTTCACAAGAACTCGAAAGCTGGCTTGGATTAGTGGATTATACGGCTTATACAGGTGGAATTCGTTATTTTGATCAAAATGTCAATGGTACACTGGCTCAGACTGTATACAATTTTCTTGATCCGGGTGCTTATTTCTTTGGATGGTGGGTTTCGGAATATGATATGATTCAAAAACTGTCGACGAAAGGTTTTAAAATGCTTCCATCAGGAGGGTTGAAAAATTTAGCTACTCTTACCAATATCGATGTGCCCATTGCAAAGCAAAAGGAACCTTTAACACCATACAAAGTAGTTCCCAATGTTCATACAGTGTGTTTTGTACTAACCGATGGCGACCATATCGGTTGGCTGGCCGGTGCTGGTTATTGGGATCAATGGATTTTGAAGTCTGATAATCAGAGTCGTTTGAATTTCGGTTTTACGATTTCTCCATCTTTAGCCGAGTTGACACCTATGATTTATAATGATTTGATTAATGGACTGCTGACCACGCCTGAAGGTAGAAATGTAGCCATCGCTGGTCCTTCCGGTGCCGCATATTACTTTCCAAGTATAAGTCCTAATCATGCTGATCATTGTGTACAGTTAAACAATTTAATGCGTAAAGCTGATATGGGTATAGTGAATGTTATTGATACTGATGATGGCGCACATAATCCGACTGAGTATTTAAAGCAAAAGTATATTGATGCACTTTTTTACTATAGTTATGGCTCTCAATATACAGGGAAAAAAGGGAAAATCAGCTGGTACAAAGGTAAACCCAGTATTGGCGCCCGTTTTGCTTTTTGGGGAAATTCAGAAGATAACACCGAACCAACTCAGGAACGTGTGGCACAAAGTTTAGCTAATGTACTTAATAGTCAGTCGACAAATATCTATTCTGAGGCTGGTTATAGCCTGATTCCGGTGCATGTTTGGACTGAAAAGCCACATAATGTCTTGAATTTAATAAGCAAACTCGGACCGAATGTGCGCGTGGTTGCTCCTGATGAGTTTGTATGGTTGATTAAGAAGAATATGGCCAAATTACCGGTTGGTGAAGGTTTCGGACTGAAAGCAGAATATTTTAATGGCGAAATTTCGGATAATGCTGTGCTGACACGTATAGATAAAAAAGTGGATTTCGAATGGGGCGAAAAATTACCTGTGACAGGTGTTACAAGCGATAACTTTTCGGTTCGCTGGTCGGGACAGATTCAGCCATTGTACAGCGAAGAATATACGTTTTATCTCGATGCCGACGATGGATCACGACTGACAATTAACGGAGAAGTGTTGATCGATGCGCTTGCTGCAACCGACTCATTGGTACGAAGTGGCAAAATAACACTTACAGCCGGCGAAAAATACGATATCAAAATTGAATATAAAGAACAAACAAGTGCTGCTCATTGTATTTTTGAGTGGGAAAGTTTGTCGCAACTTCGTCAGATTGTTCCGTTTACACAGTTATATGCCACAGCACTACCCACAAAAGGTTTAGTTACAGCTTACAAAGACAATAATCAAAGTGGTTTTTCGGCAGGTCTTCGAATTGGTAATTACAACAGTTCACAGCTTGCAGAACTGGGTATGGGGCAGAGTGAAATCTCATCTTTGGCTGTCATGGAAGGTTTCAAAGCTATTCTGTATTCTGCCGACAATTTTACCGGCGATTCGCTTGTGATAACAGCCACCAGTGATAGCCTCGGAGCTTTTGCAATGACAAATCCGGAGCTGGATTGGGATAATAAAGCCGTTTCGTTACGCATTAAGGCCAACGGGGTAACTGATATTTCGGGTGCATTTATATTGAAAAACAGGCGTAGTAGTTTCTATATGAATGTGGGCAGCGGAGTTTCTTCAACGGAACTAAAAGCCAATGTAAATCAATTTTCGTTGAACAGAGCCAATAATCAGGTTTTTCAGTTTGAACATTTGGGCGATGGCGTGTATAAAATCATGGCGCGTCATAGCAAAATGGTGCTTACTGTGGATAAAATGAGTTCAGCTGAAAATGCAAATGTACATCAATGGACTTATCATGGCTCCGGAAGTCAGGAGTTTATTCTCGTGCCCACCAATATTGAAGGTATTTACAAATTCATTTCCACGTACAGTGGAATGGTTGTGAATGCAGCAACAACGACAAGCGGAGGAAATGTGCAAATGAACAGCAATACCAATCAGTTTAGCGGTATGTGGAATCTTATTGAAACCACCAACCGTGAAGGAACCGGCGATGGTCTCAAAGGCGATTATTATGCAGGAAAGACATTCACGCTTTTAAGATACTCAAGAATCGATCCGCAAATAAACTTCAATTGGGGTGAATCGACACCCGGAAGTCCTATCACGGTGGATAATTTTTCAGTTCGCTGGACAGGTTATATTCAGCCACGTTATACAGGAACTTATACATTTTATATTACGAGTGATAACGGCCGGCGATTGTGGATCGACGATAAGCTCGTAATTGATAAATGGCTCAGCGATTGGGATGTGACTTATTCGGGAACAGTGAGTTTGACAGAAATGAAAAAGCATAAAATCAAAATCGAATATTTTGAAGAGGCTGGTGGTGCGAATATTCGTTTTGAATGGGAGAGCAATCTTGAACTTCGGGAAGTAGTGCCACAAAGCCAGCTTTATTCGCAGGGCGATCCAAGTGCGCTTCCTGATCTGAGCGATATTGGTATCGTGCCTTACCCGAATCCTGTGCGCGACAGATTGTATTTCGGAAATACCGAACGTGCAGTGAAATATGAAATTTTCAATGCGCAGGGTGTCAAAGTAACTTATGGCGAGGATGTTTCTGCAGAGACTTCGTGTTTACCAACTGGTTTGTATTTTATCAATATGGATGTCGACGGAGCCAAATATTCATATAAATTTTTGAAGATAGATTAATATAAGAAAAGGGGAAATTAAAAAGAGCGTGGTTCAGTTTAATCAAAACTGAACCACGCTCTTTTTCTTATGCTGTTTGTGAAAAACTAATTTTTAGCGTTTTTTGGAATAATGATTTTATCCTTTTGTATACTAATGTCGTAAATGCCTGTTTGTTTGTTGAACTTAAACTCAAGAGGAACAATGCGGGTGCGGCGCGGTGCAACTTTATTTTCAGAGTAATGCACATGATATACATAGTAGGGATTTTTCTTTTTATCGAAGAAAACATCGCCATGTCCGGCGCCGTTTTCGCCAGTTATCGACCGGTGAATAATCGGATTTTCTGAGTATTTTGTCCACGGTCCGAGAGGTGATTTGGCTGTGGCATAGCCTACTGCATAGTCGATATTGCGGTAGTGATTTGCCGAATAAAACAGATAATATACGCCTTTCATTTTTATTACCGTTGGACCTTCCATAACCGGATCCGATTTGTAGTTGGGTGTAGTTTCCCAATCCTGTGTGTTTTTAAAACATTGCGTAAGTGTTTCGGATTTTATTTTTCCTGCTTTAAAATCGAATTCAGCTACCCAGATATAGTTTCCGTGATTGAAACGAACATGGTAAAGATAGTATTTGCCATTGTCGTCCTTAAAAATGTATGAGTCGATATTTTTCTCGCTGTTGTCTATTGGTTTAATATCAGTTTGTCTGTAAGGTCCTGTGATTTTATCGGACTGTGTAATGGTTGTCTGTTCGTTGGCAGTGTATGTGAGATAATAGGATTTCTTATTTATAAGAATCTGGGGTGCCCAAAAGCCTTTGGTTCCAAAATTATCTTTCTGCGGAGTAAAAAGCATAAATGGTTTATTCTTCTGATCAGGTTCATACCAGTCTTTCAGATTTTCTGATTCAAGCACAGAAAATCCTTCAGGAGGCAGTTCCCGTGTGCCTGTAAGATAGTATTTGCCTTTTTCAGAATAAATTGTTGGGTCGGCAAAGAAGATTTCTGTATTCTGGGCTTTTGTGCTGGCTGAATAAAAAGTGACTGTCAGCAGAAGAATCAGCAGCGCGCAGGCGCTCCTCCTTCATGAGCCTGCTCCGGCTGCATGGCGGCTCAGTGGCGCCCTCCCCCACGCCCTCCGAGGGTGCGGCGCCGACGACGCCCCCATCTGCCTCCTCCCTCCCTCCCTTTGCGCGGGGGAGCGGGGCGGGGTCGAGGGAGGGCTCGGCCACGCTGCTCATGTCCCCTCGCTCCGCCCCTGAGGTCGAGCGGAGCTTCAACGGGAGGCAGGGCCAGGTCCTCCCCTCGGTGCCCGCCACTGCAGCAGCGGCCGCTGTGGCAGCGGTGCCTCCCGCCACACAGCAGCCTGCGCTGCCGCCTGGCGCAGTGCCAGAG
>SAAO01000059.1 GCA_009929375.1 Bacteroidia bacterium
GTCCCAAAAACATACAGCTTTGCTGAGTATCTTTCTTCTTTGATAGCATAATATATTTGCAAGATTTATGCATCAAATATACTAAAACTTGCAGATATATACAATACTTTTAAGATTTATTTTGCTGATAATCTTATGTTTATGGGATTTTTAAGGGTCGACTATTTAATGTAAATGAATACATTGTTGTCCGGTAAATAAAAAATAAGAAGAGGCAACGTCCGCAGAAATTGCCCCTAATGAATTAATTTTGTATCGCTAAACTCAAATTTAGATTCATGGGCAAAGATACAAATTTTATCGGTCAGCCGATATTCGCACAGTTATTAAATTTTCTGGATAAAGGACACATTAAACGTGTTTCCAAGGTGTTAGAAGCCGACAAATACGTAAAGAAATTTACAAGTTATAAACATGTTGTAGTGATGCTTTTTGCCGTATTTGAAGGCTATCATTCCATACGCGATACTGTATTAGGATTATTATCCCATGCAAGCAAGCTACAACATTTGGGTTTAGATTATATTGTTCGTCGTTCCACTTTATCCGATGCCAATGCTCGACGTCCACATGAACTGTTCGCCAAAGTATATTACGAGACATACAGTCATCACAAGGATATTTTATCGGACAGCAACTTGAGTAAAAAGAGATGGCAGATTGAACTTTTGTTCAAGCAATTGAAACAGAATTTCCCTTTGAAGTACTTCCTGGGGGATAATGAGAAAGCAATAATTATTCAAATTTGGGCTGCAATGAAAGCAAACCTGCTTTTGACCATACTCAGAAGCAAAATCAAAAAGAAATGGGCATTCTCAAACATGATGTCAATCGTAAAACACCAGCTTATGAGTTACATAAACGTGTATTCCTTCTTTGAAGATCCGGAAAAATCGTCGCGAAAAGTAATTGCTGAAGAAAAAGAACGTGAACGAATGCGATATCAAGACCCTCAGATGACTCTTAGATTCACATGAGGGGGCTTGCTTTTGAATAATAAACAAAAAACAGGACTATAAAGCCCTGTTCATTAGATAAAAAATAAATTCCCGCTTTTAGCGGACAACAATGATTTATTTTGCTTTATTTTAGTAATTCTATTTGTGTGAAAAAACATATACGGCTCATTTGGGAGCCCATTCCGTCCTGATAAATGGGGCGATGCTTTTACCGAAGGATGCTCGCAGCATTGGACGTGGTGTGTGTTTCATGGTCCGCGGGGATTAATCAATTTGATGGGAAGGAAATTTTTTTGTAAACAAACTGTATCCTTATCTTACATTGGCAAAGAATGACAAAAGCCTACAACCGCTAATTGCAGATGTCATGAATCAACAACGCACTTTGCTTTTAAGAGAACTGTATGCAAATGCTTTCAAGCGAAATACGTCTGATGTCTCTCGTTGGAAAGTCAATGAAACTGAAATGAAACCGGGCGTTTAAGAGCTATGCCGGGAACTGGATTCGCCCTGTACTACCATCCGATTGTCTAATAATTACTGGAAATTTACTGACAATACCTCCGTGTTTGACACACAGAACTTGACTTGATTTTTATTTTAACACAGAGGCACAGAGAAATAATTCATCAAATCCTTTGCAAAAGTTCATTTTCTTAGAAATGTGAGAATATCCCCGCCTGCCTCGGGCAAGTGGGTTTCGATATTTTCAAAGAGTTTGCTCTAAATATCGAAGATATTTTCTCTAATTGTTTTCTTTGTTTTAAATTCTCTATGCCTCTTTGTTGAAAAATCAATATTTTCAATATTTGTGAAAAAGTCAAGATGACCTCACAATATTCTTCGATTTAATAAAATAATTCTGAATATTTAGACTTCTAAGTTGGGTTTTTGTAGCTTTGTTTGTTCTATCTTATGAGTAAACTTTAATTGAATACATTTTTTTAATTATCGGGTGGGTAAATAGGAGGCGAAATGGAAATATAAGTACAGAACTTAGACAAGGCCTTATCAAATGATATATCTGCCACCCTTTTTTTTTTACGTTTGATCTTAATAGTTATTTCCTTTACATATAAAATTAATCCAAAATTAAAACTCCATGCAAATCCCTTTCGAACCGCGTCCTGCCGGATGTACAGACATCATGTGGCGTTACAGCCAAAATCCCGTAATAGATCGTTACGCCATTCCTTCATCCAATAGTGTGTTTAACAGTGCCGTAGTGCCTTTTGGCGATGGTTTCGCGGGTGTATTTCGCTGCGATAATAAATCCGTGCAGATGAATATTTTTGCCGGTTTTAGCAAAGACGGTATCAACTGGGAAATAGAACACAATCCCATCGAGTTCAAAGCCGGCAATACGGAAATGATTGAAAGTGAGTACAAATATGACCCACGCGTGGTGTGGATTGAAGATCGCTATTGGATTACCTGGTGCAACGGATATCACGGACCCACTATCGGAATTGGCTATACATTTGATTTCCGGGAGTTTTTTCAGTGCGAAAATGCGTTCCTTCCATTCAATCGTAACGGTGTGCTTTTCCCGGAAAAAGTCAACGGAAAATATGCTATGCTCAGCCGTCCGAGCGACAATGGACATACGCCATTTGGCGATATTTATATGAGTTACAGCCCGGATATGAAGTACTGGGGCGAACACCGCTGCGTGATGAAAGTAACACCTTTTCCCGAAAGTGCCTGGCAATGTACCAAAATCGGTGCAGGGCCTATTCCAATCAGAACCGATGAAGGCTGGCTTATGATTTATCACGGCGTAATTACCACTTGCAATGGTTTCCGCTATGCTATGGGAGCTGCTTTACTGGACCAAAACAATCCCGAAAAAGTGCTTTACCGCACCCGCGAATACTTGCTCGGCCCGGCCGCTCCTTACGAACTGACCGGTGATGTACCTAACGTGGTTTTCCCGTGTGCAGCTCTTACCGAAGGCGATAAAATAGCTGTGTATTACGGTGCTGCCGATACAGTTGTGGGCGTGGCATTTGGTTATATCAGTGAGATTTTGGAGGATTTGAAAAGACAGGATTTTCGGTAGGTTTTTAGTTTTGAACTTCGAGTTTTAATATTCTCAAAGTTCCAAACTTTGACATTGTTAATTTTTAATTAACAATGTTTGCTGTTATTTTTCTCGTTTACTAATCAACTTGTTTACTAATATCATCATGAAAAACATCTTATTTTTCGTATCGCTACTTTTTGCTTCTCAATATGCCTTTGCAGAAAGTCTGACTGATTACGTCAATCCATTTATTGGCACAACAAATTACGGAACTACCAATCCCGGAGCCATTATGCCGCACGGAATGGTTACGGTAGCGCCTTTCAATGTAATGGGCTCTGCGGAAAATAATTTTGATAAGGATGCCCGCTGGCTTTCTGCCGGATTTGAATATACGAACAGCTATGTTACCGGCTTGTCGCACAATAGTTTGAGTGGAGTAGGCTGTCCGGAATTGGGAAGTCTGCTGCTGATGCCCACCACCGGGAAATTGGAAGTAGATTTCACAAAGTACGGCAGTAAAATCAGCCAAATGAACGCTGTGCCGGGAAACTTTTCCTGTGTTTTTGATAAATACGAGGTAGCTTCTGTGAGTTCAGCTACCGTTCGTTCAGGCATTACCGAGTTTACATTTCCCGAAGGGGAAAGCAATATTCTCTTCAATCTGGGCGAAGGACTGACCAACGAAAGTGGTTCGTACGCGCGATTTGCAAGCGATACGGAAATTGAAGGAATGAAGTTGCAAGGTACGTTTTGCTACAATTCGCAAGCAGTTTTTCCGGTGTATTTTGTGTTGCAAGTGAGCAAAGCACCTGCTTCGTCCGGCTACTGGAAAAAACAACGCCCGATGACTGCCGAAGCTGCATGGGACGATACGGCGGGAAAATACAAACTTTACGAACGTTACAATCGTGATATTGCCGGAGATGATATCGGCGTTTATTTCAAATATAACACCGCGAAAGATGAAAATATCACTGTGAAAATTGGGATTTCGTATGTGAGCATTGCCAACGCGCGTGAAAATTTGAAAAAAGAGCAGCCTGGTTTTGATTTTGAGAAAGTGAAAAAAGAAGCCCATGAAAGTTGGGAAAAAGAACTTTCTCGCGTGCAAGTTGAAGGCGGCACGCACGACCAAAAAGTGGTATTCTACACCGCTCTGTATCATACACTTATTCACCCGAATATCCTTAATGACGTGAACGGTGAATATCCTGCAATGGAAACGGGAAAAACAATGAAAACCAACGCGACACGGTATACGGTTTTCTCACTTTGGGACACGTACCGCAATGTACACCAACTACATACGTTGCTTTATCCGAAAAAACAACAGGACATGGTTCGCACCATGGTGGATATGTACAAAGAGAGTGGTTGGCTGCCGAAATGGGAACTTTACGGACGTGAAACACTGACAATGGAAGGCGATCCGGCCATTCCCGTGATTGTGGACAGCTGGATGAAGGGGCTGCGGGATTTTGATGTGAATGCAGCGTATGAAGCCATGTACAAATCGGCTACAACGGCCGGAAAGGACAACTTTCTGCGTCCTGATAACGATGATTATTTGCAACGTGGCTATGTGCCGCTTCGCGCAAAATACGACAATTCGGTGTCGCACGCGCTGGAATATTACATTGCGGATAATGCCTTGGCGAAATTTGCAGCTGCTCTTGGCAAAAAAGAAGATGCTGGCCGCTTCAATGCGCAGTCACTGAATTACAAGAAATATTATTCACCGGAATACGGTGTTTTTCGACCTATTTTACCTGATGGAACTTTCCTGTCGCCGTTTAATCCCAAACAGGGTGAGAATTTCGAAGACGTTCCCGGTTTTCACGAAGGCAGTTCGTGGAACTATTCATTCATGGTTCCGCACGATATTCCGGGATTGATAAAAATGCACGGCGGTAATAAAAAATTCACACACAAATTGCAGGAAGTATTTGATGATGGGCATTACGACCCAACCAACGAACCCAATATCGGCTATCCATACTTATTTAATTACGTGAAAGGGGAGGAGTGGCGCACACAGAAATTGACGCAGGAATTGCTTGCACAGCACTTCAAAAACGCACCCGACGGACTTCCCGGAAACGACGATACCGGAACGATGAGTACGTGGGCAATTTTCTCGATGATGGGTTTCTATCCCGTTATCCCTGCAGATTTGAACTATGCGGTAACTTCACCCGTGTTTGATAAAATCACCATTCAGTTAGACACAAATTTCTACCCAAACGAAAAACTGGTAATTGAGAAAAGAAAATCCTCAAAGCCCGGAAATTTCATAAAAAACATTCAGGTGGATGGAGTGAAAGTGAAAGGTAATTTCCTTAATCACAAAGATATCATCAAAGCAAAATCAATCGTATTTGAATATTAAGAAAATGGAAAACCCACAAATTCCCGCAAAAAAACGTCATCCGATTAACTGGATTTTATCGGTTTATTTTGCAATGGGATTGCCATTCGTTACGCTTTCAATCGTTTCGGTGGTGATGTTAAAAGATTTAGGTGTTGATAATCAGAAAATTGCGTTCTGGACTTCCTGGCTGATTTTGCCCTGGTCGTTAAAACCCATTTTCAGCCTGATAATGGAAACTTTCGGCACCAAACGACATTACGTGATAATTGCTGAAATAGTTTCTGCTATTGCATTTGGCTTGATTGTGTTTTCATTGCCATTGCCCAATTTCTTTACAATAATTTTGGCACTTATGGGCGTGGTTGCACTGAGTGGTTCTATACACGATATTGCAGGCGATGGAATTTATTTGGATGAGTTGGATACCAAAACCCAAAGCAAATTTTCCGGCTGGCAGGGTGCGTTTTACAATCTTGCAAAAGTGCTTGCCAACGGAGGTTTGGTTTTTTTTGCCGGATGGCTGACAAATTCTATGAATCTGACTATCACACAGTCCTGGCAGATTGTTTTCGTGATTTTGGGTGCGTTGATGCTGTTTGTTGCCATTCATCACTTGCGGGTTTTACCTACCGGAAAAGTGAATGAAAAAGGAGCTAGTTTCAGAGAACAAAGCAAAGAACTGGGCGAGATATTTCTCAGTTTTTTTAGGAAAAAACACATATGGTACTACCTGATATTTATTTTTCTATATCGTTTTGCCGAGGGGTTGGCTATGAAAATCGTGCCCTTGTTCTTAAAAGAAAGTCAGGATTTGGGTGGAATTGGACTTAACAACGAGCAGTACGGTTTGATTTACGGCACATTTGGAACGGTAGCTTTTATTGTAGGATCGATAGCTGCGGGATATTACGTTTCGCATTATGGATTGAAAAAAGTGCTTTTTTCATTAGCACTGTTTTTTAATATTCCATTTGTAGTATATCTGGTTTTCGCCGTTTATCAACCCTCGCAATTATCTATGATAGCCGCTGGAATTGTTGCCGAATATTTTGGCTACGGATTTGGTTTTGTCGGGCTTATACTTTTTATGATGCAGCAGATTGCACCCGGTAAGCACCAAATGGCACATTACGCCTTTGCAAATAGTTTGATGAATTTGGGAGTGATGATTCCCGGAATGATAAGCGGATATTTGAGCAGTTGGCTTGGTTACAAATATTTTTTTATCTTTGTGATGTTTGCCACCATTCCTGCGCTGCTGATCACCTGGTTTGTGCCTTTTACGTATCACAACAGTAAGAGAGCAGTGAGCGGTGAGCAGTGAGCAGTGAGCGGGCGAAATTGCCGCTTAAACCGCTTATCAGCCAAAAAAATATAAATACTTTTACAAAGAAAAAATGCACTCGCGGCATTCTTGCTTTTACATACTAAGCATTGAACTTTTGAATAAAATTAAGAATTAATATATAAAAAAACAACGTGAGAATATTTAGATTTCTATTCGCATTCATTTTAACGGTAAGCTTGTTTGTGTCTTGTCAGGAAAAATCAAGCACAGATTACGCTCAATTTGTAGATCCGTTTATCGGAACCGGCGGTCACGGACATACATTCCCGGGTGCAACTTTCCCTAACGGTATGGTGCAGCTGAGCCCCGACACACGCATTTACGAGTGGGACGCCTGCTCGGGTTATCATTTTTCAGACTCAACTATTAACGGTTTTTCGCACACACACCTGAGCGGAACCGGAATAGGCGACTACGGCGATGTGCTGATAATGCCGGTGGCAGGAGTGCCTGACATTCGCAAACGCACCAAAGGTGTGGATACGGTTTCTTTTGCATCCCCATTTTCGAAAGAAAACGAAAAAGCTACGCCCGGTTATTACTCCGTAATCCTGGACAGGTACGGCGTGAAAGCAGAACTTACAGCTTCAAAACGTGCCGGAATGCATCGCTATACTTTCCCTGAAAATGCTGAACCATCGATGATAATTGATCTGGATTACGCCGTTCAATCGCCGAAAATCTTAGATTTAACCCTGGAAAAAGTAAGCGATACAGAAATCCGCGGATTCAGAAGAACATCCTGTTGGGCTCCTGACCGATCCATTTATTTCTATGCAAAAACTTCCAAACCTTTTAAAAATGCTGCATTCTACCAGCACGACGAACTAAAATCAAACGTTAATTTCCTCAACGGTACAAGCGGAAAAGTGTTGTTGAGTTTTGAAACGTCGGACGGCAAACCTATCATGGTTAAAGTGGGTATTTCACCGGTAGATATGGAAGGTGCCAAAAAGAATTTAGAGGCTGATATTCCAGCATGGGATTTTGAAAAAGTAGTAAAAGATACCCGAACAGCCTGGAATGAAAAGCTGAAAAAGATTGAAGTGGAAACGACCGACGAAGACCAAAGAAAAATCTTCTATACAGGACTTTACCACACTTATATCGCTCCCAATATTTTTTCTGACGCTGACGGCAGATACCGCGGTATGGATGGACAGATTCATTCGTCAACAGAAAATATCTACACCGTATTCTCGCTATGGGATACTATGCGGGCGCTTCATCCCATGCTTACCATTATTGATCCGGAACTGAATCAGAACTTTATTCGCACCCTGCTCACCAAGCATAAAGAAGGCGGTCTGCTGCCTATGTGGGAGCTCGCCGGAAACTACACGGCTACTATGATTGGTTACAATGCAGCACCCGTAATCGTGGATTCTTACGTGAAAGGTTACAGAAATTTTGATGTGGATTTGGCTTACGAAGCACTGCTCAAAACATCCGGTTATGACACAACCAACATCATTGCAAGCCGTATTTTTAAACATGCATTGATGCCGAAGTCCAAAAAATATAAAAATGAATTGGGTTTTATTCCGAGTGACTCTGAGCATGAAAGCGTGGCAAAAGGCATGGAATATGCTTACGACGACTGGTGCATTCTGCAGATGGCAAAAGAAAGGAAAGATTCGCAAAATATCATTCGTTTTGAAAAATTGGCTAAAAACTATATGAATTATTTTGATAAGTCCACTGGTTTTATGCGTGGAAAACTCCAGGATGGCACCTGGCGTACACCATTCAATCCGCGCAGTTCGGCACACCGGATGGACGATTACTGCGAAGGAACTGCCTGGCAGTGGCTTTGGTTTGTTCCGCATGATGTAAACGGACTGATGAAGTTGTTGGGAGGCCGCGAAAAATTCCTTGAAAAATTAGACGGACTCTTTACGGCCGACTCAAACCTGGAAGGAGAAATAGTATCAGCTGATATCAGCGGACTCATTGGTCAGTATGCTCACGGCAACGAACCCAGCCACCACATCATTCACTTATACAATTACGCGGGCGTTCCTCACAAAACTCAAGAGCTGGCAGACAGTGTGCTATATACGCTTTATCATGCTGAACCAGACGGACTTTCGGGAAATGAAGACTGCGGACAAATGTCGGCCTGGTACATCTTGAATGCCATGGGATTTTATCAAGTTGCACCCGGCGATCCGGTTTATTCCATTGGAAGACCGATTTTTGACAAAACAACAATTAATCTCCCAACAGGGAAAAAATTCACCGTAATTACCAATAACAATGCTCGCAGGAATAAATACATTCAGTCTGTTAAGCTAAATGGAACTGAACTGGAAAAACCATTTTTTACGCACGAACAGCTGGTGAATGGCGGAGAATTGGAAATAGAAATGGGTGATAAACCAAAACTGTGATATTTTTAAAGATGTAAAGAAAAAAGTATTTTTTCAATTTCTCGCAAAATATCAATAAAAGCCTGATGATATAATGAATACAACAAAGCGTAAATTTTTACCCGTGATTTTTTTTCCTTGTATTTCCTTTTTTAATAAAATCGCAAACGCCCTTCACAGAGCTGACTGACAGCAAACCGCATGACAGCCGTGAAGTGTGGAATCAACTAAAAAAAGATTTCTGTTTCGTTTGGGGAAACACAGATATAAGGTATCCGAAACTGTCCATTCCCAACAAGAAGGGGATGGAAAACAAGGACGGCAGCCCTACTCTGATTCTGCTGAATGCCTGGCGTGGTGAGCGGGTGAATGCACAAGCTGTATTGTATTCAAAAATTGATTTACAAAATACAACACTCTCAATGTCAGATTTGAAGAGTGGAAGAAACCGAATTTCATCATCAGCCATCCGAATCAATCCCGTACGATATGTGATGACTGATGAGCTGAACAAAGACGGAAAAGGCAGTTGCGGTCACCGACCGGACAAAACAAAGTATGACTCGACTATGGTAGCTGATATTCTGGACATTTACAAAGACAATTTTAGTGTCTCGGCAAATTCCGTTCAGCCTGTTTGGTTGACTGTAGTGGTACCTGCCGATGCAAAACCTGGTTTGTACAGCGGTTTGCTGACTTTGAAAACTTCAGCTGGAAAACAAGTTGTGCTACAACTTAAACTTAATGTGCAAAATCAAACTTTGCCACAGCCGTCTGAATGTGGTTTTCATTTGGATTTGTGGCAGAATCCGTACGCAGTTGCACGTTTTCATAATGTGCCTCTTTGGAGCGAAAAACATTTTGAGCTGATGAAGCCGCTGATGAAAATACTGGCCGATGCAGGACAAAAAGTTATCACTGCCACCATCATGCACCATCCGTGGAATGCGCAAACGTAGGATGCTTTCGACAGCATGATTGGTAAAATTAAAAATTTGGATGGTTCGTGGACCTACAATTACGAAGTGTTTGACAAATGGGATTCTTTTATGATTAACGAGGTTGGAATATCCGGACAAATCAACTGCTATACGCTGATTCCGTGGGCGTTGAATTTTGACTATATGATTATCCGCAAAGTGTCCTATTGTAAATTTTAGATTTAAAATCTGGAGCATAAGAAACGGCAGTAATAAGAAGTCTGTCGAATATCTTTTCTCCAA
>SAAO01000060.1 GCA_009929375.1 Bacteroidia bacterium
GCGAAGTCTTGATGTTTTTGCTTACTTTTTGTATCAAGACAAAAAGTAAGTCGGGGTTTGGGGCGGAAGCCCCTTATCAGAACTTGCGAAAGTTGAGTTAATTTACATTTGCAACTTAGCGGATTAAAAAATCCTTATAGTACATTCCGACGGGATTAAAATTACTCCCTATGGTCGTGACCGCTGGTTCCCGTCGAACGAGCGCCATTATTTGCTCATTTAAAGGACATATCCGTAAGGGCCGAAATTTAGCTACAAAGCAGCCCTGCGGATAGCTTCTACTTCCTCCACAGTTTTGGGTTTCAGTTTGGTGCCGAGGCGACGTGCTCCGTTTTCGGTCATCATATAATCTTCTTCGTTGCGGATACCTCCGAAATTGCGGAATTTCTGCACTTCGTTCCAGTTTACAAAGTCGTTGAAATGTCCTTCGGCTTGCCATTTATCCATTAACTCCGGAATGAAATAAATGCCCGGTTCAATGGTAAATACATGTCCGGCTTGCAATGGCTTTGCAAAGCGAAGCGATTTCATTCCGAACTGTGTACTTTTGGGTTCGCCGTCGTAACCAACCCATACTTCGCCTAAGTTTTCCATGTCGTGCACATCCAATCCCATCATGTGACCTGTGCCACAGGGCAGGAAAAGTGCATGTACGCCGTTGGAAATGATATCGTCGGTATTGCCTTTGAGTAGTCCCAGACTTTTCATGTTTTCGGTAATGGAGCGGCAGGCCGCAAGGTGTGCGTTTCGAAATGGAGCGTGAAGTGCAAGTGCATCGATGGCTGCAAAGTGCGCTTCGAGGCTCATTTCGTAAATCAGTTTTTGCTGAGCTGTAAAATTTGCATCCACAGGAAAAGTACTCGACAGGTCGCCTGCGTAGTGACTTTCCACTTCGGCACCGGCATCGAGCAGAAATAAATCACCGCTTTTCAGCACATTGCCATGATAATGGTTGTGAAGCGTTTGGCCGTTGATAGTGGCGATAATGGGAAATGATATTTCGCAGTTAGCTGCATGTGCAATCTCGTACACACGGGCTGCAATTTGTGCTTCGGTCATTCCCGGGCGAGCCATTTGCATGGCAGCCACATGCATATCGACAGATAAATCCACTGCCCGTTCTATTTCGACAATTTCTTCGGCTGTTTTTATTTCGCGCTGACTGACTACTGCACGTATAAGTGTTACCGACGATTTGGCTGCAAGCTGCTCGGGTTGAAAGTCCGTTAAAGCCTGTAATTGCAACTTATGTTCAGCTCTGTAAGGTGGCAAGAAGTGAATTTCCATGCTTCGCAAAGCTGCTGCCTGTACAACTTTGTACAATTCGCTCAAAGGAAGTACTTTCTCTACACCACATTGTGCTGCACGGTCGGCAATGGTGGGTTGCGGGCCCATCCACACAATGTCGTCTATTGTATAGTCGTTTCCAAAAATAATTTCCTGTCCCGATTCCACATTGATAAGCGCAGCAAGACCAGGAAAGTCGATTCCGAAATAATACAGAAAAGTACTGTCCTGCCTGAAATGATAACCATTATCGGCATAATTCATAGGACTTTCGTCGTTACCCAATAATAAAATCAGTCCTGAACCTGTTTTTTCGGCCAGCACTTTTCGTCGCTGAATGTAAGTTTGTGGTTTAAACATATTGTAATTTCTTGGTTGTTAATGAAAACACGGAGACACGAAAACACAGAGAAGACTTAAACACAAAGACACGGAGACACAAAGATATTTATAATTAGCACAAACTACTTTTCTTTTTATTTTTTTCGTGTTTCAGTGTCTCCGTGTTTGAAAAAATATTAATAAAACCGTGTCTTTGTGTCTTCGTGTTTAAAATTTCTCACAAGCTCTCGTGCTCAGTGCGTTCAATAATTTCGTTCTGCAAATCGAGCCCCAGATCATTAAAATAATCGCTGTAACCTGCTACGCGCACAATCAGGTTGCGGTATTTTTCGGGATGCTTTTGCGCATCGCGAAGTGTCTCAGCATCCACCACGTTGAACTGAATATGATGACCGTTCATGCGGAAGTAGCTTCGCACCAGCGATGAAACTTTGCGGATGGCCGTGTCATCCTCGAAAAAGTTAGGGCTGAATTTTTGATTCAGTAATGTGCCTCCTGTATGCAGATGATCGATTTTGGCTGCTGATTTCACTACCGAAGTCGGGCCGTTTTTATCGGCACCCTGCACAGGCGAAATACCTTCAGAAACAGGCAGACCGGCTTTTCGTCCATCAGGACTGGCATGCATTACACTGCCGAAATACACATGACAGGTGGTGGGAAGCAGGTTGATACGATATTCGGCGCCACGCGGACTGCGATGTCCTTTTACCGCATCGTAATAAATATCAAACACTTTCACTAATTGTTCATCGGCATATTCGTCGTCGTTTCCGTATTTGGGCGTTTTGTAAAGCAACTTGTAAAGCAGTTCGTCATGTCCTTCGAAGTTGGCTTCGAGAGCTTTTACAAAATCAGGCAGACTGATATTTTTATCTTCGAACACATGTTTGCGGAGTGCCGTCAGCGCATCGGTCATTGTGCCCATTCCCACGCCCTGGATATAATTGCTGTTGTAACGTGCTCCGCCCTGAATATAATCCATGCCACGCGCCACACAATCGTCGATAATCAGTGAAAGGAAAGGCGTAGGAATATGTGTCATGAAAATTTTCTCAATGGTATTGTTGCCAATAACTTTGATGCGGATAAAATGCTCCACCTGTATTTTAAAGGCATTTAAAAGCTGTTCGAAGGTTTTGAAATCAGCGGCTTCGCCTGTTTTCAGACCGATTTGTTTCTGTGTGCGTGTGTCGAAACCATTGTGCAGGGTAAGTTCCAGAATTTTGGGCATATTGAAATAACCGCACAGAATATAGCTTTCGGTTCCGAAAGCGCCTGTCTCCACGCAACCCGAAGCACCGCCATTACGGGCATCCACTATGTCTTTTCCCTGATTGAGCAGTTCCTGAATAATGGCATCGGTATTGAAAATGGATGGCTGTCCGAAACCGGTTTTAGTGATTTTCACTGCACGGTCGATAAAACTGTCGGGGTTCAGTTTGCTGAGTTGCACCATGGAACTTGGTTGCAGCAGTCGCATTTCCTCAATCACATCTAATAAAATGTACGACATTTCGTTGACTGCATCCGTTCCATCGGGCTTTACACCGCCCAGATTAATCAGACAAAAGTCGGTGTATGTGCTGCTTTCCTGAGCTGTCACACCGATTTTGGGAGGCGAAGGGTGGTTGTTGAATTTTACCCAAAAAGATTCTAGTAATTCTACTGCATCCGATTTTGTAAGTGTACCTTCGGCAATTTCTTTTTGATAGAATGGGTTTAAATGCTGATCGAGGCGACCGGGGTTAAACGAATCCCAGGGATTCAGTTCGGTAACCACGCCCAAATGCACAAACCAGTAATGCTGAAGCACTTCGTGGAATGTCTGTGGTGCATGTGCAGGCACACGGCGACAAACCTGAGCCATTTTTATAAGTTCTGCTTTTCGGTGTGCATCGTTTTCTGTTGTTGCTAATTCCTCTAATTTGTCAGCATGTCGGTTGGCGAAAATGATCAGTGCATTGGCTGCAATTTTCATGGCTTTCAGCTCTTCCTTTTTGTCGTAAGCCTGCGGGTCGTTCACAAAGTCGAGTTGCGCCATGCTTTGGTCAACATCCTGCATGATGTCGAGCATTCCTTTCTGAAAAATTTTATAGCCTGCTACCGTATGTCCCGGCGCACGTTGCTCCATAAATTCAGTGAAAATTCCGGCTGCATAAGCATCTTTCCACTCACCGGTCATGGCTTCCATCATGCGGTCGCGGTTCGAACGGCCTGTCCAGAAGGGAATAATGGTGTCGGCAAAGGCTTTTTTCGTTTCCTCGTCCACACGAAACCATACTTTTTCGCGGCTGTTCAGAATTTCCAGATCCTGCAGCGAGTGTACCGTGATTTCGGGGTATGTGGGCGTGGCTTTGGGAGCCGGACCACGTTCACCCACAATTAGTTCCATATCGTTGATGCAGATGAACTTATTGGACAGGATATACTCGAGCGATTTGGCGCGTTGCACCGGAATGCTGTCGCCGAAAGCTTCATGATTCTTATAAAATTCGGTCATAAGCAAAGCTCTTTCAGCCGAAATACGGTTAACGGCACTGAGGCTTTGTTCGCGTAGTTGTTGAATTCTTAAAGATGCCCCCCGACCCCCTAAAGGGGGAGTTTGGGTTCGTGGATTTGAATTAGTTTTTTGATGTGATTTTGTTGATTCTGTTTCCATAATTTCATTTATTTAAAAAGCTCTATTACGCGCGCGCTTATCCCCCCCCTTTAGGGGGTTAGGGGGCAGTTATCCTCCAATTCTTGTTTTAAATCCAGCTTCTTCAAACTGCATTCTTAGCTCTTCAAGTTCCTGTTTCAATACCGGTTTTGTGCCTTCGAACTGATTTTTTATGCCAAACCGTTCGTATTTGTGCGCTGCAGTATTATGATACGGAAGCAGATTGACTTCTTCCGGTTTTTGTGTCAGAGAGCTCAGAAAATCAATTGTTTGTGCAATGTTTTCTTCGGTCAGTGTCACATTCGGTACGCAGGGAATGCGCACCTGAATTCGTTTGCCCATGGCTGATAACTTTCTCAGATTTTCGAGAATAATTTTATTGGATACGCCCGTAAATTCCTGATGTTTTTTATCGTCTATTATTTTCAAATCATATAGAAATAAATCAGTCAGCCCTGCTGCTTTTTTCAGTATTTCCCATCTTGCATAACCCGAAGTATCCACTGCAGTATGCATTCCGGCATTTTTACAGGCTTTCAGGGCTTTGTTCAGAAACTCCGGCTGCATCAATGGTTCACCACCCGAGAATGTCACTCCACCGCCCGATTCATCCATGAAAATTTTTTCCTTTTCAAGTTTGCGCATTAGTTCCTCTACCGTTATCTCGCGCCCTACCATTTCATTTTCGCAGAATGTTTTATCGCCAATGCGCACCGTTTTGGGCACTTCGCAAATGGCAGCGCTAATGCTTTCGGGGTTATGACACCACGCACAACGCAGCGGACAACCTTTCAGAAATACTGTGGTTCGTATGCCCGGTCCGTCGTGAACCGCAAAACGTTTTATGTCGAAGATGATGCCCAAGGTGATGTGTTGATGTGATGATGTGATAATGTGTTGATGTGATGATTATTGCAGAATAAGGACTTTGCCTTAATAATGAAATTTGCTGGAAATAAAATATTTATGTTCGAAGTGCACCGAACCTTAATGGTTGCACTCTCTGAAGTCCCCTTTAGGGGATTTAGGGGGCTTCTAATTCATCCAGCACTCGTACAAACCTTTGCCCGATTTGTGGAGTCTGTTGCCTTTATGTTGCGATGAATAAGTCATGCAGTGTGTGGAGTGTTGATTTTCGTCTGCGAATGTATAAAAAATTCATAGAATATAGTACTTTTTTATGTCTGTTTTTTGCGTTTTGACCTCTCTGTGTGATCTATATACCTGTTTTATCCTCCTTTAAGAAAAATATGTCCTCTCAGATTATCAAATTAAATACTATTTTTGTGAAAAATCCGACACAGTGTCAGGTCGTTCCGTTGACTGTCCGGCAGTGGTTGAGGTGCTGTTTTCAGAGTAATAAAAGATAAAATCCATTATACATGTAGTGTATTTCTTTTAAAATTATAAATAACCGCAAAGCTCAGATATGCCAATTGTCATATAATCAATTATCGCAAAGAAGGCAGAGAGAAAAACTTAGAAGTTTTTCATCCGATTCCCGGATTGTTCCATTTGTGTCTTAATAACTTTGCGTCCTTTGCGTTTAAAAAAATATTATTCGATAAATATCTAACTTATATAAGCTCTAATGAACACAAAATCTAATTCAATCTTTCAATTCAGGAACAGCATAAAGCAGTTTGTGCTTATTGCGGCACTTTTATTAAGTGCTATCAGTTATGTGCCGGCACAGAATAGTAAAAATACCGAAAAGTTCGAAGGTTATTTGTTTGCATATTTCGAAGGAACGGGAAAAGCCCGCGAACAGGAACAAATACGCTTTGCAGTGAGCGAAAATGCTGTAAACTGGTTTGCACTCAATCAGAATCAGCCCGTACTCCGTTCGGAATTGATTTCGCAGACAGGTGGCGTACGCGATCCGCATATTCTGCGTGGCGAGGATGGTAAAAGCTTTTATATGGTGGCTACCGATATGTTTACACACCGCAATGGCTGGGACAATAATCCGGGCATCGTAATGCTGAAATCGGATAATCTGCTCGACTGGAAACACAGCATTATTGATCTCGAAAAACTTTACCCCAAAAAGTTCAAAAATGTAAAATGGGTGTGGGCTCCGCAAACTATTTACGATCCGAAAGTAAAGAAATATCTCGTTTATTTCACTGTCCGTTTCCACAACGACGAGAAGCTCGATTTTTACTGCGCTTATGCCAACAAGGATTTCAGCGGTTTCGAAAAAGAACCCAAACTGATGTTCCGTGCCAAATACGGTGCTATCGATGGCGATATTATTTACAAGGATGGACTTTATCATTTCTTTTTCAAGGGAAATACCAAGGATGCCAATGGAAAAGAAGTGAAGAACGGTATTCAGAAAGCTGTGAGCAAATCGCTTCAGGGACCGTGGAAGGAAGAGTTTGAATATCTGGATGCCTATGCGGCTAAAGGGGTGTCGGTGGAAGGTTCGAGTGTGTTTAAACTCAATAATTCCGATGAATATTTCCTGATGTACGATTTGTATCGCGATAAACGCTTTGAATTCCAGCGTTCAACCGACTTGAAGAAATTCTCTGCCGAGCCGGAATCTTTCACCAAAAACTTTGCTCCACGTCATGGAAGCGTGATCAGCATTACCCGCGATGAAGCTCGCCGTCTGCAGGCCCGCTGGGGTGGGGTGCCCGAAACGCTTCTGCAAGCCACAAGCGATGCCGACCTGTATCGTTTTAAGGCAAACGGAAATCCCATCATCACACATAAATTTACTGCCGACCCTGCTGCTATTGTAAAAGGCGATACGCTCTGGATGTTTTTGGGGCACGATTTTGCAGGTAATCAGCGTGGCTACAAAATGAAAGACTGGCTGGTGTTTTCCACTACCGATATGAAAAACTTCACCGAGCATCCTGTGCCTCTCAAAGTCACTGACTTTACATGGGCCAAGAGCGGCGATGCTTTTGCCGGACATGTGGCTGAGCGCAACGGGAAATATTACTGGTATATCAGCACCAACTGGACAGGTATAGGGGTGGCTGTGGCCGACCGTCCGCAGGGACCCTATAAGGATGCACTCGGTAAACCGCTGCTCACCAACAAGGATTGCTACGATTCGTCGCACTCATGGGCTTGTATCGATCCGGCCATTTTTACCGACGACGATGGCACGCCATGGATTTTCTGGGGTAACCGAGAATGTTACTATGCGAAGCTGAAAGACAATATGATAGAGATTGATGGCGAAATACGCAAGATCGATTTTCCCGGTTTCAGTTTTACCGAAGCGCCATGGGTGCATAAATACAATGGCAAATACTACCTGACTTACGCCAGCGAATTTCCTGAAAAAATAGCATACGCTATGGCCGATAATATTCAGGGACCGTGGGAATACAAAGGTATTCTGAATGAAATTGCCGGAAATAGCAATACCAATCATCAGGCTGTTGTGGATTTTAAAGGTCATTGGTATTTCCTGTATCACAATGGCGGTATCAATACCGATGGTGGTAGTTACAGCCGTTCGGTGTGCATCGACAAAATGTACTACAATGCTGATGGTACTATCCGGAAAATTGAAATGACAACTAAGGGAGTACAGTAGAAGATATAACCGCAAAGAACGCAGAGAAAATAAAAGCATACTCAGCGTTCTCTGCTTTAAATAATAAATTAAACCAATCAAAATACAAAATCCATGAGAAACATTTTTTTCAAAACCATGCTGTTTTCAGGTCTGCTTTTGTCAGGCGGACTCTTTGCACAGCAAAAAGCCACAGCCATTGTCAATGCCGATCAGGGCAAAGTAATTATCGACAAACATATTTACGGACATTTTGCCGAACATCTGGGCCGTTGTATTTACGAAGGTATCTGGGTGGGCGAAAATTCAGCCATTCCCAATACCAATGGCTATCGCAATGATGTGGTGGCTGCACTTAAAAAGATCAATATCCCCAATCTGCGCTGGCCGGGCGGTTGTTTTGCCGACGAATATCACTGGATGGATGGTATCGGACCCCGTGAAAAGCGTGCTAAAATGATCAATACACACTGGGGTGGTGTGGTGGAGGATAACTCCTTTGGAACACACGAATTCCTGAATCTCTGCGAATTGCTGGGTACCGAACCTTATATTTGTGGTAATCTGGGTAGCGGTTCGGTGGAAGAAATGTCGAAATGGATGGAATATATGACTTTCGACGGTGAAAGTCCTATGGCCAATCTGCGCAAACAAAACGGCAGAGAGAAACCTTGGAAAGTACGTTTCTTTGGTGTGGGTAACGAAAACTGGGGCTGCGGTGGCAATATGACTCCCGAAGGTTACGCCGAAAATTACCGTCGCTATGCCACTTATGTGCGCAACTACGGCCAGAATCAGGTGTATAAAATTGCCGGAGGTGCTAATGTGGACGATTACCGCTGGACAGAAGTGTGTATGAGAAACATTCCTCATCACATGATGCAGGGTCTTTCGCTGCACAACTATACTTTCACCGAAGGATGGAACAACAAGGGCGATGCCACAGGTTTCAACGAAGAACAGTATTTCAAAGTGCTGCTCAACGGTAACCGCATGGACGAACTGATTACACGCCACACAGGCATTATGGACCAGTACGATCCGCAAAAACGCATTTCGCTGGTTGTTGATGAGTGGGGTGCATGGTACAATGTGGAAAAAGGAACCAATCCCGGTTTTCTGTATCAGCAAAACACACTTCGCGACGCCATCCTGGCCGGAAGCATTCTGAATATCTTCCACAAACATGCCGACCGTGTGAAAATGGCCAATATTGCACAAATGGTCAATGTGCTTCAGTCTATTATCCTCACCGACAAGGAAAAAATGGTACTCACGCCGACTTATTATGTGTTCGATATGTACAAAGTGCATCAGGATGCAACCTTGCTGCCTATGGAAGTAAACACCGGCGAATATGGTTTTGGTCGTCGCAAACTGCCTAATATCACTTCAACCGCTTCGGTGGATAAAAACGGTGTTGTGCATATCACCCTGGTGAATATCGACCCTAAAAACGACATTGAACTTACCTGCGACGTTCGTGGTGCCAAAGTAAGCAAAATGACCGATGGTCAAATCATTACCGGAAAGGAAGTGAGCAGCCATAATACTTTCGATAATCCGTACGAAGTGCAGCTCGAGAACTTCAAAAATGCAAAGTTCAAAAACGGCACACTTACTGTGAAGCTTCCTGCTAAGTCGCTGGTAACGGTAGAACTGAAATAATGGACAGTTGATAATTGACAATGAATAATTTTTTATTTACCATTTTGTCATTTACCATTTGTTAGTATCGTCTCCTGAAACAAGAGTAGAGAACAAAGACAAAAGACTTTCAAACACAGAGACACAGAGACAAGGGAATAATTATCAATGTCTTTGTGTCTCCGTGTTTTTATTAGTAATACGAAGTACAAAATCTTCAAAACTTGTCTGCCGAGGTCAGTCAGTGAGAGTGTCACTTTGAGTGACGCCCTCACTTTAGGTAATAGTAACGCTGATTAAACTGATTCAGCGGTTATAAACTGATTTATTTCTGATTATACTTTCTTCGAAAGCCACAGATTCTGTCGATAGCAATGCCCTATCCGTTTCGATTTATCAACAATGAACAATATTTTATTTACCATTTTGTCATTTACCATTTACCGCTCGGCTATGCCGCTTGGCTCTGCCAAGAATTTGTTAGTATCGTCTGCAGGAAAAAGAACAATGAGCAAAGATGGTTTGACCCCCTATTTATTGGACAGTTTTAACTAAAAGGTTTGAGACAAAAGTTAGTCTCGTTTGTGTATTTTTCTTTTTCTGCCCCCAAGCAAATT
>SAAO01000090.1 GCA_009929375.1 Bacteroidia bacterium
CCTGGGTGTATTCGGTTGTAGGTGTATCATTAGGCGGTTTGTTAAACACCATATGGCATACTCATTACTTTGCATGGTTTCCGGCAATTCCGATTTATTACTATGTATTGTGTCTGGTCCTGTTGGCCTTTCTGGAGAAAGCGAACCGTAAGCATCCGGATTCAATTATAAACAATTACATGATAACCAGAGTTGTTAAGTTGATACTAAGCATCGTATTCATCTGGTTGTATATGTTTTTTGTAAGACATCAAATCAGAATGTTTGCCATCACATTGATGATATTTTATTTTATCTCCATGTTTATTGACACGTACATCTTTTATCTGTACGAAAAAAGAAGAATGAAAAAAAGATGAAACAAGCTGGATATACGATACGAAAAACGGTACTTATGCTTTTCCTGTTGCTGGCAGGTATAGCAAAAGGTACTTCGCAGGAGGTAAATGTGGGAGAAATCGTGTTTTCTCATATCAAAGATTCGTATGAATGGCACATTACGAAGTGGAATAATACAGACATAGCAGTACCTCTGCCTGTAATAGTAAGAAGTGCAGAAAGGGGCTGGTTTGTGTTTATGTCGTCTAAAATCAGTCACGGACATTCCTACAACGGCTTTCGCGTGGCTACAAATGGAGATAACCAGGGTAAACTGGTAGAGATAAATGCTGCCGGCAGCGAGGTGAGACCGTTGGACCTGTCGCTTACAAAAAATGCTTCGGCCCTTTTGTTCTCAAGTTCGTTGCTGCTGTTCCTTATATTGCGTGTGGCAAGCTTCTATAAACGAAATCCACTGCAGACACCCGGTGGGTGGAAAGGAATGATCGAAGTGATGGTATTATACATCCGCGACGGGGTTATTAAAGAGAATGTAGGTGAAGATTATGAGAAATACTCTTCGTACCTGCTTACCATATTTTTCTTTATCCTATTGAATAACCTGATGGGACTTATTCCCATCTTTCCCTTCGGAGCCAATGTAACCGGAAATATCGCCATTACTTTCTTATTGGCATTATGTACGTTTATGATTGTAAATGTATCGGGAACCAAAGCATACTGGAAAGAAATCGTTTGGCCGGATACACCGTTGTTTCTGAAACTACCGGTTCCCATAATGCCTTTTGTAAATGCCTTTGAAGTATTTACGAAACCATTTTCACTGATGATCCGGCTTTTTGCAAATATCATGGCCGGCCACACCATTATATTGGGACTTACGTGCCTGATATTTGTAACAGTAAGTATGGGAGCTGCTGTAAACAGCGGAATGACAGTCTTGTCGGTTATCCTTACCGTATTTATGAATTTTATTGAATTGTTGGTTGCTTGTATTCAGGCGTATATTTTCACGATGCTTTCGGCTGTCTACATCGGACAGGCAAAAGCAGGACATTAATTATCAAAATTTCAGATTATAAATTTAAAGCAAAAAGAGTATGTTATCAGCAATTTTGTTGCAGGCTGCAGCCGCAAGTATGAGTTTAGCTAAGCTAGGAGGAACAATCGGAGCTGGTCTGGCTGTTATCGGAGCAGGTATTGGTATTGGAAAAATTGGTGGTTCCGCGATGGAAGCAATTGGTCGTCAACCCTCGGCCATCGGAGATATCCGTACCTCGATGCTTATTATGGCAGCCCTGGTGGAAGGAACCGCCCTTTTTGGGATCGTAGTTTGTTTCCTGGTATTATTTCAGTAAATAATAGATTTAATTTAATAGTATGTCATTATTAATTCCAGACACAGGGTTGCTGTTTTGGATGATCTTGTCTTTCGGAATTGCTTTTTTCGTTCTTGCCAGGTTTGGTTTTCCTATGATCCTGAAAGGGGTGGAGAAAAGGAACGAATTTATTGCCCAATCGGTCGAATCCGCTAAAGAGGCCAATGCTA
>SAAO01000091.1 GCA_009929375.1 Bacteroidia bacterium
TCTGTTGTTTGATGATGCAAAAAACCGAAATTATTTTTGATAATCAACTATGTTTTGCCATTTATTTTTCATAAAAAAGCATTTTATTTTCAAAAACCCAAATATTTAACAAATCGGACCCCAATTTCACATAAAATAAGGTTATTCTTCAATCTTCGCATTGGTTACACGTTCAAGCAAGAAGCGGTTTTTGTTCCAATGAAATGGTTTGTAACCCGTATTCTTTTTAATCGTATTATTTCGGAAAATCAAACCATCCACCGATTTTGCATAAAGTATCGGAGCATCGAATGTATCAAATTCATTGTCTTCAATTACAATACCGCTATGGAAATACTTTTGCTGCTCTTTCAAGTTCGGAATCTCCGGATAAATCGAAATCACTCCATTGGTAAACTGGAACATATTAGTCAGCGCATTCACAAACTTATTCCTCCTTATAAGAACATCTTTGCATGCACCAGTCTCATACCATCCGTTACAATCTCCGCAAAGTAAAATGGCTGTACCCGAAGTATGGTCAAACAGGTTATCCTCCACTACAGTTTTTCTGGGTGTGCTAAATAAAGCCCCGCGAGCACGGTTGTTACGTACCGTATTCCCTGAGAAGTTAACCTCTGGAGTCCATGTTAAGTTCTCAATTCCAAAGCCACTTTTCTCATTAATATCCGGATGGATCGGCTCTTCAAATCTGATGTAAAATTCGCGGGCCCCATGAATCTGGTTTTTATCATAAGGACGAATCTCTGCGATACGGTTAGTACCGTCAAGCAGTTCCATAGTCTCGGAACGTACAAACTGCACTTCATCGTTTGTTCTGCCCCACTCAAACCCCCAAGACTGATCATGCATATACCTTGCGATTACCGTTTTTTCATCTACCCGGCTTATTACTTTTAAATAAGTACCATGAATATTAATCGCGTCATCCATCATGCCCTCATACAAACCATTTTTCGATATAATTGCACCTTTACAGCCCGAAAAGTGGGTTGCATCAGCCTGTGTAGTAAAATATCGCGGATCATTTGGCCCTTTAAGGCAAACATTGAACCGATCAAGTGTAATATTTTCACAAAACTGAGCCAGCAATCCCATTCCTTCAGCATAATGCACGGTAACATTCTCTAAAACGGAATTCACGTTATGAGAGAAGAAAATACCAGGGGTAGGACGAAACCACGTACGCATGGCAATCACCGTTCCAGGAATTAATTTAGCATTCTTCCAATTTGGTACATGCAGTAACCGGGGCGACAACTCTACAACGCCTTTTGTTGGGCAGCTGATATCACTCGTATTATATACAAGACGTTTTGTTGCCTCCTCGAAGGCAATACCGGAAGCAGGCTTTGCAGTCCAACCCTCCCCATAAGTTTCAAAAACAGAATCTTTGCTAATGCGATAATTCACCCAGGGAGCCACCTTAAAGGTGATTCCTTTCTCTGAACTATTTTCAACAACCTGTATTTGGGCAATATGGGGATTGGCAAAATCAATACTGAAATTCTTCAGTGTACAATTTTCGGAGCGTAAAAGGGATAATGGGATCATTCTGCCATGGAAAATAAATTCCGATCCCTGTCCGTCGATGGTAAGATTTTTTAAATCTTCAATCGCCAATCCTACTTTTTTAGGATTAGTCTGATCGTGATTTGAAATGTAATATTCACGAACAGCCGATCCCGATTCAAAAAAATGATATTGTCCACGAGGAAACTTCAGCACCACATTCGTTCCTTCCTTATAATCACGTTTAATTTTATCCAGAGCCTTGGCTAAAACAGGAGAAGCATTCTTCTTACTGTCAGCTTTCAATCCGAAACTCGTTATGCT
>SAAO01000092.1 GCA_009929375.1 Bacteroidia bacterium
GGGGGATGAACCGCAATTTGTTAAAGAGTATTTTGATTATTATCGAACTTCTCGTGGATTTCATGTACGTTCGCTTAATTCCAATGGGGCATGGAGTGCCACCAACGCACTGTCGTTTATGAATATGCCACTGATGACATACATCAAAGAGATTTCACCACGTCCATTGCTTATCATCGCAGGGGAGAATGCACACTCACGCTATTTTAGTGAAGATGCCTACAAAGCGGCCAATGAGCCTAAAGAGCTGATGATAATCCCCAATACCGTTCATGTGGATTTGTACGACAAAGTAGAAAAAATTCCGTTTGACAAACTTGATGCTTTCTTTAAAACGAATTTGAAATAAAAGCATAGTAGGAGTAACGATGAAACGATATGTTCTTTTAGGATTAATCGGTGTGTGTTTGAGTACACATATTTTTGCGCAAGAGGGAGAAAAAACAATGCAAACCATTTCTAAAGTAGAGTCACGAGCGTCGATTGATGTGAAACAATCCGAGTATAAAAACTATTTTACAGGCGATGTCAGAGTCGATATGCTCTATCCACAAAGCAATACAAAAACGCATAGCGGTGCCTATGTGACGTTTGAACCTCGTGCTAGAACAAATTGGCATGTTCATCCTGCGGGACAGCATATTATCGTGACCTCAGGGGTTGGGTATTATCAAACGTGGGGCGAGCCTATGCAGATCATCAAAGCGGGTGATGTTGTTTGGATTCCAGTAGGTGTTAAACACTGGCATGGTGCCTCTAAAGAGATTGCTATGACGCATTTAGTGGTGACAGGAGCCGATGAACATGGCAAAAATGTTGAGTGGTTGGAACCAGTAAATGATGAGCAGTATTTTTCCAAAAACTAATCTTTTTTAGGCTAGGGTAACAAACTCCTAGCCTAACATGTACATTTAACAAAACTTCTACACTTGTTTTACCTTCACATAACATTCAATACAAATGTAAATTTTTAATGAAAAAGGCTATTTATGAAACATACCCGTACCCATGTACACAAGAACGATGCAACACCTCTTTGGAGCGCTGTTTGGGCGATGTCTTTATGTGCGATGGTCTTAGTCGCATCCGAATTCATGCCCGTGAGCCTTCTCACGCCCATTGCAACAGATCTGCATATGAGCGAAGGGTTTACAGGGCAGTCCATTGCTATTTCAGGGCTTTTTGCGCTCATCACCAGTTTATGGCTGACATCATGGATAGGGCATGCAAATCGTCGTAAGGTTTTACTCTTTTTTACATTTTTGATGGGCATATCGGGCATTGTAGTCTCTTTTGCTCCCAATGCAACGGTTCTTATGGTCGGTCGCGCGTTATTGGGTGCATGTATCGGTGGATTTTGGTCGATGTCTGCCGCTGTTGTGATGCGGCTTGTACCTGAAAAAGCTATACCAAAGGCGTTAGCATTGCTTAATGGCGGTAACGCACTATCAACCACCATTGCCGCACCTTTGGGGAGTTTTTTAGGAGGTATCATTGGTTGGAGAGGGGCATTTTTTACGATTGTTCCTTTGGCTGTGATTGCTTTCATATGGCAATGGCGCTCATTGCCTTCTTTGCCTGCTATAAGACGAGAAGATGGTAAAAAAACATCGGTGAGACATGTGTTAAAACTTTTAAAACGCACGGATGTGAGTTTAGGAATGTTGGGAGCGATGTTTCTTTTTATGGGGCAGTTTGCGCTTTTTACGTATTTACGCCCTTTTTTAGAGAGTGTCTTAGGGGTTAATGTTGAAGTGCTTTCATTTATTTTATTGGCAATGGGTCTTTGTGGTTTATTGGGAACATTCGCAATCAGT
>SAAO01000061.1 GCA_009929375.1 Bacteroidia bacterium
TTGTACGCGACGAAAAATTATCGTCAATCCAGAATTCATATTCATTCAAAGCAACACCTGTAGCCGAAGCCGGAAGCTTATAAAAAGCCTGTGTATGAATTGAACTCCAGCGGTTTGTTCCATCTTTTGCTCGTATATGCACAAAATGTAATCCTTCGGAAAGCTCACTCATGTTCAGCGCATTGTTTAAAGTGACCACTGAACCCGAAAGCGTTCCGTTTGTACGCGACGAAAAATTATCGTCAATCCAGAATTCATATTCATTCAGACTAACACCTGTAGCCGAAGCCGGAAGTTTGTAGAAAACCTGTGTATAAACAGGACTCCAGAATCCTGCATTGTCTTTGGCACGAAAATGAATAAAATGTAAACCCTCATTAATGCTTACAGGAAGCTGTTGAGCGATACTCACAATAGCAGTACTATGTAATAACTGCACTCTGCCGTTAAAATCATCGTCGAACCAATACTCAAAACTATTGATAGTCTGTCCTCTGGCCCCAACAATGGAAAGAAAAAGAAAAAACAGCAGAAACAGTTTTTTGATCTGTTTTTTCATCTGAATATAATTTATTTTTTAGTTGTCAGATGGAACTCGCAAAACAGAATTTAAACAATTCTCTATAGATCAAAATTGTTTAAATCTTGTCATATTCGTTTCATCAATTTTTTATTTTATCTTTCCTGAGCTTCAATTTTCAGATTCACGGGCAAATTCCCCGAAGCATCTGTTTCTGCTGAAATTGCTTTTATTGAAAAATAAGGAGTAGAAGGCAACCGGCTTTCTTTAAAAGGAAATGCGGTGCCAAAAATACCCACATCGCGACCATCATTTGCGGCATTTTTACCCACACTTGTTGCTTTCAAATGATAATTTCCAACATTAAAATCCTGAAAAGTATCCTCAAAGGCAACTTCTGTGATTTCATTCGCAAAAGTATTATTGTAGGTAGCATTATATTGCAGAATTGTTCCAACCCACAGATTATAATTAAACGAATTATTGGTACCAGACACCGTATATGCTGAATTCGTGGTTCTGTTATTCACAAAAATATTATTTATCATACTCGAATTATAAAATCCGTTATTTGTGGTGTACATAAATAAATTATTGCTAAGTGTTGAATTATAAAAGGTGTTATTGGGATAATAAAGAATGCTCTTCGTAAACACAGCTCCACTTTCCTGATACATTTGAACTGAACCGTGAAATTCACACTCATTTATATAATTATTTGAGCTTACATCAGTCATTGAAAATGTATTTGACAGTTTACAGCGCGCTATCATTACATTTGAAGCTTTCTCCAGATTTACATACGAATCAAAACGAACCCCGGTAATAGAGCTACCACTTGCATTTACTGAAAATATAAAATTGCCATCTTTAATGATCGTAGAATTTGCTCCCTGATTGTAACCTGCTCCGTAAATTGCAACACGCTTTGTAATTGCTATAGTACTTGAATAATTTTGTGTACCTGTTACACCAGTCCAATTATAACCAATCAAACTGAAAATACCCGGAGGTAAATAAAGTTTATCACCATCCTGAAGCGCATCAACAGCTGCTTTAATGTTAGGGTAAGTAAACGATGAAGCTCCACGTTCGATCAGGAACACCTGAGCATTAACACTGGTAACTGTCAGACATGCCAACAGAAAAACCCAAATAATAAGTTTTTTCATTTGATAATAATTAAAATGTGGTTTTAACAAAATAGTCTATTAAAATCACAAATTTACATAATCGAAAAAGAATAAAACAAATTTTTGGAATTACTACAGAAAATACACAATGTAAATGTAATATTTTACATTACAATAAATTACTCATATTCTCTTAAAATAATTATTTACGAAAAATACTATTGCGTTTCGCTTTATGGGAAGGAAGAATATTAAGTTTTGGTAGCCAAACTTTAAATTCATCGACAGTAAGATAAGCTACCGGAACCGGAAGGAGCGAAAATGGTTGCGGCATATATTCGAGTTTAGATATTTCGACAGTAGCAAGGCCTTTACGGACGATATCGAGTCGATCGGCAGCAGCATACGATAAGTCAATCAATCGGTTACGCGTGTGCGGACCACGATCGGTTACTTTTACAATAACCTCATAATCGTTGACCGGATTACGTACGTAAAGAAGTGTACCAAAAGGATATGTTTTGTGTGCGCAGGTCAAACTATCGGGGTGATAACGGCTGCCATCAGATGTTTTGCGTCCTTTAAGATTATTCGAATAATATGAAGCCACTCCCCGCTCCTGCCCAAAAAGAAAAAGTGGTAAGAGGATAATAAATAATATAAGTCGTAACTTCATATAAAATACTTTTAAGGTTATTCGAAATATCGTTGCGATAACAAATATGGGGAAAAATTTGTACTTTTCAGGAAAAAACCTAAGATTTTTAGAGCAGATTGAAAATAATTAGGGTTTATGAACAAAACACAAAGCACAACACAAAGAATCAAGTACCTGTTATTCTAATAATTAACTCAATAATTCAATATAATTCCCCAAAAACAACTAAAACACTGGCATAATTATTGAAATGATAAAAAACATTATTTATAACCTGATAAAACAAAATCAATATGAAACGGCTATTAATTATACTCAGTGCAGCTTTGCTGCTTATTTCGTGTACTACCGACTACGAAGAAACCAACATCAAAGTAATTAATTTGCAGGTAAACAGCAACGACTGGGTAGAAAACACCGACTCGGAAGGCTTAAACCGTTATTATTCAGCATCGTTCAACATGCCCGAAATCACAAGTACAGTATACGATTGGGGAAATGTAAATGCATATATTACTTTCGATCAGGCTCAGCAGGTACTTCCCTACGTAAGGCATTTCGAAAATAATGAAGGAGTTATGTGGACCAGAACCGTAGATTACGAATATCTGCCCGGAAAACTCAACATTTATGTAACCAATTCCGACTTTTTCCAGACACAACCTGAAACAATGACATTCAGAGTAGTTCTGATCTGGTAAAAAAAACACTAAGTTCTGAGTATTAAGCTGTATATCACCACTCAATACTCAGAACTTAATACTCAATACTATCAAGGAAACTATTTCCGCTCTATCTCCCTCAAATTCTCAAGCTTTTTCTTTGCCAGGAATCCATAAATATCTTCTTTGTGTTCAACGACTTTTCCTCCTCCAAACTCAAATACCTTAGTCACCAGACCATCCAAAAAATCACGGTCGTGCGATACGGCAATCAGCGTTCCATCAAAATCAACCAAAGCCTGTTTCAGAATATCCTTGGTTTTCATATCTAAGTGATTGGTTGGCTCGTCGAGAATCAGCAGGTTGACAGGTTCAAGTAATAATTTAAGTAATGCCAATCGGGTTCGTTCGCCTCCCGAAAGCACTTTTACTTTTTTAAACGACTCTTCGCCACCAAACATGAAAGCTCCCAGTAAATCTTTTATTTTTGTACGAATATCACCCACAGCTATATCGTCGATGGTTTGATAAACGGTCAGATTTTCGTCGAGCAAAGAGGCCTGATTTTGTGCAAAATAACCAATTTTCACATTGTGGCCCAACCGCAATATTCCTTCGTGTTCAATTTCCGACATGATAGCCTTTACAAGCGTCGATTTTCCTTCGCCGTTTTTTCCCACAAAAGCTATTTTCTCGCCACGTTCGATCATAAAATTCACGTTACCGAAAATGCGTTTATCCCCGTAACACTTCCCTACATTTTCGGCAGTTACCGGATAATTTCCTGATCGTGGAGCAGGTGGAAACTTTAGTCGTAGACGTGAGGTATCTTCTTCATCAACTTCAACAAGCACAAGCTTTTCGAGCATTTTCACTCGACTTTGAACCTGAAGCGTTTTCGAATAAGTTCCTTTGAACCGCTCGATAAACTCTGTGGTTTCAGCTATCATTTTCTGCTGTTCATCATATTGCTTCTGCTGTTGTTCACGTCTTTCCTTACGAAGTTCAAGATAATGCGAATATTTGGCTTTATAATCGTAAATGCGACCCATAGTAACCTCGATAGTACGCGTGGTGATATTATCTACAAAAGCCCTGTCGTGCGAAATCACCACCACAGCTTTAGCGGTATTGATCAGAAAATCTTCAAGCCACTGAATCGACTCAATATCAAGGTGATTGGTAGGCTCATCAAGTAAAATCACATCCGGGCGACGGAGCAGAATTTTAGCAAGCTCAATACGCATTCGCCAGCCTCCGCTAAACTCAGAAGTGTTCCGCTGAAAGTCATCGCGAGTAAAACCCAATCCTAAAAGCGTTTTCTCAATATCAGCATCGAAATTAATCTCCTCGATACTGTAGAACTGTTCGCTGAGTGCTGAAACTTTTTCGATAAGTTCCATATAGCTGTCCGACTCAAAGTCGGTTCGTTCGGTAAGTTCCACGTTTAACGCTTCAATCTCTTTCTCCATTTCAGAAATAGCCGAAAAAGCAAGCGCTGCTTCCTCAAATACAGTCCGACTATCTTCGGTAAGCAGGTGTTGAGGTAAATAAGCCACTACTGTTCCTTTGGGAAACGATACTTTGCCTTTATTCGGCTCGCGTACGCCTGCAAGAATTTTAAGCAGGGTCGACTTTCCTGCTCCGTTTTTACCCATAAGGGCAATTCTGTCCTTTTCATTTATTACAAATGAAATATCCTGAAAAAGTGTTTTACCGCTGAATTCAACGGTAAGTCCATCTGCTGATAACATTGTATTATTTATTTCGTGTTTTGCGTTTTTTGTTCAAGAGTTTCAGGGTTTCAATTTGAAAATCCGCCACGGCGGACAAGTTTTGAGATTTGAAAATTACAGGTTATGGAAATGATTCTCAAATAATGGCATTGCCTCGTCTCCTTTCTCCTCGTCCCCCGACCTCCTTGTCTTCTTTAAAATAACAAAAAGAAAACTTTCCGTCGGGAGGCTTGGTAGTCTTTGGCGGAAAGTTTTCAAAATATGTTTTTGACAAATTGTGTCTACAGAATCAGTTTTGCACGTCGGTTGCCCGATTTCAATATATACACCGTACCCGTAGGTAAATTTTCAAGTTTAATGTCAATCTTATTTTCAGGAACCTGCAATTTTCGAATTAACATACCGGCAGTATTGTAAATATAAAGAATTTGATTTTTTTCAGGCATTATCACAGTTATAGTAGCACTATTATCGCTTTTCACAACCACTGTTTTTAATTTTTGTGCATCTGTTTCGGTTTTTGTTGTAATTTCCACCGTATTTGAAAAATCAGTAGTATTTTCGTATTTAAGTGTTTTATCCAAATAAAGCGTTTTATCACTGGCCTTTACTTTATAATAATACGATTTAGCCGGTATTAATAATCGAATAGTATCAGACACAACCGATAAGTTTTTATTGCCAACTATCCATTTTTCGTTTGCAATAGTATCGTTTTCGGTATACACAGTGAGATAAAATCCCGAAGCATCATATACATTATTCCAATTAGCCACAAAACTATTTTCCTGCACATCAATAGCCTCGTTTGCCACAGGAGTCACTACATACACAGGTCGTGTAGAAATACCCGAAAGAACAAGCTTTACACTCTCAGCATCAGTACTACTTATATTTACAGACTCATCGTGCGAATACTTAAACGATGGTTCAGCAGGGTTATAACGAATTTCGATAATGGTTGTATCAAGCATTGAATCGACAATGGCAAGTGTAAGTTGCTTTTTCCAGTCGTTGCTTCCCGACATTCTCATTTCGAAATGTTGTTTTTGCGAAAAATTCAGTCTTACACTATCCTTTAGTGTCGACCCGTACACTTTAAGTGTTTGTATTTCTGAGGCTGTACCATGTACAGTGCTAAATAGCTGCATGCTGCTTTTGGCATTTACCAAAGGCACTTTTCCACCACCCATAAACCTGAAAGTAATCAAACCATCCTGCGATTCTTTGATAAAAGTGAGCGGTTTATTGATATTAGTTCCGTTCCAGAGAGTAGGAGTAAACGAACCGGATTTAAAAGCTGTCCCCGGAGTGGTAGTTTGTCCAATCAGAGGTTGCAAATACACGCGCATGTGGTTTGTTGGAGTTTGGGAACTACCTGTGTAGTTGTTTGGCGAATTATTATCCCAGCCACTTTTTAAATAATCGATATGCCAGATTAACATACCGGATGCAGGCAAATAAGCATCCCATCCTGTTTTCTGTCGATTTTCGAGAACAAAAAATTCGCGTGGCTGAGGATCATTTCCAATCATATTATGATTTCCATCTTTTGTAATAATATAAGCCTGTTTGGAACTTAGCAAAGGTTCAAGCGTTACATTTTGTGCCACTTTCAGCTCTACAGGTTTCAGCCAGTCGAGATAAAAGCGGTCGTAAGCCGAATAAGTGGGCGGTGTGCGCCCCTGATTCAGATATGCTCCACCATCCATGATGCTCCAGTTTCCTAAAGTATTTTTATCCTCAGCTGTATGATAATAATCGGGTAAACCAAGTACATGACCGAACTCATGACAAAAAGTACCAATTCCGCACATATTTGACCCTGTACTTCCTCTGAGTTCAGATGTACAAGCATAATCCCACAGTTTTACACCATCGAATCTGTAATTTGAGTTCGAAGGCATCGACCAGCGATGTGGCCATACAGTATTGTCGCCACCACCTTCTGCTTCGTTATAACCGGCATAATAAATAAACACATTATCGATAATACCGTTGTTATCTGTATCATAAGTTGTAAAATCGAGTCCGGCCTGATCGGCAAGTGAACAGGCATCAATCACCATTTGACGTGGATTTTTATCATTATCGCTATTGTCATTTCCGCCGTAATATTCCATGTTTTGTGGCAATGTATAAGGCCCCACCACATCGAACTGAGGAGCAAAAATACCATTAGAAGCATCTCTGAAATAGTCGCGTGCCGAACCTGTGCCACCGTTAGCCGAATATCCCTCCTGGTTCAATAAGTTGGTAAAAGCAGTTTGAGGATTACTCACCACGTAATTTTTATCGGAGAAGTTGACCAGAATAACCAATGAACGGGGCGAACCTGTGAGCGGAAAACCATTGTCGGCCAAAACAGCTTTTTCGGCAGCCGTAACGCGGGCAGCTTTTTGAATACCGTCAATTTTTTTCTGAATTGTGCTGCTCTGAAGTTCTCTGACAAGTTTTTTCTCTGCATTTGTACGTCGCTGAATCTCCTGTGCTTTCACACCGGTCGACACACGACGTCCATCGTCGGTCAAACGGGCATACTTATGAATTCCATTCGCATCTTCGACCAATAAAATCCCATCCAAAGTTGTTTTGTATCTATAAAACTCATCACCTTTGAGCATAATAGTAAGCTCGGAGCCATCGGGTTGCGTAATTTTTATCGGATATGGGTATGCCGGAATAGCTAACAGAGTGAAGTAAGGACCTGTAAACAGGACAATTGCCAAAATAATTCTGAAAAATTGTTTCATGTGTAAATAGTAATTTTTATCGTATCACATGTACTGTCCCAACATTTGAGAAGAACGCACACAGCAGCATTTTTCATAAGTTTCCGGCTACCAAAAACGTGTTTGTTCGTACAGAGAATATCATTATTAAATATAAAAAAAATCCGATTTTCAGGAAAAATCAACAACCTGATAAATCCGGGCAAAACAGCTTACTAACCAATTCAGTACAACTGCGAAAAAGAATAGTCTGCAAAGATAAAATAAAAATGTAAATCTATACAGTTTAACTACTAAATTTCAATGGGCATTGTAGGCGATAAATTTGAAACAAATATATTCAGTAATAAGTTTGCTGTTGATACGCCTACTTTTTAAAAATGAAATAGACAGCCAGAATAAGAAACACAAAACCTACCAAATGATTCCAGCGAAAGGTCTCATTTTTAAAAGCTACAAGCGAAAAAATGGTAAACACCACCAAAGTAATTACTTCCTGCAACACTTTGAGCTGAAGCAAGGTAAACGGACCACCGTTTTCGCGAAAACCAATACGATTTGCCGGCACCTGAAAAATGTATTCAAAAAATGCTATTCCCCAGCTTATCAATATAATGGCAATAAGAGGTAATGTTTCGAACCATTTAAACTCTTTCATTTTTAAGTGTCCGTACCAGGCCAGAGTCATAAACACATTGGAAATCACAAGCAAAGTGATGGTCAGAAATATTTTCATGAATTCTTATGCTTTACAATTTTATAAAACGGTTGCAAAAATACAAAAATACTATCGGAAAATGATAAATTTGGACTACAGCAATTAGTTAAATGAAAAAAGTTTATACCTTTGACAGGCAAATCTTAAAAAACTTTCTCTATGACAAACAAAGTCACATCAGGCCTGATAATGATTTCAATATTAATATTATGTTCAGGCTTCACAATTTACACACCTACAATACTATACTCGCCATTGCTGAAAAAGAGTAATGATCTGAATGTATCAGGCACACTTGGAATGTCGGGAACAGGACTTTGGAATTTCAGTACCGCATATGCGCTTAACGACTTTTCAGGAATAACAATAAGTGCACTGACCAGTAACAGTAATCAGTCAGTGGGTTTTGTAATTACATCACAATCAGGAAATGTGGTTGAATATCGTAAGAATGCTATTGAATTTGGAGGTGGTTGTTTTGTGCCTTACGGACAAAAACAAAATCATCTGTTTCAAATATATACAGGTTTTGGACTCGGTTCGGTGGACGATATGTTTACCGAAAGGGACGTTTTGAAATATGATATTCAGAGCCGGTTCGTCAACATGTTCATTCAGTTCGGCTTTGCAACAACAAACGATTATTTTGAATCATCTATCGATATTAAGACCAAGCAGGTATTCGCTTACAAAATTCAGGGAAGATATCTTCCTTATGAAGACAGTCCATATCGTCCGGACTATCTAACAATAAATGATAAAGATAAATTCTACCAGATAGAACCTGTATATACATTAAAAGCCGGAAGCAAAAATCTGAAAGGAATTTTTCAGATTGGGCTTATTCTTGGAGATGGATATAAGGATTATGAATACGAAAATCCTGCATATTCTGTCAGTCCGGTGTACATGTTAGCCAATATGTTTCGTGTGTCTTTAGGCTTAAGTTATACTTTCAGACACTGATCAAAACAAGCATCCGAATACGGAAAAACAGTCTTTTAACAAACGCTGTTTGATTTTTTTCAATTGAACGACAAAGCATTTTTCTGCAAAGAAAAAATATAATTAATTGATTATTGGAATAATGCACATTCAACAAACTGAAAGATAAAAAATTTCTGATTTTTTTTGACGAAAATGTTTGCAGATTATCAAAAACGCAGTATCTTTGCACCGCAAAACAAAAAACGGAATAACGATTTCAGGTTGCTGTTTTGACTAAAATTCTTACGAAAACAGCTCAGTTGGTAGAGCACGACCTTGCCCCAAAAGAATGGACACTGTCCAACCCTGGCAAGAGATATTGAAATAACGATTTCAGTATTAATCCAACAAACAATTGCGAAAATAGCTCAGTTGGTAGAGCACGACCTTGCCCCAAAAGAA